>JBASOA010000017.1:0-61218 GCA_049657765.1 Clostridiaceae bacterium
GAAAATACTTACAACTCCAATAAGAGATGAAGATTTAGAAGATCTTAAAGTAGGCGATGTCGTTTACTTGAACGGACATATCGTTACCTGCAGAGATGTCGCTCATCGCAGACTCATCGAGTATGGAAGAGAACTTCCAGTAGATATCAGAGGCGGAGCAATATTTCATGCCGGCCCTATTGTCAGGAAAATTGAAGGAACCGATAATAAGTATGAGATGGTTTCTGTTGGTCCTACAACGAGTATGAGAATGGAAAAATTTGAAAAAGCATTTGTAAAAGAAACTGGAGTAAAACTTATCGTAGGAAAAGGCGGTATGGGAAAAGAAACCATGGAAGCCTGCCAGGAATTCAAGGCAGTTCATGCAGTGTTCCCCGCTGGTTGTGCAGTTTTAGCTGCAAAAGAAGTTGAAGAAATCGAGCGACAGGAATGGATGGACCTTGGTATGCCTGAGACCCTTTGGGTATGCCGTGTTAAGGAATTTGGCCCACTGATCATTTCTATCGATACGCATGGAAACAACATATTTGAACAAAACAAAGTTATTTTCAATGAAAGAAGAGATCAAGTAGTTAAAGAAATTTCAGAGAAGGTTAAGTATATCAAGTAGATTACTTTAGGGGGATAATAGTATGTTGACACTCATTGCACTATTAATGATCATTGTATTTATTGTTAGTTTGTCAAAGAGAAAGCTATCTGTATTTGGGGCCCTTACAATCATTCCATTTGTATTTGGCGTAATTGCGGCATTAGCTACGGGAAAACCAATTCTTGATGTTTTTAAATGGATAAAAAATGGGATATTCTATACACAAAATGCCACAACAGGAAAAGTATCCTTGGGTGTTATATCACCTGCAATCATCATCCTTTTTGCGGTACTCTTTTTCGGAGTAATGCTTTATGCAGGCTTGTTTGATCCACTAAGTGAGTTTTTTATTAAGAAAGCTAAAGGAGATCCATTAAAGGTAGCATTAGCCACAGTCCTTGTAGCAAGTGTTGTTACTTTAAATGGAGATACAACAACGACGATCATTATCGTTATCGCAGCATTCTTAAGCCTTTGGAAACAAATGAACATGAAACTGATCTATCTGGCGATTATTGTTGTAACACCAATTGGTATATTCAACCAATTACCATGGGGAGGACCGACAATTGCCGCAGCAACAGCATTAGATGTTGAAATCAGTACCTTGTTCAGAAGCATACTGCCTGGGCTTTTAGTGGCTGAGTGTTATGCGATATTTATGGCCTATATGCTGGGGAAGAAAGAGAGAAAGAGATTAAACTTCGATCCTAAAACAGCAAAAGACCTTCCACCAGAACAAATTCAAATGATGCTTAATGCAATCAGAGAAAATGAACCTGAAAAGAAAAGACCTAAGCTATTCTGGTTCAATCTGCTTCTAACCATTCTTGTGCTGACACTTCTTCTCATGGATATTGTTCATGGTTCCGTGCTCTTCATGCTTGGTACGGCAATTGCCTTGAAGGTGAACTACAAGACAACTGAAGGCGTGAAAGAAATCATGGATGACCTGGCCCCTGATGCTCTTCCACCAGCACTAGCTACACTTGCTGCAGGAGCTTTTTCAGGAATTCTAGGCGGAAGCGGAATGTCAACGGCATTGGCAACGAGCCTAGCGAGTGTAATTCCAGCATCACTTGGTACACATATGGTTCCAATCTATGCGATTCTTGCTGCACCAGCAATCACATTCCTTCCACAGGATGCATTCTATTTTGGAATCGCTTCTGTAATGGCAGGAGTCATGGGACAATTCGGTGTCAGTCCAGATCAGGCGGCTGTAGCGTCTATGGTAGGACAGTCTTTTAGATTAATCAGTCCTGTCATCCCAGCGCTTTATATGCTCTGTGAAAGAACAGAAGTCAACTTTGTTGATTTTCAAAAAGAATATACAAAATATGCGTGGCCAATTTTATTCATTTACCTTATTGTTCATACGATAACCGGTGCAATGCCGCTATAATCAAACTTTATTAAAGAATACAATTTTATTTAATCTTAATTACCTCTTTCCAGGGGAAATTCAAAAATGGCTGGAAAGGGGTATTTCTTTGAAAACTAATCTTTGTAAATGTTTACAAAACCTTATGCCGTTGTTAAAATAGAGGAGAAATAAGTACGTAAAAGGTAAAGGTGTTGCGTTGAAAGCAATGGAATAAACCATACGCCTTCTCTGTTACTTAATATTGTTTGCTGGTCAGTCTTAATTTTCTAAAACTAAACAATAGAAAAACAGGAGAGGAGGGGCAAAAATACAGCTAAAAAACACAACTAAAGATGAAGTTCACTTATAATGTAAAGGTGTTAAACAAATAAAAGGAGGATAGCTTAAATGGGATTTTTTGACCGGTTCAGAAAAAAGAATGAACCTACGGTTGCAGAGAAGAATGGAGCCAAGGATCAAGATATATTACCAATCAAGGATGAACCTAAAGTGGATTTTACCAGGGACATTTCATCTGAAGAAAAAGAGCTTGCTACAGTTATTGCTTCAGCAGTAGCAGCGGGAAGTATGCCAGATTCAAAATTCCGTGTGAAGAGTGTTACTGGAATAGATACGGACAAGGAAATCGCTGCAGCTATTGTATCTGCAGTAGCAGCTGGAGATCATCCCGATTCATATTTTCGTTTAGTGAGTATTACAGAAGTAAAATAAAAAAAGAAGGAAGGTATTATTTATGTTAAGAAAATTTCGCATCAAGATCAATGAAAAGGAATATATGGTAGAGATGGAAGAATTAGGAGTAGCTCCAGGAGCTGGACCAATTTCAGCACCAACAGCTGCACCAGTAGCACCAGTTGCAGCACCAGCAGCAGCTCCAGTTCAGGCAGCACCAGTTGCAGCTCCAGCAGTAGTTCCTACAGGTGAAGGCCTGACTATGGATTCTCCAATGCCTGGAAATATTCTAGATGTCAGAGTCAAGGTTGGAGATCAGGTTAAAGAAAACCAGGTTATCGTCATCCTTGAAGCCATGAAGATGGAAAATGAAATTGTTGCACCACAGGATGGAGTCATCACAGCACTTTACGTTACTAAAGGATCACCTATTGATGTAGGGGCTCCAATCGTCACAATCGGATAAACTAGGAGGAACTAACTTGGAACAAATATTAGCAGGAATCATGTCTATAACAGGCCCACAGATAATCATGATGCTTATCGGCGGGGTGCTGATTTACCTTGGAATTAAAAAACAATATGAACCAACACTACTTGTACCTATGGGACTTGGAACTATCCTTGTCAACTTTCCAAATTCCGGACTGGTTACCCAGGTAGGAAGCGAATCGAAAGGTGTACTTAATGTTCTTTTCGATGCAGGTATTGCTACAGAATTATTTCCACTTTTAATTTTCATCGGAATAGGCGCCATGATCGATTTCGGGCCTCTACTTCAAAATCCTTTCATGCTTTTATTCGGAGCAGCAGCTCAATTCGGAATCTTTTTTGTTGTTATCGTTGCTGTACTTTTTGGATTTGACTTGAAAGAAGCCGCTTCCATCGGAATTATCGGTGCTGCGGACGGCCCGACGGCCATCTTTGTAGCCAATGAACTAGCGCCGACGCTCTTAGGGCCGATATCTGTTGCAGCTTATTCATATATGGCATTGGTTCCAATCATTCAGCCATTTGCAATCAAGCTTGTAACCACAAAGAAAGAAAGATCAATCAGAATGCATTACAAAGCTTCTAATGTATCTAAGCTGACCAAAATCCTGTTCCCAATCATCATTATCATTGTTGCAGGATTTATCGCACCAGCATCCCTTCCTCTTGTAGGATTCCTGATGTTTGGTAACCTTCTTAGAGAATGTGGCGTACTCGACAGACTTAGCAACTCCGCACAAAATGAGTTGGTAAACCTGGTTTCAATCCTTCTTGGACTGACAATTTCCGTAAAAATGACTGCTGAAGCGTTCTGGAATCTCCAGACACTGATGATCATCGCTTTCGGACTTGTAGCCTTCGTTATGGATACCATCGGTGGTGTTCTCTTCGCTAAGTTCTTGAACCTGTTCAGAAAAGAGAAGATTAACCCAATGATCGGTGCAGCTGGAATTTCAGCATTCCCAATGTCTGCCAGAGTTGTTCAGAAAATGGCATCAGAAGAAGACAAGCAAAACTTCCTTCTCAATTATGCCATTGGAGCCAACGTATCTGGACAGATTGCATCTGTTATCGCTGGAGGACTGATCCTTTCCTACTTTATGTAAGATGAAGTAGAAGGATATTGAAAGGAGTAATCAAATGCACACAGAATTAGTAGGACAAGCTTTAGAAATCATGGCTTTCGGTATGGCAGGGGTATTCGTTGTATCAATTATCCTGTATCTTGTTAGTCTGGGCCTCATTAAAGCATTTCCAAATACAAAGAAATAGTGAATTGATCAGTTAAATTATCAAGGAAAGGAGAGAAATGATGGATTACAAAATAGAAAGACTTTGGGTTAAACGAAGTAAGAAAGAAAAAGCAATGTGGGAAAACCTTCTGCAACAGGCAGGGATTCGTTCTGAAGAACTGGTTGACTACACCGTAGGCGTTTACGATGGCGACAAGCTTATTGCTACAGGCTCAAGATTCACGAATGTCCTGAAGTGCATTGCTGTGTGTAAGGACTATACCGGTGGTGAAGTCATCAGTATGCTTGTTTCACATTTGATGTCAGAAGTTTTCGATGCAGGATACACTTCCGTCTACGTCTACACCAAGGCCGAATCCGTCAATTCTTTCCTGCACTTGGGATTTAAAGAAATCGAAAGAGTTGAGGACAAGCTTGTTTTTCTTGAAAAAGCAGTCTATGGCTTCAATGATTTCCTTGAAAACTTAAAAAAAGAAAAGATTAATGGCGAAAGAATTTCAGGAATTGTCATGAACGCTAATCCGTTCACTAAAGGGCATCAATACTTGGTAGAAAAGGCATCAAGCGAGAGTGACGTGCTCCATGTATTTGTATTATCTGAAGATATGTCAGAATTTCCAGCCAAAACTCGAATCGAACTTGTAAAAAAAGGAACGGCACATTTGCCGAATGTCTATGTCCATGAAACTGGTGACTATATGGTCTCCTCGAAAACGTTCCCGTCGTATTTTCTAAAAGAAGATGCAGATGTGACTGATATCCAGGCTAGCCTGGATGCGAAAATCTTCAAAGAACACATCGCACCAGTACTAGGAATTACAACAAGATATGTTGGTGAGGAACCGCTGTCTTTTGCAACCAACATTTATAACAATGCCTTGAAAAGGGTGTTTGGGGATGCTTTAGAGCTGATTATCATTCCACGTAAAGAAGTTGATGGACAAGTAATCAGTGCTTCGAGAGTAAGAAAGTACATGAAGGAAGACAGAGTAATGGAACTAAAGAATTTGGTTCCTGAAACAACATTTGAATATTTGCTTTCCCCTGAGGGAATAAAAATAAAAGAACAAATTCAGAAAAGGAGTGAATAATTTTGCAGAAGTTTAAAATTGAAAAACAAGCTATCGCAGGAACATTAGAATCCTCAGATCTTCAAATCATCATCGATGCGAACGATGGAAATGGAATTCAAATTGACCTGAAGAGCAGTGTTGAAAATCAGTATGGCAGGAAAATAAGAGAGGTACTTAATAGTACACTCAATAACCTTGGCGTAGAAGATGCCAGACTAACCGTAGTAGACAAAGGTGCCCTTGACTGTACAATCATCGCAAGGACAATCGCTGTAGTTCATAGAGCTGCAGGCGCTACTGACAAGATTGATTGGGAGGGACTTGAATCATGGAACGTTTAAGAAGAACAATGATGTTCGTACCTGCTAGCAATGCAGGAATGCTGAGAGATGCTTATATCTATGGCGCAGATTCAATCATGTTTGATCTGGAAGACTCCATTTCATTAAAAGAAAAAGATACTTCAAGATTTCTCGTGTATCAGGCAGTAAAGACTATTGATTATGGTAATGTGGAAACTGTTGTTAGAATCAACAGTCTTGATATGGGCGGAAGAGATGATGTCCATGCAATGGTAAGAGCAGGCATTCAGGTAATTCGATTACCTAAGACTGAAACTGCTCAGGACGTACTTGATACCGAAGCAGTAATAGAAGAAGCTGAAAGACAGTGCGGAAGAGAAATAGGTTCCACTAAAATGATGGCAGCAATTGAAGGACCAGTAGGTGTTTTGAATGCACTTTCCATCGCACAGTCCAGCAAGAGACTCATAGGAATTGCACTAGGTGCAGAGGATTACGTTACTTCAATGAAGACCAGAAGATATCCGGAGAGAAACAGCGATGAAATTTTCTTCGCTAGATCTATGATCGTTCATGCAGCAAGAGCTGTTGGAATTGCAGCCCTCGATACTGTGTTTTCAAATGTAAATGATACAGAGACCCTCAGAAAAGAAACAGAGTTCATCAAGCAGCTTGGTTTCGACGGAAAATCAGTCATCAATCCAAGACAGATTGGTATTGTAAACTCCGTATTCACACCAACTGAAAAAGAAATTAAGAATGCAATTGACGTTATGCATGCAATAGAAGAAGCAGAAGCAAAGGGCTCAGGCGTAATTGCGCTAAACGGCAAGATGATTGACAAACCAATCGTTGAACGTGCACAAAGAGCACTGGCACTGGCAGAAGCTGCTGGCGTATATAAGAAAGGAGAATAATCATGGCACTAAATAATGTAGGCAGAGAAATTCCTAAAGAGTACGCCGAACAGTTCGGTACATTTGAAGGACAGTTTGCAAGAAGACATGCATATAAGAGAGCAGCAGGAGAAGTGACAGCGGTTCATCCTGGAGACTCAAAGCTACTTGGTTCAATTAGAGAGGCCATTGAAAAAACCGGACTTAAAGATGGAATGACCGTTTCCTTCCATCATCATTTCCGTGAAGGAGATGCCGTTCTTAATATGGTCATGGCAGAAATCGCAGCGATGGGGATCAAAAATCTTACGCTTGCTTCTAGCTCAATCGCTAACGTCCATGAACCAATCATTGAACATATCAAGAATGGTGTGATCACGAATATCACTTCTTCAGGCCTTAGAGACAAGGTTGGTGCAGCAATTTCCCGTGGAATCATGGAAAATCCTGTAGTAATCCGTTCCCATGGTGGAAGAGCCAGAGCAATTGAAACTGGAGATATCCATATTGATGTCGCATTCCTTGGCGCACCTAGCGCTGATGCTTATGGAAATTCCAATGGTTCCCATGGTAATGCAACTTGTGGTTCCCTCGGATATGCTAAGCTCGATGCAGAGTTTGCGGATAAGGTTGTTATCGTTACAGATAATCTCGTTCCTTACCCAAATACACCAATCAGCATTCCACAAAATCATGTGGATTATGTGGTTCAGGTAGAGTCAATTGGAGACCCTAATGGTATTGCCAAAGGAGCTTCAAGAATCACAACCAATCCTAAGGAACTTCTTATTGCTGAAAATGCATGCAAGGTGATTTTAAATTCCCCTTATTATAAAGATGGTTTCTCTTTCCAGGCTGGTACAGGCGGATCAACTCTTGCTGTAGCAAGATTCCTTGCTGATGCGATGAGAAAAGATCAAATCAAGGCTTCATTCGCCTTAGGTGGACTTACAGGACACATGTGCGAAATGCTTGAAGAAGGGCTAATCGAAAAAGTTATAGATGTTCAGAGCTTTGACAGGGATGCCAGTGTATCCATGAAGAATAACGAGAACCATTATGAAATCAGTGCTTCCTTCTATGCTAATCCTGGAAATAAAGGCGCTGCAGTAAATATGCTTGATGTTGTTGTGCTTTCAGCACTTGAACTTGATACAAACTTCAACGTTAACGTCATGACCGGTTCTGATGGACTAATCAGAGGAGCATCAGGCGGACATAGTGATACCGCTGCAGGATCAAAACTCAGCCTTATCCTTACCCCTCTGATCAGAGGAAGAATCCCAACCATCGTTGATAATGTCAATACGATTATCACTCCAGGCGAAAGTGTAGATGTAGTCGTAACGGAACTTGGAATTGCAATCAATCCAAGAAGACAAGACCTCGTTGAGGCATTCAAGAACCTTTCTGTTCCACAGTTCACCATTGAAGAACTTAAAGAAAAGGCTTATGCTATAGTCGGAACACCAGATCCTATCGTTTACGGGGACAAGGTTGTTGCACTCATCGAATATCGAGATGGAAGCCTTATCGATGTGGTAAAGAACGTTAGATAATAAAAAGGAAGAGATGAGATGAGCAGAGGTACATTGTTTATTGAAGGGATTACGCCATCCTTAGAGGAAGTTCTTGAAACCAGGGAAATGAGAGCTGGTTTCGAGAAAAAACTTTCAGAGAAATATCCTGAGGATTCAATAATTTCCTTTAAACTCAATATTCCCGGACCGGTGAAGAATAGTGATTTGATCAAAATGATTTTTGACTTAGGGACTTCGGATATCAAAGGTGTTCTATTAAGGAAAAAATTTGAAATTCAGTATGAGAAAGAACTAAACTTGAGAACTGGACCTGAATTTTTTCTTGTTATAAACGGACGACCAGATGTAGTAAAGACCGAGATGGCAAATCTTGAAGAAGAAACGCCACTGGGCAGACTTTACGATATTGATGTGGTTTATGATCATGAGGGAAGAATGGAAAGTATCGATCGGACGAAGATTGGATTTCAAAAGAGAACTTGTTTTGTCTGTGACAAAGATGCCAAAGTCTGTGGAAGAAGCCGTGCTCATAGCATATCGGATATGCATGATAAAATAGAAGAATTGTTAAAAAAAGAAAGGAGACTGACTTTATAGTGGATAAACAAATACGTTTCGTAGATACTATTCTAAGAGATGCACATCAAAGTCTGATTGCAACTAGAATGTCTACAGCAGATATGCTCCCAATGCTCGAAAACTTGGACGATGCCGGGTATTATGCACTAGAAGTATGGGGAGGCGCAACTTTTGATGCTTGCCTAAGATTCTTGAATGAAGATCCATGGGAAAGACTGAGAACCATCAGAAAGCATGTAAAAAAGACAAAGCTTCAGATGCTTTTAAGAGGACAAAATATCCTTGGATACAAACACTATCCAGATGATGTCGTTGAAGCTTTTGTACAAAAAGCGATCGAAAACGGCATTGACATCGTTAGAGTATTTGATGCGTTGAACGATCTTAGAAACCTTGAAACTTCAATGAAAGCCATCAAGAAATATGGTGGACATTGCCAGGCCTGCATCTGTTATACCATTAGTGATATCCATACGGTGGATTACTATGTTAACCTTGCAGGAGAAATGGTCAAGATGGGTGCAGATTCCATTGCAATCAAGGATATGTCAGGAATATTGACCCCTGATACAGCTTATAAGCTGGTTAAGGGCATTAAGGGGATTACAAAGATTCCAATAGAAGTTCATACCCATGCCACTTCAGGAATTTCAGAAATGACGTACATGAAAGCTGTTGAAGCTGGTGCGGATATTATTGATACTGCAGTTTCAACCTTCTCAGGTGGAACTAGCCAGCCTGCTACAGAATCCTTAGCCATCGTTCTAAAGGAACTTGGATATGACACAGGACTAAATCTTGAAAAAATCAAGTTGGTTGCTGATTATCTGAAACCTCTGAAAGAAAAGCTAAGAAAAGATGGAATCCTGAATCCAAAGGTCATGGATGTAGAACCAGATACCTTGATTTATCAGGTACCAGGTGGTATGCTTTCAAATCTTCTTTCCCAGCTGAAAGATGCGAAGAAAGAAGACAAGTATATGGATGTACTCAAGGAAGTTCCTAAGGTTAGGGCTGAACTTGGATATCCACCACTAGTAACCCCACTATCCCAGATGGTCGGCACACAGGCAGTAATGAACGTCCTTAGCGGCGTGAGATACAAGATGATTCCAAACGAGATCAAGGATTATGTCAAAGGACTTTATGGAACACCTCCAGGGCCAATCTCAAAGGAAATGAAAGAGAAGATCATCGGAGATGAAGAAGTACTGACCATGAGACCAGCAGACCTTATTGCTCCTCAAATGGAGAATTACAAAAAGGAACTGGGCGATCTTGCAGAATCAACAGAAGATGTTCTGATGTACGCTTTATTCCCAACACTTGCACTGCCATTCCTACAGAGAAGGAAAGATCCTTTCTTTGATGTCGAAGTGCAGAATGTAACTGTAACCATATAAGAGATTAGAAGAAAATAATCAAAAAGGCTGATGCGATGATTTGCATCAGCCTTTTTTGCCCGGTAGAGATGTCGATTTTCATGAGAGGTCCTCATCCGTATGGAGGAGAAAGACTGAGATTCCTGATCATATATAAGTATACAATTCAGCTAAAATATATTACGCTTAGTATAAGATATAAATTTAGGGTGCTTTGTTTTATATACAACAGCTAGAAAATTAGTCGAAATAATTTGTTTATCATTTTAGGACACTTAAATCGCAATAGAAGGTAGCCACGATATAAAAACAATGGTACAGGCTATCCAGTATATGAAAAACCATTGAAAGGATGAAGTAGCATGGCAAAGAAGATTTCTCCACAAATCATGAGAACTATTTTTTTCGTTTTAGGGATTTTGTGTTATGCGACAGGATATGCTTTTTTCACAGAAAAAGGCTATGGTGGTAGTTTTAGCAGTTTAATCACGATAGCAGGCATGTTTTTCATATTGAATTCCTTCACTTACAAAACGAAAGAAAGCGAACTGAAGTTGCATTCGTTTATCCAAAAGGGAACCAATAATTTTTCGGAAAAGGCAATTATGCTTTTGTCGTTTATGTTTATTGCTTTTTTTATCGTCATTGCTTATATGATTTATTCAAAAATCTTAAAGCAGGAATATGTTGGACGAGACGATTATGTTGTTTCTCTTTGCGCAGGAATTCTTTTGCTCTTTGGATTCTCTTTGTGGGAGAAATGGAGATTTCTGAAGAGCAAATAGATCAACTTCATCAAAGAGAAGAGTTCATCCACCGATCGCCAACGATTATCCTCGACAATACAATTAATTGTACACAATCGATAAAACTGATATAATAGAAATGTAGACACATAAAGAATAGACGTGTTTAGTTATAGGAGGCACATTATGGTAAAAAAAGAAGTTACTTTGAATTTTACAAATGAATTCAAAGGGGATCTCATCGCTCCAAATACTACTGTAAAAATCGGAAGTGAAGAAGGAACATTAGAACCTTATGACATGCTCTTAGGGGCCCTGGGTTCTTGTTTATATGCCACATTTATAGAAATCGCCGTGAAAAAGAGAATTAAGTATGACGGGCTCGAGATGCACATCACTGGAGAAAAAAGGGATGAAATTCCTACGACGCTGAAAAATGTCAATATTGAAGTAACCATCACCAATGCAGAAAAGGAAAAAGGTCTGGAGCAGGCATTTAAAATCTCTACGGAGTATTGCTCAATCTATACCACGATATCCAAAGTAGCAGAGATGAATTATAACATCACATTTGCATAAAACTTCAAATGTCATCAAATTAGATTGCACAAAACTTAAAATTGGTGTATAATCAATTGCATAAAACTAATTATAAAAATACATGGAGTAGTGAGCAAATGATAAATACAACTGAGATGACATTTCAAAATGATGTACTAAATAAAAAGGGTCTTGTTCTAGTAGATTTTTGGGCACCTTGGTGCGGACCTTGCAAGATGGTGGGTCCAATCCTTGAACAGGTCGCAGAAGAAAACAAAAACGATATCCAGATCAGCAAAGTTAATGTAGACGACAACGGCCAATTGGCGCAGTCCTATGGTATTCAAAGCATACCCACTTTGATCTTATTTAAAGATGGTAAAGCTGTTGATGGAGCTATTGGGGTAAAACCAAAAGCTTATTTCGAAGAACTGATCAAGAAATACAAATAAGTTAATTCATTACTTTTAATTGATGAATTTCAAAACAACAAATCCAGTTTGCCTCACCCTTATGGAGTGTGCAAACTGGATTTGTTTGTTTATATTTAACTTGAGTTGTAATTATTTTAGTCCCGTGCTTCCAAATCCACCACCACGATTTATGCCGATGGATTCTATATTCTCAGTCTCTTTAAACTCGGCATGAACGACCTGGTTAAAGACAATTTGTGCAATTTTGGTTCCCTTTTCGAAATAAAGCGTTCCGTAAGGATTGTTATTCTTGTCTAGGATCAGAAATGGAAATAAATTAAGGACTTCAGCAGTTTCATTCTTTTTATCGGAATACGTACTGAAAATTTCCTTTGAATCAGATGCCTTGAGGAGATGATAATCTTTTTGGATTCGATCCTTTAGATCCTCATCATAGAGCATTTCATAAGGAAGGTTTGAAATATTGTACGTGTTTTGCACAATAACCCCGACAACATCTCTATAGCCTGAATCTACAGTCCCAGGACTGTTTGGAATACTTAGGGATGTCTTCAGGGATAAGCCGCTTCTTGGCCTAACCTGCATCTCTACATCAACTGGTAGTGCGACCTTGAAATTTAACGGAACAACAAGTTTTTCCATTGGCCTGATCACTAGATCCTGAGCAGCATAGACATCTGCTCCAGCATCATGGAAATTTGCGTAACTGGGGGACTTAGCGCCCTCTAATAATTCAATATCTATTTTTACAGTATCCATAATTCACCTCTTGAAGTCTTTTTTTATCGGTTCAGCAAGATTTAACTTGCATGATTCATTTAATTGTTCATCTTCTATTATATAGGATAATTCTTCGACTTAGAACATCGGTTAAAAAATGAAAGATCAAAATCGCAAACCTTTATATTTTAAGAAGATTAACATGAGTTGAATTTTTCAGATAATACTTAAGAAAAATGAAAAGGCTAGATTTATTTTTTATGAAATAAGTGATTACTTCATCAGTTAGCTGAATTTAGGCGAAAATAAAGACTTCTGCAATGATGCAGAAGTCATTTGGTTTCATAAAGCAATTTGAGGATATCCTCTGGATTCCTTTTGTCCTGTATTGGTTTCAAAAGATCAGTGAGAAAAACTGAACTTCCACTTACAGTATACCAAAAATTATGTGAATAACATAGAGTAATCGAAAAAATTTTTTCATAATCATCAGCGGCAAATAAATCAATTTTCATGGGGATGAAATTAGTTGTATTGATATATCCACAGATCTGGATTAACTTTTAAACGATCAACAAGAAAAATATTTTTAGAACTTGTCATGATGAGATCGGTATATATTCTAGAAGGAACTTCTTTAGAGATATTAGATTCTTTATCCATAAAGTAACTTGAAACTTCAAATTGATCATAGGTATAGGTGATGCTTATCACATAATGACTCTCTTTCAAATCATAAATATAGACTTTAATAGAATCGTCCCTTCCTGCATCAACATTTTTTAAAAAGATGTCAAACCTGTTTCTATTTTCACTCATCGTTCCATTTAATACGATACTGCCTTGAGCCAAGGCTTCTTCTTTAGCCAGGTATTTTTCTTTCGAACTACATCCTGTCAAAAATACAAGGAGCAGAAGCAGTATCATGGAAAACTTAATCATTCTCATCAAAATCTCCTGGCTGTTTTATAGTAATGCTAAAATATCCTTTTCTATCGAAAGTGGTTCGACGGTAGAGGCATATCTTCTTACAGGATTACCATCTTTATCGACCAAAAACTTAGTGAAATTCCATTTTACTGAATCGCCTAAAAGTCCTTTAGTTTCTTTTCTAAGATATTTGAACAGCTCATCAGCATTTTCTCCATTGACATCAACCTTGGAAAACATGGGGAAGCTTACACCATAATTAATTTCGCAAAAGTTTTTGATGTCATCATTATCTCCTGGTTCCTGTTGATTGAACTGATTGGAAGGAAAACCTAGAATAACTAAACCTTTCTTCTCCAATTTTTCATATAATGTTTCTAAACCTTTATATTGTGGAGTAAATCCACACTTGCTTGCTGTGTTTACAATAAGCAGAACCTTTCCCTTATACTGGCTTAAATCCTGAAGATTCCCGTCTATATCTACAGCCTTAAAATCGAATACATTCATCATGGCACCTCTTTGTTTTATTTATAGTTTGTTTACATCTATAATAAGAGATAAAACATATTTTGTCAAATATTATTGTGCGCAATTAATAAAACGATTTGTTTTTTATCAGAAGCAGACCAAAACCACACCAAAAAAAGGATTCCGATAGGAATCCTTTAATCTTATCTGCTTAATTAATTGATAAACTGAGCGGTTACCTCTACAATTCTCTTCGCCTGATGTCTTACAGCGCCTTCTACATCATTTACGATCTTGCCGTCTATGATCTGGGCTGAAGCACCATAAGGATTGCCTCCTGCAGCGTAGATAGATGCATCAGTATAACCAGGGGCTACAATGAGTGCTCCAAAATGCATTGCTGAGGTGTAAATGCTACGGATAGTTTCTTCCACACCGCCGCTTGTATTCATAGCTGAAGACATCGCAGTCACAAATTTATTCACAAGTAATCCTTGTGACCAAACACCACCTAGAAGATCGAAGTATTGCTTCATCTGTGAAGAAACATTACCATACCTTGTTGGGGTGGAGAAGATTACAGCATCTGCATCCACAAAATCCTGTGGAGTTGCTACGGGGATAAGGTCCTTGGTTTCATCACTGTGTGCCTGCCATATAGGGTTAGAGGCAATAGCTGCATCGGGAGCAAGTTCTCCTACTCTAAAGACCTTAACGTCAGCTCCGGCTGCAATAGCAGCTTCCTCTGCCCACTTGATCATCTGGTAGTTTCCTCCAGTTGCGCTGTAATATATGATTGCTAATTTAACTTTATTCATTTTATACTTCCTTTCGTCTGATTGATTGCATCAAATTTAATCGATGTATTAGTTATAACATCTGAAAATGAATAAATCATGACAAAAGTATGGACAAAACATGAAATTAATACTAATTAGTACAATTAACAGTATGTTCATAATTTCGACTAAATCGAGATTCATATTATGGCGAATAAAAAACACTGGATTTCATTAGTGAAATCCAGTGCTCATCTTGTGGTGACCCCTACGGGAATCGAACCCGTGACTCCAGCGTGAGAGGCTAGCGTCTTAACCGCTTGACTAAGGGGCCACAATATTCATGACTTATCAATAATATCATTCATTTCTCCACAAGTCAACAGAAAATTGTTGAACTCAGCCGAGTTGAACAGTATCGGAGAACCATAGAACCTTCGCCCATCTTTAATGAGCCTGATGCAAAAATTAAGCGTTTTTGTCGTCAGCATACCCTATATCAAGGACTATCAGTCAGGAACGAAAATGTGGTAAAATAAAACGTATACAGAGGCTATACCTGTTTTTCATCCCATTATGACACAATATATTCGCAAGGGGGAAAATAATGAAAAAGTACATTTTAATGACATTACTGATGAGTGCAGTCTTTATATCGGGTTGTAGCAAAGCTCCAGTTGAGACTCCAGTTGAAACTCCAGTTGAAACAGCAATCGAGACCCCGGTAGAAACTATAGTGGAGTCTCCAGTTGAATCTCCGGTGGAGACGCCACAAGAAATAAGTAATGTAGCCAGATATGAGAATGTTCCAGATGGACTTTCGCCTCTAACTGGACTTCCTTATGAAGGATCAGGAAAAGTGATCATGCTCCAAATGGAAAACACAAAAGCAGCAAGACCTCATAGTGGACTGTCTTTAGCTGATCTAATCTACGAAATGGAAGTGGAAAGTAGAATTACCAGATTGACAACCTTCTTTCTCAGCGAATACCCTGTAAAAGCTGGACCTGTTAGGAGTGCCAGAAGACAACACATGTATTTGTGGAGTGAATGGAATTATTTATATGGATTTTATGGTGGATCTACAGTAAGACCCGGTCAGAATATTTATGATTTAATCGATGAGCTTGGAATTAAAGCTTCATACCTTGATGGAATGAAAGTCAGTAAACCCTATTTCAGATCGAAGGATCGAGTAGCCCCTCACAATGCCTATGCAGATTTGCAATATGTCATGGAAAACCTCTATAATTACGAGCCCGTTGATCGAAGTATCTACTTTGATGAGAATGTCATTGTAGAAGGGACGCCAGCAAAAAATGTTGCCTTGTCCTATAATGATGGAAATAAAATCACCTATACTTACGATGAAACTACAAAACTTTATAAGCGTTTCATCAATGGAGATCCGATGATCGATAAGGAAAATAACAAGCAAATTGAAGTGACCAATATTATCGTGCAACATGCCAATCATTATCCAATCACTGGAACGGTCTATACGAATATTGATTTGTTTGGTCAGGGAGCTGCGGAATATTTTGTAAATGGAATCCAAAGGGTGGGAACCTGGGAGAGAAAAGATGTCGATTCCTTGACACGATATTATGATGCCAACGGTGAAGAGATCGCCTTCAAACCAGGCAAGTCATTTATTCAGATTGTAAGAACTGACACTGTGGTGAAAGCAGAATAAATTGAAGCGCTTTATGTGCTGGAAACAGTTAATGATAAAGGATAGTACATATTCAAAAGCACCGTATTCAGATTTTTATCTGAATACGGTGCTTTCTTGAATGATCAGAAAAATTGGGTGTTAATCTCATCATTTTTCAATTTAAGTTCTAGATTTCTACAGGTCATTGGTGTTAAAGGTATCACCATGACTTAGGTCTCCATATTGGAATCCCAGCTTAAACCACTTCATCCGCTGCTCCGAAGTGCCATGCGTAAAGCTGTCTGGAACGACATAGCCTTGGGCATTCTTTTGAAGTCTGTCGTCACCAATAGCGTTTGCTGCATTGAGTGCCTCTTCTAAATCTCCTTCTTCGAGATAACCCTGGCCCTTTGCGTGATTTGCCCATACACCAGCCAAATAGTCCGCTTGAAGTTCAAGCCTGACTAAGTATTTGTTCGCTTCAGTCTGGCTTAGCTGGCTCGTGATTTTTTGAACCTGTTGAGAAATTCCAAGTAGGGTCTGAACATGGTGTCCTACTTCATGAGCAACGACATAAGCCATGGCGAAATCTCCCGGTGCACCGAATCTTTGGCTTAAATCCTGATAAAAGCTTAGATCGATATACAGCTTATTGTCAGCAGGACAATAGAATGGACCTGTGGAGGAACCTGCTGTTCCACAACCCGATTGGACACTTCCACTAAAAATTACAAGCGTTGGATTTTGGTAAGTCATATTGTTTTCAGCGAAAATTTGCGTCCAGGCATCTTCAGTATCAGCAAGTACGACAGAAACAAAATTTTTGAGGTCCTCTTCTTCCTGTGTACCCTGAATAGTTGGTGTGTTTCCAGGATTTACAATCCCAGTGTTAAAAATTGAACCTAAATCTCCACCTAAAAGGGCAAAGATGATGATGATAATAATTCCCAGACCACCACCCATGATCCCTTTTCCGCCGATACCGCCCATACTTGGACCTGAACTTCTTCTATCTTCAACATTGGAGCTGGTTCTTCTACCTTTCCATTTCATAAAAATCTCTCCTAACGATACAGCATTTGAGTTGTAGCATCAATTTAGGGACTTGAAAATGAATAGTGATTGTAATTTATTTAAGTAGATTATAACATTTTTTTCTCATGAACTCTCATACAAATAAGAGAAGGGGGAAGTTTGGGTTGTAAAAAATGTATTAACAAAAAAATATCCAAAATTCTAAGGTTCTCATAAGGTAAAAAAGGTATAGTTGTGTCTATTCTTGGCAATTCAAACTGCTGAGTTCACATAAATTTATTGATCTTTTACATAAAAATCGGTTGAGATATATTTAACGATTTTTCTGAGTAATGCAATAAATTTATGAAACTGATAAACATTGAAAATATATTGACAATAATTAAAAGTAGGAAAAAAAGTTATTCACATGATTTGTGGATAAAACTTGAAAACTGTGGATAAGATTTTGTTGACACTGTAGCATTTTTAAAAAATACTAACATTATCCACAGTAATTTTGACAAAACACACCTATTCTGTGGATAACTTTAGTTTTCTCAACTAACACATTGCAGATGACAATTCAAGGAGAATTCATTATGAAATTCATAAAAGATACCATTCGGGCAAAGTTCATTAATAGACCTAATCGTTTTCAAGCGTATGTAGAATATGAAGGCGAAGTGATTATGGTTCATGTGCCAAATACCGGAAGAATTAGAGAAATTCTTATTCCAGGTTGCACTGTAATTTTAAGAAAAGAAGATAATCCGGCCAGAAAGACAGCCTTTACGTTAATTGCTGCATACAAAGGAATGTCCCTCATTAATATTGATTCCCAGATTCCTAATCGAGTTGTTGAAGAGGCGCTCCTTGAAGGAAGAATTGAAAAACTTAAAGGGTATACCAATGTGAAACGGGAAAAATTTTATAAGAAAAGCAGATTTGATTTTCTCCTCGAAAATGATGAAGGGGAAAAGTATTATCTTGAAGTTAAAGGAGTAACGCTTGAGCATGAAGGTAAGGCCAGCTTTCCCGATGCTGTGACAGAGAGAGGGGCGAGGCACATCAGTGAACTCATGGAAGCAAAAAAAGAAGGTTATGGGGCAGGGATAATTTTTGTTTTACAAATGGAAAATATGATCTCCTTTACGCCAGCGTGGGCAAGGGATCCGTTGTTTTCTTCTACACTGAAGAAAGCCGAGGATTTCGGCATAGATATCCTTGCTTATGAATGTAAAGTCACGGAGACTTCACTTGATTTAACATCATCAGTAGAAGTCAGAATAGGGGAAAGCCCTGTGGAATCTTTGCAATAAGTCAAAATAAACATACAGATGAGGTTTTGATATATTAATCATCATGTCTTATGATATAATTGATTGATATAGAAAACTATAGCGTACATTGAATTAGCGTTTCAAATGCTTTATAGAATGAACCTTGATGAAAGATGAAATAAAAAGAAACCTTGATTTAAGGGTTGAACCTATGGAGGTCAAATTGTGAATAATAATGAAAAAAGAAATGTTCCCAGTATTACAACGACATTAAGAGGGCATATCATTGAAGTTCCTGAAGTGATTCGAAAAGCTACAGGAATTGTCATATTGGGTAAGCGAATAAAATCACTGATTTTTTCGACGGATGTTGCCGTGATTAAGAATACCAATGCGGATGCCGTGATGAGTGTATATCCCTTTACCCCACAGCCGATCATTACGCAAAGCCTTGTAAGTGCTTCAGATGTTCCGGTTTTTTGTGGAGTAGGAGGAGGAACGACAACCGGCAAACGGGTAATTAATCTTGCCCTTGACGCTGAATTTAAAGGTGCAATGGCA
The DNA here is from genome assembly GCA_049657765.1 of Clostridiaceae bacterium. Classification (GTDB taxonomy): domain Bacteria; phylum Bacillota; class Clostridia; order Clostridiales; family Clostridiaceae; genus Proteiniclasticum. The sequence continues at coordinate 19,305 of JBASOA010000017.1, forward strand.
GTGGTTCTCAATAGTCCCACGAAGAATGAACTCATAGAAGGAGTTAGAGATGTCATCGATATCCCTATTGTGGTGACCATTATCTCTGAAAACGAGGATTTTGATGCGAGGATTAAAGCGGGAGCAACCATATTTAACGTTTCCGGAGCTAAAGATACGGCTAGAATTGTAAAAAAAGTGAGGGATCTTTATCCTGAATTCCCAATAATTGCTACAGGTGGACCAACTGACGAGAGCATTATGGAGACCATTGAAGCTGGAGCCAATGCCATCACATATACGCCACCATCAAATACGGAAATCATGAAGTCATTGATGGATAAGTACAGGGGGCAAATGTATTGAACACAAGTATACTGGCGGAAAATTGCAAACATTGTCCAGAGTACGGAAACACTTGCGAAGGAAATGATCCTGGATGCATATGTTTTAGATGTCCTCGAAATTTAGGACAATGTATTATTATAAAATATTGTAGAGAAACAGAGTCTGTTTTGGATCTTGTATCAAACCTTAATACGGACAGGGAAAGCATGATCGAGGAGTATTTTCATTCAAAAAATATGGAATAGTAAGGAGTGTTGAATTTTGGAAAACTACAAAGAAGGATTCAAGAAATTTCTTGAATATCAGCTGGAGCTGAAAAACATTTCAGATGCATCAGGTGTATTGTATTGGGACTTATCAACAATCATGCCGCCAAAAGGCGTGGAAAGAAGGTCTGAAGTCATTGGGTATCTCAGCCAGATGTCTTTTAAGATCGAAACTTCAGAAGAGTACGGGAATTTAATTAACGAGTTGAATGAACATTTTGATGAAATGGATGATCGCGAGAAAGCCATGATCAAAAATGCGAAGAAGTCCCTGGACTTTATGAAGAAAATTCCTGAGACGGAATATCTAGAATACAGCACACTTGTAGCTGGAGCGGAAACCCATTGGGCAGATGCAAGAGCAAAGAACGATTATGAAGCATTTAAACCAATCCTTGAGAAAATCGTGAATTTCAATAAGAAGATTGCTGGTTATATTGGGTATGAAGATACACCGTATGATGCGCTTCTTGATTTGTATGAGCCCGGTGCAACCGTTAAGGAGCTTGATTCTGTATTCAAGGAATTAAGAGATGGATTGGTTACACTTCTTGCGAAGATCAATGAAAGTGGTGTTGAAATCGACAACGGAATTCTTAAAGGCGATTACGCCATTGAACCACAAAAGAAATACAATATCGAACTGGCAAAGAGGCTGGGGTATGATTTTGAACGTGGCGCAATCGCGGAAAGTGCACATCCTTTTTCGACTAATTTTGGTAACAATGATGTCAGAATCACGACAGCGTACAGCAAAGAAGATCCAGTAACGGCAATGTATTCTACAATACATGAAACGGGACATGCGATTTACGAACAAAATATTCCGGATGATCTGACGAGAACAAACATTGGCGGTGGAGTTTCCATGGGAATCCACGAATCCCAGTCAAGATTTTATGAGAATATCGTTGGACGGGGCAAGCAGTTTATTGAAGGAGAATATCCAAAGCTTATAGAGGCGTTTGCTGGACTTAAATCTTATAATGCCGAGGAGCTTTACAGGGCAATCAATAAAGTAGAGCCATCCCTTATTAGAATTGATGCAGATGAACTGACTTACAGCCTTCATATCATCATCAGATACGAATTGGAGAAGATGCTCATCAACGGTGATGTAGACTTTAATGAACTTCCTAAACTCTGGGCTGAAAAGTATACGGAATATCTGGGGATAACCCCTGAAAATTTTGCAGAAGGCGTTCTTCAAGATGTTCATTGGGCTGGTGGTATGATTGGGTATTTCCCAAGTTATGCCCTTGGAAACCTCTATGGTGCACAGATGCTCTATAAAGGAATTTTAAGAGATCTTCCTGATTACGATGAACTGATTAGAAGTGGACAAATCAGCGAAATCACAAAATGGCTCGCTGCAAATGTCCATAAGTATGGTGGAACCTATGAACCAAAGGTCTTAATTGAAAAAATTACTGGAGAAACCTTGAATGCAAAATATTTCCTTCAGTATTTAAATGAGAAGTACAGCAAGATTTATAATTTTTAACCAGAAGAAAAATCACTAAAATAAACGCTACGGCAGGTAGAGGATAAATGTACCGATAAAGTACATTTTTCTTCTACTGTCGTAGCGTTTTAAATGGCATAAGTTCTTTGTGGTGGGTTAGAGGTTTTCTGCGATGTGCAGGACAATGTTCACGGTATTTAGAACAGCCTCATCCTTGAATTTCTCATAGTCCATTGTAGCCCCTGTAGCTGCATTATCTGAAATCGCACGGATAACTGTAAAGGGGAGATCGTTTAAGTAAGCGACCTGAGCGATGGCAGCACCTTCCATTTCACAAGCCGAAGCGTTGAATTCGGCATCGAGGGAAAGAATCCTTTCTTTGCTGCTGATGAATTCATCCCCGCTGACAATAATGCCCTGATGTGTAGTATAGCCTTTATTTTCTCTAGAGAAGTTATAGGCAAGGCTTGAAAGATGATCATCAGTTTTAAACTGGGAAGTCTCAAACCTTGGGATTTCACCTTTCTTCATCCCGAATGCTGTTACATCCATATCATGCTGGATGAGCGTGGTGGCGATGACAACATCGAGCGGGTTGATATTTTCTTTAATACCGCCGGCAACACCGACATTAATGAGGTGGGTAACCTTGTAATCATCGGAAAGGATTTGAGCACAAACTGCTGCATTAACTTTTCCGATTCCTGAGACGACCAATACGACCTCAAGATTTTTCAACTTTCCTTTAAAAAATGACATTTTTGCTTTTACTCGGGTTTCCTCTAAAGTCATGATTTCTTTGATGGGTAATAGCTCTTCTTCCATCGCACATATGATTCCTAATGTTTTATTCATTATTTTCCTCCAAATTAAATTATGCTAAAATACCACTATTGCACTTCAGAACTATTATAATGTATTATGGAAAAGTGTGAAAGGGATGTTAAAATGCAACATGAATTAAGAAGAACAGAAATGCTCATGGGGGAAGAAAAACTCATGAAGCTTCAACAATCGAAAGTAGTAGTTCTTGGACTAGGTGGAGTTGGCGGTAGTGCCTTCGAAGTGCTGGTTCGGGGTGGAATAGGAAAAATAAGCATTGTGGATAATGACATCTTTACGTTGTCCAACTTGAACAGGCAGATTTTATCTACCTATAGCAATATGGGTAAGTATAAAGTGGATGCCGCTATTTTGCGGGCAAAGGAAGTCAACCAATACTGCAAAGTAGAAGGATTCATTGATTATATCTGTGATGAAAATATTGAGCGAATTATAAGCAAAGATACAGATTTTGTTATAGATGCTATCGACACGGTAACAAGTAAACTGCAAGTCATCAAGTACTGCAAAAAACATGACATCAGGATTATCAGTTCCATGGGAACTGGAAATAAGCTCGATCCTTCAAAGCTCGAAGTCATTGATGTTTTCAAGACAACCATGGACCCTTTGGCTAAAGTGATGAGGAAAGAACTTAGGGTTATGGGGATTGATTCACTTAAGGTTGTGGCTTCAACAGAAAAACCGCTTGTTCCCATGGTTCTCGAAGAAATGAAACCCGAGGGGCCAGAAAGTTACATCAAAAAAAGAAGTACTCCTGGAAGTACCTCGTTTGTTCCGCCTGCAGCGGGAATTTTAATTGCGAGTGAAGTCATCAATACCTTGATTAACCTCTAAGCCTTGACCATGAAACTAAAAAATCATTATGGTAATCTAAACTGATTGATTTCTCCGATATACTCATATCCGAAATCTCCAAGCTTTTCAACTAATTGGGCTTGATCGATGTCATAGTTTTCGCAAAGTCCGGATAAAGAGTCAGATTCATTTCGTAATTTGGTGTTGATAAGGCTGAGAAGAATGAATGGATCCATTTCTTTTACACTTTGATCGTTGATGATGATGTCTGCTGACATTGAATTCACTCCTTATTCATTAGTAATATAGGTTAGAAATATTATATAACGTCAAGGTATACAAATGTAAAATATTAACAAGAATTCGGATTTTATTATTATGTTGTTAATTTTTTAACTTAATTTGTTGTGATTTTGCAATAAACCACGAGCTTAATCGAGACGATTGCTGAATCAAGAAATGGTTGATGGTAGACTTTAATCTTTTTTGAAAGTAAAATAGGAGTAAAACATAGTGTCACTACATAAAGGAGTTGAGGGTTGTATTTCACAATTTGTGAAGCAACATATATAATGAAAACTTTTGATAAATATAACATCAGAAATTTAGAACTGAAGAATAAGGTTGTCATGCCTCCCATGTGTATGAATATGGCGGAGGAAGGGCATCCTAATGACTTTCACTTCATCCATTATGGTAATGCAGCATTAGGAGAAGTGGGACTGATCATTGTCGAAGCAACTGGTGTAACTCCTGAGGGCAGAATACTCCCAAGAGACCTTGGGCTATGGAATGATGAACAGATTTTAGGACATAAGAAAATTGTAGAACTCACAACGAAGTATGGTTCGCATATTGGTATCCAGCTTGGACATGCGGGGAGAAAATGTGGGATTAAAGATATTACAACTTATGCACCATCAGCGATTAGATTCAATGAAGATTATGAAATACCAAAAGAGATGACAATAGACGATATTAATAAGATTAAAACGGCTTTCAAAGAAGCGGCGATAAGAAGCATTGAAGCAGGGTATGAACTTATCGAGCTTCATGGTGCCCATGGCTATTTAATCCATGAGTTCCTTAGTCCGATCACCAACCAAAGAACTGATGAATATGGTGGAACTCGGGAAAACAGGGTAAGATTTTTGAGAGAAGTTACAGAGGAGGTTAAGTCAGTCCTTCCTGCTAACTATCCCTTAATCCTCAGGGTTTCTGCTTCTGATTATATCGAAGGCGGCATAGATATCGATGAGATGGTTGAAATCGTCAATCTCGTTAAGAGTGATTTTGATATGATTCATGTAAGTTCAGGTGGTTTGGATGTCAACCAGAAGATTGAGGTTTATCCACTCTATCAGGTAAAATTCTCAGAAGAGATCAAAAAGAGATGTGGGGTGCCTACAATTGCTGTTGGGCTAATCACCGAGATCGACCAGGTGGAGGAAATACTCGTGAATGAACAGGCTGATCTTGTAGCGCTTGGCAGAGTTCTACTTCGAGATCCATTCGTCATCATCAAGGAAAGCAAAGGGAATATTACGCCACTTTTTGCCTATAAAAGAGGATTCAATGTGAATTGGAGCAGAAAGTAAACCCCTACGGAGTGGAATATTAATAAAGTGAGACGGTTCTGATGGTTTCCAAGGAAGAAATAATACTTGGAAAACCATCAGAATTTTTTTAGGGAGCGAATTAGCGTTTCGCCATGGAGTGGTATTTGAGGACGAAATTTGATATAATCAAAAGAATTTTATTTGTTGATGGAGGACGTTAAGTGAAAGACAGAACAAAAGCAATCATACAGCTCATCATCGCTTCAATTTTATGGAGTACAGGTGGATTATTAATCAAGTTAGTGGATTGGAATCCAATTGCAATCGCAGGTTCGAGGAGTTTTATCGCCGGGCTGGTGATTTTTGCATATCTGAAAAAGCCGAAAATTACCATGTCGAAACCCCAAGTTGTGGGCGCAATCGCCTATGCGACGACAGTCATTTTATTTGTCATGGCGAACAAGATGACAACTTCCGCGAATGCCATCATGCTTCAGTACACTTCCCCTGCTTTTGTAGCGCTTCTGGGGGTTTGGCTTTTGAGGGAGAAGATTCATTGGTTCGATCTGATTTCCATCGTATTTGTCGTTGGAGGTATGGTGCTTTTTTTCAATGATGCAAGTGGCGCAGGAAATATGCTTGGAAATCTCATTGCTGTAATCAGTGGGTTTTTTCTTGCAGTAGTTACTGTGGCTCTTCGATTTCAGAAGGATGGATCTCCTGTGGAAACCATGCTCCTAGGTAATTTTCTGACGTTCATCGTAGCAATTCCATTTATTTTGGGCGGACTTCCAAGCCTTAAGAGCATCCTTGCCATAATCGTTCTTGGAATCGTTCAACTTGGTATATCATACATCCTCTATGGACTCGCCATAAAGCATCTCGGGGCATTGGAAGCCGTTTTGATAACAGTAATTGAGCCACTATTGAACCCGTTTTGGGTATTCGTTGTGGTTGGTGAAAAACCAACGGTTTTATCGCTTCTTGGTGGACTGGTTGTACTTTTAGGCGTTATTGGAAGAAATATTGCCTTTGTTAGATATAGCGCTAAACCGAAACGTGAAAGCACACTTGAAGTTGAATAATAAGTAGAGTTTTTAATGCAAAAGTTATTACATGCAAAACAATGGAGGTACAGGTTAAACCTGTACCTCCATTGTTTTGCATGATGGATATTATAGGAAATCTCTAACGTTTCCCAGGGTAATCCCTTGAGAAAACAGGGAGTTTCTCACTTCTGCGGAAGTCAGGATAATCAGTTCCTGAACCCTGTGAATATTGTAGCTGCTCTTCGAGTAGATGATGTCGTCGATATACGCAGGATGACACATCAGTTCGAGCACTTCATCCTTGATCAGACCATGGTTTTCTTTAAAATGATAAAAATATTCAGGAGAGATACTCTCTTTGTAGAAGTCGGTAAGCCCATGAATCATCTTGACTTCGTGTTCCGCCATTAATTTTCGTTCTTTTGATTCATCATGATAGGGAAAATAACGAATGGGCAGATTATACATTTTTGCAATTGAAAGCGTTACTTCAAAAAGGTCAGGATGGAGCTGCAGATGATGATGTCCATCAAGATGAGTCGGGCGCACCCCTGAATGGATGATTTTTTCTACTTGGGCACTCCATTCCATACAGACCTCGTTTTGACTAAGGTTTAATGGCTTGTCTTCAGGGAATTTTTTAAATGAGCCATCCGATTGAACAAGGCTAGGAACCAATTCTCTCGGTAATATGGGCATCCCCATATCGAGAACCAGATGGACACCAATGCCAAGATTTGGATAATTTTTTGCCAGCGATAAGGCGTGTTCAAGATAAGGCGCATTAGCAAGGCAGGTGGTAGAAGTTACAATACCTTCATCGTGAGCTTTGATGATTCCAAGATTTTGTCCAGGTGAATAACCGAAATCATCAGCATTAATGATTAGTTTCATTGTTCTTCTCCAGCATCTTGATTACATCGCTGAATTGTGGAAGATGAGCTTTGTGAGCGATGAGCATTTCGTCCAGTACAAGTTTGGCTTTTGTTTCGCTTTGAACAAGAGGGTTCGTGGTTAACGCAATGAAGGCATCTTCATATTTTCCGCTGATTGCTGCCTTACAGGTGAGTTTTTCAAAAGCCTTTAACTGTTGCACAATTCCTTCAGCAGCTATAGGCAGATAGCCTTGCGTAATAGGACGAGGACCATCTTTGGTGATGACACAAGAAACCTCAACTGCTGCATCATAAGGCAGGGAGGCTATGGCACCTCTGTTTCTGGTGTTTACTACCTGGATGTCTTTTGTATCGTTGACGATGGAAGAAATCAGGTTGCATGCGGTATCGCTGTAATACGCGCCACCTCTTAACTCGAGTTCCTTTGGCTTGGTATCGAGGCTTTGCTCCTTGTATTTTTGAAATAGTGATGACTCTACTTCCATCACTTCTGTGGCCCTTGTCTTGCCTGCTTTAAAATCCTCAAGCATATGAGAAAGCATTTCTTCCTTTTGGAAATAATACCGATGATAAGCACAAGGAATAGCGTTTAGGCTTTGAATGAATTCTGGACGCCAAGGAAGATCCATGACGTTTTTCATATTGAGATCGGCAGAATGGTTGATCATTTTACTCAGGACTTCCTCTTTGATGGAGATACCATCAAGATAAATGTTAAGTCCGAATACCATGTGGTTTAATCCACCCATATCGATTCTGATTCGCTCTTTTTCAACTTCCATCATTTTGGCGGTTCCCATTTCCATGCCGAAGGGGAGGTTGCATACGCCGATAAAGCGGTTCCAATTGGTGTGATTGATGACTGCTTCTGTCACAAGCCCTGCTGGATTGGTAAAGTTAATGATCCAAGCATCAGGACAAAGTTCCTTGCAATCTTCGATAATGTCGAAGATCACTGGAATGGTTCGAAACGCTTTAAACATTCCGCCGGCACCATTGGTTTCCTGACCGATTATTCCGTGTTTCAAAGGGATGGATTCATCAAGCGCTCTGGCTTCAAGGCCCCCAACACGAAGTTGTGTCGTGACAAAATCCGCATCTTTTAAGGCTTCCCTTCTATTAAGGGTTGAGAACACTTTGATGGGAAGACCTGCCTTTTTGATCATCCTTTCAGATAGATTTTTAATGATCTCTACTTTTTCCTTACCCGCTTCAACATCGACAAGCCAGAGTTCTCTGATGGGTAGTTCGCTGTATCTTTTAATGAATCCTTCAATGAGTTCTGGGGTATAGCTAGAACCGCCACCGATCGTGACAATTTTATACGTCTTCAATTTTTTTTCCTCCATTCGATTAATCATAAGTTCATTATAACTAATTATAGGCATAAATTATAGAGATTAGAATGAATAAAAAGAGATACGGCGTTAAAAATATGAGATTAATAGAATATGAGTCATTATTTGGCAGAATTTTAGAAAATGCCCTGTATAGGTTTTCTTAATTGAAAACAGAGCGTTTCATTTTGAAGGAATTAGCAAGAATTAAAATAATTATGAAGTATAGGTTTACATTTACTTCATGTGAAGTTATAATCAAATCAAGAAGTTATGCCAATGAATTATTTGGTATTTATTTTTTATTAAATGAAACCATCGAAAGGTTGGAAGGGGGAAATATGAAAATATTACTTGTTTGTTCTGCAGGAATGTCCACAAGTTTACTGGTGACAAAAATGCAAAAAGCTGCAGCTGCGCTAAACTTGGAAATTGATATTTCAGCGCATAGTGCCGGTGAAGCTAAAAAACTAGTCAAAAATGCTGATGTTGTCCTATTAGGGCCACAAGTCAGATTCATGAAGAATGAATTTGTCAAACTTGTAACCGTTCCGGTTGATGTCATCGACATGATGGCTTACGGAAGAATGGATGGCGAAAAGGTACTCTTGAGTGCACTGGCACTGCTTGAAAAATGATCTTAACCAACTTTCATGAGACGTCAATGGAGGTTGTAAGGATAAATTACAGTAATAATTTATTTAGGAGGATAACATGAATCGATTTATCGACTTTCTTGAAGAAAAGTTTGTCCCAGTAGCTGCAAAAATCGGTGGGCAGAAACATCTTGTTGCTATCCGTGATTCATTCGCAGGACTAATGCCTCTAATCCTTGTTGGTGCTTTTGCAGTGCTTTTAAACAATGTATTTTTTGTACCATGGTCACTGCTTGCAAAGTATATTGGTGAAGAAAGTTCATTCATTGTATGGACGAACACAAATATCGCTCCTCTATTTTCCCTTATGGAAAGTGGAACGTTTGGAATTATCGCATTAGGACTAGCCTTTTCACTTGGATATAACAGAGCGACCTCAGAAGATAAGGATGCCTTATCAACAGCGCTTATTACCGTAGCTTCATTCGTTTTGCTTGGAGCACTTACAAGAAGCAATGAAGCTGTTGCCAGCTGGGTAACAAATTTCCTTGGTGCACAGGGTATCTTTATTGCCATGGTTGTTGGTCTGGTAACGCCAGAAATTTATTTCGCAATCGTTAATAAAAACTGGATCATAAAGATGCCAGATTCAGTGCCACCAGCTGTATCCAGAGGGTTTTCAGCAGTTATCCCAGGATTTATCGCTGTATTCTGCTGGGCAATCATTGGTTACATTTTCAATATCGGTTTGGGACTGAATATTTTCAACTGGTTTGAACAAAATATTGCGCAATCACTCTCTGTGCTTGGACAGAATATTTTCTCCATACTTCTTATTTCAACATTAATTCCACTTCTTTGGTTCTTCGGACTTCATGGTGCAAATATTCTTGAAGCCGTCATGAGCCCAATCTATGGAACTGCAGGACTAGAGAATATCACTAAGTTTTCCAACGGAATCACCGCTCTAGGAACAGGAGCCAACGAATTGGCTGTATGGGTTAGAGGATCATGGGATGCTTATGTATTCATGGGTGGATCAGGCGCAACACTTCCATTAATTGTTGCCATTCTGATTTTCTCCAAGGTAAAGGGACATCGAGAAGTTGCTAAAATTGGTCTTCCTACAGGTGTTTTCATGATTAACGAACCTGTACTATTCGGAATTCCAATTGTCTTGAACCCAGTTTACTTTATTCCGTTTATCATCGTTCAGCCAGTACTGACATTGGTTGCATATTATGCAACGAAGATCGGATTTGCCGGACCAATTGTAAACTCAGTTCCTTGGACAACTCCTCCAGTTCTAAATGCTTTCCTGGCAACAAACGGTTCATGGGGAGCAGTTGTTGTATCAATCGTTAACTTGGTGCTTGCATTCCTTATCTATATGCCATTTGTAATGGTATCAAACAAGTACGAAGCAGAGAAAGAAGCAAAGTTAAACAAAATAGCTTAGTAATTCATTTATAAAATATGGTTTTGAATAGTCCCGGGATGACTGGGACTATTCTTAATAAAAGGAGTGATTAAATTGGTTTCAAAAGAGATACTCATTAGTAAAGACTTGGATAGCGTATATCGATTTATAGAAAAAACGCTTTGCACGGCATTCAAAACCAAAAAGGATAATCTTCTAGGTGCGGAGAACATCTTCAAGCTGAATAGAGGAAATGGCAATGGGGTTAATGTCAGACAGGTTGTTTCCGAAGTTGAAATCAACAAAGTTCTTTCTTTTGAATCTTTTTGGGGCTCTGACAAGGTAGTCACGACTTATACATTGATGGAAAAAGAAAATGGGGCGACTGCTGTGGTTTTATCTGAAAATGCTTTTAGCAGCAGCCAGATGAGAAGATACAATTATATTTTTATGAGTCTTCCGGTGCTTCGCTCCGGGACCATAAAGAAACTTAAAAAACAATTGGAAAACCTCAAGAATACAATCGAAGGTGAGGGTGTAAACAAATGATAATCATCAATATGCCGCTTAAGCGGGAATTTGTAAAATCTCTTTTAGATGGAAAAACAATTGAAGGGATCACCTACAAATTTGAAAAACAAGACAATATGAAATTGTACTTCTCTGTCAGCGAGGAATCAGAACGAGCCGCTTCTGTCGCTAAGAGTGCAATAAAAAAATCGGAACTGGGACCAGCACTGTTTTTCATGGTGGAATATGTTAAGTAGCTTCAATAAGGATTTTCTCTTTGGAAGCGCATCTGCGGCATATCAAGTAGAAGGTGCATATCAAGAAGATGGAAAAGGGATATCTGTGTGGGACGAATGGGTGCGGCAAGAAGGAAAAACTTATGAAGGGACCAACGGAGAAGTTGCATCAGATCATTACCACAAATACAAAGAAGACATCGCCCTGATGAAAGAAATGGGGCTTAAAGCATATCGGTTTTCAATTTCCTGGACAAGGATTCTTCCCACAGGACGTGGGAAAATCGAGGCAAAAGGTCTCGAATTTTATCATCAGCTCATCGATGAACTGATTGAGGCAAAGATAGAACCTGTGGTTACAATCTACCATTGGGATCTTCCGCAAGCGCTGCAGGATGAGTATGACGGCTGGGAATCAAGAAAGATCATCGAAGATTTTACGGCTTATTCGAAAATTCTTTTTGAGGAGTATGGGGATAAGGTCAAATACTGGATTGTGCTAAACGAGCCTAATATTTTTACCCAGCTTGGTTATCTCCTGGCTATGCATCCGCCAGGGAAAAAGGATATGAAGACATATCTCAAGACGTATCACCACACGGCCCTGGTTCATGCAAATGTAGTAAAGCTTTATAAAGAAATGGGACTTAAGGGAAGTATTGGTTCTTCTATAGCATACACGCCAGGTTATGCTGCAAGTGAAAAAGAAGAGGACAAGGAAGCGCTTAGGCGCTACTATGAAACGGTGAACTGGTGGCTGATGGATATCTACCAAAGGGGAGAATATCCGGAGTGGGGATATGAACTATTTCAGAAACAAGGGATAGCGCCGATTATCACTGAAGAGGATAAGATCATCCTTAAAGAAAGTGGAACACTTACAGATTTTATTGGAATCAATTATTATCAAAGTGCTACTCTCGCTTATAATCCTATTGACGGGGTGACGCTCGGAGAACTGAATGTCTCGGGAGAAAAGGGAAGTTCTAAAGAATCTGGAATTCCTGGATTATACAAGCAAGTCGTAAATCCTAAGCTAAGGTATACAGATTGGGACTGGGCGATCGATCCGGATGGACTAAGATATGCCCTGGTGGAACTGAAAAACCGATATGGCAAACCAATTTTTATTAGTGAAAATGGAATAGGTGCTTACGATGTTATCGATCAGGGAGAAATCCACGATTCCTACAGAATCGATTATCTCAGAGAGCATATCAAGGCCTGCCATGATGCTGTTTTAGAGGGCGTAGATCTTTGGGGTTACTGTACATGGTCCTTCACTGATCTTTTAAGCTGGCTTAATGGATATCGGAAAAGATACGGATTTGTCTACATCGATTTCGATGACGAGGCATTACCGAGAATAAAGAAAGATTCCTTTGAATTTTACAAAGAGGTTATTAAGTCAGAAGGAAACAACTGCATAATGGAGGAAGAGACATGGAAGGTTTAGAATTAATTTGTTTTGAGATGATTGCAACCAATGGTTCAGCGAGATCTTATTTTTTAGAGGCGCTGGAAGCTGCTAAAAAAAGTGATTTCGTCGAAGCAGAGAAACTGATGGAAGAAGGAGACAAGATGCTTGTCGAAGGGCATCATGCCCATGGAAGACTTCTCGAACAAGAAGCTGGAGAGGACAAGGTCAAGGTTGATCTTCTTCTTGTACATGCGGAAGACCAGATGATGTCTGCTGAAACCTTTAAAATTATGGCGTCGCAATTCATTGACTTATATAAGCGTTTATAATAGTAACGAATTCGCGAAATCTTATTTACCTGGATGCTATTGAAAGAAGGATAAAATCAGCTATAATCAAAGTACAGAATACTTCAAAAGTATTGAAGTGAAATCATTATCGCTTAAAAGTATCGAGCGTTGGAGGATAAAATGGCAGTTAAATATAAAATGGTCTGTGATGATATCGAACGTGATATCATCGACGGAACGTTCAAAAAGAGCAATAAGCTCCCTACGGAAGATGAGCTAATTGAAAAATACCAGGTATCCCGAAATACCATACGTAAAGCGATTGATCTTCTTACAAGAAGAGGCTTAGTCATTCCGATTCAGGGTAGTGGTGTTTTTCTTAGAAATGTATCAACAAATGGATGCATCAATTTGGAAAATTTCAATGGGCTGACGGAAGGGTTTGGGATAGACAAAGTGACCACAAAGGTGAATACGATCAAGCTTATCGAAGCGGATAAGAAGCTTGCACATACCATGCAATGCGAAGTAGGCACACCAATATATTTTATTGAGAGACTTCGTTCTGTAGACGGAATTCCTTATGTTGTGGAATATTCTTATTATAATAAAAATGTAATTCCCTACTTAAGTGAGGAAATTGTCAGTAAATCCATCTATCGATATATTCGCGAGGATCTGAAGAAACAGATTGGATTTGTTGATCGTGTGATCACTGCAGATATCCTTGGTGACCATGATGCTAGGGAGCTTGGCTTAACGCCAGGAGAACCGGCGCTAATTTCGACGAATCGGGCGTTTCTTAAAAGTGGAGTCATCTTTGATTATTCTATAGATATTCATAACTATAAGGAAACAAAGTTCCTGAAGTTATCTAATTACCTATAGGAAGCAATAGATTGGATAAGCAGAAAATGATTTTGAAAAGAAAATAATCAGTAAGTTTAGGGCGGAGACCAAATTAATTTGGTTTCCGCTCTTTTTTGCGTAGTTTTCCGAGGAGTTTTTAAGTTTTCAAAGATTTATAAAAATATTAAAATAAGCCCAAAAATGCGCGAAAAATTTCCTCATATGTTTATTGATCATGAACTCATGGTGAAAGCCTTTGAAAACAGTATGCTGCCTAGTAAATCTAGATAAAAATAAAAAATAATCTGATATAGGACTCGATAGTAAAGATTTGTAAAGAATCATAGAAATATACCGATAGATTAATGAAAATCTCCAAGGATGGCGATAAAAGATAGTTCTATGACTATATTATATTAATTTATATAAAGAGTGACAAAAATTTATAAATATTATCCGAGTTTTGATATTTTGTCGAATTTTAACATATTAAAGTACAAATTTTTAATAATATGTTAATTAAACAATATACGCCTTTATAATATTCTCATACATGATAGAATAAAATCAATAATATAAAAGAAAATGTCGTCTCTGACATTTAATTCCAATCTAATTAATCATTAGTTCTATTTAAAGATTAGCCACACGATGTGCTGATTATATTCTTTCAACTATTTGATTTACCAATGAGGTAAATCAGATAACCTGCCTATCTCAATGTCATTACGGGGAGATTGATCAAGAGATATGTAAATCGCTGTTACAACTGGATGAAGATTTTTATGTCAAATTTGCTTAGAAATTTGCTTTGAACATCGGTTGCATGAAGTTGTCGTAACATATCATCATTCATACTCTGCTTGAATGAAAGGAGTTGAGAAAGTGTTTACATTTAAGAGAAAAATTAAAAGAAAACGGACGATATTGGCTGCATTGCTGCTTTTTAGTTTTATCATCGGATTAGCACCATCAGGTCTCGGGAAAATATACGCTGAGGAGCTCAATAGCCCACCAATTATAGAAACGGCAGCGGCTATTATCGAATCACCTGTTGAGCCGATATTACCACCAGAAGAAATTGCACCTGCACCTGCTGAAATTGTGATTGAACCTGTTGAAGAACCGGTTGAAATCCCACCAGAAGTGGTTCCGGAAGAATTACTTCCAGCAGAAGAAATTCCTGTTGAAGTGGTTCCGCCTGTAGTGGAGGCAGCAAAGGCTCCAGACCCAATAGTTGAAGAACCATTAGCACCTGTTGAATTACCACTACAAGAAAAAACAGTACCTGAGACAGAGGTTGGGTTAGCCGCAGCACCTGAAATTGGTATACTGGCTGTTCCTACTGGAGGAGATTACAATTTAGTCTGGTCAGCAGCGGACCCTGCACCTAATAAAGGGCCGTATGACCCAACATACAATAAACTCACTCCAGCTCAGCTTGCTCCCGTATTTGGGAGAGCGGACGATCCACTTGCAAATGCAGTCTATGGCGTGCCTAAAGATGCGGTTTCGTCTCTAGAACCAGCTGATACGATGCTGGGACAGATCGTTCCGTTTGAACTTTTGGTTACTGTAGGTGGAACGGGTACTGACGGTATAATTTTAGTTACGCCATATTGGCTGACTAAAACCACTAGTGGACAGAATTTTGGCTTTGACCCTAATTACATGGTTTATGCTGCGTTTGTCGATTACGGCGATGATGCAACTGTCGATCCAGATGGAGACGCCACAGCGTCAGTCGATTCTACGACTCTTGCCAATCCTGGAACCAGTAACGAACAGATTCAAGGAACCCTTAAAATATCCGGACTAGATGCCGGAGATAAGATTGTCGTAGAGATTTGGGTAGTGTTAAAGAGTGCATTCCCTCCTGGAAATATTACAGGAAACGTTCAAACAGGTTTAGTAAGTGCTCAAGTATTTGGTGGTGGAACAATTTCGGCTGGTAATCAGACTGTACCGTTGTCCCAAGTAGGTTCATTTGATACAGTAGATACCGAAGTCAGCATCATTAAATCTGATAGCCCAGATCCATTATTTGTAGATCAAAACCTGACCTATTTGATCAGGGTGCAAAACAATACAGCAATTGCCGCCAATGGCATTGTAGTTAGCGATACCCTTGATCCTTTTGTAGCATTTGTCAGCGCAACTGGCGGAGGAGTATTAAGTGGAGCGATTGGAGGATATGGTGGACTTGTCACATGGCCAGCATTTAACTTATCACCAAACTATTCCACTGATCCGAATAATCCAACAGTTAACAGTTTTAAAGAATTTACGTTAGTTGTACATGTCAGTCCTACAGCACCTACAGAGAATTTCACTGGTGTTTTAGCTGATACCCGTGCTGTAGCTTCTTCAGTTAGATTATCCCCGGTGGATGTAACGAATATCGTCAGAATCGCTTCAATAGTTACAGATGACACCAACCTGGCAAACAATGTTTATCAGGTGCCGACAAACATCTTAAGAAGAGGTGCTCCGACAAGTATCATCCTGAATGCAACAAAAGTATTGACTGGAAAGGACCTAACAGCTGGAATGTTCAATTTCAGAGTGCTTGAAGGTACAACAGAAGTTGCAACCGGAACAAATGATATTAACGGAAATATCGCTTTCACCGCAATTCCTTACACCGTGGCCGGAAACCATACCTATACCATAGTAGAGGTTATCGGATCACTTCCCGGAATCACTTATTCTACGCAGTCTTATACTGTAACTGTAAGTGTTATTGACAATCTTCTAGGATCTCTTGTTGCAACACCAACATATCCTACTGGCGGCGTTGTTTTTAACAACAGCTACACCACTGGTCCAACAAGCTTAATCCTTAGTGCAACAAAAGCATTAACCGGAAGAACACTAACAGCTGGGATGTTCAGCTTTGAGCTGAGGCAAGGTGCAACCGTATTACAAACAGTAACAAATGCTGCTGACGGAAGCATAACCTTCGCTGCTATCCCATATGTAATGGCTGATAGAGGCCAAACGTTTAACTATACCATCGTGGAAGTTGTACCAGTAACACCAGAAACAGGAATGAACTATGATCCGATGATTATTAGTGTAAGTGTACTGGTCACAGACAATGGAGACGGAACTTTGACCGCTACACCTACCTATCCAATGGATATCACTTTCAATAACAGCTATACCGCTTCAGGAAGTATTGCATTTACAGCACATAAAACGCTGGATGGCAGAACTCTTGTTGCAGGTGAATTCAGCTTCCAACTGAAGCTGGGCGAATCTATTCTTCAGACAAAAACAAACAACCTGGTTGGAGCCGTATCCTTTGACCCCATTAACTATACCGTAGCGGATATTGGCCAGACCTATACCTACACCATTACAGAAGTCGTACCAGCCATACCTGAACCAGGGATGTTCTATGATGCGATGACCCTAACGGTGAGTGTGTTGATTACAGATGCTGGAAATGGTGTGTTAACAGTAACACCGACATATCCTCTTGATGTGATTTTTAACAATACATTTAAGACAGGAGATCTAGAGGTTAAGAAAGTCGACGATGCTTTAAATCCAATATTAAATAACGAAGCGACCTTCGAACTTAGACAAGGCAGTACAGTCATCGAAAAGAAAACTAGCCTAACAACAGGAATTGCAAGCTTTGATGATTTAAGCATCGGAACATACACACTAGTTGAAACAATAGCCCCAACCGGATTCGAGCTAAACCCAACAGTTTATACAGTAATTGTGCAGCTCGATGAATCGGATGAAATCGAAGTAATCGTGAAAACCGGTGGCGTCGATGGAACTGTAGTTTCAAGTGATCCATTAGTTGTAATAGACAAAAAACTTGGATCGATAGTAATCGAGAAACTGGACAGTGTAACGGATGCTCCACTAGCGGGTGCAGAATTTGATCTTTACCATGAAGTTCCGGAAGGAACAGAAGGTGCAATAGCCTTTACGATGCTTGACAGCACAGTGATCTATGGCATCAAGGTAAATGCAGCATCTTTAGTAACTGGAGCCGATGGAAAGACTACTGTAGTAGGAAACCTCATTCAGGGAAACTACTTCGCAGTTGAGACCAAAGTTCCTGTCGGATACAAACTTCTATTAGAGCCAGTTCGGTTTACACTTAACTATCCAAACCTAACCGTAACTCAAACCATTAAAAATGTAAAAGCACCTGAGCTGCCACAGACAGGAGGCGTCGGAACGATGGTCTTCTCTATTGCAGGAATCGGATTGATGATCGGTGCTATGCTTGCATATAAGAAATATAACTCGAATGAAAGAATTAAGTAAAGGGGTGTCAATAATGAAAAAAAGAAAACTATTTACTACACTGCTTACGTTACTGTTACTATTCGTATTCATCGCTCCTACTATGGCTAAAGCAGTTGAAGGAACAAATGGAGTTGCTCAGACAGGGACACTAACTTTACATAAATTTGAGCATTCCATTGATGATCACGTGATTCCAACAGATGGAACTGGAATGCCTGGACAGACAGTGCCTGCAGGCGCTACACCACTTCCAGGAGTTCTTTTTAGAGTGACCCGAGTCGCTGACGATGCGGTTCTCCCGGATCCAGCTGCATTGGTCGGAGCCGGAGCATACATGACTGAGAAAACTACAGACGCAAATGGATTAGCTGTTTTTGCAACACTTCCAATGGGAAGATATTTTGTGGAAGAGATCAGCGGTCCAGCAAATATCACCTCACCAACTCCAGATTTTATCATCGACATTCCAATGATGAGCACAGATAGAGTTTCATGGAACTGGGATGTTCATGTATATCCAAAGAATGAGACAAAGTATGGCAGAGTTGCATTGACAAAGACCGTTGAAGGTGAGGCAATGCCAGCAGGAAAATCTGCAACCTTTACACTCTGGAAAGATATGGCTCCATTAGGAGTTAGTGGGCTAGATGTTCGCTATCCTGATGCGTCAACCACTTTTACTACAGATGCGGCTGGAAAGATTGTAGTTTCAGGACTACCAGTTGGAAGCTACTACTTTGTAGAGACTGTCCCACCAGAGGGATATGCACTAGACAATACGCCAGTGATGTTTACAATTACTGAACATTCATATCTGGAAGGTGATGTCTGGGTGAATCTGGTTTCAGTAAGCATGGACGATAAACTGAAACCAACGATTGACAAGGACATTACTGCAGTCGGTACAGAAAAAGATTCCGGTGGTTATGCTGATCCAGTGACCTGGATTATCAGACCATCGATACCAACTAATATAGCATCCTATACCTCATTTGTGATTACAGATGCGATTGACTCAAGACTGGATTTCATTACAGGAGCAGCTAATCTTGAAGTCTCCGTTGCAGGAGCTCCAAGACTGGTATTTGTAAGAGACACAGACTATACTGTAACTGAACCAGTACTTACTAATCCAAGACCAGTTCCAAACAATCTGGTCATCACCTTTACTGCAGCAGGAAGAGCTAAATTAGCAGGCAAAACAGACCTGCAGATCAGATTCAAGACGACGATCAATGAAACAGCCGTCATGGGTGCTGAGATTCCAAACACTGCTACAGTTTCCTATAACAATGGATTTGGACAAACTGGAACCGCTACAGTACCTGAAAATGAGATTCCTGTAGCATGGACCGGAGGATACAAATTCCTTAAGATCAATGATGCAGTACAACCAATTACTTTGGCCGGAGCAGAATTCAAGGTATACAAAGTTGTTGGAGAAACAAAATGGTATTTCACAGGAACAGCTTGGTCAGAAGATATTCTTAATGGCAAGGTCTACACTACAGTCGCTGATGGCGTTGTAGACATCAAGGGTCTGCCGGCAGGAACCTATTTCTTGATAGAAACCAAAGCACCTATGAATCCTGCATTAAACTTACCTTATAATTTACTTAGAACCCCTATCGAATTCATGGTTACACAAACCAGCTACACAGCTGGAATGACAAATATCATCAATAAGATGGGACCTAGGATTCCTCAGACAGGTGGTATCGGAACACTTCTATTTAGCATCATCGGTTTGGGCCTCATGGGTTCAGCAGTAATGATCAATAGAAAGAAATCAACTAGATAAAGTTTAATCAGGGGTGTGAGTGTAAAAGTAACACACTCACCCCCTTTCCAAATAAATTCAAGCATACTGAATTCATTTGGAAAGGGAGAAAGACAATAGAAAACTGAAATGATCGATTCAGCACGAGATGAATCAGCAAGAAATGAGGTGACAAGCATATGGAAGGAAATAATGGAGGAAAAGAAAAGAAAAGAAGCAAAGTCAGTCCAAGAATTTTCCTCGCGATTATTTTTCTCCTTGGGCTTGCCATTTTTCTATATCCCGTTATAAGCAATGCAATCAATGCACGCTCTCAATCCTATGTCGTGGAGAAGTATAAAGAGGATACTGATAAAATTTCAAATGAAAATTTGGAAAAAATCAAAGCGGACGCCCGGAAATATAATGAGATTCTAAAGGGTGGAGCTGCAATTTCTGATCCCTTCTCTGAGGGAGCCACACAAGTCATTGGAAGTGGATACACGGATCTCCTTGATGTCGGAGAAACCATGGGATACCTCGAAATTCCAAAGATAAACGTAAATCTTCCCATCTATCATGGCACCAGCGACCAAGTCCTTCAAAAGGGCGTAGGACATATTGAAAACACTTCCCTGCCAATTGGAGGAGCCAGCACCCATGCTGTGCTCACAGGGCATAGAGGACTCCCATCTTCCATTCTCTTTCGATACTTAAATGAACTTGTGGTAGGAGATGTATTCTACATTCATGTATTGGATGAAGTTCATGCCTATAAAGTAAAGGAAACGGTAATCGTCATCCCAACCGATATTGAAAGGATCAAGATCGTCAATGGAGAAGATTTGGTCACGCTCATCACATGCGACCCTTATATGCTCAATTACAACAGGCTACTCGTCCAGGGAGAAAGGATTCCTTATGTGGCGGAAAACGTGGAGACGGAAGTAGAGACTAATGTTCAAGCAGTTGAAAGCAAACCTTCAGTAGAAACTGAAATCAATAATCGAAACAATGAAACTGGATCTCTTCAAAAGCTTATGATCATGACTCCAGCGCTTATCATTATAGGCGTTTTAGGCTATATCATTTTCAAGAAGAGAAGGACAGACAGATTGTCAGGTGATAAAAAATGATGATGAAAAGAATATCCTATCTCATTTTTCTAATCGGTCTTACCATTTTGATGTATCCGCAAGTGATGAAACTCATGGCCGATACTGAGAATAGGCAACAACTTGTGGAATATGAGAAAATCATTGAAACTGTCACTAAAGAAGAAATTAAGGAAGATCTCGAAGTTTTCCAAGAATACAATAATAGTGTGGTTGAAAACTCCACAGAGGTGTATGTGGATCCATTTATCGAGGAAGTTATTCCTGAAGAAACGAAAACCACAAAAGTCATCAAGAATAATGGAGCTTTCGGCTATCTTGAAATTCCTAAAATTCAGGAAATCCTACCGATTTATCTTGGTGCCACTGAAAGCAATCTGGCTAAAGGCGTTGCACAGATGGAGTCGACCTCCATTCCTATTGGCGGAACCGGTACAAATTCTGTCATTGCAGGGCATAGAGGGTATTATGGAGCCGATATGTTCAGGTACCTTGACCAGCTTGAAGTGGGCGATCGAATCTATATCTACGCATTAGGCATGACCCTAACTTATGAAGTTACAGGAAGCGAAGTCATTCATCCTTACCAAACGGAAAAGCTTGAAATTGAACCAGATAAGGACCAGATAACTCTCCTGACGTGTACGCCATATCGGGTCAGCACCCATCGCCTGATTGTCCATACCAGGCGAATTCCAAATGATGGAAGGACCTTGGGAAGAAATCCGGTGCAAGTAGAATATGCTAAGACTGAGCGTATAACCCTTAGTACATCCCCGACGTTCATGACGTTAACAAACGCCATAGGAACTGCAGCTAAGAAATTGGTTGTTTCAACTCAGGAAGTAAGCAGCAATCAAACCTCAGAAGGTTATGTGGATAACGTAAGCTCTGTAGCGAGAGACAGCAAGATCTTCACCTACGCTGTGGTTATTATAGGGGCAGTGCTTTGGATAGTCGTATTTGGAATGTTTTTGGGAACTTTTAGGAAGAAGAAACAAGCATGATTTAAACAAGCCATGGATACTCGTCTGTATTCTATAGATGAGTATCCATGGCTTTATGCTGAAATTTTTATCTGTAAGATCTCCGACAAATTAATGGTGCAAGATAGTTGTAAGAGGAGGCGACTGGTGTGAAAGAAGAAAATATAATACAAGGTGCAAAATCGAGCAACCATAAAGAATGCATTGAAAATGTGCCTATTTTCAGTACGCTTGATAAAGATGAACTGTATGAAGTCATCATGGTATCTAAACACAAGAAAATGAAAAAAGGCGAAATTTTGTATGGTGATGGCGATCATGTAGAAAAATTGTATATTGTAAATCGTGGGAAAGTGAAAATCACAAAAGTTACGCGAGAGGGTAAAGAACAAATCATTAGAATCCTTGGCGAAGGAGATTTTACTGGGGAGCTTTCACTTTTTAGCGCTCAAAAAGTAAAAAATAACGCTGAAGCGCTAATGGAAACCGATATTTGTATGATTGATGGAGATACCATTAAAGAACTAATGCTAAAAAAAACAACTATTGCGGTGAAAATCTTGTCGGAGCTCGCAAAAAGATTGGAGAAAACAGAAGACCTCATCGAAACCATCGGTCTTCAAGATGTTGACGAAAAGGTAGCCTCCGTCTTACTATCTCTTGCTAAAGAGGATGTTGTGGAACTAGGAATCTCGAAAAAAGATCTGGCTGCACATATTCAGGTAAGTCCTGAAACGTTAAGCCGCAAGCTTTCAAAATTTGAAGAGATGGGCATAATCAGACAAGAGAGCACGAGAAGAATTGTGATTACTGATCGAGAGGCTTTAGAAATCATGCAAAAATAAGCTAACGCTAGGAAAGAAAATAAACAAGAGGGTATCTGTCTACTTGCTTTTAATGGAAGAATCGCCGAGCGCATCATATTGATAAGCTCGGCGATTCTCTATTTCAACTCATAAAATTCTATTGATAGGCTTAAATGGCCATGTCCCGATTGTTATAGTTCCTGATAGAGGAGGAGAAGAGACCAAAAATGAGCGCGACAGCAAGGAGGAGAAATTGGCTGTTTAAGGTTAGGGTGTCAATAATCTCAGCGATGGGGAAGTACCTGAAAGGCGTAAAGTATCGTACAATTCCAGGATTCTCCATCATGTCGTATAAAATGGAAAGCATGAAGGTGATAAAAACGATGGACATGGTCAGCTTCTGTGCAGTCCTTGGCTTTTTAACCAGCGTCGCCATAAAAATGCCAATGAAGAAAAAGAGAATCATGATGATAAACATGCTCATCGTTTCGTTCATGACAAGAAGTTGAACGCCTGGTTCCGAGCTGAACATTTCAATGGCTACCAAGGAAATAAAGTAGGTAAATAGGGAAAAAAGTGTAATCATCAAAAGACCTGCCAGTATTTTTGAAAAAAGGATGCTCTTTCTTGATCTTGGTTTTACCAGTAAAAACTCAGAGGTTTGCATCAGTTCTTCTTTTGAGACAAGTTTAGAACCCATCATCGCAGCAAAGATGATTCCCATGAGAATCACATAATTGAAGAGGATGCCAAAGTAGCCAGAGATGGTTGATAAATCAAGGTTAACAAAACCAAACAATGCCCTAAGGATCTTGGGCATAGAATTAACAATATCGTTGAGATTCCCTGTAGTTTCAGCCATGACAGAAAACTTGCTAAGACCTGCAAAAACGAGTACAGCAAGTCCAACTGTCCAAAAAAACAGTGGTTTCAATTCTGATTTAACTTCTTTTATGAATATATTCATTTTATTCACCTTTTTTCTAAGCGTGGATGTCTTTTTTCTTAAAGACAACATAGCTTAAACCGAGAAACACCAAGATAAGGATAAACGACAGTGCAAGATATTTTGACTCGTAGGCACCTTTTAAAATTAATGTGTTGGAATCGAAATAACGAAAAGGCGTAAGGTAGTAGAGTGCTTTCTCGTCCATAATCTGACTGACCATAGACAGGATGAAAAATCCAAATACCACACTCATCGCGAACGAACTGATGAACCGGATTCTCTTTTTGAGGATCCCAATCAATATGCCGAGGGAGAAAAAAATCATTTGCGTGAAAAATCCTGATAAGGAAATCAAAATCATTCCTTTGACTCCCTCTCCGTTGTCGCTTAGAATTAGTTTCAAGATGATACCAGTGAGGATGAGGATGATGTTGGTCATCAGGATAATCCACATGCCCGCTAAAATCTTGTTGGTAATTATTGTTGTTCTCGTCAGAGGTTTTGTTAAAAGGAAATCTGCAGTTTTTCCGGTGATTTCCTTGGAAAACATCCCTAGTCCAAGGATCATTCCCATAACACCCAAAGCAATCATAAGATAAATGTAGATATAGCCATAAAAGCCATTATAACTCAAGAGTAGATCGATATTGATGGATAGTGCTTCAAGCACCTCTTTGGGGACTCCGGCAAGAATTTCCTTATAAGCACTTGCCTGGTCTAGCATTGCAGGATAAATTAACATGAATACGATCAGAATCGCAGCCAATGATGAAGTCCAAACCATCATGAATCTTCTGTTGTTTTTCAGTTCCTGTACGATGATGTTCATTTCGAATCACCTTTTTCATAGTAATGTAAAAAAACTTCCTCAAGGCTGGGCTCTTCGATGAGGATGCTCTTGAGGTTGATTTCTGATAATAGCTTCGTCATCTTGTTGATGTCACCCTTATAAATAAAAGTAACCGTATGATTTGATGTGACGATGTCGGTAATTCCTTCGAATGCGCCTAATGGAGCGATAATCGCATCATCCGTTTCCAGGGTCAGGCGCTTGTAGTTCTCCTCTCTTAGATTGTTTATCTCGTCGAGCCTGACAATTTTACCTTCTTTAATAATGGCAACGCGATGGCAAAGCTTCTGAACCTCGCTTAAGATATGAGAAGAAAAGAAGATCGTTTTTCCGTTTTTGTTTTCTTCTTTAAGAAGATTGAAGAATTTTTGCTGCATCAGCGGGTCGAGACCGCTTGTCGGTTCATCAAGAATGATCAGTTTTGGGTCATGGATCAATCCTTGAACGATTCCGACCTTCTTCCGGTTCCCGCTGGACAGGTCCTCGATTTTTCGATCAAGTTCGAGTTCAAGGAGCGAGGAAAGTTCGATAATTCTTTTCTTGCAGTCCTTTTTATAAAAAGAAGCTGAATAATTGAGAAGATCCTTTACCTTCATATCATCATAGTAAAATACTTCTGAAGGTAGATAACCGACCTCTTCGGCAATCTTTGGAGCATCCTTGATTGAATCTAAACCAAAAATCTTGATATTGCCCTTCGTTGGGTAAATTAGACTGAGCATTGTTCTTATTGTGGTTGATTTTCCTGCACCATTAGGGCCGATAAAACCAAATATTTCTCCATCTTTGACATTGAAACTGATGTCTTCGACTCCCCTGTGAGTTCCGTAGTATTTCGTTAGCGATGAGATTTCAATTGTATCCACGTTATTCCTCCTTTAGTAGATGTCATCCCTTATAGAGACTGTTGATATCTTCAGAATATACCAATTTGAAGCGCTTTACAATATCATCACTAGGTAATCCAACGGCTGTAGAGACTTTATTAATACGAGTGTTCAATCATAGATAGTAAATCAAGAAAAGTTAACGGATTATTCATTTTGAGCTAATTTCGATATAACGAACTAAGATGATAATAGAGGTTAAGAGTAAACTTATATTGATGCGAATGATGAAGGATTGATTTGACTTAGCCTAATCTTCCTTATCCTTTCTGGGGTCGCATCTCGGAGGACTAATGGAAATTGGGAATATCGAGTATAGAAACCTTTCCAAAACTGAGAAAAAGAAACGGCTGATGGAAATTGCGAAAGTGTTCCTCAGGCTTGGCATAATTGCCTTCGGCGGGCCGGCAGCGCATATCGCGATGATGGATGAAGAGATCGTCCAAAAAAGGAAATGGATCGATCGGTCTAAATTCATGGATCTGATTGGTGCGACCAATCTTATCCCAGGACCCAATTCAACAGAAATGGCCATCCATCTTGGCTATGAACGTGGCGGGGTTGTAGGTCTATTTATTGCAGGGGTATGCTTTATTTTTCCTGCAATGTTCATTGTCCTTGCCATTGCAGTTGGATATGTAAGATATGGAGCTCTCCCTAAAATTGAAGGAATCCTTTATGGGATCAAACCAGTTATTATCGCCATTGTTTTTCAGGCGTTAATGAGGCTTGGAAAGTCTGTCATCCAGGGTTATTTGGCAATTGCCATCGCCTCCCTTGTCATTGTGGGTTCTTTTCTTGGAATTTCCGAAATTCCGCTTCTCATGATTGCCGGAATCTTCGTCATGGCTGTCAGGAATAGAGATCAGTTTAGGACGAAGACTTTAATGCTTTATCCGCTTCCATTACTGGTCCTTACAGATTCTGCCCTTCTGAAGAACAGAATGAATATGGGGCTGGATAAACTTTTTCTAACCTTCCTAAAAATTGGCTCTGTCCTGTATGGCAGTGGATATGTATTATTGGCCTTTCTCGAGAGTGAGTTCATTAGAGCATTCCCCGTAATTTCGGAGAAACAGCTCCTGGATGCTGTGGCTGTTGGCCAATTGACCCCTGGGCCTGTATTTACAACAGCAACGTTCATTGGTTACCTGATTCTCGGAATTCCAGGGGCGCTTGTATCCACAGCTGGAATCTTTTTACCCTCGTTTCTACTCGTCTGGCTCCTCAAACCGTTGATCCCGAAAATACGCCAATCCAGATGGGCTGGAGGAATTTTAGATGGAGTGAATATCGCTTCGCTTGGTCTGATGGCGGCGGTGACAGTAAGGCTCGGAATGGCTTCCCTTATTGA
The DNA here is from genome assembly GCA_049657765.1 of Clostridiaceae bacterium. Lineage (GTDB taxonomy): Bacteria > Bacillota > Clostridia > Clostridiales > Clostridiaceae > Proteiniclasticum. The sequence continues at coordinate 46,150 of JBASOA010000017.1, forward strand.
TTGGCTAAGTATTACACTGTTTATTGCTTCCTTATTCATTCTGACGAAATACAAGATCAATTCTGCATGGATAATCATCATTGGAGGAATAATTGGATTCGCTCGTCAATTGCTCTAGTTTACATTTGCGAAATCAGCTGAAATTAAAAGCCTGGCTCTCTTTAGTGAGAAGCCAGGCTTTTATTATTCAGGAACATAGGGCCCGCTAGGGGCGTAAGTATCCTTTAACTGGAATAGCATTGTATGCAGAGCCTTCCTCGATTTGTTTTTCAACACCAGATCCATAATGGTTTCGTTGGCAATTTTGTTTTGACCGTAAATAAATAATTTCTCTACCAATTGTGTGATATACTCATAATCCTTTTTGCCATTTAGCCTTATGCCATATTCCTCAATATAAGAAGCCAGAAGTTTGGACGCTTCCATATCGTATTCGGGGTTGAGGAACTCATAATGCTCGACGATAAGTTCAGGATTTTCCTTGATAAATCCAAGTAGTCTTCTTTTATCATCTTCTTCAAGAATGATTCGTTTATAGACGCCTTTGGTGTTCTTTTTTATCTCTTCGTCTTCAATCAGTTTTTCATAAATTCCCGGCCATTCCTTGGTCTTGATGATGCGTTTCAAATCAAGATATGCCTTATATTCACCAAGTGCAAGTAAATTTCTTGTCACTTCGACAAGCTCGGGAAAGCTCGATAGCAGTTTGTAGATTTTTGCCTCAAGGTATAGCCACCTGATCCGGTCATCCCAGTTGCTTCCTGAATGAAGTACACCATCCTTGACGATTGCAAGGGCTTCGTACACTTTTCCCTTTGCAAGAAGAGATTCTGATTCCATGAAGCGAAATTCAGATACATTTGGATTCTCATCGTGGAGTTCCTTGGCCGCATCAGTTCTTCCGACCATCATGAGAAGTTCGTATTCGAGAAAAAGAAGGTTGTTTCTGTCATAAGGCAGAAGGTCTCCGTTTTCAGCGACCATAAGGAGGATTTTATAATAATTGTCAAAATCCTTCTCTGTGGTAATATAGCTTTTCATGAGTTGCAAAAGCGTCGTAATCTGGCTAAAGTCTTTAAGTTCCGTAGAAATCGTCATGAGATAGTCAAAGATCATCTGACTTTCTCTTGGCGTAAACTTCTTCTCCGATAACGGAAGCAAAGCCTCTTGGGCTATTCTTACATAGTGGCTGTTAAACAGGTAATGGTCCATTCCAACACTAGGATAACTGACCATTTCATACAGCAGCATATAAAGAAGCGTTGACCGCAAATAATTCCGTTCCTTCGATTCTGTCCTGGCTCGATCGTGAAGGAGAAGGAGATTATTGAAATATTTGGAGAAGGTTTCGCTGGAGCTGGTTGTTTTCAGTGTGCTATAAAAAGCCAATAATTCTTCACGGTTTGCCTTAAGAAAATCCTCATCGCTTGAACTGATAAAGCTTTTTCTAATGATTACGGGAATATCCTTGTAGTAACTCCGGAGTGAAAGAATGAAATCGATGAGTTCTTCCTTATCGGCACCATTAAGGATTTCCGTGAGGTTGCTCTTAGTGTTCTTCAAAGAGACTTTGGGAATTTTTGGAGAAGAGGTTTTCTTATCAGTAATCTTGCTACCCTTCATCATGACTGCCAAAAGATGGTGGCACATGACATTTTCAGTATTGCAGCTGCAAGTATAGCTTTTTATCGAATCATTCTCAATCTTAATTTTTTGCTTGTATTGAAGACCGTCATCCACGAGAGATGAAAGGAAACCGTTGGTATAGGAAATTTTTTTGATTCCGCCCTCATGTAAGATCTTCAAGGCTTTCTTTTTTGTAATTTCAGATGAATTATCGATGATTGATTGAAATAACATGGTCACACCTCCTGACAACATGTGATTTTTTCCTGAGCTTCGAATCTAAACCAGATTAAACAAAGGGAAGCCTTCAAGATAGGTGATGGCTAAGATATAAATCAGCGCAATAACCAGCAAATTGAAGAGAAGCATAATGATGAATTTCTCCTTGTTTTTTTGGGTGTAGAGCCCATGAACATATAGTCCGTCTTCCATGGCTAAGGTGAACATCAGGAGATAAATGACAAAGTAGGTCCTGAAGTAGACGGAGCTGATGAGTGGGACAAACATCCATGGAAGGAGATAGGTAAGGTAAAATCGATTGAACAGTCTCATTCCATTAGGTTCTTTTTGATAGACTTTATTTAGATAGTAAGGCATCTTAGATCCGATGTGAATAACGGATAAGAACACAATCACCACAAGGGTGGTGTATAAAGCCAATCTATAAATTAACATGCAAACACATCCTATTCAAATTCATTCCCATAAGAATACTGGTCGAGGTAATAATTAAAGGCAGGGTAGATATCAAGTGCCTTAATTAAGTCGGTTGACTCTTTCATGGAGTCAGTATTTGGTTCACCGGTACGGTAAGCTCTGATCATCAGGTTCTTTGGAGTTTCTAGCGGAGAGATGTATTCTACGATGGAGACCTCATATCCGTGTGATTCAAGGAGAAGTCCTCTTAAACCGTCGGTTAACGTATCAGCCAGCCTTGCTTTAAGAATCCCGTGTTTCATGATTCCTTTAAATGGGGCATAGCTATAGGTGCTGAGCATCTCTTTATGGCAGCAGGGAACAGCGACGATGAAGTCGGCTTCCTTATAGACGCCAAAAGCCAGTGCCATATCTGTGGCGGTATCACAGGCGTGAAGGGAGAGCACGACATCAATTTTTCTGTCGTCCTTGAAATCCTTGATATCCATTGCGTGAAACTCCATATTGCGGTAGCCCAGCTCTTTCTGAATCGCCCTGGAGGATTCAATGACACTTTCGGAGATATCTATTCCGATGAAGTGGCACTTGATTCTTTTGACCTCTGTAAGATAGTAGTTGAGGACAAAACTCAGGTAGCTTTTTCCACAACCGACATCCATGATGTTAAGCGTTCCCTGTTTCTTCAGAGACTCGAAGTTCTTTTCCAGGAGCTCCACATAATGGTCAATCTGATTATATTTTCTGATTTTGTTGTTTTTGATCTTTCCGTCTTTGCTCATGATTCCAATCGCCTGCAGGAGCTTGCTCGCATCCTTCGCCTTGATCAGATAGTCTCGGTTAAGGAGTACGGAGGTCTCCTTTTTTTCCTCTTTGTCGTCGAACTTCATGGCTTCAGTCGTCATGCTCACATTTTTGGCTGTTGCAGTGATGATGAGCTTGGTTCCGCGTTCTTTATAGGTAATCACCATTTCATCGTATTTCAGGGCTTCTTTCTTAATGTCATTCAAAAGATCCACAAATGGCAGAATTCTTGTAAATCCGTTATAATTGTAAGACAGCCCTTCTTCACCGTTTGGTTTCCCAATTCCTTTGAAGATTTTTAGCCCGCCTTTGTAGAGAACCTCTAAAGAAAGGAAAATCGTCTCATTTTCCTTAAAACGGCTTTCCAGGCCCATGAAAAAGAAATTTAGTTTATCTATGGAAGTTTTATTCATTTTACACCTCAAATTTAATTAAATCCATTGTCTTTGGATTCGTAGCTAAAGCAATTGATTTTGAACACGATTGGAATGGAAATCATCATTATATCAGACATTTCCAATTATTGCCTCCGACATTCTATTATATTATATCCTAATGGCTTATAATATTGTATATATTATTGAATTGAAACTAATGTTTGGCCCTTCGACGAATTAGAAAGCACATGGAGTGTGACAATGCAAAGTAGTAAAAAAAGTAAGTTTGGAATATTTATCATTTTTATGCTAATGTTCCTATCCCCATTCATCGAAAATACCCGAGGGATTTTTATCCCCATATTTAAGGAAGATTTCTCGGTATCCAATACGGTGATTTCTACCATGATTACAGTGGTTTCTCTCTTAGGGATGGGCGTTACGCTTCTTGGAGGAGCGATTACTGAAAAAATCGGTCAAAAGAAAACCATTTTTCTTGGTATTCTATGCCTGATTTTGGGAATCCTCATTCAATCTCAGGCACAAAGCTTTACGATGTTTTTCTTTGGATTGATTCCAATTGTCGCCGGAATCAATCTTTATAATGTCGCTGCAAATACGATTATTCCTATCTTGTTTGCAGGGTCTTCAACCATTGCCATGAATCTTCTACATTTCATGTACGGTGCAGGATCCACCGTATCGCAAAATACGATAAGTGTACTATTAGACAGGCGTATCACCTGGAGAAACATCTATGTATACATTGCGGCTTTTTACATGGTGATCCTGATCCTATTCAAGTTTACGAAAATTCCCAATGCACCTCGGGTGGAAAAGAAAGAATCGGGAAGCACAAGTATTCTGAGAAACCCACTACTGTATGCTTTCGGTATGGCACTAGGATTTTATGCATTTGCCGAACAGGGAATATCTTTGTGGCTCACGAATTACCTGAAGGATAATTTCGGACTTCGCGAAAGCATTGGAGCGAGATACATCGGGATGTTTTTTCTGGTTTTCGCCATCGGAAGACTTCTGGGCGGATTCCTTGTACAGAAAGCCGGAGTTTTAAAATCAGTGACATTTTCTCAAGTGATTGCCTTGGTGCTTTTCGTTGCAGGAATCATGATGGGTGAGGACTTTATCATCATCATCAGTTTATCAGGACTGTTTTTCTCCATCATCTACCCCTCATTATTGTCTTTGGTTGTAGGAATCTTCAAACAAAGACCAGGTTACGCCACGGGAATCGTCATCACTTTAGTATCACTGGTTTTGAATACCATGAATATGGCCATGGGAATCATGACGGATTTGGCCGGTTCAAGCGTTTCAATATATTTTCTTCCCTTCTCCCTCCTGATGTCTATTTTATGCGTCTTGTATATCAGGAAAAAGACTTACACCAATAGTTTAAAGGAATAAATGGAGTAGCATATCAAGTCAATCGACAAAGAACACTAATTTTTGTCATAACACTTTAAAAATGAAGTAAACAAAGCAGGAGTCGGTATGAATAATAAAAAAGTATACTTGGAAGAAATCAAAGAAACAAATGGCAGGGAATATATCATCAGGGATCCAGACATGATCACGGTGGGAAGATTTGGGATTGTTGAAAGAAACGAGACAAATAAAAGTATCCTCATCCGGTTAAAGTTTTATAAAGACGAGGATAAGGCACTTCTTAAGGAAGTGATAAAAGTCATGACAAAAGGCTTCCTGAGGGAAAGCAACCTGTTCAAAGTTAACATCATCGTTCCTGAAAATACGAGTACGATTCCCTTTACGGAACTTGGATATACTTTGGAAGGAATTCTTGTTAACAATAGCTACCAAAATTCCTATATCAGGAACGAATACCTCTTTGGCACAGACAACACGAGATTTAATCAACTCATGGAATTTAAGCTGCTGGCCCTCGATGGAGAGTTTGTCGAGTTAAAACTTGCTTCTCCTGAAGATGCCGAAGAATTTCTACAATATTATATAGACAACAAAGAATTTTTAAAGCGGTTCGAACCCACAAGAGATAAGGATTTTTATACCCTTGAAGGGCAGAAAAGTCTTCTGAGTGAATCTTACAGGAATTACATGAATGGGCTCGCCATAAACTTTGGGGTATATTTAGAAAAGAAGCTCATTGGAAAAGTTCAGATTTCGAACCTCATCTATGGTGGTTTTAGAAGCGCTAATCTTGGCTATTCGTTACACAAGGACTATGAGGGGAAGGGGCTTATGCAGGATGCCTTGAAGGTTGTCATAGATTATGCCTTCGAAGACCTGATGCTGCATAGACTTGAGGCATCGACGCTGCTCGATAACTTCAGGTCGCAAAAGACTTTGGAGCTCAAAGGATTTAAAAAAGTTGGACTCAATGAAAAATATCTTTTCATCAACGGAGAGTGGAGGGACCACTATACCTTTTATCTGATCAAGAAATAGGCTTGGATGATAAAAGCGTTAAAAAGTTTGTGCTGGAAGGTTAAAAACATCAAAATAATCAATGCATATGGAGGGATACTTATGACAAGAGAAGAAAAAAGCTGGATCCTTCAGGATTTCGGTAATTCTGCATATTCCATCACCATTACAACAGCTATCCTCCCCCTGTTCTTCAAGAGCGTTGCAGCGAGCCACTTGTCTGATGCGACATCAACTGCTTACTGGGGCTACGCCAATTCTATCGCGACCCTTCTCATTGCTCTCCTTGCCCCTTTATTAGGAACCATCGCGGACTTTAAAGGGGTTAAGAAAAAACTGTTTACAACATTCACCATGATTGCCATCATTTCTTCGGCATTGCTTTCAACGGTGGGTGAAGGGCAATGGATTTATGCACTTATTATTTATATCATTACAGCAGTCGCTTTTAATGGCTCAAATATCTACTATGATTCATTCCTTACAGATGTCACAACGAATGAACGAATGGATGATATCTCCTCAAGAGGATTCGGTTTTGGATATCTTGGCGGGACAATCCCTTTCATTATTTCTCTTATGGTTATTCTTAATGCAGCGAAGATTGGAATTTCCACTACGCTGGCAACACAGATCGCTTTTATTATCACTGCAATTTGGTGGTTTGTTTTTACAATTCCTATGGTGAAGAATGTCAAACAGCGATACTATATTGAAGGGAAACCTTCAAAAGTTAAAGAAAGCTTCATCGCACTTCGCCATACCGCTGAAGAAATCGTCAAAAACAAAATGGTTCTCTATTTTATGATTGCCTATTTCTTCTATATTGATGGCGTACATACAGTGATCACAATGGCAACCGCTTATGGCGTAGACGTCGGGGTTAATTCTGACAGACTCCTCATCATCCTGGTCGTCATTCAAATCGTAGCCTTCCCGTTTGCGATTCTTTATGGAAGGCTTGCAAAGATATTTGGTGCTAGGAATATGATTATGACGGGAATCATCACGTATACGATCATCTCCATCTATGGGTTTTTCCTGAAAACGGAACTGGATTTCTGGATCCTCGCCATGCTTGTTGCCAGTGCACAAGGTGGAATTCAAGCGCTCTCCAGATCTTACTTTGGAAAGATCATTCCAAAGAATAAATCCGCCGAGTATTTCAGCATTTTTAATATCTTCGGTAAAGTATCGTCCATTTTTGGGCCACTTCTGATGGGCCTCGTCGGATCGATGACAGGGGAAACGAGATACGGCATCCTCAGCTTGATTATCCTCTTTATTCTAGGTGGATACTTCTTTTTAAAGGTGAAAGATGTTGAACCTGCAAGGGTCATCGAGTAGATAGGGTTTACCTTGAAATGTTTACTAATTATCTTTATACTTAAATGGAATAATATATTAATGGAAACACGTCACAGTAAAATCAAATGAGCGTTGATCCTGCTTTGGGATTTTGCTCGTAAATTTTGATTTTTTTATAGTGAAGTGAAAGGATTTTGGAGGAAAAAATGAAATATAACGGAATAATTATTTTTGGGGAAATGGGCTCAGGCAAAGATGCTTTGGCAGACTATATCATTGCAACTGATGGAAATACGAAAAAATACGGATTGGGAGATGTGATTAGATCCCTAAAACCGATTGTCCTTGTATCACCGGAGTGGAAAGGCAATGAAAGAGGATTTTTTCAGCTTGTGGCAGATAAATTAAGAGAAATTGATATCAATATTTTAAACAAGTATGCGCTGTCAATGATGATTACAGACAATGTAGAACTAAAGGAGATCAATCAGGCGACCAAGTGGGAAGATATTTATGAGAATCTGAAGGATGTTAATGATAAAATTCTTCCGATGATCGTAGGTGGAAGAACCAAGGATGACTTTGATTTTTGGAAGAAGGCTGGATTTCTGATTGTCGGAATTACCGCGACCAAAGAAAATAGGTATGCAAGGCTTGTAACAAGAGACGGTGAGGAAGTGGCGAAGAACAGCAATCCAAACCACAATACCGAGAAGGAAGTTGCTGCTTTAGTTGAAAAAGCGGACCTCATTATCAATAATGACGGCACTTTGAAAGATTTGATCGAAAAAGCCCAGATTACTTTGGATTTTTTCAGGAATGAAGAAAGAAAAAATGAATTTTAACCTTTAAAATATGATGAAATAAATGATGGATACGAATTTCAAATCTATTAAAAGCAAACCGATGACAACTTCGCAAATTGAGGTTGTCGTCGGTTATTTCATTTGTTGCTTATTTTCTTCGTCTTTTACAGAACAATGCTCCCCAGGGATATCGGTTAATAAAAACCGTTTATCCCTGGGGAGCATTTTATATGGAGATTTTATCGTTATGATCTTTATTGTTAAGCTCGCTATATTACAAATTGGAGCAACTTATCGACTTAATATCGGTTTAGATCTGTTGGTGGGTAATTTATTTGAACTTCTGGTTCAAGTTGGTCTTTGGTAAATTCCAGATAAACTTCGGTAATTGTTGCCAGCCTGTAGGCATCAACCAAAGGAGAAGCAAAGCCTAAAGTGAATAGGGTGAGAATTCTCCAGCCAATGAAGGATAAATCAAGGACGAACAAGTTCCATTTCTCGCCATTCGTCATTTTCATACTGATATTTAAAGCTTCCTTGTACGTAAGTTCTGGATCTTCTGCCATAATCCATGGAACAAAAGAATAGGCATAACCCTTTATAATTCCTGGAATAATTAAAAGGAGGGACCAGAGAAGAATAAAGAGGTTCCTCATGAAGAAAACAATAACCACATTCGCATAAAATTTTCCTTTGAAGGCAAAAAACAAATTACCCAGGGTATTCTCTTTTTGGTTTGTGCTGTTCACTAAAAAATACTTCGAAAGACCCATTTCAAGTGGTCCTGCAACGAGAAGGATCCAAAGGATGGAAATCATAATAGCCAAAGCGCTGAAGACGACAAGGAACATTTTTAAGGGATAGGAAATAAACCATTGATAATAATTATAGGCATTAATATTATCAAGACCTGAATTTCCTAGATCTATCGTTGAACTGGCATCCTGCCCGAATTTATAGGTAATGTTGCTAGACTCTCCTCCAGTTAGCAAGGTGTAGATGACCACGACCAATACACTCATCCAAAAGACGCCTTTAAGCGATGCTTTTGCACGAGATTTCATATCACTTCTAGTCCACATGTTATTTCTCCTTTAATCATATTGTTATTTGAATGTATAATACCATATCATACAATATTAGCATATGCTTTGTTAGAAATATTGACTGTAGTGGTGATTGGGAAAACATCCTTATAAAACTGGGATCTGAGCCTTATCTATAAGAAAGATAATTGTGAGGGAGCATCTGCTCTATTGATGAGTAATTGAGCCGGAGTCATAGAAAGGATATGCCTGATTTCAGCTTCAGAGGTCTCTGGATTGATATAGTTTCTCAAATTGTCTCGGCTTACGATTAAAGGCGATCTTGAATGGATTTCGAGCATATTTCCTTCTGAAGCTTGAGTGATGATAGAAAAACGATCTTCTGGCTCTCCTTTATCGTTAGAATACTTGCTATAGATCCCGCCCAGGTACATTATTTTATCGCCAGTCCTCACCTCATGCTTGATTTTTTCTTTGCCTTGCCATTCGTAGAAAAGATTAGCAGGGACTAAGCATCTTCTTTTTCGTACGGCCTCACTAAACATCCTTTTATCAAAGATGCTTTCTGACCTGGCATTGAATACAAGTTTCTTATCCAAAGGGAAGCCCCATAAAGGTTGCTTAATTCCTTCGGGCGTTAAAATTATGGTTTTACTCCCTGGTGTAAAATCTCTCTTCTCATGAACCATTTCTTTGAGCTCGTCTTCATGATATTTTTCCCTGACTTCACCCAGGATATCGATGAAATTAAGGATATCGTCCATATCGATTTCCAATTGATATCGTCCACACATGGTCATTCACCTGCTTTTTATTTTTTAAGGATATTCCTGTAAATGAAGATAAGATCATCCCTCGTCACGCGTTCAGGATGATTTTTAAGCTTCTTTTCATTAGAAAGGATGTTCTCCACGTATTTCATAATTTCGTTCTCTGTGAGCTCAATTTTAAAGTCTAGAATGGCTTTGAAAATTTCTGATAAGGCATCGATTGACTCAACACCAATCAGACTCAGTATTTTATTCAATTTAGCAGTTTTTTTAAAACATTTGAGATAACCAGGATAAAGCACAGCATTAGCGGTACCATGAGGCAGCCCTTTATCATAAGTAAGTGCATAACCCATTGCGTGGGGAAGACTTGTTCCTGTTTGGGAGATGACCATACCGGCAATGGTCGACGCCAGTAATAGTTTTTCTCTTACTTCAATACTGCAATCTGTATTTTGCAGAGACTTTAGTGATTCACCGAATAGTACAAGTCCTTTTTCTGCCAGGGTATCACTTAAGATATTGGCATTTGTGTTGAGATAACCTTCGACCAAATGAGTAAAAGCGTCTACAGCGGTTGATGTAGTTGTGTTGTAAGGCATGTTTAATGTATATCTTGCATCAAGGAACGCGATCTCAGGAAAGATTTTTTGCCCAATATTCTTCTTTGTTCCTTCCTCGTGGATTGTAAGTATGGAGTATGGCGTAGTCTCAGAGCCAGTTCCTGCTGTAGTGGGTACTGCAATTACAGGTATGCTTTCAAGATTTTTTAAGGATAAGACCTCTTTTGCAGAAATATTGTTTTTGAATAAAATTGCCATGGCTTTGGCGGCATCTATTGCTGAACCTCCACCTACAGCAATGATAAATTCTATCTCTTTATCCTTGTTTTCAAGATATGCAGTTTCGACTGTTTCAAGCGAAGGATTCTCTTCAACCTTATCGAATATGGAGAACTTAATATCTTCATTTTCAAGTGCCAATATGCAATCTTCCAAAGAGCCGTTAAGTTTAGAAGAACGGAATCCTGTGACAATCAGGCAGCGGTGTCCGTATTTTCTTAAATTCCTGCTATTTTTTACCAAGCAATTATGTCCGGTAATGATTGTCGTTGGCATACTATAACTAAATTCATACAAAGTGGTATCCCCCTAATTTTTTATATTCATTCATGTTCAAGGATTATCGTTATTTTCAGGCGAGTTTTCGTAAAAAATAATCAATATTGTTGTTGACAAGAGCCATCTGGATAAGTATAATAATTTTTGTTAGTTGTTCTGGTCGATTAGCTCAGCTGGTAGAGCATGCGACTCTTAATCGTAGGGCCCAGGGTTCGAACCCCTGATCGACCACCATAAATCCGGATGATTTCCGGATTTTTTTATGTCTATAATCCTATTATAAACGAGAAACGCCGCTGACCCGTATTTATATGCGGATATCGGAGAAAAAAGTAAAAAACATTTTACGTTGACAACAAGGACTTCAGTGCGTATAATAAGTCTAGTCAGTTATGAGGTCGATTAGCTCAGCTGGTAGAGCATGCGACTCTTAATCGTAGGGCCCAGGGTTCGAACCCCTGATCGACCACCACAAATCCGGTTTTAATACCGGGTTTTTTTATTTGCACTGATTATATTGTAAACAAGAAATTTGAACAGCATTTTAATAACCATCCGAAAGGGTGGCTTTTTTTATTTATTTCAGCGGTAAACAAGGTAGTCTCGTGTGACTCAAGAACTCAAGGGTTTACTCGATCAAAATGCTAACCAAATTTGATTGTTCTTTATCATCAGACGATACGTTTTTTGTTGAAAATATTCTAATTGTTCAAATATTATTAAGTTCTTGTTTCGCCATAGATTATTGCGAATGATATAATAGAGTAAATGCATAGAATATAACTATTGGAGGAAACAAGCAACATGAGAGATGAGAGACTGGAAAAACTGGCAAAACTATTGGTAAATTACTCCACCGAAGTCAAACCAGGAGATTTTGTATACATACGGGCTGAAGAAGTCGCTACACCTTGGGCGAAAGCTGTAACGAGGGAAGCGGTAAAGGCAGGGGGACATGTAGAGGTTGTTTTGACCTCCGAGGAAATCAGTGAGGTTATTCTAAAAGAATCTACAGAGGATCAATTGAAAATAGGAAATCTCATTAACGAGACCTTGCTTGCAAGAGCGGATGTATGGCTTACAGCATGGGGTTCGAGAAATGTGAAGTACGCCAGCAATGTAAATGCAGAGAAAATCAAGTTTTCTGCCATCGGAGCAAAAGGCTGGAGAAAGTTCTATTCTGAAAGAATGGGTGATGGTTCCCTTAGGTGGTGCGGAACCCAGTTTCCTACAATGGGTGATGCCCAAGAGGCAGGAATGAGCCTTGAAGAGTATGAGGATTTTGTCTATGGCGCTGGGCTTTTGCATATGGAAGACCCTGTCAAGGAATGGAAGAGGATCTCAGTTGAACAAGCCAGATGGATTGCCTACTTAAATACAAAAAAATCCATCAGAATTATTGCCGAGGAAACTGATGTTACGGCAAGTGTAGAGGGCAGGACTTGGGAAAATTGTGATGGAAAGGTCAACTTTCCGGATGGTGAAATATTCACTTCTCCAGTAGAGGATGCAGTTAATGGACACGTCTATTTTGAATTCCCGCTTATCTATGCAGGGAAGGAAATCCAAGGGATCAGGATCAAAATTGAAAATGGGCGCATTGTAGAGGCAACTGCTGAAAAGGGGGAAGAGCTTCTTTCAACGATTCTTGATACTGACGATGGCGCAAGAACCTTCGGAGAGCTTGCCATTGGAACAAATTATGGCATCAAGAATATTTCGAAGAATATCCTCTTCGATGAAAAGATCGGGGGTACCTTCCATATGGCTATAGGAGATTCGTTTCCAGAAGCCGGAGGACAAAATCGAAGTGTTATTCATTGGGATATGATTGGTGAACTGAGACGGAACGGTAAAATTTATGCGGATGGTGAACTCTTCCATGAAAATGGGCAGTTTATCGAAGAAGTTTTGACAAAATTCGAGAAGAACAGATAATTTAATCGTTAATAATCACTGGTATTTTTCTATGGCACAGGAGGTGAGCAAATGATAAAAGAACTGCACTATAATGAAGCGAGAGGTACGGTATCATCACCGTCTTCAAAATCCTATGGTCATCGTGCTTTAATTGCCCTGTCTTTATCCAAAGGCAAGGGTACGGTTTATAACGTTGACTTATCTCAAGATATTATGGCAACGCTAAAATGTCTTGAAGATCTGGGTGTTGATTTTTTCATTAAAGAAAAAGATATTGTCATTGATGCGACGGATTTTGGACATCGGAGAGATCGCGTCCTTAAACCAGAAGAGTCGGGCTCTACACTCAGGTTTTTTATTCCCATTACTTTGCTTTTTGACGAGGTATATGAATTTAGGGGTAAAACCGGTCTGCTTAGAAGACCTTTAACGGTATATGAAGAGTTGTTCAAGGATCTTGATATCATGATTTATAGGGACAGCCTTGAAAGTCTCGTGGTTAAAGGCAAACTTGAAAGCGGTGATTTTTCCATGCGAGGCGATGTGAGTTCCCAGTTTGTTTCAGGGATGCTCATGGTCCTCCCCCTGCTAAACGGAGACAGCAGCCTTACCGTAACGGGAGATTTTCAATCCGAAGGATATGTGAATATGACGGTTAAAGTCATGAGAGATTTTGGAATAGAGCTCACTAGGGAAGAGAATACATTTTTTGTCAAAGGGAATCAAAAATATCAGGCTATGGATTACATGGTTGAAGGCGATTACTCCCAAGCAGCATATTTTATGGCTGCAGGAGCGCTTGGTGGCGATGTTACGGTTATCGACCTCAACACGGCATCAATTCAAGGGGATATGGAGATTGTAAATTTGCTGAGGAAAATGGGTGCCGATATCGATACTGTGGAAAATGGGTACCGGATTAAGAAAAGCAAATTGAAAGCTTTAGATATTGATATTTCAGAAATTCCAGACCTTACACCAATTCTTGCGGTTTTACTAAGTTTGTCTGAAGGAACAGGGAGACTAACCAATGGGGACAGGCTTCGCTATAAGGAATCAGACAGGATAAAATCCACTGTTGCCTTAATTAACAGTTTGGGCGGTGAAGCTATAGAAGAAGACAGTACAATCATTATCCAAGGGAAGGAACTTCTTGGTGGCGGCCATGTATATTCTTACAACGACCATCGGATTGTCATGGCGGCAGCCATTGCATCACTGATGACCAAAGAAAAGGTGTCTATAGAAGGTTATGAGGCAGTAAACAAGTCATATCCAGATTTTTTTGAAGATCTACAAAGTATAGCGAAATAGATAATGCTAGAAGGCTTGTTCAAGGTGTTGAACAAGCCTCTATTTTTCAAATTCTAAAATCATGGACCTTAAAATTTAATTCGCCGCTTAAAAGTGAAACGTGTAATTTCACAAATTCTTTATCGTTTTTTTAATAATTGATGCTATTCTGATATAATGAATTTATTAGAATGTTGAGGTGAATAAATGCGAATTGGAAGACTTTTAGAAGGAATACCAGTACTTGAAATAAGAGGCGATTATGATGAAAACATTGAAATCAATAGTGTTACGAATGATTCAAGAAAGATAATCGAAGGAAGTTTGTTTGTTGCAATAAAGGGATATTTGCAAGATGGACATGAGTATATCGAAAGTGCTGAAAAAAAGGGAGCAAAAGCTGTACTTGTCACTGAGTTTAAAGAGAACATCAATATTCCACAAATTAAAGTTGAGAATGTGCGTGAAATTCTTTCGAAAACTAGTGCCAGGGTTATGGATTATCCTACCAAGTCACTAAGAATGATTGGGATAACCGCTACAAATGGAAAAACCACAACCAGCTATATGCTGGATCATATTTATAAGAATGCTGGTTTTAAGACTGGCTTGATTGGTAGTGTTGTCATTAAAGCAGGAGATGAATTTGTTCATTCGAACCTTACTACGCCAGAGAGTTGCGATCTTCAGGTTATCTTTAAGAAAATGCTGGATAAAAAACTCGATAAGGTTGTCATGGAGGTTTCTTCCTCAGCGCTGGAACTTTACAGGGTGAATGATGTTGATTTTGATATTGTGGCCTTTAACAATTTTAGTCGCGAGCATATTGACCAGCATGGAAGCCTTGAAAAGTATTATGATGCCAAATCTTCCCTCGTAAGAAATGCTAAGGCGAGCGGATTTGCTGTCCTTAATAT
>JBASOA010000018.1:0-29755 GCA_049657765.1 Clostridiaceae bacterium
ACTTAAGGTATACTACACGAAGAATTATGCCAAGGGTGAATACAACTACGCTTATGAAGGCGAAATCAATAACATGAAGAGAAGATACATGGAATCAAGCTCAGACTATATCAAAGGTGAAATCGAGCAGTACATGTCGAGCAACCCTTGCCCGACGTGTAATGGGGCAAGGCTTAAACCTGAAGTACTTTCCGTTACCGTAGGGGAAAAGAATATTTTTGAGTTTACAACCATGAGTATTTTTGATGAGCTGGATTTTATCAAGAGTCTTGACCTCACCGAAAAACAAAGATTGATCGGGGAACAGATTATCAATGAGATCGACTCAAGACTTAGCTTTCTAGTGAATGTTGGACTTGACTACCTGAATCTTGCAAGAAATGCAGGAACACTTTCTGGAGGCGAAGCCCAGAGAATCAGGCTGGCCACTCAGATTGGTTCAAGCCTGATGGGGGTTCTCTATATCCTGGATGAGCCAAGTATTGGATTACATCAAAGGGATAA
The DNA here is from genome assembly GCA_049657765.1 of Clostridiaceae bacterium. Taxonomy (GTDB): domain Bacteria; phylum Bacillota; class Clostridia; order Clostridiales; family Clostridiaceae; genus Proteiniclasticum. Next base: position 505 of record JBASOA010000018.1, read on the forward strand.
CGACAGGCTTATTGAAACGTTAAAAAGACTGAGAGACAATGGAAACACTTTAATTGTTGTCGAACATGATGAAGATACCATAAGAAATGCAGATTATATCGTAGATATCGGACCTGGTGCAGGTGAATACGGCGGAGAGGTTGTTGCCAAGGGAACTTTAAAGCAAGTCATGAAATCAAAACGAAGCATCACCGCCAAGTATTTAACCGGTGAAATGAAGATTGAAGTACCCAGTGAAAGAAGAAAAGGGAATGGTAACTTTATCACGGTAAAGGGTGCTAGAGAAAATAACCTGAAAAATCTCGAAGTGAAATTCCCTCTAGAGAAGTTCATTGCAGTTACAGGAGTATCTGGTTCGGGCAAATCCACACTGATCAATGAGATTTTGTATAAGGTACTGCATCGGAAAATCAACAGGGCCAAAGTATTGCCTGGAAAGCATGACGCTGTCCTTGGTATAGAATACATTGATAAGATCATTGATATCGACCAAAGCCCGATTGGAAGGACACCAAGGTCCAATCCAGCGACATATACTGGAGTTTTTGACATGATCAGGGAGCTTTATGCCAATACACCTGATTCGAAGTCAAAAGGCTATAAGCCAGGACGATTCTCCTTTAATGTGAAGGGCGGAAGGTGCGAAGCTTGTTCAGGAGACGGAATCCTAAAGATAGAAATGCAGTTCCTTTCTGATGTCTACGTTCCATGCGAAATCTGCAAAGGAAAGAGATACAACAGAGAAACACTTGAAGTAAAATACAAAGGGAAGAATATTGCTGATGTTCTTGAGATGACTGTTGAAGAAGCTGAAAAGTTCTTTGAAAATCAACATAGAATCCATAATAAGATCAAAACGCTTGTGGATGTTGGAATGGGTTATGTCAAGATGGGACAACCATCAACCCAGCTTTCGGGTGGAGAAGCCCAAAGAATAAAGCTAGCTTACGAACTTTCAAAGATCGGAACGGGCCAAACCCTATATATGTTGGATGAACCCACAACAGGTCTCCATACGGACGATGTCAAAAGGCTTAATGAAATTCTCCAAAGGCTTGTGGATTCAGGCAATACTGTTATTGTCATAGAACATAACCTTGATATCATCAAATGTGCCGACCATGTCATCGATTTAGGCCCTGAAGGTGGAGAAAAAGGTGGAACGCTTGTTGCTGAAGGCACACCAGAAGAGATAGCGATGAACTCATTGTCCTTTACCGGGAAATATTTGAAAAAAATGCTGTAAGATACGCTGTTAGATGAAATTGTCTATTCATAATTATTAGGGACACCCTGGGTTCAGATGCAGTAAAGGGATAAGAGAAAAGACGGGTATATCAGGCACAATTCTTAAGTCTGAGACCCTAATAGCGCAGAAAAATTATTAGTTACATTACTGTGTTTCTTCATCAATTGCAAACAGTACTTTGTTTTCGAAAAAATAATATGAGTTAAATGCGTAATAAATACTTGTTTAAAGGAGATATTGGCAATGAAAATTTGTAGTAAATGTAATAATGAACTAATAGATGACTTGGAAGTTACAGCTCAAGGGGTATATGAGGTAGCTATTTCATACAAAAAGAGAATTTTGGGTAATCACAGGGGGAAAGTAAAATCAACGCTTTGTCCTAAGTGTGGTGATGTCTCATTTTATCTAGATCAGGAAGCGATAGATATCGTAATGAAGGATATTCCAAAATAAGGATTAACCTTCAAAATTATTCTATACTTACTCCAGTCATTGGACTCAGCCACTAGCTAACAGAAAAGATTAAGACAATATTATTTATAATCAGGTTTTGGAGGATTCGATACAGCATCGAATCCTCTTTTTTTGTTTATGCGTGCCTTCAGATACTGAATGTTTTTCAATCTGCTAATCAGCAGCAATATTAGTGAAGAGTGAGATAAAATCTTGACGGTTAAAATTAAATTGAGTACAATGTAATTGTTGTATATTGTGAAACTATTGAGTTGAGGATAAGAGGGAAACATGGAGAAAGAGGTTAGTCTACTAAATTTTGTCAAGAAACTACAGGCGGCGGAAATGCTTGAACGCCTGATCTACCTGAAGCTGCAGGGTAGTATAAAAAATGAGCAAGATAAAAAAGTGCTATTGGAAATTGCTGATTCTGAAAATAAACACTATGAGATCTGGAAAAACTTTACGAAAGTTGATGTCAAACCCAATATGTTTTTGGTGTACTGGTATGTTTTTCTTGGAAGACTATTAGGGTACACCTTTACGATTAAGATCATGGAGAAGAAGCAAAGTGCATTTAATCATGTTATGGTTAGAGGATTTTCTCTGGAACTAGCTGAGCAAATCCCGGATTTGGAAGTTATTGTCAGAGAGGAAGATGAACATGAACAGCTGCTCATTCAGATGATTGACGAAGAAAAACTACAGTATGTGGGATCCATGGTGCTTGGACTTAACGATGCATTGGTAGAATTTACGGGAAGCCTTGCCGGATGGACATTTGCGATGCAGAGCAATCGACTTATTCTTCTCGCAGGATTAATTACAGGAATTTCAGCGACCCTGTCCATGGCTTCTTCGGAGTATTTATCCGCTAAAAATGATGGAGAGAAAAACGCCCTAAAATCCGCGGTTTATACAGGAATCGCTTATCTGACAACTGTAATTATTCTTATTACGCCTTATGCAATTTTTCCTGACAAGTCTTTTACGCAAGCTTTAATCATGATGCTGGGACTCGTCATAGTGATCATCGCAGCATTCAATTATTATATTGCGATTGCGAAAGATCTGTCCTTTAAGGCGAAATTTAAAGAAATGAGTACAGTTAGTTTAACTGTAGCGTTTGTATCATTCCTCATTGGACTTGCAGTAAAACAATTTCTTGGAATTGAGGTATAGCCTTTAACATCACTTAAATAGTTTTTTGTATAAATTAATTTTGGATTATCTGAATAGCAAAAAGTGGACAAGAATTCGACGATTAAGCCGGATCCTTGTTCTTTGGAGTGGAATCGAAAATATGTTCTATGGATTATGTTTATAATTTGGTATAATTGGTAGAAGAAGATGACAATCATCGAGAATTCTTAAGACTCTTGATGGCTTATTTTAAGGCGATTTTCAACCAATGTTAATGTTGAGACTGTAGAATAAATGTTATCTAGGGATAAAGGGGGATAATGATGGACATTAATCGAATTATCGGATTGATATTTACTAGTTTTTTTGTTTTGGTCTTATTTTATATTATTTTAAGGTCGCTTTTTCTCATGCAAAAAGACATGAAGAACGGTTATGACAAACCAGAGGAAGATACCTTACGTTTAAAGGTCATAAAGGCCGGTGACAACCGAAATCTCAAAGAAGGTCTACTACTTAACATTACTCATGAGACGACTTTCGGAAGAAAAAACGATAATACCATAGTCCTGACAGATCCTTATGCGTCGGGATATCACTTTAGGATTTTTCCGAATGAAGGAAGATTTGTCATCGAGGATAACAAATCAACGAATGGAACCCTCTTAAATGGAGAAAAATTAGCAATGAAGACTTACCTGAAGAATGATGATTTGATCACTGTGGGTAACTTGTCAATCAAAGTCATTGTCTAATGGGAGAATACAAATATGAAAGATTCAAAAGTAAGAATGCTCATTCCCATATATTTTTTAACCTTTGCACTTTTTTTTAATATAGCGATTATGTCCTCACCATTTGATATCGGTGCGCTGATCATGGCTGCAGTCATGTGTGTGCTTATAAGCTATGCTCATTTGGTCGTGAATAAGTTTTTTTCTAATGGGGACAAATTTTTAGTCACGTTCATCTCGGTCTTGCCAGTCATCGGTATAGCAGTGCTTTATCGGCTTGACCCCAATATCGCGATCAAGCAGGTTCTGTGGTTTATCATCGGAATCAGTGCATACATCGCTCTAGTGATTGTTCTGCCTAATCTTAACAGGTTTGCCAAGTTCAAGAATTTCTACCTGGTAGGAACCATAATCTTTATGGCAATGGCGACATTTATCGGGGTAACCAAGTATGGGGCCAAGAACTGGGTGGATTTGGGCATAGTATCTTTTCAACCTTCAGAGTTCGGCAAAATCTTCTTTGTGTTTTATCTGGCGAGCAGTCTGAAAAATTATACAGATCTGAAGTCATTGATTGAACCGGGGATTGTCGTTGTGGTTTCTCTTGGATTCATGGTTCTTCAACGGGATCTTGGTTCTGCAATGATTTTTACCTTTATCGCGATTGCGATGATTTATACCACAACTTCTAAACTGAAATATCTGCTGATTTCATTTGGGTTAAGTGCGGTAGGTGCTCTAGCGAGCTACGCACTCTTTCCACATATACGAAACAGAGTAATGATTTGGCTCGATCCATGGCGATATGCCGGGGATGAAAGTTATCAGATCGTTCAGGGGCTGTATGCGATGGCTTCTGGAGGATACTTCGGCAGCGGTCTTTTCAATGGATATCCGCAGTATATTCCAATCAATAAATCTGATTATATTTTCGCAGTCATTGTAGAGGAAATGGGCATGATTTTCGCTTTAGGAATTATGATCATTTATTTTCTCATGTTCTTTAGAAACATCAGAGCTGCATTAAATGCCAAATCCGTATTTACATCGCTACTCGTGGTAGGCTTCTCTGTGATGATCGCCATGCAGGTTATCGTAATCATCGGAGGCGTGCTCAATATGATCCCACTTACCGGCATTACTCTGCCGCTCATCAGTTATGGCGGTACGTCGATGCTTACGGTATTCTTTTGCCTGGGTATCATACAGAAGATATCCGAGGAGGTGTAGGCAATGAAAGAGGATGCTAGAAGAAAAGCATTGAATAAAAATATTATGATCCTTTCTGGTGTCATTCTGGCGCTATTTATAGGAATCATGGGTTATATGGTGTATTTCAAGGTTGCAATGGCCACTGATATCGCAACGAAGCCAGGCAATGTCAGATATGCCGCAGAAAGGAATGAAGTCCTTAGAGGGACTATCTATGATAAAAATGGTGCTGCTCTCTCCTATAGCGAAAGGCTCGAAAACGGAAGTCAGAGCAGAATCTACAATGGACAGAAATTTTTCGCCCAAATCCTAGGTTTTATCTCAAATTCCGGAACTACTGGACTTGAAAGTTATATGGATAAGACACTGATTACGGATGAATATAAGCTGAACATCAACAGATCGAATTTGCTCGAAATTTTGAAGAATCCTACACAGGCGATTCAAAGAACAAAAGCGGGTAATAATGTGGTGACAACCTTCGATACGGCACTTCAGCAAAAAGCATATGAGTTACTAGGCGATGATCTTGGTGATAGCGGCTCTATTGTTGCAATGAATCCTAAAACCGGAGAAATCCTTGCCATGGTTAACCGACCAAGTTATGATCCGAACAATCTTGATAAAGAGTATGGAGAACTTCTTCAGAAAACCAAGGATGATGCGGTGCTTTTAAATAAGGCAGCAAGAGGAACTTATTTTCCTGGTTCAACCTTTAAAATCATCACCTTGATCTCTGCGCTTGAAAATCTTCAAGGCGTAACTGAAAGAACGTTTGAAGACAAGGGGGTATTGAATGTCAAAACCGGTAAGAGCCTTCCAAACGTTGACGGAAATAAATATGGAAACATCGACTTGAAGAAAGCATTTGCAGTATCCTCTAATGTGGTATTTGGAACCTTGGCCATAGAGCTGGGTGGAGACAAACTAGAGGAAACCGCAGAGAAATTTGGATTTAACCAGACATTTGAACTAAATGACATGACGATAGGGAAGAGTATATTCACGCCTTATAGCAAAAGTGATGATGGTGCTTTAGCAGCATCAGGGGTTGGTCAGACAGGCGTATCGACACATCCTCTTCAGATGGCGATGGTTGCGTCCGCTATTGCAAATGACGGAGAACTCATGACACCTCGGATTGTCAATTCTATATTAAAGTATGATGGAACAACGAAGGAAATCTTCGAACCAAAGCTATACAGTACGGTAACCTCCGTTGAAAATGCTCAGTTGGTAAAATCTTATATGGTAAATAATGTCGATTCTTCCAATAGCAAGAATATGAAAGCATTGTCTGCCATAAGAGCTGGAGGAAAAACAGGAACCTCACAGGATAAATATGTGACGACCGGAGACACAGAAGCTGGAAATAGCGTAGATGTCATTAATTCTTGGTTTGTTGGATTTGCACCTTCAGAGGATCCTCAAATCGCAATATCTGTCATCGTATTGGATGGACAGTCCGGTGGAGGAAAAGCTGCGAAGATTGCAGGTGATCTCATGAGCTGGTATTTGGAAAACAGGTGATAAAGTGTTTGAATTAAAAGATCAATTGAGCATCCTCCCGGATAATCCGGGCGTGTATCTCATGAAAAATGAAATGGGTGAAATTATTTACGTAGGTAAGGCAAAGAACCTCAAAAAGAGGGTCAGGTCTTACTTTATGAACTTAAAGAACCATTCTGAAAAAACAAGAATTATGGTCAGCAAGATTTCTGAGTTCGAATACATTGTAACGGACAATGAAATGGAAGCGCTGATTCTGGAAATGAATCTGATCAAGAAGCATAGCCCAAGGTATAATGTCCTTTTAAAGGATGATAAACATTATCCTTTTATCAAGATCACAACGAATGAGGATTTTCCAAGAGTATATATTACAAGAACCTATGCAAGGGACGGAAATCGATATTTCGGTCCCTATACTGACGTTTCAGCGGTTTATGAAACACTGGATACGATAAAGAATATTTACCCCATTAGAATGTGTAAGCGGGTTATCTTGGAGTTTGGCGAAAGAACGACGCCGTGTCTCAATTATCATTTAGGCCTTTGCAAGGCACCCTGTGCTGGCTATATCTCTAAAACAGAGTATGGGCAGATGATTGATGATATCATCAATCTCCTTGAAGGGAAGGATGTTAAAATCAAAAGAACTTTAAGAGAAGACATGCAAAAGGCATCTGAACAACTGGATTTTGAAAAGGCAGCACATTTGAGAGATAAAATCTATGCTATTGATAAAACGGTTCAGAAACAGAAAATCTTTACCCGCTCGTTAGATGATGAGGACTATATCGCCTTATATAAAGATGAAGAAGATGTCTCCGTCCAAGTGTTTAATGTTAGAGATGGAAAACTTGTGGGAAGAGAACATTTTATTCTGGAGGGTTTTGCAAAAGAAGAAGATGAAACCATAACCAGCGACTTTATTCAAAGTTACTATAGTGGCACAGCCTTTATTCCCAAAAAGATATATACCAAAGCACTGATTACGGATAAGGTGCTCATTGAATGGCTGAATATGAGACGTGGCAAAGCCGTTACGCTCATTACGCCTCAACGCGGTGAAAAAGTCAGTATGCTCAGTCTTGCGGAAAGCAATGCCAAAATAACGATGGATCAATTCAAACAAAAGATTCTTCAGGAATACCATAGAAATAATGATGCGCTTTCTCAAATCGCGAACCTTTTGGAGCTGGACAGTCAACCAGAACGGGTTGAAGCCTATGATATTTCGAATATACAGGGCGTTGATTCTGTAGGGACCATGATTGTTTATGAAAAAGACAGGTTCAAAAAAAGTGATTATAGAAGATTCAAGATTAAGACCGTTAAAGGTGCAAATGATTATGATTCATTAAGAGAAATTCTGACCAGAAGATTTAAAAGAGGACTTGACGAAGTTCGGGAGATCCAGGAAAGAAAACTGGAGTATACAGGTGGAAAATTTTCAACTTTCCCAGATTTAATCATCATGGATGGTGGAAAAGGTCAGGTCAATATTGCTTTAGAGGTTTTATATGAACTTCAACTCGAAATTCCGGTAATTGGACTTGTAAAGGACAATTATCACAGAACCCGCGGAATCATCTTCATGAATAAGGAATATGGCATAAAAGACATGAAGGAAGCCATGCTTCTTCTCACTAAAATCCAAGATGAAGTTCATCGGTTTGCCATCACCTATCACAGAACCTTAAGAGATAAAAGAACACTGCATTCAATCTTGGAGGATATTCCTCGTGTCGGAGAAAGCAGAAGAAAAAATTTGATGATGCGGTTTGGCTCTATTGAGGCAATACGGGAAGCTTCTGTTGATACACTCATGGAAACCCCGTCAATCGACAAGCAAACAGCGGTAAGTATCCATTCTTATTTTCACGGAAAAGATAATCCGGAAAATGAGTAAGCCAAAGCTGATAAACCTTAGTTTCCAAGAAGTTTTTGTTTTATATCAAAACATTCACTTTTAATTTCATCTAGTAGTGGTAAAATAATAACAGTAGTTTTTTAATTGGTCTAATAAATGCAAAAACATAAATTTTTGTTTATTTATTCAGATTAATTGTGTATAATTGCATGATGAAATTAAGTTTAAGGAGCATTTTTAATGAATAAATACGCAGGTGCATATGAAGAATTGAGGGCACTCCTATCTGAAAAGGAAATTCTTGTGGATGAACCCATGAAGAATCATACTTGTTTCGAAATTGGAGGAGTCGCAGATATTCTGGTTATTCCAGATACTGTTGATAAACTTATTCAGGTTATTCGTTTTATAAAGAAGAATAATATCCCTACATTTCTCATTGGAAATGGCTCAAACCTATTAGTTAGGGACGGTGGAATCAGGGGAATAGTCATCAAGACCGAAATGATCAAGAATATAGAAATCAAAGGGAACAAAATTATTGCGGAGTGTGGCGCATTACTGAGTAAAATCTCAGATCTCGCCTATGAATCCGGATTTACAGGCTTTGAATTTGCCTGTGGCATCCCAGGAACTCTAGGTGGAGCGGTATTTATGAATGCTGGAGCCTATGATGGAGAAATGTCCTTTGTCCTTGAAAGTGTAAGGGTAATTACGCCAGATCTCGAAATCAAGGTCCTTACCAAGGATGAACTTGAGCTGGGGTATAGGACTTCCGCTGTAAAGGAACATGGCTATATTGTACTTGATGCAGTGATTACACTAAAACAAGGCGACAAAGCAGAAATCAAAAACAAAATCGATGATTTGACGAATAAAAGAAAAGAGAAACAACCACTTGAATTTCCTTCTGCAGGAAGTACGTTCAAAAGACCTACAGGCTATTATGCAGGACAGCTGATTCAGGATGCGGGACTCAAGGGATATCAAATCGGTGGCGCGCAAGTGTCCGAAAAACATAGCGGCTTTTTAATCAACAAAGATCATGCAGCAGCTGAGGATGTACTTAATCTCATTACCTACATCCAAAATCAGGTAATGGAGAAATTCCAAGTGGAACTTAGTACTGAAGTCCTAATTGTTGGAGAAGACAAAAATAAGGATTAATCTCATCATTTCATTTTTATTTAATCAAGTTTATTTGTGGTTCAGACTTAACCGAAAGGTAAGTCTGAACCATTTTATTTTTTGATAAATGGATTCTTCTAAATCGTGGTCCATTCTATTTAATTCTTCTTTGGATTAATCGCTGCATTTTGGAAGGATCCATCTTTAGGTATAAAACATTGCTTATATGCCTGTTGACGCCGATTATTCCTGGATGAGCTCTCTTATGTCTTGTCTCACAACAAGAAATAAAGTATCATTAAACTAAGAATATTCAGAGATCAAGGGGGAAGTCGATGGATGATTTAGTGAGAAATGAAGTAAAGGGTATGAAAAGGTATATTGCGGGAAAACCCATATCCGAGGTAAAAAGAGAACTGGGGCTGGAGAAAATTGTTAAAATGGCTTCTAACGAAAATCCATTTGGTTGCAGCGAAAGAGTGAGAGAATCTCTTTTAAAAACTTATCTAGATGTTGCACTTTATCCCGATTCCAGCTCATATTCTGTCAGGGAAGCCCTAATGAATAAATATCACAGACCAATTGAAGAGATATTTGTCGGAGATGGTTCTGATTCTTTGATCAAAGTTATCTTTTCAACGTTTATCAATAAAGGTGATGAAATCATTACAGGAGACCATTCTTTTTCCAGATATGAGGATAATGCAAAACTTAGTGGAGCAGTAATTGTCAGGTCAAATATGAGTCATCTTGTTTATGATTTGGACGATATGAAAAAGTGCATCACAGAAAAAACAAAGATTATATTTTTGTGTAGTCCTAATAATCCGACTGGTTCATCAATTGGCAGAACTGAATTTGAGAAGCTGCTTCAGGAAGTCAGTGAAAACATCATCATTGTAATGGATGAGGCTTATCGTGAATATGTCACAAGGGAAGATTATTTTGATTCCCTCGATTATCTTGATAACCATAAAAATCTCATTGTTCTCCGAACTTTTTCAAAAGCTTACGGCATGGCTTCGCTTAGAATTGGATATGGTTTTGCATCAAGCGAATTTGTGAATTACTTTTATCGGGTAATCGATCCCTTTGATGTGAACCTCTTTGCCCAAGAAGCTGCTGTGGAAGCACTCAAGGATCAGGAGTTCATCAAAATGGTCCATAACGAAAACAAGAAAGGTAAAGAATATTTTTATGAAGAACTGAGTAAGATGAATCTTTCCTATGTCCTTTCTGATGCAAACTTCATTCTCTTCAATTCAGGTGAAAATGACATGCTGCTCTTTGAGCGTCTTATGAAAATGGGCTATATCATAAGACCTGGTACTTTCCTCAATCTTCCCGGTTACATCAGGGTAACCATTTCGACCATGGAAAATAATAAAGGCTTTATAGAGGCATTGAAGACCGTACTTGGCGAGATCGAGAATAATCGAAAGCTGGAAACCCTTGCAGCTGATTCTTTAAAGCCAATGCGCTAGAGGACAGGTTAACTCTTAATTTTAAAATGGTAATGAAATGGTTAATGACAATTAAAGTATAGATTGTATTCAAAAAAATTAACATTGGAGGCTAGGAAAGCAGAATGAAGAATAAAATATCAAATGAAAGAAAAGCACTCTACTATGTGGGTATGGGCCTGATGATTATTGGAGTAATTTTATTTTTATCAACATTTGTGGTTGCATTTACTGGTGATCCCTTTGAAATGATGGCCAGCGGAAGAAATCCCATGGCAAATAGCATCATTGGTTTCATCATGATTTTTATCGGGAGCATAATCATGAATATCGGTGCAAGAGGCGCAGCGGGATCAGGGCTCATCCTTGACCCGGACAAAGCCAGAGAGGACCTCAATCCCTACGCCAGCGCAGCTGGAAGACTCCTTAATGACGCTTTGGACGAAGTCGATGTCCTGAAGAAGGGTGGAAGCGGCGAAGATGCCGAAGAAGTCATCAGAATCAGGTGCAGGGAATGTGGAGAACTTAATGAAGAGGATGCCAGGTTCTGCAAGAACTGCGGTAAAACCATATAAGAGGAAGCCTAATGATATCCATCCGAAACGAGTTTGCTGGGATGTTGTCATTAGGCTTCATGATTATGGTATAATTTAGGGGAATCAAAGGATAAGGGTACTAGGTGTTAGTTATGAATTTCAAAGATTTTTTTAATGCGGGATTTGGAATAAAAAGATGGTTTGGTCTTGGGATTGTGGGGATAAGCCTCATTGTTTTCGGAATCATTGAGCTAATCTTTAGACGGTTTTATGGGGTGTCATATAAATTTTATTACATATATTTGTTAGTATTGGGCATCTCGCTTCTTTATGTTTCTATCAATGAACTTTTAAAAAGTTTTATGTCTTTAGCAAGTGGAGGATTTATCAATTTCAACATGGACTCCAGAGAAATCGGAAGTCTGATCCATCAAAAGAAACTTCTTGTTCAGGGACCAAAAGTGGTTATCATCGGCGGGGGAACGGGACTGTCGACAATTCTAAGAGGACTCAAAAATTATACAAATAATATTACAGCGGTTGTAACAGTAGCGGATGATGGCGGAGGTTCAGGATCATTAAGGCATGATCTTGGGATGCTTCCTCCAGGAGATATCAGAAACTGTCTTGTAGCCCTTGCCAATACAGATACCCTAATGGAAGAACTCATGCAGTACAGGTTCAAAGATGGGACGCTTAAAGGTCAAAGTTTTGGAAATCTTTTCCTGGCGGCAATGGACGGTGTATCTGATAATTTTGAAGATGCTGTACAAAAAATGGCTAGTGTTCTTGCCATAACGGGCAAAGTTTTGCCGGTAACCCTTGATAATGTGAAGATCAATGCGCTGCTCGACAATGACCAACTGGTCATAGGAGAGTCAAACATTCCACATGTCAGCATTTCTGAAGGAGCTAAAATTAAAAAGCTTTATATTACGCCAGAAAATGCAAAGTGTTTGCCTGATGTCAGGGAAGAAATTTTAAAGGCTGATGCGATTATATTAGGACCAGGATCGCTTTACACTTCGATCATTCCCAATATTTTAGTCAAGGGAGTGCCTGAAGCCATTAAGGAGAGCAAGGGGATTAAGATCTACATCGCCAATGTCATGACCCAGCCTGGGGAGACAGATGGCTTCAATGTTTCTGATCATATCAAGTCGATATATGAACATGGGGATATTGGAAAACTGGATTTTGTTTTTGCCAATAACAAGGATATCCCTGAGGAGAAATTAGGGAAGAAATATCATGACATGAATCAATGGGAAGTCAAGATTGACTACGATAATTTGGCGCGTAGTGAATTTGAACTGATCGAAGGTGACTTCATCCTGCCCAGTGAAAAATCGGTCAGGCATGATGCGGATAAACTTTCAAAGCGCTTGATGGAAATTATTCTTGAAAAGACGCTGGTTTATGATAAGAAGAGAATTCTCGAGTATGTCATCCTTTCAGATAAATTGAAGATAAAAGATAAATTCCAAAAGGAAGGGAAATAAATGATAACTTTAAGGGATGTTACAATTGAAAACTGGTTAAGTATCGTGAAGCTAAGTCCAACAGAAGAACAAACCAAGTTTGTGGCTTCTAACAGCACTTCTCTTGCCCAGGCTCATTTCCAGCCGGAATGCATCCCCCTCGGTATTTATGATGATGAAGTGCCAGTTGGCTTCATGATGTATTGCCTGGATACGACTGATCATGAATACTGGATCTTCAGACTGATGATCGACAGGAAATTCCAGTCCAGAGGTTATGGCAGAATTGCCATGGAGCTTCTTCTTGAACGGATCAAGCAGGATAAAAACCATCATGTCTTATTTATCAGCTTTGAACCCCAAAATGAGTGGGCAGCGAATCTCTACTCCAGTCTTGGCTTTATGGCTGATGGAAGAGTGGTTGGTAGTGAAGTGGTATATCGATTGGATTATGGAAACTAAAAACAGGGATTCTGTGTAAACAGAGTCCTTATTTTTTGCTCTGTTTGAAATATTTGTAGGGATAGTATTTTTGAAATGATTTTGGTATAATCTAACCATATAAAAGATTGTAGAAATATTCAGGAAAAACAGAATAGATTATAATAAACATAGATATAAATCTAGTGGAGTTACAGAAAAAAGAAGCTTTGAGAGGATACAAGAAATAAAACAGGTTAAGAGTAGGTATAGAGATGAAGGGGGAGAAAAAGATGGGGATTCATCATTGTACGACATGCGGTAAGAAATTAAGGTATAAAACGATATGGAAAGTGCTGATCTTAGGACGAGAGGGACATTATCGAAACGTTACATGCGAAAACTGCGGGACGGCTTATCATATTAAGCATAAGAGCAAAGTTCTCTATGTAATTTTGCTGACACTTCCAATGCTTCTAAACATTCTTTTCCCGAATAAACTATCAACACCAGTTTCGTTATCGCTTTATATCCTATATATGGCTTTGGTGCTAATCCTTCTTCCATATCTCATCAAGTACGAAATCGAGAAAATTGATCAGGAGAAGGATAATTCCATTAGGAAAGATTCATAATCGCGTGAAAAAGGGGTTCAATTGAAGCCCTTTTTTTATGGAAAAAATTGAGCAACAATCACAACCATCTTTGCTTCATTTCGCTAATTCACAAATCGATATCGATAACATGTTATTCAAATTTAAAGACTATTCGTATGGTTCTTTCACTTATGGTATAATTTAGTGTATATGGGCTGTACTAGTTTTTGAAATTATTGGTACAGTTGTTTAAAATTTATGTCTGCTGTAAAGGTAGATAGAGCAAAGGTGATACAATGTCTTTTTCCTATATTGTAAAAAGTGAAATAACAAAAAATACAGATATATCCAGGGATGAGATACTTTCCATGATTTCGGCGATCATGAAGGTATCTGGGACCCTCTCTTTTTCCTCGTCAAAATTATCTTTCAAGATTAAAACTGAAAATCCTTCCACAGCAAGATTTGTTTTTAAGCTGCTCAAGGACCACCTCAATATCCATGGAAAACTCATGGTAAAAAGATCAAGTTCCTTAAAGAAAAATAATGTGTATATCATCATTATTAATGAGGATATGGGTTTAAGAAAGTTACTTGTAGAAACAGGGATCATGAAGGATGACCAGGAAGTATTCAGTCTGGACTACTCCATTCAAAAGATGCTTGTAAGGAATGATGCCTTGAAGAAAGCTTATATTAAAGGTTCTTTTCTGGGCTCTGGCAGTGTCTCAAATCCAGAGAAGGCATACCATCTGGAGTTCGTCACGAGCTCCCAGGAACATGCCGAGGACCTCATGGGTCTCATCAATTCCTATGGGCTGAGTGCAAAGGTCATCTCCCGCAAAAACTCCTTTATTGTCTACCTTAAAGAAGGAGAGCAGATCGTGGATATCTTATCCATCATCGGTGCATTCAACAGTCTTTTTGAGTTTGAGAATGTAAGGATTGTCAAGGACATGAGAAATAATGTCAACCGAATCGTCAACTGCGAAACTGCTAATCTCTCGAAGACGGTTAATGCAGCTGTGAGGCAGGTGGAATCCATAAGGCTCATTGAGAAAGAGCTGGGTCTTGCGAGGCTTTCGAAACCGTTAAGAGAAATTGCAGAAATGAGGCTTGATTATCCTGATGAGTCCTTGAAAGAGCTTGGAGAAATGCTCGATCCTCCTGTAGGAAAATCCGGCGTAAACCATAGACTTAGAAAAATCGAAAAGATTGCAGATGAACTGAGGAAGGGGGGGATTTAGTTGGCTAAAATCGATAGGATCATGGACCATATCAGGGAACTTCAGCTTGGAACGAAACTTTCTGTAAGAACCCTGGCAAAGGAACAAAGCGTCAGTGATGCTACGGCATACAAGGCCATTAAAATCATGGAAGAGGAAGGCTATCTGGAAACTCTTCCAAGGACAGGAACGATTCGGGTTGAAAGCGAGAAAGAAAAGAAGATTGAAAGCATCACCTATAAGGAAATCATTCGAATTATAGATGGGGAGCTTTTAGGCGGCGAAGAAGGCATAGAGAAGACGATTTACCGGTTCAATATCGGCGCAATGACCATCGAGGCCATGAAGAAGTACCTGATTGTCGGAGGACTGCTTATCGTAGGTAACCGGGACGAAGTACATACCATCGCGCTTAATATGGGCGTTGGAGTGCTGATTACTGGAGGATTTAAGGCCAGCGAAAAAAACGTCGCTTTGTCAAATCGTTTAAAATTGCCGATCATCTCCACCTCCTATGATACCTTTACGACCGCTTCCATGATCAACCGTGGAATTTCTGAGAACCTCATCAAGCAGACCATCCCTTATGTCAAAGATATTGTGAGCAGTAATGAGGCGATAAGTTATCTCCGTGAAACAGACAGTATCGGCGATTATAAGCGACTTTCGGAAGAAACCCTGCATGAAAAGTTTCCTGTTGTAGACAGCAAGATGACTGTCCTTGGGATTATCACGCCTAAAGAAACCCTAGGTCATCAGGATGAGGATCTTCTTCGCAATACCATGAGAAGAGTACAGATTTCCATCACGCCAAAATCTACAGTTTCTTATGTGGCACATATCATGGATTGGGAAAACCTTCCCTTGTGTCCTGTCACTGAAGAAGGAAAACTTGTTGGCTTGATCACGAGGACGGATATTCTGAAGGCACTTCAGGAAAGGCAAACAAAGCCGATGGAAACGGACACCATTGAGGACAGGATCTTAAGGTCCTTGGAATTCGAAAAAAGAGAGGGGCGGTTTTTCTATCATGGCCTGATTACCCCAGAGTTCCTGGATCCTCTCGGCAATGCCTCAAGAGGACTCTTATCGATGCTCATGGCGAAGACGGCCATTACACAGCTGCAGAATCAGTATTACAGCTGTATTCTCGATAAGACTTCAACAGATTTTTACGAAGTTCTGGGTATTGATTCGAAGTTCACCCTGGAAGTGGTCACCATCAAGACCTCAAAAGTTCACTCCAAAGTGGATGTGGTCCTGAAATCCAAAAACAAGCTGATCGCGAGTTCAAGACTGAACATCGTTCACACGCTGGATGACTGATTTCGCATCGATGACAAGTTATAGAAATGGATAAAAGATAATGATGATAAAAAATAGATTTAATATTTAGGAGGAACATGATGTTTACACATGTCGTACTATTCAAGCTTAAGGATAATTCCAAGGAAAATATGGAAAAGGCGAGGGATCTGCTTCTATCCATGGAAGGGAAGATCGAATATCTGAAAGGACTTACCGTAGGGATGGACATGCTTTTTACAGAAAGAAGCTATGACATCTGCCTGATCACAACCTTTGACAATCAAGAAGAAATGGACAAATATCAGGTGCATGAGTATCATGTAGGTACCGTTCTCAAGAATCTTAAACCGATGCTGGAAGCATCCAAAGCCTGTGATTTTGTTTCATAAAAGGATAGACTGCTTTTGCCTATGAATTAGGTTTAAATATTTTACATGATAACCATTAGATTTATCGATTGTTTTTGAAAGGAGGAAACCATGGAACGACAGTTTTGTCATCTTCACCTGCATACGGAATATAGTCTCCTGGACGGTTCGAACAAGATTTCGAGAGTCATTGAACGGGCAAAAGAGCTTGGAATGAAACATGTGGCGATTACCGACCACGGGAGCATGTATGGAGCGGTAGAGTTTTACAAGGAAGCTAAAAAAGCTGGAATCAAACCAATCATCGGTTGTGAAATTTATGTTGCTGCAAAGGACATGAATTTGAAAACGACTGATCCGGAGAATTCAACGCATCATCTGGTTCTCCTTTGTAAAAATGCAGCAGGTTATCAGAACCTCATGCAGATTGTATCTGAGGCCTCCTTAAGCGGCTTTTACTATAAGCCAAGAGTTGATCATGCCTTCCTTGGAAAGCATGCAGAAGGCCTAATTTGCCTCTCAGCATGCCTTGGAGGAGAAGTGCAGGAGTACTTCAACCTCGGGATGCCTGAAAAAGCGAAGGAAGCAGCAATTTTTTATAAGAATCTCTTTAAGGAAGATTATTATCTTGAACTTCAGGATCATGGTCTTCTTGAACAAAAGAAAGTTAATCAGATGAATATTAAGTTGGCGGAGGAGCTTGATATCCCACTGATCTGCACAAATGATGTGCATTATCTAAAGAAAGAGGATTCCAGGGCTCATGATATCCTTCTTTGCATCCAAACCGGAAAAACGGTGGACGAAGAAAACAGGATGCGTTATCCTTCAGATGAATTTTATCTGAAATCGCCAGATGAGATGTATGACCTTTTCCAAAATGTACCAGAAGCGTTGGAAAATACGATAAAAGTTGCAGAAAAGTGTAACTTCCATTATGAATTTCATGTTTCGAAATTACCAAAATTCCCTTTGCCTCCAGAAGAAGACCCTTATGCCTTCCTGAAGAGAAAGACTTACGAAGGAATGATCCATAAGTATGACCTCTTTAAAGAATTCAAAGGGAAGGAGCCTGACTATACTTTCTTTGATTCGATTACGGATGAAAAACAAAGAGAAGTCTTAGATCGACTGGAATTCGAGCTATCTATCATCAACCAAATGGGTTATGTGGACTATTTTCTCATTGTCTGGGACTTTATCAAGTTTGCCAACGACCATGAAATTGCAACAGGCGCAGGCAGAGGAAGTGCTGCAGGTTCTGTCGTGTCGTACTGCCTGAATATCACAAAGATTGATCCCATCAAGTATAATCTTCTCTTTGAAAGGTTTCTTAATCCGGAAAGGGTTTCGATGCCTGATATTGATTCGGACTTTTGTTATGAGAGAAGAGGGGAAGTCATCGACTATGTCATCGAAAAGTATGGCGAGCAAAATGTCGCTCAGATCATCACTTTCGGAACCATGGCGGCTCGTGCCTGCATAAGGGATGTTGGACGGGCAATGAACTATCCTTATGGTGAAGTGGACCAGATTGCAAAGCTGATTCCAGGCATCTTAAACATCACCATCGACAAGGCGCTGGAAATCAATCCTGAACTCAAGCGGCTTTATGAAGATGATGGACGGGTGATGGAGCTCATCGATATCTCAAGGAAGCTTGAAGGACTCGCAAGGCACTCGTCTACTCATGCGGCGGGCGTGGTCATTTCAGGAAGACCTTTGGTAGAATATGTTCCTTTGCAAAAAAATGACGATGTTGTCGTCACGCAATTCACCATGAATACCCTCGAGGAGCTTGGACTTCTCAAGATGGATTTTCTTGGCTTAAGAACGCTTACGGTCATGAGAGACACCGTGGAAATGGTCCGTGAAAATCGAGATATTATAGTCGATGTCGATGCACTCGATTTGATGGATCCGGAAGTGTACAAAATGATTGGTGAAGGAAAGACCGTTGGGGTTTTTCAGCTTGAATCTGCCGGCATGACCAGCTTCATGAAGGAGCTGAAACCTGACAGCCTTGAGGATATCATCGCTGGAATTTCGCTCTACAGACCAGGGCCAATGGCTGAAATTCCGAAGTACATTGAAAACAAGAATAATCCGGAGAAGATTACTTACCTCTGCCCTGAACTGGAGCCGATTCTGTCGGTCACTTATGGGGTAATCATCTATCAGGAACAGGTTATGCAAATTGTACGTGACCTTGCAGGATATTCTCTTGGAAGATCAGATATCGTCAGGCGTGCCATGAGCAAAAAGAAGCATGATGTTATGGAAGAGGAGAGAAGAAACTTTACGTATGGACTCCTTGATCATGATGGAAACATCATTGTTCCCGGATGCGTAAGAAACGGCATCAGTGAAGAAGCCGCTAACAGCATCTTCAACCAGATGATGGACTTTGCGAGCTATGCCTTTAACAAGGCGCATGCTGCTGCCTATGCTGTCATTGGATACCAGACGGGCTATCTTATGCGTTACTATCCACAGGAGTTCACCGCAGCAATGTTAAATTCTTTTATCGGAAATGCTGAAAAATGTGCGTCGTATCTGCGTTTTGCTAAAACTTTGGGCATTAAAATTATGCCTCCGGATATCAACATCTCTGAATTCAAATACAAGGTCAAGGGAGATACGATTTTCTTTGGACTTGGAGCCATTAAAGGCGTTGGGAAAAACATCGTGGATGTTCTTGTGAAAGTAAGAAATCAAACGAGTGAATTTAAGTCCATTATGGATTTTGCAGAGAAAGTAAATTCAGGTACGATGAACAAGAGAGCTATGGAAGCGCTGATTAAATCTGGAGCTTTCGACGGACTTGATGGAAATCGGGCACAGATGCTTGCTGTTTACGAAAAGGTGCTTGAGGGCTTCTCTCAGAAAAACAAGAAGAATATCGAAGGACAGGTATCTCTTTTTGGAGATATTTTAGAAGAAGATCATTCCATGCATATTAATTTTCCAAGTTTGAGGGAATTCGATAAAAAGGACCTTCTATTCATGGAGAAGGAAATGACAGGGATGTACCTCTCGGGTCATCCGCTTGACGAATATGAGGACCTGCTGAAAAATGCCGTGAGCAGTAAAATTTCTGACATCTTGGAAAATAATGATAGTCTGCTTGATGACATCCGGGATGATGCAACAATTTATACAGAAACTATGATGAAGAAGAGTCAGCTTAAGGACGGCGAAAAAGTAATCCTTGGTGGTCTTCTTAGAAATATTTCGCGTAAGATCACCAGAAATTCCACGATGATGGCTTTCATGAACCTTGAGGATCTTTCTGGGGTCATCGAATGTATCGTATTTCCCAAGACCTATGAAAAAGTTGTGGAGTATCTGAAGGAAGACGGAATCGTCCTGATAAAGGGAAGACTTTCCATTAAAGAGGAAGAAAATCCGAAAGTCATCGTGGAAACCATCGGAGATTTAAAACATATCAAGTCCTTAAAATTATATTTGAGGTTTAAAACGATGAATGAAGCACGAATGGCCGTAAAGGTATTAAGACCTGTTTTTAAAACGTTCAATGGTGAAACGCCGGTGATCATCGTCTCCAATGACAAGCGGGAGGCCATGCAGCTGGCAAAAGAACTCTGGATTGATGAGAGCTCTCCGGTTATCGCCATGCTGAAGGAAAAGCTAGGAGAAGACAATGTAAAGCTTATCGAAGCTTGATAAGGGATTAAAAAGAAAAACAATAAAAATACAGCATCTTGAAATGTAACTGCTTTCGATATACAATAATATGGGCGAAAATTTTTGCAGACGGAAGAAGACAAATCTTCTGCCTCTTAAGGAGGATATTAAATGAAGAGAATTGGAATACTTACCAGCGGTGGCGATGCCCCCGGAATGAATGCTGCCATTAGAGCTGTTGTTAGAACTGCTCTGGTCAATGGCATAGAGGTTATGGGCATTTATAAGGGATATTTGGGGTTACATGAGGGTGAAATTCACCCGATGGACAGAAGCTCAGTTTCTGATATCATCCAAAAAGGTGGTACAATCCTGAAAACAGCAAGATTCGAAGAATTTGCTGATTTGGAAGTCAGAAAAAAAGCAGCTCAGGTTTTAAAGATATATGGAATCGAAGGATTAGTTGTCATTGGGGGCGACGGATCATTCAAGGGAGCCAAGGGATTATCTGAACTTGGAATCAAGACAATCGGAATTCCTGGAACCATTGACAATGATCTGGATTATACAGATCGGACAATTGGATTTGATACTGCACAAAATACGGTTATTGATGCCATTAACAAGATTAGAGACACCTCTTCTTCACATCAGAGAGTGTCCGTAGTCGAGGTAATGGGGAGAAACTGTGGAGATCTTGCACTTTATGCTGGCCTTGCCGGTGGTGCGACCACAATTCTTGTTCCAGAGAAGAAATATTCGAAGGAAGATATCATCAGAACAGTTATGGATGGGCAGAAACAAAAGAAACATCACAACCTTGTGGTAATCGCCGAAGGTGTGGGTAAATCAGATGAAATTGCCAAGGAAATTGAAGAAATTTCCGGAATTGAAACTAGACTTACCGTATTGGGGCATATACAAAGAGGTGGTTCACCTACAGCTTTTGACAGAATTCTGGCTTCTAAAATGGGGCATAGAGCCGTGGAACTTCTAATGGAAGGTAAATCAGGAAGAGTAATTGGCACTGTAAAAGGCGACATCGTTGATCTTGACATACACGAAGCACTGAGCATTGAAAGACCATTCAATGAACAGCTGTATCAGATTGCTATGGACTTGGTCTAATAAAAAGTAGGAGAAAGATAACATGCGTAAAACGAAGATAATTTGTACAATCGGACCCACATCAGAATCAGAGGAAGCCATTCGTGAACTCATTCTTGCGGGAATGAATGTCTCCAGACATAACTTCTCACATGGTGACCATCCATCACACAAGATGAAGATTGAAAGAGTTAGAAAAGTTGCTGAAGAACTCGGCAAGACTGTAGCTATCCTTTTGGATACCAAGGGTCCTGAAATCAGAACCCATAACTTTAGTAATCCACCAGTGGCACTAACAGATGGCAACATGATCGATATCTATACCAAGGAAGAAATTCTTGGGGATGAGACAAAGTTCTCCTTAACCTATGAGAAGCTTGCTGAAGATGTCGTTGTTGGATCAAACATTTTGATCGATGACGGTTTGATCAACCTTGAAGTTAAGGCGATTAATGCTGAAACAGGCGTAATCACCTGTAAGATTTTGAATTCCGGAACAATTTCCGATCATAAGGGAATTAACCTTCCAGGAATTAAAACACAGCTTCCAGCGCTGACACAGAAAGATATCGACGATTTGAAGTTTGGCGTGGAGATGGGCGTGGACATTGTTGCTGCATCTTTTATCAGAAAAGCAGATGACGTTCTAGCAATTAGAAAAGTGCTCAGAAATCTTGGCGCTGAAGATATTTTCCTGATGTCAAAGATTGAAAATCAGGAAGGTGTAGATAACGTAGAAGAAATCATCAAGTATTCAGATGGTGTCATGGTTGCCAGAGGCGACATGGGCGTTGAGATTCCACTGGAGAAAGTTCCAGTAATCCAGAAGAAGATCATTGAAATTGCCAATATGGTAGGTAAGCCTGTAGTAACGGCTACTCAGATGCTTGAATCCATGATCAGATTCCCAAGACCAACCAGAGCTGAGGTTTCAGACGTTGCCAATGCTATTTTTGATGGCAGTGACTGTATCATGCTTTCAGGTGAAACCGCTAATGGAAAGTATCCTGTTGAAGCAGTAAAAACCATGGCTAAAATTGCTGAAGAAGCTGAAGATCGTATCAAATATGAGAAGAGACTCGCAAAGATGATGACGACTCATGTTTCATCTGTACCAACAGCGATAAGTCTTGCCAGTGTAACGACTGCATTTGAACTTGGTGCTACGGCAATTATTACCGCAACCGTATCAGGAAGCACTGCAAAGAACGTTTCAAAGTTCAGACCAGAATGTCCAATCCTAGCAATTACACCAAGCAAAGATGTAGCGAGAAAGCTTTCACTTTATTGGGGAGTTTATCCAATCGTTGCAGAGCTTTATAATTCAACGGATGAAATGATTGATTCAACAGCTGAAATTGCAAAGAAGCTTGGATTTGTTAAGGACGGAGACCTTGTTGTCATTACAGCTGGCCTGCCACTTAACTTCATTGGTTCAACAAATATGATTAAGGTTCACCTGATCGGCGATGTTCTTCTTCAAGGCAAGAAGACCAATGATACCATACAGGTTGTCAGCGGAATCGTAAAGAAAGTTACTTCACATAAGATGGCGGATGAAGTTATTGAAAATGGTGACATTCTTGTCGTAAATTCACTGACAGATGCCTATATCAATATTTTACACAAGGTATCAGGAGTCATTGTAGAGACTAACCAGGTAACACCTGCAATATCAGTTGAAGCTATGAAACTTGATATTCCTGTAATTTCTGAAGCTGTCAATGCTTTAGGCGTACTGACTGAAGGAACTCTTGTGACCATCGATGGCAAGAGAAGCCTTGTCATCAATGGAAGAACAGCCCTGAAGTCATAATCCTTTAATTGGTGAATCCTTTTATTTCATTGGAATGAAAGGATAAGCTTTAAAACTGGAGAAGAAATTAAATTGAAAAGATGCAATGAGCTTGGAGCAAATGCTCCGCTACTCATTGCATCTTTTAGTTTTGAAGAATACAAGGATTTGTTCTGATAGCTAAGGCAGCCTTGAGAAAATAACAAGAATTACAGGGATATCCGTACCGGCATGGAATAGGAATGCCCCAAGAAGACTGTCAGTCTTCTGTGTGATATATCCCCAGGCCAGAGACAAGGGAAGAAGATAGGCCAAAAAGAGTAGCGCATCAGTTGTATACGTGACCCCCGTATGATGAAGGACAAAGGGAATGGCAAGGACGAGGTTAGAACAGAATCTTCCAAGAATCGGCTGCACTTTGCCGAGCAATAGTCCGCGGAAGAGAAGTTCCTCGTTTATGGCATTGAAGCAAATGAAGATGAGGATCCAGGGAAGCCAAGGATAAATCCGTTCCAGGGTCAGGTTCTGGGCTCCAAAGAGGTTGGCGACATAAATCGATCCGATCATGGAAATGACAAAAGCGATGATGCCAATGGTTAATCCTTGCTTGAGATCCCCCTTCTTCAGATAGAGCGAAGCCAGATTTCCACCTGATAGTCTTGTCAGCAAAATTATGGTGGCGATGATGATCATGCTGCTGTCGAATTTATCGAGAGCAATCCCTATGGGTGTATTGATGCCTATCTGCATAGCTTCAAGAAGCCATTTGCTGGTGGGCAGATAGTAATCAAGACATAAAGCTGCTGAGGCAGTGAAGAACGCATAGAATACCTTACCCTGGTCCTGATATCTCTCCATTCCCTTAAGCTTCAAGGAAGCGAGTAAAAGGAACACCATGACAAATAGCCTGCCTGCGAGGTCCATAGGCCACAAAAACAGAGGCCTGATATGACTGAAGACGACGAAAACCACAAATCCTATGATCAGATAGAATAGGAAAGGGAATGCGGATTTTCTACGCTTATCCATAGATTTCCTCCACCTTTTTTAGGAGTTAAACAGGTAATATTTAATGATGAATCGAGTCTTATTAGTTTGATTATATTCTTATTTTGAATCCGTATCTATATAGGATAAAATTGAATCAATCATTGAAAAGCCTTAGAATAATTAGAAATTCAATCAGGAATTTCTAAAGATGTGTTCGCAAAAAAGAGCTGAAAATGATATCTTATTTAAGGGTGAAGAATCGATTTTAATGGATTTATTGTTAATTCTAGAAATTTAGAGGGAAATCAGATAAATTTGGTGCAAAAATTCAAAATTAACAATTTGTACATATATTACAAAAGCATTGATAATCAATGGTTTTGTGGATTTGTAACCTTTTGATTAATAAAATTAACAAAAAAGTTACAAATTAGATTCAAAAAATTTACATTTGAAATCAAAACTGATGTTATAGTTAAATCTGTAAAAAATGAATTATTGGCAACTGATTCAAAAACTTCAGCACCCTAACCGGGTGCATTTTTTTTGGTAAAATTCCATTAATACATTATAATGTAGGTATTAAATGAAGATTGGATTGGGTGAAGATGATCAAGAAGAATGATGAAATTATTATAGATATTGTAGACCAGGGATTTACAGGTGAAGGAATCGGTAAAGTGGACAATTATCCACTGTTTATCGACTTTGCTTTGCCCGGCGAAAAAGTAAGGACCAGAGTACTGAAGACCAATAAGAACTTTGGCTTCGGGAAAATGATGGAGATCTTGACGAAGAGTGACAATAGGGTTGAGCCACCATGCCCTTACTATTATAGATGTGGGGGATGCCATATCATGCATTCTTCCTATGAAGGACAACTTGAGTTTAAAAGGAAGAGAGTTATCGACTCCTTGGAGAGAATTGGAAAAATCAAGGATGTCGATGTGGACAAGACCATTGGAATGGAAAATCCTTGGCGGTACAGAAACAAGGTTCAAATCCCGCTAGGGAGAGTAAATGGGGAGTTTATCGCTGGGTTTTATGCCAGAAGATCGCATCGCATTGTCGATATCAATGCCTGCATTGTTCAGCATGAAGATGGAGACAAGGTCCTGAGATTAGTCAGGGAGTGGGCAGAAGAATTCAAGATTTCCACTTACCAGAACGATCTCACTGTTAACTCTAAAGGCATCCTAAGGAATTTGATGATAAGGAAGGGCTTCAGGACTGGGGACCTTATGGTGGTGCTGGTCGTGACGAGAGAGGAGGTTCCTCAAATTGATGTCCTTCTTGAAAGGCTTAAGAAAATCGAAGGGTTTAGCTCTTTGGTGCTTAATATCAATGATACGGATACGAACCTCGTCCTTGGGGAAAGGAACATTGTCCTTTTTGGAGAGGGACACATTACCGACTACATTGGAGAATATATCTTTAAGATTTCTCCACACTCATTCTTTCAGGTGAATCCTCTGCAAACTGAAGTTATGTATAATACAGCTTTGGCTTATGCGGATTTAAATGGTAGTGAGACTGTTTTTGATGCTTATTGCGGAGCAGGAACAATATCGCTTTTCCTATCGAAGAAAGCGAAGAAGGTCTATGGAATAGAAATCGTTCCTGAAGCTATTGCAGATGCGAAAGAAAATGCACTGCTTAATCATGTGGATAACACTGAATTCATTGTGGGTAAAGCTGAAGAGGTGATCGTAGATCTCATCGAAAAAGGAATCCGTGCAGATGTTGTTGTTGTGGATCCTCCAAGAAAGGGTTGCGACTTGAAGCTATTGGAAGCGATTAAAGAAATCGCACCTGAAAAAATCGTTTATGTTTCCTGCGACCCTGGAACTTTAGCAAGGGATCTAGGCATACTGGAATCGTTTGGGTTCAAAACAATGAAAGTGACACCGATTGATAACTTTCCTAATTCGTATCACGTTGAAACGGTAGTATTGATGTCAAGGGTGAAAGAGTAAGAGTAATAAGAAGCCTATAAATAAAGGCTTTCCGGAGTTTGAACGCAAAAATCAGATGGCAATAATCGTGAAAATATCTGTTCGTGGAAACAAGTCCAAAGGCATGAATTTGGACGTGACAGAGCGATTTAGATGCCGTACTTAGTGAGTAGTCGATTTAGATAACATGGGCTTGCAGTGGTCGACTTAGGTGTTTTTTGGATTTTTCTCGGGGGTATGTTGACGTCCCGTCTCACCAAAAAGGAACGCATCTAACACTACTAGATACCTCTCCATTAGCTAACACTTTCTTCAAAAATCGCTAAAAGAAGAGGGGATTGAGGCTAAGATAACACATCTGGCATCTGTCGAAGGCTTCTGTGATGGAATCTTGAAGGCCTATGACCATATAGATATCTAATAAACAATGCCGGGGTATTCTCAGATTCAAAAAAACGCACCCAAGATGGATTCGAATTAACCATAGGGACCAACTATATTAGTCACTATTTATTAACTGAGCGACTACTGCCATTAATCATAGCTTCTGAAAGTGGAAGAATCGTGAATATCTCATCTAAAGCCGCATTATATGGGCGCATAAAGATGGATGACAGCTTCTATACAAAGCCAACAAAAGGTTTCAGAGCTTATGTCAAGTCTAAGCTTGCACAAGTTCTGTACACAATAGATCTAGCAAAAAGATTAGAAACCCATAATGTCATGGTGAACGCAATCCACCCAGGAGAAGTGGCGACCAATATATGGCAAGGAGAATCTCTGTTGATGAAACTAATAGGGCCGATCAATCAGCGTAGATATCTTAAGCCAGAAGAGGCAGCTAAGATCTGGGTTCAGGTGGCAGTGGGTGAATTATATGGAGATACCACACCAGCTAATAGAAGATGGTGGCATTATGAAGCTTAACAAACATTGTCTGAATGATAATCTAAGAGAGGTTGTCATAGAATTGGCAAAAAAGGTGACGGTCAACAAATAAGCCCATTTCGTGCTTGCCGTGTACTACCGTGTTGTCTCTATTTCTGATAAGTCTCAGCAAAACCATACAATACATTTATAAAACAGTTTTATATTTTTTGCCTTAATTTGCAGTAGTCTTTTGATAATGATTAGGACATATGAAAGAGGTAGTAAGTATGAGAAAGAAATCAGAAGTGAAATCAGTGAAGGCACCATCATTAACCATTGTGGCAGCCGCCACCATAGTCTTTGCACTCTTTATCGCTGTTATACTACCTAGGGTGTCGGCTTATACAAGTGCCAATATTGGTGGCTTAGGTTCTCCGGATATGGATTTTTTGTATAGCGGTAGACGCTTGTATGCAATTGCTGATAGTTATGGTGCTGGTGGGAGACGTCTGTATGTGATCTTACGTTGGACCTTTGACCTTCTCTGGCCAATGGCTTATGCATGGTTTTTGGTGAGTTGGACTAGGTGGTTAGCAGCCTGGTACAAGAAGCCATGGGTGAAGCAACTATACTGGATCCCAGTAGCAGCCATGCTATTTGATTATCTAGAAAACACCTTAGTGACCATTGTTATGCTAGTGTTTCCCAAACCACTCTATGCACTAGGAACAATGGTGTCTGTAGCAGGATTGGCAAAATGGTCAACCCTTAGCGTTGCCTTTGTTGTCGTATTGGTCTTGGGCATGGGGGCGATAATGATAAGATTGCTCAGAGGAAAAGAATAAAAACCCAAAGGTACTCGTCATTTTAACTCTGAATAATGCCTTAATGTGGCATGTTTTGGTCAAAAAAAAGCCCCTAGGATTTTATGCTGTAATAGTAGATAAGGTATGGATGACAAGAAAGTGTTTGTGAGACAACTTCAGGACTATATACAAGGGCATATTTACCAGAAGATAACGCTGGTTCAGCTAAGCCATCATGTGTATTTGCCACCCACATTAGTGACGAAAGAATCAATTAGGGCGGCGGTGTTTATGGCGGTGTCA
This sequence comes from Clostridiaceae bacterium, assembly GCA_049657765.1. GTDB lineage: Bacteria > Bacillota > Clostridia > Clostridiales > Clostridiaceae > Proteiniclasticum. The sequence continues at coordinate 28,675 of JBASOA010000018.1, forward strand.
GTATGCCGGAGCAATTAGAGTACATAAAGAAGCTTGAAGCACCCTTGCCCAAGAGCGCGGCACTTGTAACAAGCTGCGCTTCATGCAGACAAAAGCAGATTGCAGTTCGCAGCATACTTGAAGAAAAAGGAATAAGAGTAATTGACGAATTTGTTTGCAGGGGCAGTATGCTATTTGTCGCTGCTAGTCATCCCAACGCTAAGGATTTAAAAGAAGTAACTGACTTTGCTCAAAAGATTCTGAGCACGAAGGTATAAATCAATTAAACTGGACTGCACTTTTGGAAAAGTGTAAAATAGCCTAACGATTTCACATTGAGACGGTAGTATTGATCTCAAGAGTGGAGAAATCAGAGCGTAAAAATGCATAAAGTACAGAGTATGCCTTGTAATATTATTGAAAATTCAGATAATATGTGGTAATCTTAAATCAATAAAGGATAAGTTAGGGTGCTATTAATCTGAAGGAGGGATTTTCAATGGCGAGTAAATTTGTAATAGTCAAAATAGATGACCAGTTTAGGTTTCATCTAAAAGCTGTAAATGGTGAAATTATATTAAGTTCGCAACCATACACATCTCTTGAATCATGTAAAAAAGGTATTGAGAGTATAAGGGTAAATGCGCCTATCGCCCCTATTGAAGACCAAACTATTGAGGGATTTACAATAGAGAAGAATCCTAAATTTGAGGTATACGAGTACAGAAATGGAGATATTCGATTTAGATTAAAAGCTAGGAATGGAGAACTAATTGGTACTGGTGATAGATATAAATCTAAAGCGGGATGTCAAAATGGAATAGATTCCATAAAGAAAAATTCTGTAGAAGCGATAATCGTAGAAGAAAACTAGTATTATTTTGCAAACAATCTCAGCAGCAGGGCTTCTATGCAGGCATCAGCATAATGCAGTGGCTTATCGGGTTGAATAATATGCCGTTTTTGAAGATAGATAAGAGTTTTTTTCTGATATGATAAATTCCGACTGTGATTCAACAATAATCTTTGGCTGATTTTTTGTTCCTGCTTAAATTGTTTCAATACTGTGTAAACCAAGGCACCCTGCGCTACTCTAGTGTAG
>JBASOA010000019.1:0-73903 GCA_049657765.1 Clostridiaceae bacterium
AGGAGGCAGCAATTGGTGGAGCAAAGAGAATAGAACTTAACAGCGCCCTTAACCTTGGTGGTCTTACCCCAGGACTTTCAACACTTATGCTTATCAAAGAAAAATCTTGATCTCAAGGTGATTGCCATGGTAAGACCAAGAGGAGCTGGATTTTGTTATCTGGATGAAGACTTTCAAGTCATGCTTAAAGAATGTGAGACACTGATGAAGAGCGGTGCTGATGGGATTGCCTTTGGCTGCTTAAATGAAGACCATACGTTAGATATAGAGAAGAATAAAGCCATGATAGAAATCATCAAAAGGTATCATGGAGAGGCTGTCTTTCATCGGGCCTTTGATTGTACAATTGACCCTTTTAAAACCATAGAGCAGCTTATCGAGATTGGTGTAGACAGGGTTCTTACCAGTGGACATAGACCGAAAGCCATTGAAGGAAAAGAGCTTATTAAAAACCTGCAAGAGAAATTTGGTGATCGAATTGAGATTCTTGCAGGTAGCGGAGTGAACGCAACCAATGCAAATGAACTCATGGAAATGACCGGAATTCATCAGGTGCATAGTTCTTGCAAAGACTGGCTTCATGATCCAACGACAAGTACTGATTATGTTTCTTTCAGTTATGGTACAACACCCAATGAAAATGGGTATGAGGTAGTATCTCATGATTTAGTCAGAAAACTAATCGAACAGACAGATAAAAAGGTGAGATAACATGTACGATCGACTAAAGAAGAAAAAAGAATTTAGGTATTTGTATACATTTGGTGCAGTGGTCTTCTCTGCATTTTTGCAAGCATTGGTTATCCAAACTTTCATCAGGCCATCGAATCTTCTCTCTAGTGGATTTACTGGAATTGCTATCCTGATCGACCGGGTTGCAGGGCTTTATGGAAAAAATATCCCGACATCGCTTGCGATGGTTGCCTTGAATCTCCCTGTGGCTTTTATATGCGTGAAGAGCATCAGTATCCGGTTCACTGCATTTTCCATGCTCCAGGTATTCTTGTCCAGTTTCTTTTTGAATATCTTTCACTTTAATCAGGTGTTTGACGACATGATTCTGAATGTAGTTTTTGGGGGAGCCCTTTATGGACTTTCCATCGCTATTGCCATAAAAGGCAATGCTTCAACCGGAGGCACGGATTTCATCGCCCTCTATGTCTCGAATAAAAGTGGAAAATCCATCTTCGAGTATATCTTTTTTGGAAATGTCATTGTACTGTGTATTTTTGGTTTTCTGTTTGGCTGGGCTTACGCCGGGTATTCCATCATGTTTCAATTTGTTTCCACAAAGGTCATCAATTTCTTTTATAACCAGTATGAGCAGGTTACCTTGCAAATTACGACTGAGCATGGAAAAGAAGTCATTAGTGCCTATGTCGCGAAGTATCGTCATGGGATATCCTGTTTGGATGCTGTTGGTGGTTATAGCAGCAAGAAGATGTATGTTCTCCATACAGTTATTTCATTCTATGAAGTCAGAGAGATTATTCAGTTGATGAGATCAGTTGATCCTCATATCATCATCAATCTTTTGAAGACACAGCAGTTTTATGGTGGCTTCTATCGTGCACCTATAGATGAAATCTAACAGTCGCTGGATTATCGATGATAGATGGATTCCAGCGAATGCTTAAAATACTAGTCATCCCATTGTGAGATTCATCATTTGAAGTGAATAAAAATTAAGAAACTTTTAGCTATCCGGCTAAAGGTTTTTTTACGCCTAGACCGTACTTTCTACATTCAAGTAAACACCTTCTTGAATGTTCTCTAGTTACCCTATTTTATAGAAGACTCATTCTTTTAAAGAGGGAGAGGGATGTCCGCCATCGGTCGCGGAGTAAATATCAAAAAAATATTATATTGCAGTCACACGGAAAAAAAGAATGCATGTTCTTTTTATGGTATAATATCGGTAAGAGGTGAGAAAAGATGGCGGCCAATAGGGCATACAGATTCAGATGCTATTCCATCAAGCTGCAGAAAAACTTCATCTAGAGAAGCATCTGCTGTTCCCGTTTGGTCTTCAACCGCTTTCTCTACGCGAGTTCTTTATTCATGGAACAAGAGTTAATAGTTTCGTGATTAACTATTTTTCTGCTATAATTTAGAAGTTGAGAACTCTTGCAAGTCCTTGATTATACCGTTTAGGGTAGATTTCACGAAAAAAATGAAATGACATAAAGGATTTGCGTTCAAGGGACTTCAGTTGAAAATATAGGAAACAGATCATTCCTTCGAGAAGGGATGTTGATGGATAAAGGAAGAGGTTAAAGATTGAAAAAGATTGATTTAAAAATGAGCCTGATTGAAAAGTATGATATACTATCTTGTCCTAAGTGTGCCGAGGCGCTTCATGTTAGTGAGAAGAGCCTAAAGTGTAAGAATGGACATACTTATGACATTTCAAAGAAAGGGACCTGTAACTTTGTACTCGGATATGGAGAAGAAAACTATAACCTGAGTATGCTCGAGGCAAGGGAAAGGGTCATCAGGGAAGGACTTTTTGATGGTATAATCGATGAGGTGGCCATGTCCATCTATCGTGACCTTCAAGAAAATGGGAAAACAGGTCCAGTCAATATTCTTGATGCAGGCTGTGGAGACGGAAGTCATATTGAGATGGTCGGGAAAATACTCAAGGATAAAGGTGTGGATGTTCAGCTTTTTGCTGTGGATATCTCTAAGGATGGCATCAACATCGCAGGAAGAAAAGAAAATGAAGTCCTTTATTTTGTCGCAGATTTAAGTCATCTGCCTTTTAAGGAAAAGAGTATGGATGTCATCATCAATATTCTTTCCCCAGTGAACTACAAAGATTTTAAAAGGGTGCTTAAGGAAGACGGAAGAGTCTACAAGGTAATCCCTGATACGAGGTATCTCGTAGAGCTCAGAGAGCTTTACGGCCTCAAAGAATATCATAATGATGAAATTGTCAGCCACTTAAAAGAAAATGCCACGGTATATGATGAAGATAAGATCCTTTACCACGTTAACGTGGAAAAATACCTGGATGACCTTCTACTCATGACACCAATGTTATGGGAAAGGGAATTGAAGGATACAGAATTTGAGCTCAAAGAAATCACTGTGGAAACTGAGCTATTCACCTTCGGATTTTAGATAAGTAAAGTAAGACGGTTGTTGGAGGAAAGTATGGAAGGAAATTCGGGAAATTATAGTGTTACGGACTTGACCGCCCTGGAAAAACTTGAACCGGTAAGAGTAAGGCCTGGAATGTATATCGGCAGTACCGGAAGCAAGGGCGTTCACCACTGTGTGTGGGAGATTCTTGATAATGCCATAGATGAAATCACCAATGGATTTGGGGATACGGCTACAGTCATCCTGAATAAGGATAGGAGTGTAACCGTTATAGACAATGGTCGTGGAATTCCAGTCGGAATTCATCCGACAAAAAAGATTTCGGGTGTGGAAATGGTTTATACAGAGCTACACACGGGAGGAAAATTCAATAATAGTAACTATAAGACATCAGGCGGACTCCATGGCGTTGGAGCATCAGTTGTTAACGCACTGAGCAAATGGCTTGAAGTCGAAGTCTATAAAGATGGAAAGATCTACAGGCAGCGCTTTGAAAATGCCTATGATGAGAAGTTTAAAAAAATTATGCCAGGCACTCCGGTGACAAAGCTGAAAACAATCGGGAATACGGATCTTCAGGGAACAAAAGTAACTTTTATGCTTGACCCTGAAGTATTTACGACCATAGATTTCAGATTTGAAGTGATTGATTTGAGAATGATGGAGCTTTCATTCCAGAACAAGGGAATCACGTTGGTCCTCAAAGATCTTCGAGGAGAAGAGCCAGTGGAGAAATCCTATCATAGTGAAAGAGGACTTCTTGATTTCATCGATTACCTGAATGAATCAAAGACAGTCATCCATGAGGAGCCAATCATCTTTGACGGAGAGAGAAGCATCTCGAATATTACGCTCGAAGGTGAAGTTTGTGTTCAGTTTACGGACTCAAGCCTTGAGAATATCGCAAGTTACGTCAATAATATCCCGACCAGTGAAGCGGGAACCCATGAGAGTGGATTTAAAACCGGAATGACCAGAGCATTCAAGGAATGGGGAAAGAAGCTGAACCTCACAAAGGATAAGAACTTTGAAGGGGATGACCTTCGTGAGGGCATGACAGCCATCGTGAAGGTTAGACTCACGAATCCGATGTTTGAGGGACAGACCAAGAACAAGCTTGGAAATTCAGAGGCATATACCCTGATGAACGACTTGAGCTATACCAAATTCTATGAATGGATTGAAGATCACAAAGAAGTGGCGACACTTCTGATTTCGAATGCCATAGATGCGGCAACAAGAAGAGAGAAAATCAAGAAGATCAGTGATGCAGAAAGAAAAAAAGTCGGTAAAGGAACATCGCCACTGGCAGGTAAAATCGCCGTGGCCACTTCAAGGGACAAAGAATTCCTGGAATTCATTGTCGTGGAGGGAGATTCTGCTGGTGGCTCTGCCAAGCAGGCGAGAGACCGAAGATTCCAGGCCATCATGCCTTCTAAAGGTAAGATCATGAACACCGAGAAGCAAAAGCTTGAAAATGTTTTGGGCTCAGAAGAGCTCAAGCTCTTCAATATTGCCATTGGAACCGGAACCCTCAAGAACTTTAATCTAGATGACGTCAAGTACGGAAAGATCATCATCATGAGTGATGCTGACGTTGACGGATACCATATCCGTACCCTTTGGATGACTTACATCTTCCGATATATGAAACCACTCATTTCAGCAGGGATGTTCTATCTTGCTCAGCCTCCGCTTTACAAGGTGTATAAGGTGACAAAGAAAGGGGAGACGCACAAGTATGTCTACTCTGATGAAGAGCTTGATGCAGCAAAGAAGGAAATTGGTACCGGATACAACATTCAAAGGTTTAAAGGACTTGGAGAGATGAATCCCGACCAGTTATGGGAAACTACGCTCAATCCTGAAACCAGAACGCTCCTTCGCGTCACCATAGACGATGCGGCAAGGGCCGAGAGAATGGTATCCCTACTCATGGGCGACGTTGTCGAGCCTAGAAAAAAATACATTTATAAGCATGCAGAATTTTAGGGGGTATCAACTTGGCGACAAAGAACAAATTACCAAAAGACAATAATATCGTTAATCTACCTCTTGAAGAGGCCATGCCGGATAATTTTCTTCCTTATGCCGTGGAAGTGGCAAAGGACAGAGCGCTTCCTGATGTCAGGGATGGGCTGAAGCCCGTACATCGGCGTATCCTTTATGGAGCATATCAGCTCAAAGCTTTTCATGATAAACCTTACTTTAAATCCGCGAGAATCGTCGGAGATATTTTAGGTAAATATCATCCCCATGGCGATTCAAGCGTTTATGAAGCCATGGTTATCTTAGCCCAGGACTTTTCAACGAGGACACCACTCATCGACGGTCATGGCAACTGGGGTTCCATCGATGGAGACAGCGCAGCGGCGATGAGGTATACCGAGGCAAGACTTTCTCTAGCTGCAGAGGTAATGCTCCAAGATATTGAAAAAGATACCGTGGATTTTCAGCTGAACTATTCTGATTCCGAAATGGAACCCGTTGTTCTACCGGCCAGATATCCAAACCTCCTCGTAAATGGAGCATTTGGTATCGCTGTTGGACTTGCAACCAATATCCCTCCTCATAACATGAGGGAAACTATCGATGCCACAATTGCCTACATTGATGATCCCGATATCGATGTAGCCGGGCTGATGAATTATGTCAAAGGACCTGACCTTCCTACTGGAGGAACACTGATTGGTGGAGACTCCTTAAGAGAAGCGTACGAGAAGGGTGAAGGAAAGGTAGTTCTCCGAGCAAAGTGTATCGTAGAGAAGCTTAGTTCGGGCAGGTTTGGGATTGTTATCACCGAGTTCCCTTACAGGAAGAATAAGTCGAAGCTGCTGATGCAGATTTCGGCTATGACCGCGGACAAGAAACACCAGAAGGTTCTGGATGGGATCGCGGATATCCGCGACGAGTCCGACCGTGATGGAATCAGGGCAGTTATTGAGTTCAAGAAGCAAGTGGACGAAGAAACCGCAGAGAAGATTTTACTTTACCTCTATAAGAGATGCGATCTACAGATCAACATCAATTTCAATATGGTCGCCCTCTATAAGGGGAAACCTGAAACCATGGGGCTGAAGACGATCATTCATCATTACCTTGAACACCAGAAGGAAGTGGTGAAGAGAAGAACCTTAAAGGAACTGGAATCTGCAGAAAAGAGATTCCATATCGTTTTAGGTTTCATGAAAGCCATCGATATCATGGATGAACTCATCAAGACCATCAGGGAATCCAGTTCCAAGGCCAATGCCAGGGAAAACCTGGTCAAGGAGTTTGGCTTCAGCGAAGAGCAGGCAACTGCAATCCTTGAACTGATGCTTTACAGACTAACTGGTCTTGAACTTAAGGCTTACATCAAAGAACACAATGAACTGGAGAAGCTCATCAGATCTCTTAAAAAGATCATCGACAGTGAAAAGGAACTTCTTAAGCTCATCAAAAAGGAACTTCTTGAAGTCGCTGAAAAACATGGCGACGACAGGCGTACAAAGATTATTAAAGATGAGGAAGAAGCTATCATCGACGTCATGGACATCATTGTTCAGGAAGACGTCGTGGTGACCATCTCAAGAGAAGGCTTTATCAAGAGAGTTCCACTGAAGAATTATCAAAGGTCGTCTTCTGAAAATGCAGCCATTGAATACCGAGAAGGAGATTCCTTGAGTGTACTTCTAGAAAGCAACACCAGGGATATCCTCTATATTTTCTCCGATATTGGAATGCTTTATCAGCTGAAGACCATGGATGTTCCAGAACATAAGTGGAAGGATAAGGGTGTAAGGCTTGATAACTATATCAAGGGCATTGATTTCAATGAAGAACGTATCATTGCCGCTTTTAGTATCAGCAATCCTTCAGAGGAAGCCATCCTTAAGTTTATTACCACCAAGGGTGGATTAAAACGCACGATGCTTGAAAACTTCAAAACGAATTATACGAAGATCATCGCGCTTAAGATGAAAGACAATGAAAGACTGATCTCTGTGATATTGGAGAAAAACAGAATCCTATATGAGAATACGTTGGGTGAGCTGCTTCCAAAGGTCTATAAGGACTATATCTATGAAAACAAGGATCATCTCCAAGAAGTTGAAATTCCTGAAATCCCTTACTTTGTAAGAATACTGACAAAGAAGGGCCTTGATTTTACAGTGCCAGAGGCAAAGGTCATGATCAAGGACAGGATGATCAATCCTGACAGCTTCCTTTCCCTTCCGGACAAGGATGAAATTTACAAGGTCCACTATGATTCTGACTATGAGGCGAAGGAATATAACCTGACGGTTTCGACCAGCGGTGAAATCAAGCTCTTGCAAAGGGCAAGCCGTTCAAAGAATCTATTTAAAGTGAGTGGGCAGTCCTACTTAAGCCTTGTCATCATCACGAGTCTCGGGGCATTTTACAAGATGCCGATGTATATGTTTGAAAACCTTGAAGGCAGTGTTCTTCTTGCAGATATGTATATTGATTATGATAAGTCAGAAAAAGTAGTCGGAGTTTTCACTTTGGAAGAAGACATGGAAGACAATCGCGAAGTCTACTTCGTTACCGAGGAAGGCATCGTGAAGAGAACACCATTGAATGAATTTAGAGGGGATAACGCTTCCTCAAATGCTATTAAATTCAAGAATTCTACGGATAGACTTGCCTATGCGGAAGCTTTCCCTGGGGATATCGATGAGACGCTTCTTATCGTATCAGAGAAGGGTATGGCCATAAGGTTTGAAACAAATTCCATATCCCTACTTTCACGTAATGCTTCTGGCGTACTCGGAATGAACCTCAAGGATGAGGACAGGGTATTCTTTGCCAAGATCATTACAGATGAAAAGGAACTCATCGTCGCTTCGAAAAGCATAAGTGACACGATGATCAAAATAGACGATCTTAAACTTCAAAACAGGGCGACGAGAGGAAAGAATATTCTCATCGTAGTTCTAGGTGATAAGGTCAATAAAGCAGATGTTATTTAACATAGTATGATCAAATTGTAAAACTGAAGTATAACCATTATCAAAAGATAGGTAAAATCTCCATTTGGGATTTTACCTATCTTTTTTTGATGAAAATGACTAAAAGAGGAATCAAAATTCCTAAGCAAAATGACAAGAGTTAAGGCTTCAAATTACCCTTTTGAAGAATAAGAAATAGATTTTCAATAAATTATAATGCGAACAAAAATGAACGGATTTCTCATTGTATTCGTTTATATGTTCGTGTGGAACGGATTGGATTTTAGTTTTCCAAACTGATAAAGTTATAGAATTTCCCCCTATATTTATGTCCATTTTTTGCTGGAAACGTATTTCCTAAGAATAAAATTATTGAATTATGAAATATTATCCTGAAATATCAAAATTAATATTTTCTGACAATGTCCTCAATACACGGACGATTGACTTTAAAATAGGCGGAGTGTAGAATTAAGACACTTAACAAATTAGAATTAGTTTGTTAATAAAATGATAAGGGGTGATCGTATGAACAAGAAACATCTAGCATTACTAATGACTGTTGCGATGGGTATGGGGATATTCTCAGCATGTGGTAATAAGACAGAAACTCCAGCCGAACCTGAAGTTATTAAAATTGGCGTATTTGAACCACTTACCGGAGGAAGTGCTGCAGGCGGTCAAATGACTCTAGAAGGGATTGAACTTGCCAATAAGAAAGTAAGCGAAGTCCTGGGTAAAAAAGTTGAACTGGTCATTGCAGATAACAAAACAGACAAAGTTGAAGCGGCAAATGCCGTATCAAGACTAATTGAAAATGATAAGGTTGTTGCGATCATCGGAAGTTACGGAAGCTCACTTTCCATGGCAGCCGGAGACATCATTAAAACAGCTAAAATCCCTACAGTGGGAGATTCACCAACAAATCCATTGGTTACACTAGGTAACGATTACTATTTCAGAGTATGTTTCATCGATCCTTTCCAAGGCACAGTTATGGCTAACTATGCATTTGGAGAATTAGGCGCGAAGACCGCTGCAATCATCCAAGACGTTCAGCAAGATTATTCTGTAGGTCTAAGTAACTACTTTGTTAAAGCATTCAAATCCTTGACAGGAAGCGAAGCGAGCATAGTTGAAACTTCCTCTTACAATTCAGGAGACCAGGACTTTACGGCTCAGCTTACAAACATCAAGAGCAAAAATCCTGATGTCATCTTTGCACCTGGAAACTACGGCGAATCTGCACTGCTGATCAAGCAGGCCAGAGAGCTCGGAATCACCGTTCCAATTCTTGGTGGAGATACCTGGGAAGCCCCTGATTTCTTAGAAATCGGAAAAGAAGCCGTTGAAGGCGCAGCATTTAGCTCACACTTCACCTCAGCTTCACCTGTAACTGAAGTTTCCAAGACATTCCTTGCAGATTACAAAGCAGAGTATGGCGTAGATGCCAATGCTTTCGCAGCACTTGGCTATGATGCCTATATGCTGATCATCGATGCAATTAAAAGAGCTGACTCAGCTGATTCAGCTAAGATCAGAGATGCCATTGCAGCGACCAAAGACTTTGTCGGCGCTACAGGAAATATCACCCTTGATGCCAATGGTGATGCAGTCAAATCAGCAGTAATAAACAAGGTGGTAAATGGAAAGTTTGAATACTTTACAACAATAGAACCTTAAGAAATCGGAGGAATGACAATGAGTGTTCAGACACTTTTTCAACATCTAGCCAACGGGATATCCCTTGGTAGCCTTTATGCATTGATTGCCATAGGTTACACAATGGTATACGGCATACTGAGACTGGTTAATTTCGCCCATGGTGAAATTTTCATGCTCGGTGCGTATATCGCTTTCTATGGTATGGCATATACACCACTTCCTTGGTGGCTTGTGTTTATTCTTGCAGCACTCCTGACTGGCGTTATGGGTCTTCTTATAGAGAGACTTGCCTATAGGCCACTTAGAGGAAAAGCAAGGATTACTGTCCTCATATCAGCGATCGGAGTTTCTTTTCTCATACAGAACCTGGCTATACTGATATTTGGGGGAAGGCCTAAAGCCTTCCCTGTTCCTGATATATTCAGCGGAATACTTGTGATAAGAGGTGTATCCATCAGTACAGTAACCTTCGTTATTCCAGCAGTTACGCTGATCTTACTCTTCGCCCTGACCTACTGGATCAACAAGACGAAGACGGGTATGGCCATGAGGGCTCTATCCAAAGAATATGAGGCTGCAAGCCTTATGGGAATAGACATCAACAAAGTTATCTCTATTACTTTTTTTGTAGGCTCATTCTTGGGCGCTGTAGGTGGAATCATGTGGGGAATCAAGTACCCTCAGTTAATTCCACTCATGGGCGTTATTCCTGGAATCAAGTGTTTCATTGCAGCCGTTATCGGCGGAATCGGAAACATCAAAGGAGCAGTTGTCGGTGGATTTATCCTGGGACTTGGAGAGATTCTCCTTGTTGCAGTTTTCCCTTCCATGACAGGATTCAGAGATGCCTTCGCCTTTGTACTACTCATCATCATCCTTCTCATCAAGCCTACAGGTCTTATGGGTGAGAAGATTGCGGAGAAGGTGTAATTATGAAAAATAAAAAACTGGTTTATTCAATAGCTACACTAATTGTAGTGATTCTTGTACTCATCGTACTGGATCAGACACTAGATGCTTATAAGCTTAGAATCGTCAACCTTTGTGCAATCTATATCATCCTCGCTGTATCCATGAACCTGATCAATGGTTTTACCGGACTTTTTTCGTTGGGACATGCAGGATTTATGGCCGTCGGGGCATATACAACAGCAATTCTTACCATGACTCCAGCAATGAAGGCTCAGAACTTCTATATGAAGCCAATGATTCCATTCCTGGAAAACCTTCAGCTAGGATTTCTTCCAGCCATCATTATCGCAGGATTTGTGACTGCATTCTTTGCATTCCTCATCGGAGCACCTGTCCTTAAATTGACAGATGATTACTTAGCCATAGCGACGCTGGGCTTTGCTGAAATCATTAGAATTGTCCTCATCAATACGCAGAGCATTTCAAATGGTGCGCTTGGCTTAAAGGGTATCCCTAACCATGCGACTACAGCCTGGACATGGGGACTTGCCATCGTAACAGTTCTTCTAGTTACGCTTCTCATTACAAGCAGCTATGGTAAGGCACTGAACGCAATCAAAGAAGATGAAATCGCAGCGAAGTCCATGGGTATCAATATTTTTACCCATAAACTCATGAGCTTTATTATCGGTGCATTCTTTGCAGGTATCGGTGGAGGTCTCCTTGGATCCCAATTGGGCACCATAGATCCTACACTTTTCAAGTTTACCTTTACTTTCAACATCCTTCTCATCGTCGTACTTGGTGGTATGGGAAGTATCATGGGTAGTGTCATCTCAGCCATCATCGTGACGATTTCCATGGAAGCACTAAGGTTCTTGGATGAGTCCATCAATTTGGGATTTGTCGTCATTAAAGGTGTACCGGGCATGAGAATGGTCGTATTTTCTCTGATCCTCATGCTGGTTGTAATTTTCAAAAAGGACAGTGGTTTCAAGAAGAACCTTGCACTGATGGTGAAGAAATATGCTAAAAATAAATAACGTTACAATGAAATTCGGAGGCGTTGTCGCCGTGAATGGCTTCAATGCGACAGTGGAAGATGGTGCCATCATCGGTCTTATCGGACCGAACGGTGCAGGTAAAACAACGATTTTTAACATGGTCACTGGCGTATACAAGCCAACTGAAGGCTCCATCACTTATACAAAAGATGCTAAAGACTATGATGTTTCAAAAATGAGACCAGACCAGATTGCTAAAATCGGTCTTTGCAGAACTTTCCAGAACATCAGGCTGTTCAAGAATATGACAGTCCTTGAGAATGTCGTCATCGGAAACCATCTTAGGCTGAAATCAAATATTTTCTCTGCAACGTTAAGGTTTCCAGGTTACGTCAAGCAAGACAAGGAATTCTATAGGAAGTCTGAGTACCTTCTTCAGAAGGTCGGACTATATGATGTGAGGAATGAAATTTCCGAATCTCTCCCTTATGGAAAACAAAGAAGACTTGAAATTGCAAGGGCTCTGGCCACAGAACCTGATGTCCTCCTCTTAGATGAACCTGCAGCAGGAATGAATCCTCAGGAAACCAAGGAACTGATGCACTTTATCTCGGAAATCAAGAAAGAATTCAATCTGACGATTTTTCTCATTGAACATCATATGGAGGTGGTCATGGGAATATGTGAAAAGATTTTCGTTTTAGATCACGGAGTTCTCATCGCAGAAGGCAATCCAAAAGAAATACAGGATGACCCAAAGGTCATCGAAGCTTATCTGGGGGTGGACTAAATGCTGAGCATTGAAAATCTTAATGTGAGCTACGGCGGAATCAATGCATTAAGAGGAATAAATATAGAAATCGAAGACAATAAGATTGTCACTTTAATCGGCGCTAATGGTGCTGGTAAATCTTCAACGCTAAGGGCGATTATGAACCTTGTAAAAAAAGAGGGGAAGGTCATTTATGAAAATAATGATATCTCCGGCTTAAAGACAATGGATATCGTCAAAAAAGGAATAGCCCTGGTACCTGAAGGAAGAAAGATTTTTTCGAACCTTACGGTTGAAGAAAATCTCATCCTCGGTGCTTATACCATAAATGACAAAGTTGAGATCAAAAAGGGAATGGAGAATATTTATAATCTTTTCCCAATTCTTCGGGACAGGCTATGGCAAAAGGCAGGTACGCTTTCTGGCGGTGAACAGCAGATGCTGGCTGTTGGTAGAGCGATGATGTCCAAACCAAAAATCCTCATGATGGATGAACCTTCCCTTGGACTTGCACCGCTACTAATCAAAGATATCTTTGAAATCATCAAGGAAATCCACAGGCAGGGAAATACCATTCTTCTTGTAGAACAGAACGCTAAAAAAGCGCTTGAAATCGCGGATTATGCCTATGTTCTTGAAACAGGAAGTCTGGTTCTGGAAGGTACGGGCAAGGAACTTCTGGCTAATGAAAGGGTTAAGGAAGCTTATCTTGGCGAAGCCAAGTAAGATATATTGCCCGGAATACTTAAGTTTCGCATCAATCATTTAACTTAAAAGATAGGGATTTATATCTGGTAATTTAGACAAGGTATAGGTCAATCTTACGAAGTCGCCTCACCATTACATGAAATGGGGCGACTTCTTTTTGTCGAAACCTGAATTTTTTGTTAATTCAGCTGTAGTTTTCTAAACATGATATAATAAGACTAATCAAATATACAAATGCCATCGACTTTCTGGTGAAGAGGGGTAATTTCTTTCCAGATAAAAGACTTGTAGAAGGTGGATTTGTATATAAAACAGCATAGTGCTCAAAAATCTTTTGATACAATTGATTGGAGGTTATGAAATGAAAAAAGTATTGGTACTGCTTGCAAATGGATTTGAGGAAATCGAAGCGGTAGCTGTGATTGATATTTTAAGAAGGGCAGGGGTAATTGTTCAAATTTGCTCTACTGGAAAGGAATACGTCACCGGAAATCATGGGATTACCTTAAAGAGTGATGTAAGACTCGATTATATCGATATATACAGCGATGTTTATGACCTGATCTATATCCCAGGCGGACAACCTGGAGCAACAAATCTAAAAGATGATCAGCGGGTCATCGACCTTTTGAAGAAATATGATACTGATGAGGTTCTTCTTGCTGCTATATGCGCTGGACCAACGGTTTTAGAGGAAGCTGGTCTTTTAAATGAGCGGGAGGGAACAAGTTTTCCAACCTATAAAGATGTGCTTAAATTTAAAGAATACAAAGAAGTTCCTTTTGTGAAATCCAAGAATATCTTGACCAGCAGAGGTGCAGGAACGGCAATGGAAATGGGTTATAAGATACTGGAAGAGCTTGGACTAAAGGATGAAGCTATTGAACTTCGGGAAAATATGCAATATAACTTCATGCTCAATTATTACAAAAACAATTAAGCCAAAACAAAATGTTAGGCCTAAAGTGTAAAATTTTTCTGATTGATAATAGTTCTATTTGCTGTTTTAGAAACTCTCGAATCCATGGTGGTTGAGGGGTTTAATCAGGAAAATAGAACTTGCCAAACGAAACAATCCGCAATAAATGCGGGTTGTTTTCGTTTGGCAACTCCAGTAACATGTATAATAGAGAAGATAGAAAAATGAAGTGAAAATTGGAGAACATGTAATGCAGAGCAAATGGCTGATTAAGAATATCAAGTATGACTATAAGGCACTGGGCAGAGAACTCGAACTTCCTGAAGAAATCTGCAGGTGCATCATCAATCGTGGTCCTGGAAGCATGAAGGAAATCAGGGATTACCTGAATCCTGATATTGCTAACTTACATGAACCTACGCTGATGAAGGACCTTGAAAAATCAGTTTCCATCATCATCCGTGCGATTGAGGAAAAAAAGCCTATAAGACTAGTTGGGGACTTTGATATCGATGGGTCTATGAGCATCTATATCGCTTTGGTGGCCTTTAAACGATGTGGAGCGATTGTTGATTATGAAATTCCTGATCGGATCAAGGATGGCTATGGTATTAATAATGATATTGTCGATGAGGCTATTAAAGACGGGATTAAACTGATTATCACTTTTGATAATGGTATCGCGGCAAAGGATACGGTTTCCTATGCAAAAGAAAACGGGCTAGAATTCATCGTGACGGATCATCATGATGTTCCATATATTCTTGAAGAGGGAAAAAAGATTCAGATTGTGCCGCCAGCTGACGCTGTCGTTAACCCAAAGCAGGAAGACTGCAGTTATCCTTTCAAGCATCTATGCGGTGCAGGAGTAGGGTTTAAAATTATCACAAGGCTCTATGAGAAACTTGGCATTGAAAAAGATGAGCTTAAAAAGCTCATCCCTTTTGTATCTATTGCGACGGTCGGAGATATCGTAGACCTTACGGGTGAGAACCGGATCATTGTAAAATACGGCCTTGAACTTGTCAAATATACCGATAATGATGGGTTGAAGGAACTTGCAGCAGTATCAAAAGTTGACCTTGAAAGCTTAAGCACTTATGCCATAGGGTTTATCTTAGGTCCTTGCTTCAACGCTGCAGGAAGGTTATCCACGGCAAAAGCGACCATTGAGCTTTTATTCTCCAAGGGAGAGAGAGCAAAGGCGTTAGCCCTTGAGCTTTACGAACTGAACCAGACGAGAAAATCCATGACCAGTGAGGGTGTGGTTCTTGCGGAGGAAGAAATCTTGAGAAGTGGTCGTGCCAATGATCATATCATTGTAATCAAGCTGAATGATGTCCATGAAAGTTTAGCTGGAATCATCGCAGGCAGAGTGAAAGAAAGATATTATCGTCCGACGATTGTCCTCACTGCTACGGATAATGGGTTAAAAGGCTCTGCAAGGTCGATTGAAGAGTATAACGTATTCGAGGGTCTTAATGGAACCAAGAGCTACCTGACAAGGTTTGGCGGCCATCCTATGGCTGCTGGTCTTACACTTCAGGAAAGCAATCTTGAAGAGTTCAGGTCAGACCTAAATAAACAATCGACGTTAACCGAAGATGACCTGACACCGAAAATCACCATTGATGCGAGGCTTGAGCCTGGAAGCATTACAGAAAAATTTGTGAATAAACTGAAAGGATTGGAACCTTTTGGAAAGGGGAATACCAAACCGGTATTCGCTGAGAAGAATCTTTTAATTACAAATGTTTACTATATGGGCAGGGAAAAGGATCATCTCAAACTTATCTTTGAATCGAATGGAAATCAAATCGAGGGCGTATATTTTTTCGGAACCAAGATTATTTCTGATTATCTTTTTGAAGAGAAGAAAATTGAAGAGACAGACCTTTCAAGATATTTGAAAAACAAGAAGTGCGATATCTTGTTTTACCCCGATATTAATTCCTATAATGGGACGGATAAGATCCAGCTGAAATTATCAGAATTCAGGCTCAGTTAGTCTTCTAAAACAGGAATACAACTGGACTAGAGGTGTTATATAGAAATATTGAAAAGTTATTTAATGTTATTCAGATATTGCAAAGTGGTATAAATTGTGTTAAATTTAATGATGTAAGTAATTGTTATCCGGTTCAAATTACACCCGTTATTTGGACTGAAAGTAGATTGCTTGCATGAGGAGCCCATGGTAAGGCCGTTGACATGAATACCTCCATCTATTGCGTGATGAGATGAAATTCTGTTTTCCTTCCTGGGTTCCTTTTAATTTAGTTTATGAGAAATTAAAGTAAAAAATAGAAGTCTTGAGTCCATACAATAATGTATGTGTGGACTCAAGACTTCTTCTTTTAAATGTTTAGTTTTGGAAGAGCAGGTCTTCGGAATAGGGATAACTATTAATCAGTTCACCTAATACAAAGTAGCGTTTTCCAGTTTTTGAAGAATAGTAGCAGGTCATCAGGGAGATGATCGCTTTTCCTCGATCCATCGAATATTGGTCTTCGATGATGTAAATCGCATCATCCTGAACGACCTTGACCTCATAGGCTTTGTATTCATAAATGGTTTCTTTATCCGTGAGACGGATAAGATCGCCTACTTTTACTTTCATCAATGAGCCAAAAAGGAGATCTTCTTTTGTGGTATAGTGTCCAGCTAAGGGATAGTTGCCTATGCCCATTTTTTGGTCGGCTCGCATGGTTGCGGCCCCAGCCAAAAGGTTTGAGTTGTTTATTCCTTTGAAAATGGTGATATTCATCTTCACTGAGGGAATGACAAGCTGTCCGACGATCAGATCCTTATTTACCTTATTGCTGTTTAATAGTGTCCCTGTAACGCTGATGTCTTCTACGACAGAATAATCAAATTCTGCTTCTGCGCTTTGCTCATTTTCTTTTATTTTCTCCGGAGTGACTACTTTGATGATTTCTACAGTGGAGGCAACCCTGCTTGCCAGATACTTATCCTTTAGAGTAGGTGCCAGTAATAACAAAATACCAATGATTATGAATGATATCGCAAATATTTTTTTCATACATCTTTCCCCTAAATTATTTCTATAGTAATAAGATACCATTATTTGAAGATTTAAACAATGTCACAGAATGAGGTGTCATGCTCATTTGAAAGATTTGCATAAAAAAAGAATCACCACGAAGATGATTCTTGAGTCTTTTAATTAAAATCGCTTGATTTTGCTTCGGAGGATCATGATTGAACCAAATAACCCTAATGCGATTCCGAAGAATGCCTGTGTAAGGTTTCCTGGTACGCTAGCTAGGGCACCGCCTATGCTGTAGAGATACATTTCCGTAAGGAAATATCCAACGACCATGATGATCTCTGAAAGAATGAAAGCAAAGACCATTTTAGCCACAGTTGGGGTCTTTCCTTTAAGAATGACTGCTGCAAGCCATGCCATTAGTCCTTTGATTACAAAGGTAAAGGGGATGTAGAATGGAAAACCAGCAGCAAAATCTGCCAGACTTGATCCTATGGCTGCAGGTATTGCAGCATAAGGTCCAAGGATGATTGTACTCATGAGGATTACACCATCACCTGCATTGAGGTAACCGTAACCCATGATATTTGGAATTTTAATAATCCATGTGCCTAAAAATACTAGGGCTCCAATAAGTCCGCCGTATGTCAATTTCTTGTAATTGTTCATTTCAGTATCCTCCTAAGTCGGATTTGTTTAATTTGACGAATAATTGCATGATAAAATAAAAGCGTTAAATGAATTATAGCACCATATTGTCAATTAATGAACAAATTTGAATTTATTTTGATGTCTTCCCGTTTTTCATTGATGGACCTACTAAAATAGTTCAAGCAAGTCTTTAACGATAAAAGACTTGCTTGAATAAAACTAAATATTTATTTTTGATGCAATGTAATTCCTAATTTGTAGCCTCATCAAGATAGATATATCTTCCCATAGCATCTAGAGTGGGTTCTTTTTTAAATACATAATAGTAAACACCCTTGATTGTTTGTCCTGAAGCCTGTGTATCCTGAGGGAATCTATTCTGTTCGATTGTTCTAATTCCGCTGGTTACGACCGTAGTTGCAAGTCCTAAAATATCGTTTGAAGACATATTGGTGGTAATCATAGGAAGCACTTTGCTCAGGATTGAAGGATAGGAAGTGACACTTGAATTGAGCATTTTATTGATAATGGCTTCGATGACTGTTCGTTGTCTGCCAGATCTTGCAAAATCAGAGTCAATATGTCTGATTCTTGAATAATCAAGTGCCTGAGCCCCTGTAAGATTATAGGTTCCTCCAGAAGAAAGGCCGGCGATCTGAGTAGCCTCCGCATTCGTCACTGTAATTTTTACGCCACCAATGGTGTCGATAATTTTTGGAAGTGTTGTAAAGTTAACAGTCGCATAACTTCTAATATCCAGGTGGAAGTTTGTATTGATTGTTTTTAGCGCTAGCTGGGCTCCACCAAAGGCATAAGCATGATTGATCTTGTCCATTCCACGGTCGGGTATATCGACGTAGGAATCTCTGACAATCGAGGTCAATTTAATTTTTTTCGTGTTCTTATCCACGGTTACAATCATGATGGTATCACTACGACCGTTTTTCCCAATTTCAGCATCTACACCGAATAAGGCAATATTTGTAACTCCTGTTACATTCGTATAATAATAGCGTGAATCTTCAGACGTGGTTTCTACAATAGAATCTTCACCTTTAATACCTAAATCTTCATTTGCCGTAGATATGATATTTTTGTTCGTTGAGTTCAGGAGATTATGGACATAGGAATAACCAAATCCTACAATAAATAAGATTATTCCCAGAACTACCAGTAGACCTATCTTCAGACCTTTATTTTTCCTTTTCGCCTTAACTTTGTTTTTTCTATTCATTAGTGCCTCCGTTTGAATGCTTAATATGTATATTTCTTTATTCACTTTCCTATTATAACCTTTTTAGACTTTAAAGTATTACAAAAAAGAGAATATAAGGATTTTTAAAGAAATAGTAAGAGTTATAGAAGAATATAGCGGTTTTATAACTCTCTACATTTGATTCTAGAATTACTGTTTCTATAACAGTTAATAGTAGCTAATAAGAGAATTTTTTCTGTTGAACAAATCATTATATTTGACTAATCTGCTATACTTAATTAAAATTACTTCGTTATTCATTAAATTAAATGCAAACAGAAGCAAAATATGGAGGGGACTATGTATCCGTTAAAATTCAACAATATTTATTACGAAAAGATTTGGGGAGGACGGGACTTTGAAAAGTTTAGAGTGAATCTCCCTGAAGGAAAGATCGGAGAAAGCTGGGATATCGCTTGCCATAAGAATGGCACTGGCGTTGTTATCAACGGCTCTTTAAAAGGAAAATCGTTGCAGGATATCTTTGAACATCATCAATTGGAGATTATCGGATCTAAAATTAAAGAAGATCGCTTTCCGCTTCTTCTAAAGTTCATTAATGCAAGAGAACCCCTTTCTGTACAGGTTCATCCAACGGATGAGTATGGGTTGAAGGTTGAAAATGACTTTGGAAAAACAGAAGCTTGGTATGTCCTTAGTGCTGAAGATGATTCTTATCTAATTCTAGGGACAAAAAACACAACGAAGGAAGAGTTTAGAGATGCACTTCTTGAAAATAAGGATTTAAGCCCTTATCTCAATGAGGTTAAGGTGAAAGAAGGAGATACCTTCTTTATCCGTTCCGGACTTCTTCATGCTATTGGGCCTGGACTTGTCATTTATGAAATTCAGCAAAACAGTGATACAACTTATCGGGTGTACGATTATGGAAGACCTCGAGAGCTTCATATCGATAAATCACTGGATGTGATTAATTTTGATTTTAAAGGTGAAGCAAAGACAGGGATTAAGAGAATGATTCCGGGCGGAATCAAAACCAATTTGATTTTGAATGAGTACTTTTCTCTTGAAAAGTATGAGGTTAATGAAATCATCAAGGAACATTCGGACTTTGAACGCTTCTATATTTTCACCGTTGTAGAGGGTGAAGGAGAAATCGGATATCAGGACGGAAGTGAGGTCTTGAAAAAAGGGGACAGCGTACTCATTCCAGCAAGCCTCGGTGAATATACCCTTACGGGAAAGTGCACATTGCTTAAGGCTTATGTTCCTGACATGAAAAAAGTTCAGGAAGAAATCATGATGGAAATACTTTAGAAATGATCCTATAAAAGAGGCTTTAGAGCCTCTTTTTAATTTGAAACTTTTTTGAAATGAGATGCTTTCTCAAATGATACCGAATATTAATGAGAATAGTTCCTGAGATTGGCTAATTATTAATGATTTAGCTATAGATGTAAACGGCAAGTCTTCATCTTGTCCATAAATTCTTCATACAATAAGAATGAGGAGTTGCATACTATGGAAAACAATCTGGTGATAGAAAAAATGAATACAAATTTATTGAAGGTACTAAAAAAGTTTCAAGCCAATGAAATGTTAGGTTATGAAGTCTATAAAAGATTGTCAGGAGATAAAAGGCTTTCGCCAGAAAATGCAGATACTCTGAGGAAGATCGCAGATCTTGAAAAAAATCATGTGGAGACTTTAGGCAAATATCTTGGCTCGATTCATACAAGTGAGAAAAAAATTGAACGGCTGCTCCTAAAATCAAAGATCCTGGGATTTACTTTTACACTGAAACGAATGGAAATGATCGATAAAAATCTTGTTCCAATAGATATACAAAAAGAACTGATCCGAGAAATTCCAGAACTTGGACACATCTTTGAAGAGGAAGAGATGATTGATAAAGATCTCTTAACTCTCCTTGATGAAGGAAGACTGATTTATGTCAGTTCTCTGGTGCTTGGCCTTAATGATGCTCTGGTAGAACTGTCCGGAGCCATAGCAGGATTTACCTTTGCCATGAGAAACAACAGCCTGGTAGCCCTTGCAGGAATCATAACAGGTATTTCAGCTAGTCTTTCCATGGCAGCGACAGAGTTTGTCGCGACAAGGACGGATACCAAAACAAGTAAAAAGACACCAGTTACTGCAGCCATCATTACTGGAATCACGTACATCGGCACAGTGACGGCAATGGTGCTCCCTTATTTGCTGCTGCCTGATGAATACTATCTCTTAGCTCTTTTAATTATGCTGAGCGTAGTCATCTCAATCATTGCTATCTTTAGTTTTTACGTGTCCGTGACCAATGGAACAAATTTTAAAAGACAGTTCGGCAGCATGGCCTTAATTTCTTTGTCTGTAGCATTCATTTCGTTTATCCTGGGTGTTGTGGTAAAGAATGCCTTAAATATAGAAATCTAGCTCGACCCACTTCAATGGAGTGAGAATAAAATCGTCTTCTTCATTTTTAAAAGATTCCCGGTATTCACAGAATTTATCTGTGGAATACCGGGAATCTCGCTTTGAATTCATTCTCTTATCTTCAATCTTTCAGCATTTGATCTAATTTCTCGAGTGTGGAGCCAATTCCACCATTGATTTCAATGACATTGAAGGCATAGGAATAGGGCGTTTCATCTCGGTTGATGATAATCGCGGTTTTTTTAGTGATTCCATAAGCTTCTGGAATACTTGCTGCGGGATATACTTTGAGTGATGTCCCAAGAACCAGGAGTAAATCTCCTTTTGAGGCAATCGTAAAAGCTTCACCGATCTTTGATACTTCTTCATCATAGAGGACGACATCAGGCTTGAATATACCTCCACAAGAGCAGTGGTAACCTTCATTCAGGACATCTTTCAGCTTTTTTTCTGTTTTGCATTGTGTGCATCTGCACATCGCTAGAGTGCCATGGATTTCGAGAACGTTTTTACTTCCAGCCTTCTGATGAAGGGAGTCGATATTTTGCGTGATGATTGTGATGTTCTTTTTTTCTTCCCACGATGCCAAAATCAGATGCCCTTTGTTTGGAGATATTCCGATGACGTTTAGTTTCTCTTTAAGGTATCGATAGAATAGATTTGTATTTTTATAGAAAAATCTTTTTGATAGAATTTCTTCTGGATAATAACCTTCGTAACTTCGACTGCTTAAGCCATCTGCTGAACGAAAATCCTTTAAACCGGATTCTGTCGACATCCCTGCACCGGTTAATATGACAATGTTTTTTGCATCTTTGATGAGCTTGCTTGCACTTGTCAGCTTGTCCATGATATAACCTTCTTCTGTTATTTCTTAGGGAAGAGTTTATTAATTAAAACAGATCCCCTATCCATATTTTATCACAGGTAAGAGCTTCTCATAATTATTTTTCTAGTCTGCATCTCCTAAGACCATCGGATGTTGAATAAACTTACTATGACAAGCCATGGATTCGGATTTTTGAGGTTCATCTTTAGAGAATTAATCTGACGAATAGAATCGTAGGGAGACTACAGAAAAGGATCCTTGAAAGTTTCGCTTTCAAGGATCCCTAATGATAGTTAAATAATAAAAAATAATGATAGGGTGTTTTACTCTTAACTTTGGAATACCGTGTTCATGAATTGAAATAGTCTTTATCATTTATTGCGTCGAGGAAAAGTCTGAGCTTTTTTATGGCCTTGTCTTTTAGATATCGAACTTTTCTATAGTCAATATGGTAGAGGTCTGAGTACCGTTTAAGTCCACCGTAATTGTCATGAACAAAATAGGAAATGACGTCCTTCTCTTCTTTACTGAGCGTATTGAATGCTTCTTTGATTTTGTTGGAATCAAGAAGCTTGATAAAAATATCTTCTGTGTTCTCTTCTGCAATCAATTTTTCTACAAATTTGATACCATCTTTGTCTTCCGATTCGATGCTTGCATTATCTGGTTTGGAGAGCGTTCTTCTGGCCTCATATTTAAGTGCGTTGTGTATGCACTTCATCAGGTAGGAAGGGGCTGAGGAAATTTGGTTTTCATCGATTTTTTAATTCCATGGAGTACGGCGACATAGGATATCTGTTTAAGGTCCTCAAAATCGTAATTTCTAAGGTTCATTTTTCGACATTGTTTGATGATGAAAGGTTCAACGGTTTGTATGACATTCGCGATTGCGTCTTTATCGCCACTTTTCGCTAGTAGAAAAATTGCGTCACTCATCTTTTCCTCCTTAAATTATACTTCCATAAAATAAATATGCCGATTTGAGTGAAAAGGCATAGTATATATTTGTTAATATTATAATATAAATAATAATTATGATACCTGTAAATAAAACTTTATCATTAGCATATTAATGTGTAAATAAATAAACACTCTATTATAAAAATAGAGTGTTTATTATGAAAGTATTATATTTAAATTTAAAACAAATAGTTGAATGAAATCTGAAAATCTATGATTCAGATGATTTTTACCGTTTATCGAGCTTGTGTGCGCTTTTTAAGACGACAGAGCATGTCGTACCAGCTTTTTTATTCGGCATCGATATAGATGACGTAAGATATTCTGATCAGGAGCAAGACTAGAATTGCACCAATAGTCGCAAAGCTAAACTTGAAATTGAGCATGAGTAGCCCAATAAAGGTGAAGATTACGGCAAAAATTGTAAAGCCATTTAATTTTTGAAAAGGAGTAGAATTTCTAAAGGTGATCAATAGAATGTATAAGATTAAGATTGCAAAAATGATTGCAACCAGGATAAGGAATATTCCGATAAGTAGATTTGCCATTTTATTCACCTATTCTCTCTTATATTATCCATTAAGTATAACATAGGTCTTGAAATCGAGGGAAGAAACAAGAATTACTTTACTTCTTCAAGAACCTTGTGGAGCCTCGCTGGATTGTTTGTGATGATGCCATAGATGCCTTGCCTGATTAAGGTTCTCATCTCTTTTTCCTCGTTCACTGTCCAGGCATGAACCTTAATTCCATTTCTATGGAGTTCCCAAATATTAAGGGGCTTAAGATAAACGTATCTCGGATGGAAGAACTCGACACCACTTTTCTTGGTATAGGAACCTGCATTGATGATCCAGGAACCGGTGATGAATCCTCCTTTGATTTCTGGTGCGAGTTTTTTGCATTTTTGAATGGATTGATGATTGAAAGAGGAGATAATCACTTTATCTGTTAGTTGATATTCACGAATCAAAGCGATGAGCTTCTCTTCGATCTCAGGATATTCGATAATTGAGTTTTTGATTTCAATATTGGTGTAAATCGAAAAATCTTTAATGAAGTTGAAGTATTCTTTTAGCGTGGGGATTTTGTTGATTCCATATTTCCCAGCGAAGATAAAGCTGGCATCGAGTTCCTTGAGTTCTTTTAAGGTATAATTCTTCACATTTCCTGTTCCATTGGTCGTGCGATCTAAGGTTTCATCATGGATAATTACAAGTTCTCCGTCTTTAGAGAGTTGAACATCAAGTTCAATGCCATCACAATGTGCTTCTAAAGCCTTCTTATAAGAAAGCATCGTGTTTTCTGGATAAAGTTCACTGAAACCTCTGTGTGCAACATTATTTGTCATCTTCCACCTCTTGATATATCACTTAATTATCATGTGTTACAACTATAATATTATATAATTTGTTATTTCAATCTTAGTACAATTGGGTAGGGTAATCAAGGCTTGAAGTGTTAAATGTCATCACCTCATTTGATGAAATGAGAAAAATATTGAGCTTAAAAGGTTTTCATTCCTACCGTTTTGAATTTGCGGTTGAGTAATTGGTTGTTTTTAGGTATGATTAATCATTATAAGTGAAAAATGAAAGAATAAATATTTGGAGGACAAGATGGATAGACTGAAAGAAGAGATACTTTTACATGGCGAGGTAAGGGATGGAAACATCTTGAAAGTGGATAATTTTCTTAACCATATGCTTGATGTTAATCTGCTTAATGAGATTGGCAAGGAGTTCTATCGCCTTTTCAAAGAAGAGGGGATTACAAAAATCTTGACCATAGAAGTCAGTGGAATAGCAATTGCAGTATTAGCTGCGCAGTACTTTAATGTTCCTGTAGTGTTCGCCAAGAAAGTGCCAAGTCAGAATCTTGACAAGGAAGTCTATACCTCCAAGGTCTTCTCTTTTACAAAGGGAATCGAATATACCATAAGAGTAAGTAAGAAGTATATTGGGAAGAATGATAAGCTGCTGATCATCGATGATTTCTTAGCTGATGGAAATGCCTTAAAGAGCCTGCTGGATATTGCAAATCAAAGTGGAGCGGAAACCAAGGGGATTGGCATTGTTATCGAGAAGGGATTCCTTGAAGGTGGAAGAATCCTAAGGGAGGAAGGTTACAATCTTCAGAGCCTTGCCATCGTAGATAGTATGGATCAAAACAAGATTGTTTTCAGGGACTAGGGAATAAGTTACTGAAATAAATTAAATCTAGACATATTAAAATACCGTCATTAGAGTTTAAAAGCTCTAATGACGGTATACTTGTTTAAATCTATTTATTTATAGTGGCAGTCTCTTGATCATGAACTTGTCGAAGGTTTCTTCAACATTGAAGTCAATCTCAGGAAAATTATGCTTCACGAGGTATAAGGTCTCAAATACGATCGCATAAAGGTCTTCGATGGCTTCAAACTTGTTCCCAACAAACATCGTTTTGAATCTTGTGGCGATGTTTAAAGGTGCAATTTCCATATCCATGAGTTCAGGGTACATCCACTTATATCCGCCTGCATACTTTTTGTTGATTGCAGAGAGAATGTTAAAGATCTTTCTTTGTATCACGACCATCTGGGCATAGAACTCTGTAGGATTATCTCTTTCAATGAAGAGTTCGATGTTGCCGTTATGGAGTTTTACCAGATTGTCAAAAATAACGTTGATCGCTAACTCTCTTGGATACTCCTGTGTTTTTTCTTTCCAAACGTTGAGAATATCTTCTCCAAAGAGTGGATATGCATATGTAACAGTATCAAGGAAAGCTAAAGTCTGGTAATCAGCCAGATGAAATTCCCATGCATCGGAAATCATGTTATCGTAGTAGTCAACTGTGTTGTGCATGATATCAACTTGGATATCCTTAAGGATGAGGTTATCCTCATTCTGATCGTCGTCGATAGGGAAGATCAGTTCCGCGTTAATGGCTTCTACAAGAGCATGTCTTGTTTCGACATCTGGGAAAACATCCCAGAAACACAATAATTCAAGGTCAGAGAAGGCATCCGCCTGTCCTCTGGAGACTGAGCCACCTACAGCCATAGCCATAAGTTCGGGACCATCGAATTCTACTTTTCTTAGTTTTTCCCGTATTTCTTTTGCTAAGATAACTCTTGGATTTGTCAAATCAATGTTCATCGTATTCCTCTCCTTTACCTTTAGTAACATACTCTTTAGTCATGACAAGCCAGAATATTGAAGTTTCTGACTTTTATGTATTTATCATATCAGATATGACCTCTGTTTTCTCCCTTTTATTGAAATTATTCATGAAAACATAAAATATTGAAATCCATAACATCACTTCATTAAGTCTGTTGTATAATAAAAGTAATGGTGAATGTAATTTAAAATTATTGAATAAATTTGATCTTAAAAATGAATAATTAATTGTGGCATTATTTTAGGTATTGAAACATGAAATCACTTAAGACTTAATTGATTTATCATATCGGAATGGTAGAAAATGAATAAGAATACCCCCTATTTATGAAAGTATATACCTTTGTAATCACTACCTTTTTTTAAAATTATATAGTATAATAAATTAGTTATTTTGAAATGTTAATAAAAAACAAACGAAAAGTAAATTTTGGGGAGGCTTTTATGTTAAATTTGATAAAATATAAGAAACTAATGTTATTCATCGTGGACGTATAATAATATTAGTTTCTTATATTTTCGCGTTACTTTTAAGATTTGATTTCAATATTCCAGTTGATATACAAGGGATTCTTGGAATGAAACTTCCAGTCATTTTTCTGACCTATTTAATTCTTTTTTATTTTTTCAAATTATACACAAATTTATGGACAGTTGCTGGTCTATAAGAATACATGAATATTGTGTTTAGTAATATCATTGCGAGTGCATTCTCCATGTTTATTGGATACTTTGTCGGTCCTAGAATGCCTGGCTCCATCATTATTATCTCGAGCACTTTGATTTTAATGGGAACTTTGGGGTTTAGAATTCTTTTTAGAATCTACAGACGTCTAGGAGTTAGTGCAAAGATAAAAAATGATGAAGGCTATAAACGAGTCCTTATCATAGGCGCTGGAGACGCGGCTGCGCTGATCATTAAAGAAATACGAAATCATAAAATGTTAAAAATAAAGGTTGTAGGCTTGATCGATGATGATGAGTTTAAACAGAACTCTTATATCAGTGGTTATCCTGTGCTGGGCAAGAGTGATGATATGGTAGACCTTGTTATCGAAAACGAGATTGATGAAATTACCTTTGCCATCCCAAGCATCAACCATAATGATAAGAAACGTATTTTTGAGATTGCAAATCTCAAAAATGCAAAACTGAAAACTATGCCAGGAATGTATGAGCTTATGGAAAATGGATTCAACTATAGCTCTATCAGGGATGTGGATGTTACCGACTTACTTGGACGAAAAGAAATTAAACTTAATAATCAGGAGATTTCTAAGTATATTACGGGCAGAACTGTTTTGGTCACAGGTGGCGGCGGTTCAATTGGAAGTGAGCTTTGCAGATAGATTTCAAGGCTGAACCCGAAAAAACTGATCATTGTTGATATCTATGAAAATAATGCTTATGATATTCAAAATGAACTGCTTCATAAATTCCCCAATATGGATCTTTTGGTGCTGATTGCATCCGTACGTGACCGATTTAAGATTGTTGCGATTTTTGATCTGGAAAGACCGGATATCGTCTTCCATGCCGCAGCGCACAAACATGTTCCGCTGATGGAAACCAGTCCAGGGGAAACAATCAAGAATAATGTTTTTGGAACGTTGAATGTCGCACAAATCGCAAAAAACTACCAAGTACAGAAATTCATTCTGATTTCCACTGACAAGGCCGTGAATCCGACGAATATCATGGGGGGAACAAAGAGGCTTTGCGAAATGATCATTCAGACCATCAATGCCGAAACGGAATATACTGATTACGTTGCAGTAAGATTCGGGAATGTTTTGGGAGCCAATGGTTCTGTAATCCCATTATTTAAGAGACAGATTGCTTCTGGTGGACCGGTTACCTTAACATATAAGGAAATCACCAGATACTTCATGACGATACCTGAAGCGGTTCAACTGGTTCTCCAGGCTGGGGCATACGCAAAAGGCGGAGAAATCTTTGTCCTTGATATGGACGAACCGGTTAAAATTTATGATCTTGCAGAGAATCTAATTAGACTTTCAGGCTTCACCCCAAATGTTGATATCGATATTGAAGTTACCGGTTTAAGACCGGGAGAAACTTTGTGAAGAACTTCTAATGGCCGAAGAAGGGCTTACACAGACTAGAAATCCATTAATCTTTATCTGCAAACCAAATGCATTTGATAAAGATCTGCTGATGTCAGAATTAGCTCATTTAAAAGAAATTATTGTTAATAAAGCTGTATCAAATAACATGATCAAAAAGGCCATGTCTAAAGTGGGGAACACTTATAAATACCAATTAAACAAGGAGGAAGAAGCATGAAGATTTTAGTAACTGGCGGTGCTGGATATATCGGAAGTCATACTTGTGTAGAACTTCTTAATGCGGGCGATGAGGTAATTGTTGTAGATAATCTTCTTAACAGCAAAATGGAATCCCTCAAAAGAGTTGAAGAAATTACAGGGGAAAAGTTGAAGTTTTATCAAGTGGATTTGCTTGATCAAGATAAGCTGGATGCTGTTTTTAAAGAAAACAAGATTGATGCCGTCATTCACTTTGCAGGATTAAAGGCGGTTGGAGAGTCTGTAAGCATGCCTCTTCAGTATTACCATAATAATATTACCGGAACTCTTATTTTGTGTGAGGTGATGCAGAAATATGAGGTGAAGAAACTTGTGTTTAGCTCCTCTGCAACAGTATATGGAATGAACAATGTATCTCCACTAACTGAAAATCTGCCTCTTAGTACCACAAATCCTTATGGCAGCACAAAAATGATGATTGAATATATCCTTAGAGACCTTTATGCTTCAGACAAAGATTGGAGTATCGCTCTATTAAGATACTTTAACCCTATTGGAGCCCATGAGAGTGGTAAGATAGGTGAGGATCCAAATGGAGTACCAAACAATCTTATGCCATATATTACTCAGGTAGCTGTTGGTAAGCTTGAAAAGCTGACGATTTATGGTGATGATTACGATACACCAGATGGAACGGGTGTAAGGGACTACATTCATGTAGTTGACCTTGCTAAAGGACATATTAAAGCACTTCAAAAAATTGACACCGACACTGGAATTGACGCATTTAATCTGGGAACAGGTGTTGGATACAGTGTTTTGGATGTAGTCAATAGCTTTGAAAAAGCAACTGGCATTAAAATTCCTTATACGATTTCTGCAAGACGACCTGGCGATATCGCAACATGCTTTGCGGATGCAACTAAGGCATTGGACGAACTGGACTGGAAGGCCGAGTATTCTCTTGAAGAGATGTGTAGAGACTCTTGGAACTGGCAGGTTAATAATCCTCAGGGATATGACACAGCTTTATAGGAATTGTTTGATTTTGAGTTTGTAAAGAGGAGAATTTTTGATGTACCGAGGAATTAAGCGGTTTATAGATATAGTGCTTTCAGAAATGGGAATGATTGTGTTGTCCCTCCAAAAGATATGCCTACTCATTTGTTGGAGAATCCAGATCAATGGATCACAAAGGTGGGAAAGTTTCTCCGTAAATCAAGTTTGGATGAGTTGCCTCAGATTTGGAATATTTTCATGGGAGAAATGAGTATTATTGGTCCAAGGCCAGCGCTTTGGAATCAGTATGACTTAATTGCTGAAAGAGATAAGTAGGGTGCAAATGATATTACTCCAGGTCTTACAGGATTAGCCCAAATCAGTGGAAGAGACGAGCAGCAGATTGAAGTGAAAGCAAAGCTTGATGGCGAATATGTAAATAACATTTCTTTTGAGATGGATGTCAAATGCTTTTTCGGAACCATCGTAAGTGTCCTGGGACATGAGGGGGTCGTTGAAGGCGGAACAGGAACATTGACGAACGGGTTGAAGCCTATAAACTTTAAAATAAATAAGGAGAGTTCCGAAATATGAAAAAAATACTCATTACTGGAGCTACAAGCTATGTAGGAAAAGTTTTGAATCATCAGTAAAGTGATTTTCTGATTCGTATTCGAATGATGCGGTCAGCTCAAAAGACAATAGTGATAAGGAGAGAATCAAGTAGATGGTAAGTGAAAAAGCAATGCAATTTAATAATGTTATTGCAATGACTAATGTCAAATTTAAATGCAACAAAGCTTGAATCCGATGATCATCCGGTAAGTAGAAGAGATACGTGGATGTTGATAGGTTTAGGCAACCAGGTCACCGGTATGTTCACAGAAGATATCAAAGGATGACGCATAACCCAGGATCTTCCTGGGATAACGGTTCAACCCGTTCTCCACTTTTCGAACGAGGGCTTACGCCCGATGTTGGCCTTGCTCGCATCTGCGATGCTTTGTACGGTTTCGGCAAAGTATCGCTTCACGGTCTTCCCTGCAACCATCTGGAGAACGCTTCCCCGATGGATCTCCCGGGATGCTGTGGACCGGTTCACGCCCAGTTCCTGGGCAATCTTGGTCTGGCTGTAGCCTTTGCGGATCATAAAATCGATAAGGACACGGTCGGCGTACAGAAGGTGTTTAAACTTGGGCTTGGATATGGTAAAATCTGTCTGAGCCATAAGATTGAATTCCTTTAAAGTCATGTTTGTTTAGTTGCTTACCATGATATAGGGAATCATCTTATGGTTCAATTCTTTTTTAGTTGTTGCGTTTAATTATACAATCAGCCAAAATAATATTGTTATAGATCAGTATATCAAAACAAATTTCAGTGGAGAAGTGGACAATGAAGTAATTAATTTGAAAAAGTATCAATGATAGACCAGAAATTTGAATAAACTCGAATTTCTGTCTAAAAATGGAGTGGAAACTATGGAAAAATTTTTTGCCAAGATATACAAGAATGGATTTAATGATTTTTTTAAAGTGGTCAATGATCAAATCAAACATCAGAAAAAGATGTTTATTGTAACCGCTAATCCGGAAATCTATTCTTGGGGAAATCGAGACAGTGAATATCGGGATATCCTTTTGGCGTCAGATACAACGATTGTTGCAGATGGCATCGGAATTGTGAAGGGAGCATCCTTCATAGGAGTTGAGATTGCAGAACGTATCCCTGGTGTTGATCTGATCGAGGCATTGTTTGGAGAAATAAACAGTATGAAGGGCAGACTTTGTCTATTGGGGGCTAAACAAGAAGTGCTCGATGATCTGCTAAAAGTGATTTCTGTGCGATATCCATCTATAGATGTAGTATATGCTAGAAATGGATATGCATTTAGCAAGGAAGAATTTAATTCAGCTGTACTTGAGCATAAACCAGATCTCGTACTTGTTGCACTGGGTGCACCTAAACAGGAAAAACTCATCAAGCAAATCTACGACCGATGTCAAAAAGGGGTTTTCATAGGTGTGGGAGGGTCGTTTGACGTTCTAAGCGGTCATAAGGCAAGAGCACCAAAAATTATGGTGAAGATGCATCTTGAATGGATGTACAGGCTAATGAAAGAACCCAACCGCATCAAGAAATTCGTTAATAACAATGCATTATACTTCAAGAAGTTATCAAAAATTAAAGCAAAGAAGTAAATGGTTTATGTGGAGGAAGTATGGAAACTGTATATTTAACAAGCCTTCATCTTAAACATGGAGGGGTAGAGTTCGTTGTGTCTAAACTGGCTAATGAACTTTCCAAGCAAAATATGAATGTCGTGATTTTATGTACCTATAATTTCGGGTTACCTGCCTATGCTATTTCAGACAAGGTGGAGATTAGATATCTGACAAATTTGAAACCGAATAGGGCTGAAATAAAAGATTCGATCAATTCAAAGAATTTATATAAATTAATGATAGAAATTTTTCGTAGTCTTTATATTCTTTTTTTCAAGTACTTTAAACTTGCACAGAGTTTTAGCAGGATTGATAAAGGAACAATCATTGCTTCGAGACATGAAGATGCTATTATTTTGTCTCTTTTTGGAAAGAGAACTACGCGTAAAATCGCGCACATTCATTTTGATTTTAAGACAAGACCGCGTATGGAACGGCAGATGAGGTATCTTTATAGAAACATTGACTGTGTTGTATCCTTGACCGGCATCATGCGTGATGAAATTAGAAAGATATTTGTAAACCAGAAGAACAAGCCACAGGTTGTAGCAATACCTAATTTCATTGAAAAATCAGTATATACGGACGATTTGAAGAAAGATCCAATTATTGTTGCAGTAGGTAGGTTGCACAACGACAAAGGATTTGACCGGTTAATCAAGATTTTTGCTGAGCTTCCCAATGAATTTCCAGATTGGACGTTAGAAATTATCGGAGATGGCGAGCTTAAAAGTGATTTAATGAAAATTGCCAAAGAATTTGGTGTTGGAGACCAAGTCAGATTTCTTGGAAGCCTCACCAATTCAGAAGTCAGACGAAAAATGCGAACATCCTCCGTCTATGCAATGACTTCAATTTCAGAAGGATTTGGTGTCGTTTTGGTTGAAGCTATGGAAGAACACCTTCCTGTGATTGCATACGATGTGAGAGTTGGACCCAGGGAATTAGTCTGTGATGGAGTGACTGGATACCTCGTACCAGATGGAGACAGCAAGTTGTTCAAGGAAAAACTTGCCTGTTTGATGCAGGATGCAAACCTAAGGAAGATTATGGGGACTGAGGCTGCAATGTCTGCACGTAAGTATCATAAAGAAAATGTGATTGAAAGTTGGATAAAGGTTATAGATGAAAATCTAGAATCAATAATGAATGATGATTTTTCGTATTGACCTTGGTGTCCTGAAGCAGTTCGTGCATGCCACAAATCAAGAGAGGCAGCAATTTATTCAGGGAAAGGGAGAAATAAGCGAACTAATTCCTGATAATTATATATATATATTTAATCATGCAAGAGGAGTATATACATGAAAAAACATACAAAAAATGGTACTCGATTGAGAGTTTTTTTTATAGACAATGAGCAAAAATACTTCAAAATCCTGGTCGTTTTCTTGTTGATGCAGCCAGTTATTGATGTATTGACATCATTGGGGGTAAGATATGCTCCAGGGGTGTTATCCATTGGCATGATCGTAAGGAGCATCTTCTTATTGTTCAGCATCGGATTCATACTTTTATATCTTGCATATAAACCAGGCCGTAAATCAATTTTAATTTATATGGTGGTTCTCTTTGGATATGTTGTTTTGTTCTTCATTAGTGTTTTATTAAACCCTGACTTGCGGTTAATGGACAATGTCAAAGAGATGCTCAAGATTATATATTTTCCAGTTACTATGGTTGTCTTTTCTTTATGTATTGATAAATCTAAGATTGAAAAGCTAATCGGCTATATGGTCATAGTCTTTTACATCTATTCTTTTGTAATTTTTCTTGGCTCAATCACTAAAACCGGATTCTCTACATACGGATATCTGGATAAAGGAAATCAAGGGTGGTTTTATGCTGGAAATGAAGTTAGCGCGATATTGTCTTTTCTAATTCCTGTGTCAGTTGTTGTATTTTTGGATTGGATTGTAAATAAAAAGAAACTCACTTTAGTAGTGTTTTCTTTAACAGGATTGTTTCTTGTGATATTTGTCAATATCCAAATGGGGACTAAGGCTTTAATTGCCAACACAATCTTCATTCTCATCGTATATGGATTGATAAATGTCTTTCAATATTTCAAGAAAAGACAACTTTTTAACATTCTTAAGACTGCAGTCTTGTTAATGATGGTAGTCGCAATCATTGTGGGGCTCAAGTATTCACCGATGAACTCTAACATCAATACAGTTATGAATAAAGTTGATAACGCGATTAAAACAGAAAACCAAACGCCAGCCATTGAAGAAAAGGTGACTGAGACAGAAAACCAAACGCCAGCCATTGAAGAAAAGGTGGCTGAGACAGAAAACCAAACGCCACCCATTGAAGAAAAGGTGGCTGAGTCTGAAAATGAAACGAAGGTTATCAAGGGAACTGAACTCAGTACAGCACAAAGGAACAGCAAAATATATAACATAGTTAACGCTCTGCTAAGTAATCGACTTGTGATGGCAAGACCTCATTATGAGGCCTTTATAAATTCTCCATTGCTTAACAAGGCATTTGGAATTGGATATTATCCCGAAGGTACCAAATTAAATAAACTTGTTGAAGTGGATATTCTTTCCCTATTGTTCAGACAAGGAGTGATCGGGTTAGTCGTCATCCTTCTTCCGTATTTCACAGGCATGACGAAGGCTTTTAGTAAAATGCTGCGAAAGCACAATAAACCTAACATTAAAATTTTCGCCCTTGGCTATGCAGTGATTATGACACTAGGTTTTGCCCTTATCACAGGCCATGTCTTTGTCGCACCTTCAGTTAGCTTCTTTGTATCGCTGATTACAGTCGCTCTGCTTAGGAATGCCGATGAAGAAGGGTTGTTTCAAATAGTTAAATGATTGGAGGATGCTTTGGATAAATTAATTTCTGTTAACATGTGCGTTTACAATGAGGAAATCCCTTGGCTTGAAACATCAATATCTTCAGTGCTGAATCAGACCTATAAATTTTTTGAGTTTATTATTGTGTATGACAACCCTAAAAATATCGAGATCCTTGAGTTCCTTCAAAAAAAAGCTGAATCGGATTCTAGGATCAAGTTATATCTCAATGAAGTCAATGAAGGATTATCCATCAGTTTGAACAAGGCTCTATCCTTGAGCGTAGGTGAGTATGTCATGAAAATTGATGCAGATGATGTCTGTGTTCCTGAACGACTATCCCGACAAATTGACTACTTGGAAAGAAACAACATTGATGTGATCTCTAGCAACTACACCATGATTAGCGAGGATGGTGAGTTTATCGGCAACGGTCCATCGAGATTACCAAGTCATCCAGACACTGTAAAAAAACTCCTTCCCATTGCGAATTTCATCGCTCATCCCAGTGTGCTGTATCGACGTAAGGTAGTGTCAGATTTACATGGATATCGCGCATTCCCGATGTCGGTGGACTATGATCTATGGCTACGTGTTCTGACGGCGGGGTATAAGATTGGTGTGCTGGATGAGCCTTTAATTTATTACAGAGTCAGAAAGGCGAGCATTTCGCACAAAGATAAGTTGAAGTTGTACCTGGTGATTGAATATGAGCATGCCTTGTATAGAGATCGCTTAGCTAACGGGAAGGATTCATTTTCAACTGAGGCTCTGGACAGGTTTTTGCATGAAAATGGGTATCATGATGAAAAGAGAAAGAAATCTTTCGAACTTGCTGAAAGTGAATATGGGTTACTACGCGAAAAAGGTTCAGAGTTAAGTAAATTGGCGAAAATTTCTGTTGCATTGAAGATGCTTTCAAGAAATGCAATTTTTACCCGCTATTTTTTCAGCCTGAAAAAATATCAGCTATTACAAAAAATTTATGTCGGGTGATTATTGAAAGAAGAAGGCATGTAAAAAGGACTAGCATTAAAGGAGATGAGTGCAATCAAAAAAAAGATAATGGTCGTTTTTGGGACCCGCCCGGAAGCGATAAAAATGTGCCCTTTAGTCAAGGAATTGAAAAATAAAACGGAATGGGATACCGTTGTTTGTGTTACAGGCCAACATAAAGAAATGCTAGCACAGGTACTTGAGGCGTTTGATGTTGTTCCAGATATCAGCCTCTCAATTATGAAGGATAAGCAGACGCTTTATGACATCACTGAAGAGATCCTCAAGAAAATGAAGCAGGTGCTTCAAGAAGTCAAACCTGATATGGTCCTCGTTCATGGCGATACATCGACCACCTTTTCTACAGCGTTAGCTTGCTATTATGGACAGGTTTCCATCGGACACGTGGAAGCCGGTCTGAGGACAAATAATATTTTTTCCCCTTATCCCGAAGAATTTAACCGGCAAGCGGTAGGAATCTTGGCGAATCTGAATTTCGCGCCAACGGAGCAATCAAGGGACAACCTCTTACGAGAGGGAAAGCCACTGGAAAACATTTATATTACAGGAAATACCGCTATTGATGCACTGAAGAGTACGGTGAAAGCATCCTATACGCATGAACATCTCGATTGGGCAAAAGGTTCGAGGTTGATCTTGATCACTGCACATCGCCGTGAAAATCTTGGCGAACCAATGCAGCATATGTTCAGAGCAATTGACCGGATAGTCAAGGAATTTGAAGACATTAAGGTCATCTATCCAGTTCATTTGAATCCATTGGTCCTCGATACAGCAAAGAACATCTTGGGAAATCACGATCGAATTCGTCTGATCAAGCCATTGGAAGTTGTCGATTTTCATAACTTTATGGACCGTTCTTTTATGATTCTCACTGTTAGCGGTGGAATTCAAGAAGAAGCTCCAAGCCTTGGCAAACCGGTCTTGGTCATGCGGGATACCACTGAAAGACCTGAAGGTGTTGAAGCTGGAACGCTTAAGCTAGTCGGAACCAATGAAGAGACTATCTACTCCGCATTCAAAGAACTTCTTCAGAACAAAGATGAGTATGAGAAGATGAGTAAAGCAAGCAACCCCTATGGCGATGGGCATGCCAGCGAGAGGATTTTGGCGGCTTTAGAGAAGTACTTTGAATTGCATACTTCATGATCATGCGGGAGTTTTAGAGTTTGGAAGAATATTCCTGTTAATTGATGAATCTGTTAAAATGCAATCATTGAATAAATCTTGATTGATTTCATCATTCGAGTAGTGTAGTTTTCAGGAAATAGAAGCTAGCTCGATGACGTCTGTCAGCTAATGAATTCACAGTATATTTCTGAGGGGGAATACTACGTTTTGGAAAATGAGGTTAAAGTTTCAGTAATTATCCCAGTGTACAATTCAGCACAATATTTAAAAGCTTGTTTGGACAGCGTTATTTCGCAAACGTTGAAAGAAATAGAAGTTGTTATTGTGAATGACGGTTCAACGGATCAGAGTGCTGAAATCGTTCGAGAATATAAAAAGAAATATCCCTTCATCAGTTATCTGGAACAGGCAAATCAAGGGCAAGGAGCCGCTCGTAATAGAGCGCTGTCAATGGCCAAGGGAAAATATATCTACTTTTTGGATAGTGATGATTATATTGACACGATGGCTATGAAAGAGCTTTATGATGAAGCGGAGTCTAATAACCTAGACTTGGTACTATTTGACGGAATCGCCTTTATTGATGGTGATTTTTCAGGAACTGAAGAAATTAAATTTAACTATCAGCGAAATAAGAAATATCAAGAAATCTTGAACGGAAAAGATTTTTTTACTCGTCTTATCAGTGATAACAATTTCACGCCTTCACCCTGTCTCTATTTTATAAGGAAAAGTATAGTTGACAATTGCCAGCTCAGATTCGCTGAAGGAATTATCCATGAAGATGAATTATTCACATTTGAGCTATTTCTATGTTGCGAAAAAGTTAGACATATTGAAAAATCATATTTTCATCGAAGAGTCCGACCCGGATCCACGATGACCAATACGAAGCATTTAAAAAGTTTCTATGGATACAGCATCGTTTTGTCAAAGATGCTGGACATCTATAACCAAACCAGTTGGGACCAGGATTCAGTCAGGCTTGCTGTTTATCGAAATCTTGGGAATATTTACCGTGGTGCAATGAATAAAATGCACAGTTTAGATTCTGAGGATCGAGATAAGGCTAGAGAAATTATAGATGAGATAAAAGCAATCGGAGAAAAATATCATTATTTTAATATCAAAGCCGGTTATCTTTTAACTTATCATATTGCCCTTTATCGACTTATCGTGTCATTACGGGATAAATTTCTTGTTAAGTCATAGCATCGACAAAAAGATGCATGAATATAAGGAAATTGACGAGATATATATTTCTAAAGTTGAATTTGTCCATGAACACGATTAAATTTTTCATTGTCCTATCGAAGAAGTCTTAGAAAATACGTCTTTATGCTTTGTTAGTTAGTTAAGGAGAGAATATTGAATAATAAGAGAATACGTTTAATGTTATTAATATCCTCTGTAGCTTTTTTAGTTGGGCCATATGCGTTTGATGCAGTATATGCAAGCGAAGTGCCAGTTGAAACTATTGTAGAAACTGCGTCTGAAACCATACTTGAGCCGACTATCGAGAGATCAGCAGATGAGATATATACTTTAGCACAGTCGCAAGAAAACCCTTATGATGCCCTTACAACATATCGTGAGGGGATAAACCTTTATTCTGTGGATGGAAGATTTCAAACCGGAATTGATAAAAGCGCAAGAACAATCCTAAGCTGGAGCATCGGAAGCCACAGCAAAGGGCAGTTCGATGCTGCGAAGAGGGGATATAACACAATTATCTCCTTACCTGAGGTTAATGTCGAAATTATGGAGGATGCGAAGCGTTACCTGTCATACGCCATAGCGGGGCGAATAATCACTACAGCAGACACCATGGTTCAGCAGGCATGGAGCACATCGAATCCCTACATTGCATTGGAAATCTATAAAGAGGGAAAGTATCTGTACCCGAGAGATGGAAGATTTCAAACCGGAATCGATAAAAGTGCAGGAATAATCCTGAACTGGAGCATAGGCAGTCACAGCAGAGGACAGTTCGATGCTGCGAAAAGAGGGTATAACACGATTCTTGGCACTTCTGATGCCAATACTGAAATCCTGGAAGATACGAAGCGCTTCTTAGTATACGCAGAAGAGAAGCGGATCATCACTACAGCAGAGTCCATGGTTCAGCAGGCATGGAGCACATCGAATCCCTATATTGCATTGGAAATCTATAAAACGGGAAAGTATCTGTACCCGAGAGATGGAAGATTTCAAACCGGAATTGATAAAAGCGCAAGAACAATCCTAAGCTGGAGCATCGGAAGCCACGCAAAAGGACATTTCGATGCGGCTATTAGTGGATACAAGACAATAATCGGATGCATGGTTTCTGATCTACAACTTAAATCTGAGGCTCAGGTTTATTTGGATTTAGCAGAGAGAAAGATTGTCTACAATAGTGAATTCACCTACTTGACCAGAACAAATTATGCAAGTACGCTCAATGCAGCTGTAGATATCCAATTGAATAAATTATCCGGCAGCGCTGAAAAATCTGAAATTCAGTACTATATGGACCCCAATAACTTCCTTTCAAAATATCAAAGTGAAAATCTGATAAGAGTATTGGCCAGTTCATTGAATGTTCGAAGTGGTCCCTCGGTAGATTATAGTAAAATTACGCAGGCTACCTATGGCAACGTTTATGAATATATTGAGATTAAGGATAACTGGTATCAGATTAAATTAGGAAGTACGACAGGCTGGGTGTCGGGTGCTTATATGGAGCTATGGAAAGAGGAGAACCCTTCGATGCCGGTGGAATTCTATCAATTCCTAACCCTTTCAGGAAGTTCTGCAGTACCTGTGACAGAGTTAGGGAATCTATTAGCTAATAAGGGAATATTAAGCGGTAAGGAAGAATGTTTCAAAAAGGCGAGCATAGATTATAATATCAATGAAATATATTTGGTATCTCATGCACTTTTAGAGACGGGAAACGGAACTTCGGCACTGGCCACAGGGATTTTGGTGAGTGAAGTCAAGGGGATGCCAGTTGAACCAAAAGTCACCTACAATATGTTCGGAATTGGAGCCTATGACGGTGATGCAGCGAGACTTGGATCGGAATATGCTTATGAACAAGGATGGTTTACTCCTGAAATCGCTATTGATCGGGGAATAAAGTGGATATCTGAGCGTTACATCAACAATGCGCTATATCGGCAGGATACTTTGTACAAAATGAGATGGAATCCTCAAAATCTTGGAATCCATCAATACGCTACAGATATCGCATGGGCAGTAAAACAAACAAAGCGAATATCTGATTTGTATGCGCAATCGAAAAATTATATCCTCAGATTTGACATACCGAATTATCTAGCGGAGTAGATCGTCAGGCATCAGGATCATTAGCTTTGGTTTTGAATTAAACCTTAGGGTAAGAAAAATTAGGATTTCATAAATATATCATCTTGTAAAGCACTCCAGGATTAACAGTTTGTTGAGAGCATAAATTAAAAACATAGAATTAGATAAAATTTTTAAAACGATACTTTTTATGGAATATCGGTTAAAATATAATAGAGTGATTAAATAACTCCTAAGACACAACAGTTATATTATATTTTAACCAATAAATATGCAAAAACTACTTATTAGTTAAAGGAGAAATGGAATTGGCGATTTTAGCAGACGATGGATTAAGTTATATTGAAAGTTATCCCTATCTTATATCCCAATATACAAGTAATTTGAAGGTAAATGAGAAAGGGATAATTTTAAATGTCCTATATGATCAATACTCTTTTGACTCAAGCCATGGACATAACGATTATACTTGTATGAATACTGGTGTGCTAGTCACTGGAATCCACAACTTCAATAATTACGAGAAAAAGGTAACAGATGCTACAAAGTTAGGTTATACAAATACTTTTAAACCCAGGGAAGAATTGAACTGGAAAAGTACATATTTTTTGGATGATATGTATAGAGATTCATATAAATGGAAAATCACAGATTTATCATGCTATAAAGGAGGCGTAGAGGATGATCAATAACGAGGTAACATCCAAAGAAAAGCAATCTTATTCATACATTAAACGAATTTTTGACATTATTTGTTCTGTCATTCTCTTGGTTCTCCTTTCACCGGTACTTCTGATCGTATTCATCATCATCTACTTCCAGAATATGGGATCGGTTATATACAAACAGGAACGCGTGGGTAAAAATAGCGAACCATTCTTTATTTACAAGTTCAGGAGTATGAAAGTTGATGCACCAGTCGTTGCAGCTAAAGACTTAGATGGTGAGACTTATGTGACACCTATCGGAAAGTTTATTAGGAAGACAAGCATCGACGAACTGCCACAGCTTGTTAATATCATTAGGGGAGAGATGACTTTTGTCGGTCCCAGACCACTCATTCCAAATGAAGAAGTGATTCTTCGAAGGAGAAGAGAACTAGGAATCGACCAGTTGGTGCCAGGTTTAACTGGCTGGGCTCAAATTCAAGATCGTCACGTTGCATATGAAGAGAAGAAGATTGAGCTCGAGCTTTATTATTTGGAAAGGCATAATATTTGGTTTGATACTAAAATCGTGTTCTTAACCTTTTTTAACTTGGAAGGAAAGTAGATCGTATTGAGAGGATAAGAGAACTGGATGATGTAAATACATTATTTTGCTGAGCCGCTATATCCTTTCAGTAAAACATCCATGGGAAACACTTCAACATGCACTTAATAAAATTTGCTAAAATTCTCTCGCGAGCTGAATGATATGAGAGTATTGAAATCAGTCCAAGTGGTTAATGTCTCACTTGGATTGTATAAAAAATATTTTATTAAAAAAATATTCTGTATTCCTGTAGCTGAATAAGCCAAGGATAGTACAGAATTTTTAAATGTGATTGATTTACAGCTGAATATATGCGAGACGGGTTTGATAGTAATAAGGAACGCCTGAATCAACTTCTCCTATAAAACAGATAAACACCTTTTAAAAAGTTTTTAAAGCTTTATCTTTATCTGGATGAATAAATGAGTCCATAGGAATAAGCTAATTTATGGTGAAGGACGTATGCAAATATCTGTCCAAAACAAATGAGAATAGAGGTTATGTTAATGAAAGATGGGTTATTCAAAAAATTTATATCGTTTTCTTATGGTAGCTGGTTAGGGTTGATCATTGGATTTTTGACTACTATGGTTACGACCCGTATTCTCCTTCCAGAAGATTTCGGTAAATCCTCAATGTATACCTTGGCAATAAGTGTCATCATGATTTTTGTCACGTTTGGAACCGATCAATCTTTCATTCGTTTTTATTATGAAGAGGAGGAAGAAAAGAGAGGAGGACTACTTTATAACACTTTAAAGACTCCAATTCTTTTCACCATCCTGATATCAGTATTCATTGTTATTTTCAGGAAATCTCTTTCATTGTTTTTATTCGGTGAGGAAAATTCGATGGCCATATTTATGCTAGTTATCGGAATCGTAGCCCAACTAGGTGACCGATATAGCCGCCTGGTCATCAGAATGAAACAAAGAGGGAACTTATACTCAATTCTTGAAGTTCTTCTCAAAGTCATTAGTTTTACCGCCCTTATCGGATTCTATTTTCTCGTGGGACCTAGTTATGAAATCATCATATACTCCACTGTCGTGAGCCTTCTGGTCATATTTGGGCTAGCAGTTTTAAGTGAAAAAAAGTACTGGAATATTCGGAATGCTTCTATTGAAGGGCTAAAGCATAGCTCAAAAGAAATTTTGCGCTTTGGTTTGCCTCTTATGGTCACTGCACTCGTCACATGGCTTTTTCAGTCATTCGACAAACTTGCCATAAGGCAATGGAGTACTCTAGATGAAGTTGGTCTTTACGAAGCTGCAGCGAAGATTGTGGCGTTAGTACATATTTTTCAGATTACTTTCTCCAATTTTTGGACCCCGGTTTGCTATGAGCATTATGAGAATCACCCAGAAGATAAAGATTTCTACGGAAGGATGATGAGGGTCATTACTGTGGGTATGTTAGCAGTGGCCATCATGAGTATTGCAGGAAAGGATATCATCATAGCTTTCTTAGGGAAGAATTATCGAAATGCTGCCAATATCATGCCATTCTTAGTCTTTATGCCAGTAATGCATACCATATCTGAAACTACAGTTATTGGCATTAATTTCAAGAAAAAACCTCGTTGGCATATCTTCATTGCAGCCGTTGCTTGTCTTGCAAATATTATCGGAAATGCATTACTGGTACCAAAGTATGGGGCAGTAGGGGCCGCAATCTCTACGGCAGTTGGCTATGTGTTGTTCTTTACCTTACGTACACTGATTTCCAGCAAGTATTATAAGGTGGATTACAGTTTGGGTAAGTTTTATCTGATGATTACGATTCTCTTCGCATATTCATTTTTCTCCATTACGACAAAAAGTTTTTGGATGAACATTTTAGCTGGGGGAGTTGTTATGGGAGCATTGCTCCTCATCTATATTAAAGAGACAAGAGAAGCCATTAGTTTTATCCGTACATTTAAATTTTCGAAACCCTCAAAGAGCAGAAAAATCGGATAGAATGGTGCAATAATTTCATTCCAAATTTTCAATTGATATTCTAGCTGGTTCTCAAAAAAAGATGCTTCATTAAGAAATACTTATGAAGCATCTTTTCGTTTCTTAAATATATTAAAATCGGAAAATCACAAATGGTAAGGTATCACTGACTACACGATGATGCTATAAATGTACTGGTTGGCTTTTTCGTTCATCCCAAAATCACGATGATTAAACCATGCAACCTTACTGTAAGGTTTTCTTAAACTCAATTTTTAAACTTGTGACTATTGGAGAAACCAAGTGGTTAATTCATTATTGAATAGCCTTGTACCATTCGCTGATGGTCATAACATCGAGCTGAGATTTTTGAACATACGCTGCAACGTAGTCTACAACGGCTTGAAAATCTTCAGTAGATACGGTATAGTCGTTTTTTATCGAACTAACACCGTGAATCATGAGGATGATTGTTGAACCATCGCTTACAGCAATGTCTATTTTACTTTTGACGTTGGCTAAATTCGCTATATCAATACAAAGCAGCCTATAAGGTGAATTCAAAGGAAGCGTCTGAAGACCGCTT
This sequence comes from Clostridiaceae bacterium, assembly GCA_049657765.1. Taxonomy (GTDB): domain Bacteria; phylum Bacillota; class Clostridia; order Clostridiales; family Clostridiaceae; genus Proteiniclasticum. Next base: position 43,875 of record JBASOA010000019.1, read on the forward strand.
ATTGTAGAGCGTGCCGTTTTAATACCGATGCTCTTGAGGATGCTAGCCAAAGAATCGCTGTACCTGCCAAAAGGATAGGCTGCGTGATATGCCCCTCGTACCCAGCCGTTGGAAAGAAGCCAGTTCTGATTGGATTCATATTCTTGCCTAAGTGTCTGCAGGCTTGCTTCATCTGTATTAGAACCAATGGTGAGATGGTTCAGAGTGTGATTGGATAGGTCCCACCCATAGGTGCTATAGAGTTTATCCAAATCACTTTCGCTCATTTTTCCTGGGGACCAGTATTGAACAGGGATGTCCCTTCCAACATAAGCAGTTCCGCTAAAGCCTTTTTGTTGCAGGATGGGTGCTGCGATGATCAGATTATTGATGTCTCCATCATCAAAGGTAAATAGGATTTTAGCCTTTTGAGTCGGTTGTGGAACTGGTTCTAGAGTTGGACCGGTAGAAGGTAAAGGATTTGCAACTACTGTGCTTCTAAGGTATGTCGCACTTGCATATCCAGCAATCCCGTTATACGTAAGATTGGCCCAATTGTTAGAGATACTCGATACTGTGACGGGTTTTCCCATTGGCAGCGTGAGAATGATAGCGTAACTTGTTCCTGGGCCATTCCTCAAATTCAAGTTCGCAGTAGTCACATATTCTGTACCTGAAGGGTTGCTAGGGGGGGATGCCTGGGAGGTCAGGTAACTGGAAGAGGCATATCCTGTCTTTCCGTTATAATTGACCCTGAACCAACTGCCTGAACTATCAAGGATGCTGACGGTCGCCCCTCTTGGAATCGTTAGGATGATTGAATAGCCGGTTCCTGGCCCAGTCCTCAAATTCAGGTTTGCAGTCGTAACATACCTCGTACCTGAAGTGTTAACAGGAGGGGTTGTCGCATTGGTCAGGTAGCTAGAAGAGGAGTACCCGGTTTTTTCATTGTAAGTGAGTTTTGACCAGCTGCCAGAATATCCGATAACACTAACGGTTGCCCCTTTAGGGATGGTCAAAATAATAGGGTAACCTGTGCCTGGTCCAGTCCTCAGGTTTAGATTTGCTGTCGTTATTTTATTCTCGCTTGCTAAAACGATGTGATCGTGAAAACCAAGTGACGATACTTTATTGAAAGAGGCATTTCCTAATGATAATCCGGTGCAAATAAGCAGAGATAAAGCGGTAACAAGGAAGAATTTAAATACAGTTCTAGTATTCATCATGCTGCCTCCTCTTTACATTAGCTTAAATTCCATACCGCGTATTTCGACATGGTGAGATTATTATTTTGTATAAGTTATTATATCAATAAATAATTACATATAAATTACAAACTGAATGTGGAATATGAATAATCATTTAATTTTTATATTTCGATATTGGTATATTAGAAAACATTGGAATAGAAAAGTTTTTTTCAAGATAAAGACCTCGGGAAAATACTTATTGTATGCATATATTTTTTAAATTAAATAATAATATATACATTAAATTATTTGTGTTAGGATAAATATAATTTGATGAATTCGGATTTAATGTGAGAATATGCTTAGCAAAATATTCTTAATCAGATAGCTTATTTTCATTTGCGTCAAGCATATCCATATCTTTCGCGATTAGATTCATAACAAGGATATCTGTAACTGCTAATAATTGAATCCCTTGCATTCGATTTGGGTTGTAGGGATGACCTCGGTGGGAAGCTTGCTGAGTGGATGGAGCCCCGTTTCGACGATTTCTTCGTGTCATGCTACTTAGTAAGGTTGTCTTCCGTCCTGGGCACGGTTTCAAATCAAAAAAACTCCTCTGATATGAGCAGCTTGAACAGCTTCCGATATCAGGGGAGTGGAATATTATCTGTTTAATTCTTTAAAGATGAGAATGATCAATCCTTGTTATAAATATCCCTTGTGTACACTTTTTCTTTCACGTCTAAAAGCTCTTCGCTCAGCCGGTTTGAAACAATGACATCTGAGATTTTCTTGAACTCGTCAAAGTCTTTGATGACTCTGGAGTTGAAGAAGGAATCCTCTTTGAGTACAGGTTCATAGACAACCACCTCAATGCCTTTTCCTTTAATTCTCTTCATGACGCCTTGTACGGAGGAGGAACGGAAATTATCGGAATCTGACTTCATGGTTAAGCGATAGATGCCCACAATTTTGGGGTTTCTCTTCACGATCATTTCGGAGACATGGTCTTTTCTGGTACGATTACCTTCGACGATGGCGGTGATGATATTGTTAGGGACATCTTCGAAGTTTGCCATCAGCTGTTTGGTATCCTTAGGAAGGCAATATCCGCCATAACCAAAGGAAGGGTTGTTGTAGTGGCTACCAATACGGGGATCCAAGGATACGCCCTCAATAATTTGTCTTGTATCTAATTCCCTAACTTCCGCATAGGTATCCAGTTCGTTAAAGAACGTCACTCTCATAGCAAGGTAGGTGTTGGCAAAAAGCTTGATGGCTTCCGCTTCAGTGGAGTGGGTATAAAGAATATCGATATTCTCCTTTATGGCACCTCCGGCAATGAGCGTAGCAAATGCCTTTGCCCTCTCAGATTGTTCACCTACGACAATTCGTGAAGGGTAGAGGTTATCGTATAAGGCTCTGCCTTCTCGCAAGAATTCAGGAGAAAACAGGATATTATCAATTCCGTATTTTTCTTTGATGCTTTTTGTGTAACCTACGGGTACTGTAGATTTGATGACCATAAGAGCCTTAGGATTAATTTCAAGTACGGTTTCGATGACATTCTCGATGGACTGGGTGTTGAAATAGTTCTTTTTCGGGTCATAATCCGTAGGGGTGGCGATGACGATGAAATCGGCATCCTTGTAAGCGATGTTTGGATCACTTGTTGCGGTAAGATTTAATTCATGGGTTGCAAGATATTCTTCAATTTCTTTGTCGACAATCGGAGACTTTCTTTGATTGATCAAATCTACCTTTTCTTTTACGATTTCCATGGTTTTTACTTCATTATGCTGGGATAACAAAACTGATATCGACAATCCGACATAGCCTGCTCCGGCGACAGCTATTTTCATAAATTACACCTCATATGCTACTTGTATTTTGTGAAGTATTTACTTGTTGATGAAATTTTTTTAAGAGAGAGATTATATGGAGTCATTTGTATTTTATCATATCCAATTCAAGGGTTTAATGTTGAACAGCATAGAAACGGAGAATAAATATGATATGAAGACACGTATATATTATAACATAAATGAAAACATTAGGAAGGATTAATGTTGTAAAATCATGATTGATTAGTGGTGAGACCTACCTTTGATTTCCTGTTCGTAAATATAAGCTGATATGCTATACTTTTCATAGAAGTGATTCCTTTACACTAAAGGATTGTGCTGGTGGAGAGTACATTCTTAAGTTGACCAATCAAAGACTTAAGAAATATTTCATCTCATCATATCTTTTGGAAGATTTAAGAAAAAATTCTTATGCAGAAGTTAAACTAGTAGTGCCAAGAAATTATTTTTCTAAATTGAACAACAAATTTTTCAATTAAACAAACAACACGAAAAATAAACTTGTAATAACTTTCGAAAATAGGTATAGTAAAAGTTATGTAAAATGGGAGAGAAGTCGAATGTTTGATTATGGAGATATTCATGCATCAAATAAAGCAGAAAATCATAACCAATGGTTTCTGATTTGATCCAAGGAACTTGAACACTTCAGGAGACTTCTGAGGATAATAAACCTGTATACCATGAATATATGTTGTGAAATATGACCGATACCATTTGGAATGTCTGATTAAACGTAGCACTAGAAAATTGTAATCTGCAATTTGTTGCATGAAAGTTTAATTGGGTCGTTGAAAACAACAATACAAAAGATAGGAAAGTATCATAGGCTTATCTTGAAGCCAATGATACAAGGAGGAGCATTTTGAGAGAACAATTAAAGCCAATAGAACAAAAAACTAGCTGGATCAATCATTTTTTCCAGAATATATTACCCTATATTATTGTCGTAGAACTTGTCTTAGGGGGTAGTGGAAGAACCATAATGTTTGGAGACTTCTTAACGATTCGATATGTGCTTTTCTTTATGGCAATGATGTATTTTGTCGTTGTTATTGCGAGAGATATTTTTATTACCAAATTATCGTTTAGAGAACTAATAAAAACTAGAGTGAGTAAAACCTATATTAACCTTATTATATTCTTTGTAATTCTTATGTTTTCAATATTTAACGGGTTTAGAAATGGGTACTCCTTACAAGATATTTTCATTGCATCTAAAGGGTTTTTGTTTATATTGATCATTTTTCCGTTTTTTATTTTTGTTGATTCTATGGAAAAAGCAAAGAAATTATTTGAAGCCATGATTTATGCTTCAGTAATCTTGGCCGTTTTGACGATACTTATATTCATCTTTTATGGTCTAAATCCGGATTCTTATATAATTTTGAGAACTACTCTTGATAAGTTGGATTATGGATATATTGCCATGAGAGGTGGCCAGCCTGCTGTTTTCATGAAGGCCAGTCCATTCCTTGCGATTGCACTGAATTATGAGATCAATATGTATATTAATGATCCAAAGAAGAACCGGTACGTTAATATCACGTCCATTTGCTTACTGCTCGCGGCAGTGATTTGTACAATGTCCATGGGACTTTGGATTGCTTCAATTGTCGGTGTTGGATTCGTCATCATAGTTTCATTTTTCAACAGAAGAAATATCAAACTGCCACACTACAAAGGCGATCTTTTGAAAATTGCATTAGTATTTGTCTTATTCAATCTTTTTGGGAAAATCAATAGTCCGGAAGCGGTTGCGAATACAAATTATATACAAAATTCGTTGAACAATAGATTGAGTTCGGATGATACCAGTTTTATCGTAAAGAAAGATCAGTTATTTAAATTGACTACCTTATGGCTTGAAAATCCGATTTTTGGAAAAGGGTTTGGAGCAAGTATTATGTTCAAGGTAGACAAGATAAGAAATGACCGTATGGTTCTCTTTGAATTGTTCTGGAATCAGCTCTTATTTAATGTTGGAGCAGTTGGATTCTTAGCATACTTATGGCTTATTTTCGAGCCGATGCTCCTCTTCTTTAAGAAAGCCTTCAAAAAAAGTTTTGCTGGAAAAGATATGATGCATATGATTTCACTCAATATGGGCATGATTATTATTTGCATTATTTCATCAGTAAATCCGTTTATGAATAATCCCATCGGGATTGGATACTTGGTTATTTTTCTGAGTTCAGTCCATATATACCTGAAACCAAATATTGAAAATAAGGACGAAATGTTGGTGCAATAGGGTACAGTTAATGAAATGACGTCAATTATCATAGGGGTTTCCTGTTTTTAGATTTAAGTGGAAAGTAGAGAACTACTACGATTAGAAAAACTGAATTATTTTAGAGTGTGATATTCGGTCAAATTGACGAAGTTAACCCTTCGACATTCGGGCTGAATATTCCTCTGTGATAAAATATACTGAATATATATCATTTGTTAATTTCTCATGTTAAAATAAAGTCATCATTTCAATCGTCTTTGATCCTAGCTATCTAAGAGACTTGAAAAATATTACTTTCAAAGGATGTAAAATGAATAAATTATATCAGACAATCAGTGGGACGTTTATGTTAAAAATCATGGGGCTAGGAATTGCCTTTTTATTCCAGATTATTTTGGGAAGAACCTTAGAGCCAGCGTTTTATGGCCAATATACCATGTTTATTACCTATATCAATATACTGACGATTATTCCGGTATTTGGAATGGACAGTAATCTGATTAAAGAAGTTGCAAGAGTATCTGAAAACAAATCCAAAAGTAGTTCGTTATTGACTTTTTCAGCAAAAATTTCTTTGACTATTTACGTAGGAATATCTGTTATACTGATTTTTTCCCATAACGTATTGAGTATTTCTTTAAGCGATATGTGGCTATTCCTTATCATGTTGCTCCTAAGTGTCTTGATTCTACTTCTGGATGGATTTTTACAGGGACTTGGACTCGTCATAAAGGTCACAGTACTTAATATATTCCTGAACAATCTCATGAAAATCATTTTCTTCCTCCTCTTTATGAGACTTGGCGTTAATGGATTACATAGTGCACTTTATAGCTTTATCGTAAGCGAATCAATAACTGTGGCATTAAGGCTAAAGATGATTAATAGACGGATTGGGGGCTATCTTCGGGTTAAAGAGGGTATACCCAAACATGAGCAATCGAAATTTGTGAAGTACTCCATTACTGTGGCTCTGATTTCGGGTATGAGTCTCCTCATTCAGAGTGTGGATAAAATCATGATTTCTCGCTTTTTGGACTATAGCAGCGTTGGTGTCTATAAAGTATCACAGAATTATGTATCGCTCATTGGGGTTTTTATCGCACCATTCGTTGCGTTTTGGCCTCAAATTTCCAAGCTTTATCATGAAAACAAAATCAGTGAGATTGAATTTGAAATGAAGAGAATCATTAAGATTGTCAGTTATCTGGCCATTCCTATGTTCTTTTTGTTCTTATCGATTAATGAAAACTTGCTCCTAGTATTTGGAGAAAAGTATATTACTAACGAATCTAAAATTGTATTGATCATCTTATCCTTTGCTTACCTCATCGATGCCATATCGGGACCCATCGGATCAATATTGACGATGACAAACTATGCCAAGTACATTTTAGTCAATACCATCATTTCACTGACTGTAAATGTCATCCTGAACTATATATTGATTTTAAGGTTTGGAATAATCGGAGTGGCTATCGGGACAGGGATCAGTATCATCCTGAATAACCTGTTGTCAATTATTGAGGTCAAATTGCTCTTGAATATATTTTCCTATGATTATACCAATATTCTTCAGATAGGTTTTTTCTCAATCATGAACTATTTCCTCACGAAATACTTGAGTAATGCGATAAAAATTGATAATAACATCCTGTTTATTATAGTATTCGGGATGACATTATATGCTGTAAATATAGTATTTATTGGTTTCATCCAAAGAAAGAAACTGCTGGCTCTAGTAAATAGAAAGAGGGAAAAGATATGAATGTAGCAAGTGATTTTACAACCATGGAAATCGTTCAGGACATTAAAGCGAACAAAAATTCAACATTAAGAAATGATTTTTTAAGTTCATACCTCATCTCGAGTAGATTGTCACCCTATTTGTCGGGATACTATATCAATCGAAAGGTAGTTCCAAACAAAATTACCTTATATATGATCATCAGCGGTGTTATTGGCGGAATCCTTTTTGCAATGCCGAACATCTTTTTTAAGATATTGGGTGCACTGGTTATCCATCTTTGGTTCGTTCTGGATTGTTCTGATGGAGAAGTTGCACGATATACCAAGACCTTTTCCAAATTCGGAAAGGAAATGGACTATATTGCCCATTTGATTGATCATCCATTCTTTGGACTTGCACTATTCTTATCATTGAACCAGCTTGGAAGATACAATCCCTACTATTTGGCAGTAACAATCATCCTTAGTAATTTCTTGGATTACCTATATCGCAATGTGATCTCACTGTATGATGTGATTGACTTAAAAGAAGCGGAGAATAAAACGCAGAGTAATACGATCATTGATGAAAAGTGGAATTTGAAGAGCATAGTTGGTTTTGTAGTAAGTATATTTATTATTTACCCTAATTTGATTCTCTTTGGTGTGCTTATCTATTTTATTGATCTTTGGGCAGGCTCGTCACTTTTATATAGTTTTATTATTATCAGCAACGGCCTGACATTAATCTACTTGCTGAAGATGCTAAAAGATCTTACGATAAAATTCTATAAATCATAACACGGCAATTATTGATTGTTATACCTTAAAATAATAAACAGAAAACCTTGTATTTTTGATAAGCTCCCTTATGGTAGGCAGTGAAATAAAAAACTGTTGATCATAGGGGAGTTAATTTAATGGGTGCAAGGTTTTTGTTTCTCAGATTTTAGGATTTCAGACAGTTCAGTATGAATCGAATAGCATTATAAATCAAAGAGTAGCATCATCAATTACGGTTCAAGGGAATATAATAGAAATTGAAGATACCTGGTTTATCTTCATAGTAATTCAATTAAACTTGCTTAATTCTATGTGGCTTTTAAATTTAGGTTGTTTTAAATAGATATATCAAGATAATAGTAAAAAGTTAAATAATATATTGAACAAAGATTGGCACTATGGTATTATGTTCACGATGCTGAAAAAGGGGGTTGTATATGAACGCGTATGAGTTTGATGTGATGAACATTATCGCTAAACATGGCTACAGCAATCAACGTAGTATTGCTGAGAGTACAAATTATTCCCTTGGTCGAGTGAATTCAGCGGTTAAGGGCTTAATCGATAAACAATATCTGGATCAGAACTTCATTTTAACAGCTAAGGCATTCGAAGAATTTACATTAAAAAAACCTAAAAATGCAATTATTCTAGCTGCAGGTTATGGTATGCGTATGTTTCCGATAAACAGAGAAACACCTAAAGGGCTACTCAAAATTCATGGTGAACAGCTTATTGAAAGGATGATAAAGCAGCTACACGATGTTGGGATTTTTGATATTACCGTTGTGGTAGGGTTTATGAAGGAATGCTATGAGTATTTGATTGATACCTATGGCGTTGAGCTTGTGTACAATAAGGATTTTGGGTCTAAAAACAATATTCATTCCCTAAACTTAGTTCTGGATAAGTTATCCAATTCCTATGTTATTCCATGTGATATTTGGTGTAGAAACAATCCTTTTTCACGTAGCGAACTTTACTCATGGTATATGGTGAAGGATGCAAGAGATGAGCATAGCATGATTCGCATGAATCGAAAAAAAGAACTTGTTCTTGTCAATGAGGACAAAGGGATTCAAATGGTTGGAATTTCATATCTGGTTGAAGAGGAAGCAAGAAAAGTAAGGGATCGTATCAGGATGATGGCAAAAGACAAGATGTTTGACAGCAACTTCTGGGAGGAAGCTCTTCTTGAAGAAGGGAAATTTATCACGCTTGGAAGAATTGTAGCTACCAACGATATTTTTGAAATAAACACCTTTGAAGAACTAAGAGACCTGGACGAAGAATCAGAGAATTTAAACTCGGAGATTATTCATTTGGCTGCGCAGATCTTGAATGTGGCGGAAAAGGAAATTAAAAACATTGAAGTCCTGAAGAAAGGGATGACAAATCGTTCCTTTAGTTTTAAATGCAAAGAAAAACGTTACATCATGCGTATCCCAGGCGAGGGAACCGGTGAAATGATCAATCGGACTCAGGAGGCTCTCGTCTATAATGCAGTTAAAGGTAAAGTGCAGACAGATCCAGTTGTTTATATCAATCCTCAAAATGGCTATAAGATGGCAGAATATCTTGAGAATATCCGAGAATGCAATCCTCAGGATGGGAACGATGTCAAAGAAGCCATGAAAACGCTGAGATCATTTCACGAGTTGAAACTTTCTGTACCTCATGAATTTGATCTGTTTGAAAGGATCAACTACTATGAGAGTCTTTGGAAGGATAACGCCTCTATTTTCATCGACTATCAAGAGACTAAATCGAAGATTTGGAAATTAAAAATGATGATCGACGGAATGGACAAGGAATATGCCCTGACACATATCGATGCCGTGCCTGACAATTTCCTGTTTGTGAACAATGAAATCAGGTTGATTGATTGGGAATATGCGGGTATGCAGGATCCTCATGTTGATATCGCCATGTTTGCAATCTATTCCTTATACCATAGGGAAGAGCTCAATGAGTTGATCGATGCCTATTTTGTTGAAGGTTGCAGTGAAGAAACCAGAATGAAGATCTATGCTTATGTTGCGGTTTGTGGGCTCCTCTGGAGCAATTGGTGTGAGTATAAGAGAATGTGCGGGGTAGAATTTGGAGAGTATTCCCTGAGACAATATCGCTATGCGAAGGAATATTACAGAATTATAGAGAATGAATTCATAAGTAAGATTTAGGAGAACGGTTAATGAAAGAAGAAATCTATAGCACAAGCCAAAAATCAGACCAAGGAAATCAGGAAAATATAACCTTCAAGGTTGATAATGCGATAATTATGGCTGCGGGGCTGTCTTCACGCTTCGCACCCTTATCCTACGAATACCCTAAGGCGCTTTTAAAGGTCAAGGGAGAAGTGCTGATTGAAAGGCAAATCAAGCAGCTGATAAGCGCAGGAATAGAACATATTACCATAGTTGTGGGGTATAAGAGTGTACTTTTCGAATATTTGAAGGACAAATTTCATGTGGATCTTGTCTATAATCCTGATTATGATAAAAAGAACAACATTGCAACGCTCTTTCATGTCAGGGAGAGGCTCAAGAATACCTATATCTGCTCTGCAGACAACTATTTCACCGAGAATGTATTCGAACCTATTGTCGAGGATTCATACTATTCCGCAGTTTTTGATGAAGGACAAACAGCTGAGTGGTGTATTGATACTGATGAAAATGGTTTGATCACATCGGTGAAAATCGGAGGAGAGAACTCATGGATAATGCTCGGACATGCATTTTTCTCAGAGCAGTTTTCCGAGAAATTCGTCAGTATTCTGGAAGAAATTTATGATGAGCCAGAAACGGGATCCCTCCTTTGGGAAAGTGTGTATATCGCGCATATGGATAAGCTTTCCATGCAAATCAGAAAGTATTCTAAGGACATGATCTTTGAATTTGATTCCTTGGATGAGCTTAGAGCATTTGATGAGACCTATATGAATGCTTCAGGCTCCCGAATTTTAATTGAGCTTTGTGAGAAACTTGGATGCAAGGAAAGTGAAATTGTGGAGTCGAAACCATTGTCTAAGAATGGAGAAACTTATGGCTTTAGTTTCCTGGTATCTGGGAAACATTACCGATACTTATATAAAACGAATGAATTAGAGGTGGATAATCATGAACAAACAAGATGAAATAACCGTCCGATCGTTACTCAGAGAAAAAGTAGGAATTATAGAAACGGACCACGTGGAATTCCAACGACTTGGGGGGCTGACAAATCGGAACTATAAGGTTGAAACAAATTCTGGTGCCTTTGTTTTCAGGCTTCCAGGAGAAGGCACCGAGGAAATGATCAATAGAAGAGATGAATATCTCTGTACTAAGTTAACTAACGACATTGGGATAGATTCAGAGCTGATTTTCTTTGACCTCAGCAATGGAATTAAAATTGCAAGGTTCATCGAAGATGCGGAAACTATGAATAGCGAAGCCGTAAGAAATCTGCAGAACATGGAAGCCATCGCAGGTATATTTAAAACGCTTCATACCTCAGGGGGACAGGTTCCCGTTGAGTTCAATGTTTTTGAAAAGGTAGAAGAATACGAGAATTTACTGAAGAAAACCAAGGGAGAGTATTTCTGGGAGGATTATGAGGATATAAGATCGATGGTTTACGGATTAAAAGGCGAAGTACTTGAAATGGGCATTCAAAACACCATTTGCCATAATGATCCCCTTTGTGAGAACTTTATTCAGGGAAAAGATCGGATGTACCTCGTTGATTGGGAATATGCCGGAATGAACGATCCTATGTGGGATATAGCGGATTTCTTTATTGAAGCAGGATTTTCTAAGGAAGAGGAAGAACTTTTCAGCAATTTTTACTTTGATGTAAAACCAGATGAAGCTTTACTTCGCAGAATTCTCATGAACAAGGTGTTTCTAGACTTCTTATGGAGTTTATGGGGAAAACAGCGTTACTCTTGCGGTGAAGATCTTCTAGAGTATGCCAATGAGCGATATGAAAGAGCTAAATTGAATCTCCATTTGCTGGCGAATTAAGCATAGAATTAAAAAAGTCCGTAAGTATTAGAGCAAGGAATTCTTGCCTTGATACAGTCAATAATAATAACTGAGAATATCATTTGTTCAAGAATTAATCAATATTAAGGATATGCTCTAAAGAGTTGATAAACTAAACTTTAGGCAGCGAGGAGAAAATTATGTTCGAAGGCTTATTTGCAGGATTCCTTTGGGGACTGGATACCGTTATTTTAGGTATTGCATTATCAATGACACCCTTTGTCAGTACACGGGAAGCCATTTTTCTAGCTCCATTCATCAGTACATTTATTCATGACTTATGTTCTTCAATTTGGATGTTAATCTACATGGGAATAAAGAAACAATATGGCAAGGTGTTTAAAGCCTTAAAAACCAAGAGTGGCAAGTTTGTTATGATTGCAGCGCTCATTGGAGGCCCGATTGGAATGACAGGGTATGTACTCTCGATCAAGTACATTGGTGCGGCTTATACGGCCATCATCTCCGCACTTTTTCCTGCTGTGGGTGCTCTTCTTTCCTACATCTTTTTAAAAGAAAAAATGAAAGTTTATCAGATTATCGCTTTATTTGTCAGTATCGGTGGTGTAATTGCTCTAGGGTACACTCCAGGAGGAAGTGAAGTTGACAATATGCTGATCGGGTTTTTATTCGCCCTCTTATGTGTCTTCGGATGGGCCGCAGAAGCGGTAATCATTGCTTATGGGTTAAAAGATCCGGATATCAGTGATGAGGTTGCATTACAAATCAGACAACTCGTATCCGCAATTTTCTATGGACTTATTATCCTGCCAGTTTTAAAGGGGTGGATGTCAACCATAAAAATCGTCCCAACCAGTACAATGCCAATCATCATTGTCTCAGCACTTTTTGGAACAACCTCTTATCTATTTTATTATAAGGCCATCAATAAAATTGGCGCTTCAAAGGCAATGGCACTTAATATCACCTATTGCGCTTGGGCAATTTTGTTTGGATTCTTATTCTTGCAGGAGACAGTAACGCTTAAGAATATGATCAGCGCTATTGTCATCATCGGTGGTTCCATCATTGCCGCCAGCGATGTTAAGGAACTATTCAAAAAAAATGAGCATAAAAGTGACGAGGTCGCATAATTAATATTTTGAATTAGAACAAAATCTCCATAAATTAATTTTTCAAGGCGTGAAAACTTCCTTTTGGGAACTGGTGGATTCAACTGGTAAACAAGAGGAAGTTTTTAAATATGCAAGGATATTCACTTGGTAAAATAATGGCTTAATGTGAGATTTGTCTTCAATGATATTTCGATGAATTTTTGCTACTATATCGGAAGGCTCAGACGATGGATATTAGTCTCATTTCCTGCATATCGCTGTCAACAATATTGCAGTTGAAATGGATTGGTTAATTTGTCTTATTAATTTTCTTTAAATTATTAAGAAGTTGACTAAAACAGTGGGTATTGACAAACTCCCTAAATGATATAATCTTATTAAGGAAATAAATTTGATGAACCTATGGCTTGATATAAATGGATGTTATATTCATTAATTGACACCAAATAGACACTTTACAAAATTGGGAGTTTTGTATAATTAGAATAAAATTGGAATGTGAGTTTGAAGCATGATTAAAGATGTTTAGTAAGTTTAAAATCGCAATTTAGTTGTGATCTATGGGAGGGCAATAATTGAAGATATCAAATGTCGAGAGGCTGACCTTCTTTAAGCGAATAGATCATTTTTGCATTAATATTCTCCCTTTTATCCTCCTCTATGAATTAGTGCTTGGTGGAAGTGGAAGAGTAATTATGCTCACAAGTCAAATAACCATTAGGTATTTTTTGTTCTTTATTGCCATGCTATATTACCTCCTGGTGATCTTGAGAGATATATTCGTAGACAGACTATCAATAAGAGAATTAATAAACAAGAGAATTAATCGTACTTTAGTTTATCTTTTGATTTTCTTTACCTTATTTCTATTTGCAATTTTAAATGGTTATAGAAATGGAAATCCAATTTCAGATATTTTTGAATCCAGTAAAGGAATTCTATATATTCTAATGCTTTTTCCTTTTTCTCTTTTTGTTGATTCGAAGGATAAGGCTAAGAAACTGGTTAAGGCGTTTATTAATGCAACCGTAATTCTTGCGATTATAACGTTTGTCATATTTATTATTTATGGCCTATACAACGAGAGTTACAATGTTTTTGGTGTGCTTCTTAATAAGTGGAGCTATGGATATATTGCTTTAAGAAGTGGATTCCCAGCCGTATTTATGAAGACAAGCCCCTATATGGCTGTTGCCTTGATTTACGAACTGAATATGTTTATCAATGGTGTTGAAAAGAAAACAAAAAGAAAAATGTTCAATATCTTTATTCTTCTTGAGGGAATTATATGTACAATGTCCATGGGCATTTGGATTGCGTCATCAGTTGGATTTGCGTTAGTTCTTTTAGTATCAATTCTAAACAGAAAAAACATCAAGACTGAAAGCGGAAAGTCGATATTTGTGGAATTACTCCCGATGATCGTTGTCGTGGTTATCACTCAAATTATTTTCAATCAAATATTTGATGATTATATCGTCAGTGTGATTGATAACAGAATCGATTCGGCAGATAGCAGCTTTGTTGTAAAATCAGATCAGCTTATCAAATTAACTTCTGTATGGCTGGAGAATATATTCTTCGGTAAAGGTTACGGGGTAAGGATTTTCTTTGAGCTTGGTGAATTCCGAAGTGAAAGCATGATTTTGTTTGAGCTATTTTGGAATCAGTTACTTGTAAATATGGGATTGGTAGGATTCGTTTCCTATATATTATTGATTTTTGAACCTGTATTGGTATTTTTTAGAGGAATGCTTAAGAAAAGATACAAAGGCGAAGATGTGATTTTCATTCTTTCTTTAAGTATTGGAATTTTCATGATGTGCATCATATCAACAGTAAATCCATTCATGAACAATCCTATTGGAATAGGCTACTTAGTGCTATTCCTTAGTACAATGAATCTTTATAGAGAAGAATAGTCTAAAGTCGCATGAATGCCTATTATCACTGGGAAGCACTTATAACCTGATGAATTGTTGTCTTTAGCTGGTTGATATATGGTAATATGTTAGTGATGTTGAATTGATTTCACTGTGTTAATTCTGTGAATTCTGATAAGTTCCGAAAGATGTATGAAAATATTCATTTTATCTTAATGTTTATACTTTATAATAATTTAAGCGCCATGGCAGACATGGTTTATCTCGTAACAAAGGATTTATGTTAAGATTGTAATGAAGCATTGCTTAGTTACTTTACTTGATTTAAGATGCGGTGTAAAAGAAATGACAGAAGAAATGGAAGAGAAGAGAATTATGGATACGATGAGAGATATAAAATTAAACCCTCAATATGATGAAATGGCAATTCGGACTCAATATCATAAAATGCAAAAGTATGAAGTGATAAAACGAGGGCTGGATATTACAGGGGCGACTCTAGGAGCCGTGCCTGCACTCGTACTTGTCATGATTTTTGGCTTGCTTGTAAAAATAGAAACCCCTGGGAAAGCGTTTTATTCTCAAGAAAGACTCGGAAAACACGGAAAGAAATTCCGATTATATAAGATTCGATCAATGCATAGCGATGCAGAGAAAAATGGGGCACAGTGGGCTGATCAAGATGATGAACGAATCACTAAAATAGGAAAGTTCATCAGAAACACAAGAATAGATGAGCTTCCGCAGCTGCTCAATATCTTAAAAGGTGAAATGAGTATTGTGGGACCTAGACCGGAAAGAGAAATATTTACAATTCAATTTGAAGAGGAAATCCCAGGATTTTCAC
Source organism: Clostridiaceae bacterium (assembly GCA_049657765.1). Taxonomy (GTDB): domain Bacteria; phylum Bacillota; class Clostridia; order Clostridiales; family Clostridiaceae; genus Proteiniclasticum. The sequence goes on from JBASOA010000019.1 coordinate 59,496, forward strand.
AAAGACTAAATGTTAAGCCAGGTCTAACAGGTTGGGCTCAGATTAATGGTGGCTATGATATTTCTCCACGTGAGAAATTGAAATATGATTTATATTATATTAAAAATAGAAGTTTGCGATTAGACTTCAAGATACTATTTAAAACCGTTGGAATTATTATCAATGGTGATGGGGCAAGATAAATGATGTATCAATCGAAAGATTGATACATTTGCTTGTCAGGGATATATTTCAAAATAAGATTAAATGATTGGATGGGAAAATAAGATGAAAAGTAAAGTATTGATTACAGGTGGAGCAGGATTCATTGGAAATGCTATAATAAATAGAATACATGAGGACTATAATGTAGTAGTACTCGATAATTTTTCCCCTCAAATTCATGGTGATAATTATGAGGAGTCATTCCTTTATCTTGGAATCAAAGACAAATGTGAGATCATCAATGGAGATGTCTGCAATCCTCTGGATATGGCTAGAGCGCTACAAGGCGCTGAATATGTCATTCATTTGGCAGCTGAAACCGGAACAGGACAATCAATGTATGAGCTAAATAAGTATACTAATGTAAATATCCTTGGAACTTCAAATTTACTGGAAAGCATTCTGAAGAATAAGATGAACGTTAAGAAGATTATCTTATCATCCTCTCGATCAGTTTATGGAGAGGGAATGTATAAATGCGAAACCCATGGTATAGTCGTACCTAATTCAAGAGTTGTTGAAGATATGGTCAAGAAAGATTTCGAACCAAAATGTCCAATTTGTGGCAAGAATGTGGAACTCACTTCTACAACTGCTGATTGTGAAATCAAACCGATTTCTATGTATGCCTATACTAAAATGGCTCAGGAGAAGATGCTTGAACTGATGTGTCCATCAATGGGAATCGATTATACCATCTTCAGATACCAAAATGTATTTGGTCCTGGACAATCCTTGAACAACCCCTACACAGGTATACTATCCATATTTTCAAAGAGATTGCTTAACAATCAGGACATCAATATTTTTGAAGATGGACTGGAAAGTCGAGATTTTGTCCATGTTAAGGATATCGCTGCATTTACAGTAAATGCATTGGAGAATCCTAAAACCAATAGCAAGTATCTGAATGTTGGTAGTGGGGAGAGCACTTCTGTAATGAAAGTGGCTGAAACCTTGAAAAACATGTATGGATCCAGTTCCAATATCTCTGTAAGTGGAGATTTTAGAATAGGAGATATCAGGCATAACAAGGCTGATATGGAAGACACCATAGCATGTTGCGGATTCAAACCGCATTATACATTCGAAATGGGAATGAAAGAATTTAGTGATTGGGTAATTGCAGAAGATGCGAAAAAGAAAATTGGCATTGATGATGCATTTGAAAAGTCATTGGCGGAACTAGCTGCCACTGGAATGATATTAAAGGGTAAATAGAATTAGTAGGAGTTAATATGGTTAAGAACAAACGGGTTCTTTTTATTGGAACAACTTTTTATACCTATCATACAATGATCATAAAAGAATTTGAGGCGCAGGGATTTATTGTTGATTATTATCCTGATCGCCCTAGTGAGCGCTCGATTACCAAAGGACTCATTAAAATCAACAAGAATCTTGTGAAAAAACAAACTGAAGCATATTTTGACGAGATCATCAATGAGACAAGGGGAAAGCATTATGACAAAGTCTTCATGATCAATTGCAAAGTGTATACGAAGAACATGGTAGAGGAACTGAAAAGCATGCACAAAACAGCAGAATTCATTCTTTACCTCTGGGATTCGGTTAAGCTATATCCTTTTGTGGAAGATTTGATCCCACTTTTTGATCGGGCATATACATTCGACCTCGATGATAGCGAAAAGAAGTACGGCTTGAAGCTTCTTCCTTTATTTTATCATCATGAATATGCAAAGATTGCTGAAGAGAAACATGTGATCAAATATGACCTAGTCAGTATCTGTACAGCTCACCCTGTGCGTTATCGCATTATAAAGGAACTCTTTCCTAAACTTAGAAATGAAGGAATCCGCATTTACTCGTTTCTCTTTATCAATAAACTGCAATATATCTATAACAAAGTTTTTGTGAATCAATTCTGGTTGGCGAAAAAAAGTGAGTTCAACTTTAAGTCGCTAAGGAATGACGAGATTATCGAAATTATCAAAGAAAGCAATACGATTTTTGATATTCCCCATGAAAAACAATCGGGTCTTACCATGAGAACCATTGAGACACTTGGTGCAAAAAGAAAATTGATTACAACGAACAAACAAATTTCACGATATAATTTCTATAATGAAAATAATATTATGATTCTTAATGATGATAATTTTGAAGAGGTAGCAAGTTTCCTTAAACGGGATTATCAGGATATTCCTAAACATATTTATAAAGCTTACAGTTTATCTTCCTGGGTTACGAACATCATCGAAGGGATAACAATAAATTTTGCGAGGTAGCGAATGATTAATGGGTATTCATTTTCCGAATTAATTTCCAGTTCCTTTTCCCTGCTTGCAACAAAGCTCTTCTATCCAGGCGCAAGGCTTGTGAGAAGACCTTTCTATATTAGGGGCAAAGCCTTCATGCAGTATGGAAGCGGCTTTACAACGGGACATCACTGTAGATTTGATATCAATAACGATGCCGTTGAGGGGAATTCCGCAGGGGAGAAAAGATTAATAATTGGGAAGAACTGCAAGATTGGTGATAATGTACATCTTGTAGCATCAAAAAAGGTTATTATCGGAGATGATTGCCTTTTTGCTTCAAAAATCTTTATCAGCGATACGAATCATGGAGATTATAGCAATATTGAACACATGACCTCGCCTTCAATCGCACCGGATGATCGACCGCTATATACCGCTGAAATCAGAATCGGAAACCGGGTCTGGATCGGTGAAAATGTAGTCATTCTTCCTGGAGTTAGTATAGGCAATGGGGTAATTATTGGAGCCAACTCTGTTGTAAACCGAAATGTGCCCGAGAACTGTATTGTTGCTGGGAGCCCGGCTCGTGTCATCAAGACTTGGAATGATGAGCAAAAACAGTGGATTAAAGCCTAAGGCCACGTATATTTTTTGACTGAAATAAAGCTTTTTAGGAGTCGTAAATGAGTGATATATTAATAATCTTAGTTTGTTATAATGTTGATTTGAAAAACCTGGACTTGATTAAGAATCTTCAAGGTCAGGATATTCTTATTTACGACAATTCCAAAAACAAGCAAGAAGTTAAAAAGAAGGTTTATTATTACCACAATCCTAATAATCCTGGAGTCAGTAAAGCATACAATTATGGGATTAGGCTCGCTAGAAAACTGAAAAAAAAGTATGTGCTTCTCTTGGATCATGATACCAAGTTCAATATGGAAAACATGAGTGAATACTTGAAAATGAGCGAAAAGTACGGTGAAGACTATATTTATGCCCCCATCATTGGTGGTAATGGCAAAATCTATTCTCCTTTCGTTGAAACTAAAATTAGGAATCTTGCTCAAGATCCAGCTACATTTAAGTATGAAGAAGAATATAAATTAGACAATAAGTCGCTCATCAATAGTGGCCTTATGATTCCGCTGAAAATTATAGAAATGATCGGTGGATTCAACGAGAAGATCAAGCTTGATTTTAGTGATATCTATTTCATTTCTAAGTATAAGGAATTTAGAAATGAAGTTATTCTGGTTAATCTCAAGATGAATCATGGATTATCAGGTGATGAAGGGTTAGACAAACATAAAGAACTAAATCGATTCAGATATTACTGTAATGGTGCTAGAGAATTTAAAAAGTCATCCGAATTAACGTTGAAGTTGAATTTATTCGTTTTGTTTAGGATGATTAGGCTCATGTTAAAATATAGGTCGATTACACCTATTGGCATTGTTACTCAATATTACTTAGGAGAAACGACAATATGAAAATAAGTGTATGTATGGCTACTTATAACGGGGCAACTTACATCATCGAACAAATGAACTCAATTTTGAATGAACTTAATGAAAATGACGAGGTGATTGTCTCTGACGATCATTCCAAAGACCAAACAGTTGAGCTGATCAAATCGTTAAATGATGATAGGATAAAAGTCGTATATAATGAAAATGATAGAGGGTATGCGTCAAATTTTGAAAATGCCATATCGAATTCAACCGGGGACATTATTTTTCTTTCTGACCAGGATGATGTCTGGGTGAAAGGAAAAGTAAACCTGATGTTAAAGGCTTTGGAAAACGCTGATCTTGCAGTGAGTGATGCCGAAATTGTGGATAAAGATCTCAAATGTATTGAAAAATCACATTTTGCATTGTTTGGTGTAAAAACTGGGTTTTGGGTGAATTTCACGAAAACAAGATACATCGGAGCTTGTATGGCTTTTAAAAGGCATATGCTAAAGAAAATTCTTCCAATGCCTGAAAAGAGAAAATACTGTGCGCATGATTACTGGATAGCAATGGTAGGCGAAGCCTATTACAAGGTTGTCCTTGTGGATATCCCACTTCTCAAATATAGGAGACATGGAGAAAATGCCTCAACCGGCGGAGTAAAAAGTGGCAATTCCATCTGGCATAAACTTGCCGTCAGAGGTTATGTGCTATTGCAATTGCTGATGAGGGTTTCGAAGTAAGTTGATAATTTATTTTGAGTGCAATAAATCGATATAGAAAAATAAAGATAATCAATTTTTATAAGCATTTAGCTTAATTGAGTAATAAATGATAAATTAAGATGAAAAGGAGATCTAATTATGAAAGGTATAATACTTGCTGGAGGAGCTGGAACAAGGCTTTATCCATTAACTATGGTAACAAGCAAACAGCTTTTGCCCATCTACGACAAACCAATGATCTACTACCCATTATCAACATTGATGCTTGCAGGGATAAAAGATATTCTGATCATTTCCACGCCTGTTGACCTGCCTAACTTTGAAAGACTATTAGGAAATGGAAATCAGTTTGGAATCAATCTCAGCTACGCTGAGCAGCCTTCACCTGATGGACTTGCACAAGCATTCATCATTGGTGCAGACTTTATTGGTAGCGACGATGTAGCACTTGTTCTCGGAGATAACATATTCTATGGTAATAACTTCAGTAGAATACTGAAGGAAGCAGTGGAGAACAAGGATAGAGCAACAGTATTTGGTTACTATGTTGAAGATCCTGAAAGATTTGGTGTTGTCGACTTTGATGAGCAAGGTAAAGTGCTTTCTGTTGAAGAGAAGCCAGAAAATCCGAAATCAAATTATGCGATTACAGGACTGTATTTCTATGACAACAAAGTTGTGGAATATGCAAAGAACTTAAAGCCAAGTAAAAGAGGGGAATTAGAGATTACCGACCTCAATAGAGTATATCTGGAGAAGGGTAATTTGGATGTCAAGTTGCTTGGACGTGGATTTGCATGGCTTGATACTGGAACAATGGATTCTTTAGTAGATGCGGCAGACTTCGTGAGAATGGTTGAAAAGAGACAGGGAATCAAGATTTCAGCGCTTGAGGAGATTGCTTACAACTATGGCTGGATTGATAAAGAACAACTTCTTGCTTCTGCAGAAAAATATGGTAAATCACCATATGGAATGCATCTGAAGAAAGTCGCTGAAAGAAAGTTAGCGCTTTAAAGGTTTGTTAGTAATTAACAACTTTGATCGAAATGATGAAACATAATGGAGGAATTAACATTGAAAATATTAGTAACTGGTGGAGCTGGATTTATAGGAAGTAACTTCGTATACCTCATGCTCGAAAAACATAAAGACTATAAGATTGTATGCCTTGACTTGCTAACCTATGCAGGTAATCTTTCAACGCTTGAAGAAGCGCTGAAGAATCCTAATTTTAAGTTTGTAAAGGGAGATATCACGGATCGGGACTTTGTCTTCAATCTTTTTGACGAAGAAAACTTTGATATCATCGTGAACTTCGCTGCAGAATCTCATGTGGACAGATCTATTGAGAATCCAGATGTTTTCTTGAAGACCAATATCCTTGGAACACAAGTACTTATGGATGCTTGCAGAGCACACAATAACACAAGATTCCATCAGGTTTCTACTGATGAAGTCTATGGTGATCTTCCATTGGACAGATTGGATCTGTTCTTTACCGAAGAAACAAACATTCATACATCTTCACCATATTCAGCTTCCAAGGCATCAGCAGATCTTTTGGTAAATGCATACCATAGAACTTTTGGACTTCCCACAACAATTTCCAGATGTTCAAATAACTATGGCCCTTATCACTTCCCTGAGAAGCTGATTCCACTGATCATTTCAAGAGCTCTAAACGATGAGAAGCTTCCCGTATATGGTACTGGAGAGAATGTTAGAGACTGGCTATATGTTAAAGACCACTGCGAAGCAATTGATCTGATCATCCATAATGGACGAATTGGTGAAGTCTATAACATTGGCGGTCATAATGAAAGAACCAATCTTGAAGTCGTAAAGACAATTCTAAGAGAACTTGGCAAGCCAGAGACACTGATCACTTATGTTAAGGATAGAGCTGGACATGACATGAGATATGCCATAGATCCTACAAAGATCAAGAATGAACTTGGATGGGAACCAACCACAACATTCGATGAAGGTATAAAGAAGACTGTTGCCTGGTATCTTGACAATAAGTCATGGTGGGAAAACATCATTAGCGGTGAGTATCAGAATTACTATTCAACAATGTACAAGGATAGATAGACTTTATTTAGCACATTCGAATGATACAGGAGTGAGAAACGATGAAAGTACTAGTCACAGGCTACCATGGCCAATTGGGTTATGACGTTGTCAAGCTGTTAGAGGAACAAGGCGAAGAAGTTCTTGGCGCAACAAGGGAACATTTTGATTTGACGGATGAAGTGAAGATAAAGGAATTTATCGGAAGTTTTAAACCAGATGTTGTTGTTCACTGCGCTGCTTACACCTTGGTTGATAAAGCGGAAGACAATAAGGAACTTTGCTATGCGGTTAATGTGCTTGGTACCAGATACATTGCAGAGGCTTGTAAAGAAGCTAATGCGAAGATGGTCTATATCAGTACGGACTATGTCTTCGATGGAAATAGTAAAGTGCCTTATGAGGTTGACGACAAGGTCAATCCGGTAAATTACTATGGGGAGACTAAGCTTCAAGGCGAAGATGAAGTTAAGAAAATTGTAGATAACCATTTTATCATCAGGATTTCGTGGGTGTTTGGAGAAAATGGCAATAACTTTGTCAAGACGATGCTAAGATTAGCTGAAACCAGAAATGAATTGAATGTGGTTGGAGACCAGTACGGTTCACCCACATATACCAAGGATCTCTCTATACTCATTGCAGAGATGATCCGTACGGATCAATATGGCATCTACCATGCATCGAATGAAGGCACCTGCTCGTGGAATGAGTTCGCTAAAGCGATATTTGAAAGTCGTGGACTAGAAGTTAAAGTGAATTCCATTCCAACTTCGGATTATCCTACAAGGGCAAAAAGACCAATGAGTTCAATCATGTCCAAGGATAAACTTGAACAAAATGGATTCAAGAGGCTTCCTGACTGGAAAGATGCGCTAGAGAGATATTTGAATCAAAATTAGATGTCAGAATTGATTTTGTATCTTGACAGTGAAAAAGTAAATTACGGAAGGGGACTAGATGTTTAACATCGCATCATTATGAAAGTAACTAAAACAGAAATAGAGGACTTAGTCATCATAGATCCTGATTGCTATGGCGATCATAGAGGCTGGTTCATGGAAACCTATAATGAAGCTAAAATGAAAGAGAATGGAATTGATGTGGTTTTTGTACAAGATAACCATTCAAAATCTATGGTCAAGGGAACATTAAGAGGACTTCATTTTCAAAACAGCCCCATGGCTCAAACAAAGCTTGTAAGATGCACCAAGGGTGTAATCTTAGATGTTGCTGTTGACTTAAGAAAAGAGAGCCCAACTTATAAGAAATGGTTCTCCATTGAATTGACAGAGGAAAACAAAAAGCAGCTCTTCATTCCTCAAGGCTTTGCACACGGCTTTCTTACGCTCTCTGACGATGTAGAGGTACAGTACAAGGTGGATAATCTCTATTCTAAGGAGCATGACCGTGGGATAAGGTATAATGATCCTGAAATCGGTATAGACTGGGGAGACATCAATCCAGTGCTCTCTGAGAAAGACATGACATCACCTATGCTTAAGGATAGTGATGTGAATTTTAAGTAGGAAAATGAGCAAACAATTGAAAATCAACCTTAGTTTTTCAATTGTTTGCTCAACTATAAAATGAACCATCTTTGCGAGAAAATCTCGCTAAGATGGTTCATTTTATAGTTGCTTGTTATTTCGGAAGTGTGTTTCCGAAAATGAAGTTATGAAGTTCTGAGATAGTATCTTCTTTATCATAAACCAAGTACCATCGATCATTGATGATTTTTCCACCTGATGATTGATCTGTTGGAAAACGGGACTGGATAATCTCGCTAATTCCTGAATTTAGAACACTGACTCCGATCTTTAAGAGATAAGTGGAGGTAATGTTGGTTTCAACATAGGGGGCGAAGGTATTGATGAGATTGGGAATTTGAGTCACATTCATTTTCGTTAGTTTATTAAGCACTGCACTAAGAACGGTTCTTTGCCTCTCTGTGCGCTCGTAATCACCATCGCCAGCTTTCCGTATTCTAGAATAACCTACGGCTTGTTGACCGTTAAGAAGCTGCATTCCAGCTTTTGTCAATGGCGTGTTTTCTGTACCATTTAGCATAGCTATATCTCTAACTGTTATATTCGCCCATTCAAGCTCGTAATCCTTGACATCAATCATTACACCTCCGACCGAATCGATGATGTTAAGAAGTCCAATATAGTCAATTGTGGCGTAATAGGTGAGGTTCATATCAAAATTCTTATTGACTGTTTTGAGCGCAAGCGCTGGCCCACCATAAGCATATGCATGACCTAACTTATCTTTCCCATGCCCCTGGATATCAACTCTGGTATCTCTCATCAGAGATGCCAATTTGATATTTCCGTTGACAGGGTTTATGGAAGCAATCATGATTGAATCAGAGCGTGATGCCGTATCTTCTTCTCTTTGATCAACACCTAGGAGAAGAACGTTGATAATACTTTTACTATCTTTGAAGATATTGATTTTTTCTTCAGTTTCAGTAGTAATATCTAGCTCCTGTTTGTTTTCTACAATAGGGGTATAGTTGATTTTGCTGTAAGTATTGAAATAATAATAGACTGCACCTCCAAGAATAAGAAGAATTATTCCTATTAATAAAATCATGCTGATCAGCAAGCGGTTCTTCTTCGCTGGCTTTTGGCCGTTTTCGTTTTTATCCAAGGTTTCACATCCTCGATATTTTTCTTTATTTGATATTATAATCTAATATTGTTTACTAAAATATACATTTTGGGGATATTATAGTAAATTTCGAAATTATCTTACAAGAAAAGTATTCTCTGAGATATTATATTTGGTTAGAGTGAGTCGATTTATCCGAATTTACGAAAACTATAATTCTGTAAACACAAAATAACTTGATGTTGAGATATGGTTATTGATAATCTTTTCTCGCTTTACTACGGTGAGATAATTATGGTGGTTCGTAATTAGTTTCACTTTTTATGATGTAAACTACTTCTATTTAGAGTGAACTGATTTTAAGACTCGCTTTTATTTATGAATTTATACCTTAAGTATAAATTGTACGTATAGAATTTTATAATTCTATACGCTATTATGCGAATTGGATTCCCTGACTTTAATGATTTATAATATTATATAATCAATTATATTATTGAAAACCTCGTTTGAGCATTTTTCACTTAAACTCTTATATTTGTAGAATCCATGTTTGTGACACACAACTTGATTTGTACCATTGTTTAAGATGGTTAAGAACAAAATGCGTTATGCACACTCAGAGCGAGAACAAGAAAAATATAAGGAGATCACAAATGAATTAAATAAGGTAACAATGAAGTTTAAAATAGTGTTTTAGCAATTAAAGAATCTAAGTGATGTATTTTAAATATATAAGCGATAATGTCCTCGTGTAGGGTAAATAATTTGTTGTACTCATATTATTTTTTTGCGGGAAAAATATTTAGGGTTTCTTCAGAAATTTGTAAGACATTAGATTGGAATTAATATGTATACTTATCTTCTTATGAATGCAAATCGATTTTGCTTTTGTGCCATCAGAACTTTAATATAATGCTATTTTTGTAATATTTAATAGATAGGAGCTAATTACATTGAACAATAAAGCAAGAAATTTTATCGCTAATTTTTCATATACTCTGATTTCAAATCTTATCTCATTAATCATTTCCACTTTGGTAGTTATGATTATTCCCAAACTCATTGGCGTTGAACAATACGGCTACTGGCAGCTTTATTTGTTTTATTCTTCTTATGTTGGTTTTCTTCATTTGGGATGGATTGATGGAATCTATCTCAGATACGGCGGAAAGACCTATGAAGAGTTGGATAAGAATAAGTTCTTTTCACAGTTCCATATGCTTTCGTTTACCCAATTTGCCATTGCGGTATTCGTATTTTTCGTGACCTTTGTAATCAATATGGAAGGGGACAAAGGATTCATTCTACAAATGACTGCTATATGTCTCTTTGTATCTAATTTGAGGAATATGCTGAATTTTATTCTACAAGGAACTAACCGAATCAAGGAATTTGCGCAAATTACACTCATAGACAGAATCACATATATTGCTTTGATTTTGATTTTTCTTTTAGCTGGAGTAAAAGAGTATAAACTGATGATTATTGCAGATCTTATTGGAAAATTAATTTCTTTGATTTATGCTATGTACACTTGCAAAGAAATTGTCTTTAGGAAAGTATCTTCCTTTTATATAAATATAAAAGAGGCAATTACTAATATCAATGTTGGAATCAAGCTCATGTTTTCTAATATTGCCAGTATGCTCGTCATTGGAATCGTACGATTCGGAATCGAACGATATTGGGATGTATCGACATTTGGTAAGGTTTCACTTACCTTAAGCATTTCAAACCTTCTCATGATTTTCATTAATGCAGTAGGAATTATTATGTTTCCATTGCTTCGGCGGACAGATAAGAAAAAACTACCAGCATTTTATATTCTGATGCGAACATTTATTATGGTCATCATGATGGGCTTCCTTTTGTTTTATCACCCGCTACGTGTAGTGCTATCTGCATGGCTTCCTCAATACAAAGATAGTCTAATGTTTATGGCTCTCCTTTTCCCGTTAAGTGCCTATGAAGGCCTTACAGCCCTATTGATCAACACTTATCTTAAGACAATGAGAGAAGAGAAAGCGATGATGTACATCAATCTTGTAACAATGGGACTAAGCCTCGCTATGACAGGAATTTTTGCTGGTCTACTTCACAATTTAAATTTGACCATCCTTTCTATTACCATGCTGTTGTCTGTGAGATGTATCTTAGCAGAAACTTATCTGACAAAAAAGATGAAGATTTCTGTGAAGAAGGATATTATTCTAGAAGTCGTTTTGGTTGCAATCTTTATGTTTTCCGGTTGGTTTATTAATTCATGGTTAACTTCGCTTATTTATTTAGGTGTATACATGGTTTATCTCTTATTGAAGAAAAAGGATATCGTCAGCAGTTACAAAAGCATTAGAGAATTGATGAAATTATAAGAACGTAATTGGGTGAAGTCCAATATTAAGTTTGAATAGTTTTTATGTTAGCTAGAAAAATAACCATTAGACATGTTGGATATGGTTTTATAAAGTTTAATTACCTTGATTCTTATATGTGTTGTCCCAATGTGATTTATTTGTACTATACTCCTAATGTGCAGCGCTTGACTCTGCTTTGTACCTTGAATTACGTGAAAGGAAGGGGTATCAATATGTTTTCAATAATTACTGCTAATTGGAATGGTGCCAAATATTTAGATAGCTATCTCTCGAGCCTTGTTAAGCAGACGTATCAAGATTTCAATGTCTACATTGTGGATAATGGATCAACAGATGAATCTTTCGATATTCTTTCAAAGTATGAAGCAAAATTGAAACTAAGAATAATAAAGCTAAATAAAAATACAGGCTTTGCTGTAGCAAACAATATTGGGATTGAAGAGGCAATGAAAGACGAAAGTGAATACCTGATTACCTTGAATAACGATTTAGAGCTCGATCCCAAGTGTCTGGAAATTATATTTAAAGATATCGAGAAAGCCAATAGGGCGTACGATATTTATCAAATCCTGATGCTGAACTACTTTGAAAGAAACATTATTGATGCTGCAGGTCTTGATTTTGACCGATACTTGAACTCCTATCAAATTGGATATAAGAAAGATAAGGAAATCCTTCCTTCTATTTCTACTGAGATTAAGGGTGCTTGCGCAGGCGCAGCAGTTTATTCAAAAAAAGCCCTTAATAAAGTGCAAGAAAAGAATGGGGATTATTTTGACTCCAGGTTTTTTGCTTATTATGAAGATGTGGATTTAGCATTAAGATTACTTAATGCCGGGTTTAAATCGCGTCTCCTTAAAGATGCATTAGTCTATCATATCCATTCCGGTACAGGAGTGAAAGGATCCTATTTCAAAGAATACTATCTTTCTAGAAACGATCTGATTTACCGAAAAAAGAACCTTTCTACAGAGCAGTTCAATAGATTTAGACCTGTTTTTGTTTTTTATGCCTTTAAAAAAATCGTTCGATTGACCTTGGAGGGCAACTTTACTTTAATTAAAGGGTGCATAAAGGGATATCAGGATTATTTCAAGATTTCCAATTCGATTTGATTACAAGAATATAATTAATGTAAAACTAGACTGATGGTAAAAATAAATGTTATTGATTTTTTGGAATCATAAATAAATAGGAATTGAAGTAATCTCAATGGAATACAGCTAAATATCAATTATACAAATTGATATTTAGCTGTATTCCATTGAGAGAATATTGAATCTTTAAAACTTACAGTGTTTAATTTAATTTAATTATAGATAAAATATTAATTTTATTAATTTTAAGAACACAACAGTGATAAAGTGTAAATAATTGTCGAATTTTATAAATTTTGGAATATAAAGTCATAAATTTAATCGTTGTGTGTTATAATCCAATAAAGATAGTAATTATATAAAATTTGATATCTATAGAAAGTTGAGATGTGATTGCAACTTTATATCAAAATCAACATAAAACCACTATAAGTGTAGCCTTAAAATAAACCAGAGGTTTCAAATTCCTTTAAGTTAAGTTATACGAGGGGATAACGCTCGTATAACTTAACTTAAAGGTATACGATGAAAATTTGAAGAGTGGTAAGCTTTTCAAGATGATAATTCTAAAAATATTAATAATGGTAGACAGGTCTGTTAGAGTGTTAAATCGTGATAATTTCGTTTTTCACTGTTTGTTAAATAAAACATAAAGATTAAATTTGTTGGTTAATTATTATCGATTGATCAATTTATTGTGAACTACCAACCAAGAGTTCCTCAAAGGGATAGTAAACTAGAACTGACTGAACGTATTCAAAGTAAATCGTGTTGGTATTGTCTTAAAACCTATGGATCAATGCAATTTAAATAGATTGAAAATTCGATAATTTAAGTTCTCTATCAATAAGTTTGTTGTATGTTAAGAAAAGCCTTATCAAGTAGATAAAAGCAATATTATTCTGAGAGGTGAATGAGTTCATGAATGAAGAATCAATTAGTTTGGGTTCATTATGGAAAATCATTAAAGCAAAGCTCATTGCAATCATTGGTTTTACACTCTTGGCTACAATCGCAGCAGGTTTGATCACGGTTTATTCAATAGAGCCAAAATATAAATCTACAGTTGCTGTATTCATTAATGACATCAGGGCAACTGGCACAGGGGAAAATGAGCAACAGACAATAAACGATATTAATATGTTTGAGAAACTTGTCGATACCTATTCTGAAATAACTAGGTCGAGGACGGTTACCGAAGATGTCATCAAAGAGCTATCGCTTTCATTATCCGTTGAAGAAGTTCAAAAAATGATTTCTTCTTCTGCTAAAGGAAATACCCAGTTCCTCAATATCAGTATCACTTCAACAGACAATAAAATGTCATACGACATTGCAAATCAAGTGGCGTTAAGTCTAAAAAAGACATCCATGATCCTTAGAGGAACCGATATAGTTCAGATTCTTGATCCTGCGAATCTCCCCACTTCACCATCTTCTCCAAGTTTGATGCTGAACCTCGCGATTGGATTCTTCACAGGAATGATGATTTCGCTCTTTGGCGCACTACTCCTTGATTTTATTGATAAGACAATCAAGGATCCGAAGTATATCATCACGGAACTAGACCTGCCATTCCTCGGAACCATTCCGGTGGTTAAAGGGGCAGTGCTCTATTGATTCTTTCTCG
>JBASOA010000020.1:0-24388 GCA_049657765.1 Clostridiaceae bacterium
GCTTGTTGCAGGGCTCGTTGTAGAGGAAACCGCAAAATGCTATATGGACCTCTGCTCAGCTCCTGGCGGAAAAGCGACAGGAATAGCAGAGCTTTGTGGAGACAAGGTTCCCGTACTTGCTTTTGATATTTATGAAAGTAAGTTGAAGCAAATCAGGGAAAACAAAAATCGACTGGGGATTAAGTCAATCAAACCTCTGCTTCATGATGCCAAGATACTGATGCCTGAACTTAAAGGAACGGCGAATGTTCTTCTTGATGCGCCTTGTTCCGGACTTGGTATCATCAGAAAGAAGCCTGAGATCAAATATACCAAGGGACAAAAGGAACTGAACAGCCTTGTAGAGCTTCAAAGAGAACTCCTCCTTGTTGCAAAAGAGTATGTCAGTGAAAATGGACTTCTTGTCTATTCCACCTGTACGCTGAATAAGAAAGAAAATGAAGAGAATGCCAGATGGTTCCTTAAAGAAAATAAGGACTTTGAAGCCTATCCCATAGAACTTGGAGATGAAGAGAACCTGATTTATACGGAAGAAGGATTTGTAACCATTCTTCCTGGACATACCATGGATGGCTTCTTTATGGCAAGATTTAGAAAAATAGAAAGCAAATAAGATGAAAAACTTCCGTGAGCCTGATATTTAGGGCTTACGGAAGTTTTTGTCCTTGAGCATCAGAAAAGTTTAAAGAATTTTATGGGATTATGTGATAGAATAATGGATGGTAAAAAAATTCACATCTTAAGAGAAGTTAAAAACAGAATGTTTTATGCTTGTGAGATTCAATAGAGAACCAGATAAAGGAAAATAATAATGGAAAATATATTTGATTATTCGATGGACGAACTTAAAGCTTGGTTCAAAGAAAATAAAGAAAGCGCCTTTCGCGGGAAACAGGTGGTTGATTATCTCTATCGTGGAATCTATGAGATCGATGAGATGCATACCCTAAACGAGAGTTCCAAAGCGAAACTGAAGGAACATTTTGAGATTTTTCTGCCTAAGGTCCTGGAACAACGAACCTCCAAGGACGGCACGGTCAAGATGCTACTTCTTATGCAGGATGGCAACATCATTGAGACTGTAATCATGAAATATCACTATGGGTATTCCGTATGTGTATCTTGCCAGATTGGTTGCAAGATGGGCTGCACGTTCTGTGCATCCACAAAGGATGGGATGGTCAGGAACCTAAGCGCGGGGGAAATCCTCTCTCAGGTGATTCTCGCTGGAAATATTGTAGGCGAGAGAATCTCCCATGTGGTTTGTATGGGTTCTGGAGAACCTCTGGATAACTACGATCATGTGATGAAGTTCCTTACGCTTGTCAATGCTAAGGAAGGACTTAACCTTTCCCATAGGAACATCACCATTTCTACCTGCGGCCTTGTGGATAAAATTTATGAACTTGCGGATAAGAAGCTTCAGATTACTTTAGCGATCTCCCTACATGAAGTGACAGATGCAGATAGAAAGAAGATTATGCCTATAGCGAATAAATATAGTATCAATGACATCTTAAATAGTGTAAAATATTATATGGAAACCACTGGACGTAGAGTTTCCTTTGAATATGCCCTCGTAAGAGGTTCGAATGATTCAGAGGATGATGCCAAAGCCCTGGTCAGGCTCCTAAGAGGAATGAAGACCCACGTCAATCTAATTCCGGTGAATACCATCAAAGAAATGCTATACCTTCCTTCTTCTAACGAGTCGGTGATGAAATTTAAGGATATTCTTCTCGAAGGCGGAATTGAAGCTACGGTAAGAAGAGAAATGGGTTCGGATATTGATGCTGCCTGCGGACAGCTCAGAAGAAGCTACCTGGAGAAAATATAATCGAGGAGAGTCGCATGATAGAGTGGATATCAGATATTGGCAATATGAGATCATTAAATGAAGATACAATAGGCATCTATGAGGATTTGAAGTATAATCTTTTTATCGTCTGTGATGGCATGGGCGGGCACAATGCCGGCGAAATCGCCAGTCTCCTGGCGAAGGATACAATCATCAATTCGATTGAAAAGTCTTTCGATGAGCATAATCCCGTGACCTCATTGGAACTGGCAGTGAATCAGGCTAATGACGAGGTCTTTGCCCTATCCCAAACGGATATCCATCTTGAAGGCATGGGAACGACAGTAACCGCTGCATTATCCTTTCAAGGAAAACTCTATGTTGCCCATGTTGGAGACAGTTCCCTCTTTTATATCAGCGATCATCGAATTAGAAAAGTAACTAAAGATCACAGTTTGGTACAAGAACTGGTTGACTCAGGAAATTTAGATCAAGAAGATGCAAAGCATCACCCAAACAAGAACATCATTACAAGAGCTGTCGGAACAAAAAATAAGGTTATCGTCGATACGTTTGTCATGGATACAACAAAGGAAGATATTTTTATCTTATGTACAGATGGACTAACAGACACAATCTCCGACGAGGAGATTCTCACCGTAATCATTGGAGAAGAAGATAAAAAGAAAGCCGTTGTTGAACTTAAGGACCTGGCCATCGAACGTGGCGGGAAAGATAACATCACTTTAGTAATATTTGGAGGAGAAGCACTTAAATGATAGGAAAAATTTTAGGAAAGAGATATGAGATTACAGAAAAGATAGCCCAAGGGGGCATGTCTATCGTATATAAGGCTCTAGACCTTAACCTTAACCGTTATGATGCGGTGAAGGTTCTCAAGGAAGAATTTGCCTCGAACAAGGAAATTCTTGAGCGATTCAAGCAGGAAGCCAATGCCGTTGCCTTTTTATCACATCCGAACATTGTCAATATCTATAATGTTGGCAGCGAGGAGAACATTCACTACATCGTCATGGAATATGTCCGAGGACTTACGCTCAAGGAAGTCATCAGGAGCAAAGGGATGCTTTCCAATGAAATGCTTCTTAATTATTCCTATCAGATTGCAAGGGCTCTCGAATGTGCCCATAACAACAATATTATCCATAGAGATATTAAGCCCCATAACATCATCATCACAAAAGATGATTTGGTCAAGGTAACAGATTTTGGAATTGCAAAACATTCCGATTCTGCAACCATCACAAACTCAGGAAAGATTATTGGTTCAGCCCATTATTTCTCCCCTGAGCAGGCAAGAGGAAACCTTACAGACAGAAGATCAGACATTTATTCCCTGGGAATCGTCATGTATGAAATGGCAACAGGAGTCGTCCCTTTTGATGCGGAAAGTCCGATTACCATCGCACTCAAGCATATGCAGGAACCACTTCCTTCACCAAAACTCATCAATAAGAAACTGACCGATGGAATCGAAAAAGTCATCATTAAGGCGACGGAAAAGAATCCTATCGACAGATATCAGAGAATTGAAGACATGATGATGGACTTAAGAACATTGATGGCAGGCGAAAGACTTCCAGTAATGGCAGCAGAAAATAATAACGGAAATACCCAGATCATGGGTGCCGTAATACCGGAGAAGATGAACATGAACGATGATATTTATGATGACGAAAAACCTTCAGATCATAAGAAAAGAAACCTGATTATCGGCCTAGCCATGATTTTGGTCATTGTAGGCGGTGCATTACTCGGAAACTATGTTTTTGGGAAAATGAACGGGAATCCTCCAGACCAGGTAGTGACTGATGAAGTGACTATCCCATCGCTTGTTGGAAAGACAAAGGATGCTGCTGAAGCAGAGCTTAAGCTTCTTGGCCTTACCCTTGAAGTTCAGTCAACAGAAACTTCTGCAGAACCTGTGGATACCATTCTTAGATCTGTTCCTGAAGTTGGGGCAGTAGTAAAGAAGAACACTTCTGTGGCAGTAGTTCTAAGTGCAGGAGAAGTTAAGTTGTTTGTTCCTTCCATCACTGGAGGAACGCAAGAAGCGGCTAATACGATCCTGATGAACAATGGACTGATCCTTGGAGAAGTGAAGGAAGAGTTTAATGAGACAGTTCCTCAAGGCGAAATCATCAGCCAGGATCCCCTGGTGAATACTTCGGTTCCTCAGGGAAGCGCAGTCAATATTGTCATCTCAAAAGGACCTGAAGTGACGATTTCCAAAGTACCTGCTCTTGTTGGAAAAACAGAGAGGGAAGCGCAGGCACTTCTTGAATCCGTAAAACTTCAACTCGGTACGATTACGAAGGTTCCAACCGGAGAAGAAGCCCTTGTAGGCAGAATTGCCAGCCAGAACATCCCTGCAGATACAGAACTTAAGCAGGACAGTAAGATAAACATTGAAATTTATGAGCTGAAGACCGTGCAGATTCCTTCAAACCTCACCGATATGAAGGTAAGCGCTGCCGAGAAACAATTGAAGGATTTAGGGTTTAAAGTGATTATTGAACAAGGAACCGAAAAAAACGATCGGGTTCTAGATGTGAACCCAAGGGCTGGACAGAACGTTCCTTATGGTTCGACAGTTACCATCTCAGGAGCACCTGATGAACCAATCGTAGTTCCGCCTGTTGATCAGACTCCTACGAATGAATCACCAATAGCACCTTAATCATGATTACAGCAAAAGTAAGTTTAAGAAGATAAACTAAAAGCTGGAGCAGGAAGATTCCTGTTCCGGCTTTTAGTTGTCTTCATGATTAATAACAAAGCTTTAGATGCCATTGAAGGCAGTAAAAATCGTAAGGGACTAATTTATTTCAAAGAAATAGATTATAATAGGATAAAGAACAATAAGTGAAAAGGATGGATGCAATGGAAGGGATAATAATCAAGGGAATCGCAGGATTCTACTATGTCAAGACAGATGACGGCGTTCTAGAATGCAAGGCAAGAGGAATATTCAGAAAGAAGAACCTCACGCCCATGGTGGGAGACAAGGTCAGCGTAGTGACCAATGTGCAAGGAAATACCGTGGATCAGATCCATGCGCGCTCTTCTGAGCTCGTCAGGCCTTTTGTCGCCAATGTCAGTCAGGCTTATGTCGTTTTCGCCCTAAGAAACCCAGATATCAACTTTGACCTTTTGAATAAGTTCATTGTTTCTTTGGAAAAGAATGGGATCACGCCCGTTTTGGTCTTTAATAAATGCGATTTGGCTAAAGAAGGGGAAAAGGATTCCCTGAAGGAAATCTTTATTGGAACAGGATATGAAATTTTCTTCATCCAAGCGAAAACAGGAGTAGGACTAGAACTTCTTTTTGATAAACTCAAGGGCCACATCACAGTGCTTTGCGGACCTTCAGGTTCAGGAAAATCCACGCTTTTAAATAAATTGTCTGGAAAAGATCAGATGGAAACTGGAGAAATTTCGAAGAGACTCAATCGAGGTAAACACACCACAAGGCATAGTGAACTCATTGTCGTCAATGATTCCTTTTTAGTGGATACACCAGGATTTTCCACGATGGAATTTACCATGGAGCCAGAGGAACTTAAAGACTATTTCCCTGAATTTCATCCCTATGAAGGAGAATGCAGGTTCAATGGCTGCAACCACAACAAGGAACCTGAATGTAAAGTGAAAAAGGAAGTTGGACATACAATTTCAACTATACGTTATGACTTTTATACGAAATATTATCAAGAATTGATTGAGGAGAAGAAGAATAAATGGTAAAAATAGCACCTTCAATTCTTTCCGCAGATTTTGCAAATCTCGGAAAGGATATCGAAAAAACTGTAGAGGCAGGAGCGGACTGGATTCATATTGATGTGATGGACGGTTCTTTTGTTCCAAATATCAGCTTTGGATTCCCGGTAATGAACGCCATCAGGCCACTGACTGATAAATTATTTGATGTGCATCTCATGATTGTGAACCCATCAAATTTTATCGATGATTTCATTGATGCCGGCGCAGATCTTGTGAATTTCCATTATGAGGCAGAGCTTCATGTGGACCGGGCTGTAGAAAAGATCAGATCAAGAGGGGCAAAAGTTGGAATCACGCTTAATCCTGCAACGCCTGTATCTCTTCTAAAGACAATCCTTCCAAAGCTCGACATGGTTCTCATCATGTCCGTGAATCCAGGTTTTGGAGGACAGAGCTTTATTCCTTATACCTTGGACAAGGTGAGGGAGCTGCGTGAAATGGCCAAAGACTGCAATCCAAACCTCCTCATCCAAATTGATGGGGGAATCACGGTGGACACGATCAAGTCTGCAGTTGAGGCAGGGGTAGACGTTGTGGTTGCCGGTTCAGCAGTCTATAAAAATGGAGATATCGAGAAGAACATCAGGGATCTTCGACATGCCGCGAAATGAGACGCGTAATCATCGTTTCAGGAGGAAGACATCCAAGTCTTGAACTTTTTAGATCCATCCATAAAACTGGAGATTTCATCATCGGTGCCGACAGTGGTGCTGAATTTCTTCGAAGGGAAGGCATCGTTCCAGATCTTCTTCTTGGTGATTTTGACTCGATAAAAGAAGAGACTCTTCTTTTCTTCAAGGAGAAAACAAAGATCTTGAAATATGACGCCGTCAAAGATTTTACAGATACCGAAGCGGCCTATGAAGAAGCGATAAAGCTTGACCCGGATGAAATTTATTTTCTTGGGTGCACAGGCTCGAGACTTGATCATTTCATCGGAAATCTTTCTCTCCTTAATCGGGCGCTTAAAGCCGGAATAAACGGATATCTGATGGATGATCACAATAAGATCTTTTTTATGGATAAACCCGGAATTATAAAAAAAGGATTCGGAAATTACATCTCTTTCCAAGCCTTCAGGGAGAGCGTGAAGGACTTTAGCCTTCAAGGGACAAGATATCCTCTGACGAGCTACGAACTCAAGCTGGGGGATCCTAGGAACGTCTCCAATGAATTTCTGGATGAGGAGATCAAAGTTAGTTTCAAAAGTGGTGTTCTTATGGTCTTCATGACCCGGGACTGAATTGGTTTCACAGATTAAAATTAGTATTTAAAGCTCTAGAGACTGAAAAAATGCATCATGCCCAAAATAAATCTTGGACATGATGCATTTTAAGTTTTGGGTTGTACGATGTTCATGATAAACAGTAAGGTAATCACAAAGTAAAATAGTCAGTCCATAAAGGACTGACTATAAATCATTGCTCTGTTATATTGCTCTTACAACCTTACCGGAACGTAAGCATCTAGTACAAACGTTAACTCTCTGGGGAGTTCCGTTTACAACAGCACGTACTCTTTTTAGGTTTGGTGCCCAAGTTCTCTTGGACTGTCTGTGTGAATGTGAATACTGTACTCCAGCAATAACACCCTTGTTACAAATATCGCATCTTCTTGCCATTAAAATACACCTCCTCCTGAGAGACCTTCATCTACTCAAAAGCTTATTAAAAATTATTTGTTTTGAACAGATTCCATTCTATCATACCTAATATCACTAATGCAAGATAATTTTGATTGTCTACTTGTTAATATTGAAGTATGATATAAAATATAATATCATTATAGGGACGAAAGTCCGTGGCAGGATATCCATAGAAGGATAGCAGCCCGTTTAAGTAAAAGTTAAACTTTTAGGATATATATATGAAAGAGGCAACGAGGAGGAATAATCATGATTGGATTAACGAATGAACTGGGACATATCTCTTATTCAGAAGAAGTCATTGCTAATGTAGTAGGTTTGTCCACTATGGAATGTTACGGGGTAGTCGGAATGGCTGCAAAGAATACGAAAGACGGACTTTGGGAATTAATCAGGGTAGAACATTTGAATAAAGGGGTTAAGATCAACGTCAAAAACAATGAGCTATCCATTGATTTGTTTGTTGTCGTCGAGTACGGAACAAAGATTTCTGTCATCGCCAACAATGTTATTCAAAAAGTAAGATATAATGTAGAAAACTATCTTGGCCTAAATGTAAGCAATATTGTTGTAAATATCGAAGGGGTAAGATTCTAGATTCTCCTCAAATCTTATAAAAACATTAAATTTTTATGAGATTAATTTGATTTATGCGTAAATCTTAATATAATAAGAGTTGGTTTATATTTTACGGAACCCTGGTCAAAGGGTTTTATTGAAGTTCAGAATCAGGGAACGGCGTGGACAGAAGAAAACATTGTCCATATTTTGCAGGAGGAATAATAGATGATATATAACAAAATCAATGGACAGCATTTTCTTAGCATGGTGGCGAATGCCAGCATCAGACTTGAAAATGAGAAATCCTATGTGGACTCATTGAATGTATTTCCCGTACCAGATGGCGACACCGGTACAAATATGTCCATGACCTTTAAAGCGGCAGTAAAAGCCATAGAATCAAGCAAATCAACTTCTATCGGAGAAGTTTCTAAAATAATGGCCAAAGGTGCTCTTATGGGTGCCAGAGGTAACTCAGGCGTAATCCTTTCACAGATCTTCAGAGGAATTGCCAAGGGACTTGAAGGCAAGGACGAAGTGAATTCCTATGAATTCTCCCTAAGTCTCCTTGAGGGCTCAAAAGCGGCTTACAGAGCGGTAATGAGACCTACCGAAGGAACTATCCTTACGGTGATAAGAGAAGTAGGAGAGAACGCCGTAGAATACCATACAGACGATGTCACTGACCTCATGAAAAACGTCATTGAAGTGGCAGGGGTAACCCTTGAAAAGACACCAGACCTTCTTCCTCAGCTCAAAGCTGCCGGTGTTGTAGACTCAGGCGGAATGGGACTACTGATCATTCTTAAGGGGATGTACGAAGCATTGGAAACGAATTTTGTGCTTGCGGAGAGAAAAGAAGAAGTTAGTTTTGATGAATATGTAGCGGCAAGAGATACCAATACCGAGATCACTTTTGGTTATTGCACAGAATTTATCGTGCTAGCAGAGCCTGACAAAGGCGAGTTCAAGACTTTCCTTGAATCCATGGGCGATTCCATCGTGTATGTCGGCTATGACGACATTACAAAGGTTCATATCCATACAGATAATCCAGGTTTGGTTCTTGAAGAAGCGGCAAAACGTGGAGAACTGACTAAAATCAAGATAGAGAATATGAGAGAACAGCACAGAAATCTTCAGGAAGTTCATGAAACACCTGCACCAAAGGTTGTAGAGCTACCTAAGAAAGAAGAGCCTAAAGAGAAGTATGCTTTCATTTCTGTTTCCATGGGGGAAGGGATTGAAGAAATCTTTACTGACCTGGGCGTGAAATATGTTGTTTCAGGCGGACAGACGATGAATCCTTCAACGGAAGACATCATTAACGCAGTGGAAGAGATTAATGCGGATCATATTATTATTCTCCCGAATAACAAGAACATCATTATGGCGGCTAACCAGGCCAAAGAAATTTCTGCTAAGGATGTCTATGTTATTCCTACCAAGTCAATTCCTCAGGGAATTGCGGCATTAACCGCTTTTAACTCTGAAGCGGGCATGGAAGAGAATTATGATGCCATCATGAAGAGCCTTGAAAGCGTCAAATCCGGATCAATCACCTACGCTGTAAGAAATACGGAAGTAGATGGAAAAGAGATCAAGCAAGGAGATTACCTTGGACTTGTAGAAGGAAAGATCAAAGAGGTAAAGCGTGAACTTTATCCGCTGCTTGAAGACCTTCTTGAAGAAATGGTAGATGATGAAAGCTCATCGATCACCTTGATTTACGGACAGGATGTCAATGAAGACGAATTTATGGAAGTATTTGAAAAGCTAGAAGAGAAGTATCCAGATTTGGATGTCATGAACGTTGATGGAAAACAGCCTCTGTATTACTTTATAATTGCGGTTGAATAGTAAGAAGGCTTCGGCCTTCTTTTTTTAGGAGGATTTTTAATGGAGATCTACAATTCCATAAAAACCCTTAAAGGGGTAGGGGAGAAAACAGGAGAACAGCTTGAACGGATTGGAATCAGGAATCTCCTTGATTTGATTCTCTACTTTCCGCGCGCTTATGAAAAATATTTTGAAGCGGATGAAACGCTATTTAACGGCTTGGACAAAATTAAAATTAAATCGACTGTCCTTAAAACGACAAGACCATTTCGGACAAAAACCGGCAAGACACTCTCCAGTGTTTATTTCAGCACAGATTTTGGACAGCTGAAGGCCATGTATTTCAATATGCCTTTTGTCACCCAAAATTTTAAAATCGGAGTGACCTATGAGCTTCTAGGAAAGTTCACGAGAACCGGTAAAAACATTGAAGGAATAAACCCTTCAATCAATAAAGATACGGAAGAGATTGTTCCAGTATATCCTTTAGGAGAAAGGGTCACGAACAACCTCTTAAAGAAACTTCTGAGACAGGTCCTGGATTCTGTTATTCTGAGAGAAAACCTTCCTGCTGAGATCCTTGAGCAGGAAGAGCTGATAGACCTTGATACCTCTGTTCGGAATCTCCATTTTCCGAAGGATGAGGGCTTACTTAAGCAATCCTTGAAACGCCTCAAGTTTCAGGAGATGTTCTCCTATTCCATGAAAATCATGCTTTCGAAGACCCTAAGAGCAGAGAACGGGAATGGCATTCCCTTTAAGATGAGTAGTAGGCTTAAAGCCTTAAAGGAGAGTATTCCTTTCGAGCTGACTGCGGCTCAAAATAATGTCATCCGGGAGATTCTTCTTGATGAGAAGAAGAATTACCCCATGAACAGGCTATTGCAAGGAGATGTAGGTTCAGGAAAGACTATTGTCGCCCTGATTGCACTTTTCAATGTCATCGAAAACGGATACCAATGTGCTTTCATGGCACCGACTGAAATCCTTGCAGAGCAGCACTTTGAGGAATCGAAAAAACTCCTGGCTCCCTTTGGAATAGAAGTGGAAATCCTCACAGGCTCCACAAAGAAGAGGGACAGGGAGAGGATCATGAAGAATCTTGAAGCGGGGAAGCCTCTTCTCATGGTCGGAACGCATGCGCTTATCGAGGAGAAAGTGAATTTCAAGAATCTCGGAATGATTGTCACTGATGAGCAGCATCGGTTTGGCGTGAATCAGCGGGCAAAACTGAAAAAGAAAAGCAAGGAAGCTGAAGTCCTCGTCATGAGTGCAACGCCAATTCCGAGAACGATGGCATTAACCATCTATTCGGATCTAGACCTGTCTGTTATCGATGAACTTCCTAAGGGAAGAAAAGAAATCAAGACGATACTTCTTGATGAATCAGGCCGGAAAGAGTGTTACCATAAGGTTTTGGAAGAGGTTGGAAAAGGTAGGCAAGCCTATATCGTAACGCCACTTATCGACCTTGATGAAGATGGGGAACTCAATTCAGTCCTGGGACTTTATGAAACACTTTCAAAAGGATATTTAAAGGGTATACGAATTGGGTATATACATGGTAAAATGTCTTCAAAGGAAAAGTCCAAGGTCATCGAGGAATTCAGACATGGAAGCCTCCAGGTGCTGATTGCGACGACCGTCATCGAGGTTGGGGTTAATGTGCCCAACGCAAGTCTAATGGTCATCGAGAACGCGGAGCGTTTTGGACTTGCCCAGCTCCATCAGTTAAGAGGAAGAGTTGGTCGAGGAGAATATCAGTCCTACTGCATCATGATCGGGCATATCAAGAGCCAGGAAACCAGGGAAAGACTATCCATTATGGAAAAGAGCAATGATGGTTTCTTCATTGCGAAAGAGGATTTAAAGCAAAGAGGAACTGGAGAGCTTTTCGGCGTTCATCAAAGTGGTGGCTCCGGACTCATGCTCTCAGACCTTTCAATTGATTATGAACTCTTCTTAAGAGCTAACGCTTATGCAAAAAAGATCTATGAAGGGAAGAATCCGGAAGATCAGAAATTGAAAAATGAATTTTTAAGTAAGATTGCAGACAGTTTAAATTACATTTGTCTGAACTAGGAGAAAAAATGAGAATTATATCAGGATCAGCCAAAGGGAGAAAAATATTATCCCCGCTTAACGAAGGAAGAATCACACAAAAAGGTGAAATTCAGGCAACCAGACCAACCCTTGACCGAGTTAAGGTATCCATGTTTGACATCTTAGGACATAAGGTCTTTGATGCCGAAGTACTTGATATGTTCGCCGGAACCGGAAGTCTTGGACTTGAATGTGCTAGCCGAGGCGCTAAAAAAGTGGTTTTTATTGAGAAATTTAAGGAAACCTTCGGAATTCTTAAGAAAAATATTGAAAACTTGAATTTTTCTGAAAGTTCAACAGCGTACAATAGAGATTCTTATGAATTCATAAAACTTTTAGGTTCAAAAGGGGAAAAGTTCGATATAATATTTGTAGACCCACCGTATTTGAATCATATGGTCGACGATTCTATTAAGCTTATTGAAAAATTTGCTTTACTCAAGGAAGACGGAGTCATTGTCACGAAATATGATCATTCGGAAAAAGTCTATAAGCCTGAAGGAATATACGAGTTGGTAGATGAAAGAAAGTATGGGAAAACCATACTCGGATTTTACCAAATAAGACTAGAGGAGTAGCATCATGAGAATTGCAGTTTATCCAGGAAGCTTTGACCCCATTACCATGGGTCATCTCGATATCATCATGAGGGCATCAAAGCTGTTTGACAAAGTCATTGTCGGCGTACTCCACAATGTGGAGAAGAAGGGTTTGTTCACCCCTGAAGAAAGATGTGAAATGATCGAACAATTGATTGAAAAATATGATAATATCGAAGTGAAGAGTTTTGAAGGTCTTCTAGTTGATTTCATGAAAAAAGTGGATTCTAAGATTATCGTCAAAGGACTTCGCATAGGAATAGATTTTGATTATGAAATCCAAATGGCCCAATTAAATAAAGAGCTTTCTAAAAACGATGTAGAAACCGTACTGATGATGACCAATACCAAATATTCGTATATCAGCTCCTCATCGGTTAGGGAAATCTTGCACTTCAACGGAGATATCAGAGGACTGGTACCGGACATTATTTATGATGACATATATAAAAAAGTAGGTAGAGATGGAGGGAAAATGGAATGAACGAAAACTATGAAGCTACTTCGAGAAGAATAGAAATCACTGGTTTGGTTGAGGTTCTTCAAGAGATTATCGATGACGGTTCAAAAATGCCTTTTTCAAAGAAAATCCTGGTAGATAAAGGTGAAGTTGTCGCAATCCTTGATGAAATTGTACAGGCCATTCCTGACGATCTGAGAACTGCTCAGTGGGTAATCGGAGAGAAGGATAGACTTCTTACGGAAGCCAGAACAGAGTATGAAAGAACAAAAGCAGAAGTCGACATGATGATGAAAGAAAAAATCGATAATCATGATATCGTAAGAGAAGCGCAGATCAAGGCCCAGGAAATTATTAGTAAAGCGCAGACCGAAAGCAAAATGGTCAGATTATCCGCAAGAGAATATGCAGACTCGCTACTTTCAGACCTGGATACTGAAATCAAGCAAAAGAACCAGGACATGATGATCAGCTTCAAGAATCTTTTTGAAGGTTTTGTTCAGGATTATAATAAATCATTTAATGGAACTTCCCTGACCATCAAGGAAAACATCAAAGAATTAAGAGAAATGAAATAAGAACCAGAACCTCGAAAGAGTCCTGGTTTGGAATGGTGATGAAACACTTGGACAGAAGCGTATACGATGCTGTTCAAGTGTTTTTTGTGTGCAATCAAACCGTCATTTGAGAAATATTTTGGAACATCGACAATAATGATTTATGCGGTCAATCTGAGACATACGACGTCACAAGGAATAATGTTATAATATGTCAAACAGTTTTGATTGTTAAGAGGGGTGTAGAAATGTTTGATGAAAAAATGGTTGTTTCCTTTGACGGGGTTGAACTTAGGATGAGAAAAGATCTGATTCCAGAGCCTAAGGCACTGGTTATCATCGTGCATGGCTTAAACGAGCACTTGAACAGATATGACCATTTCACTGAAAAACTGAATGAAAGTGGGTACAGTGTTTATCGGTTCGACCAAAGGGGTCATGGCAAGTCAAAAGGGGAAAGGGTTTTCTTTGGAAGTTTTCATGAAATGCCAGATGATACCAATGTGATCGTCGATTTGGCAAGAGAAGAGAGCGTTGGGAAAAAGATATTCCTGTTTGGACACAGCATGGGCGGAGAGACCGTTGCCCTCTATGGAACAAAGTATCCAGGGAAAACTGATGGAATCATCACTTCTGGCGCTTTGACGAGATATAATCTTCAGCTTTTTGGTGATCAATTTCCAATTGAAGCTACGGCAAAAATCTTTGTTCCAAATTCATTGGGCGAAGGCGTATGCAGCGACCCTGCAGTCATTGAGGCACATGCTAACGATCCCCTGGTAGAGAAGGAAATTTCCATCGGTCTCCTCAATGAAACCTACAAGGGTGTTCAGTACCTAAAGACGAATTCGAAAGCCTTCACAGACCCTGTTCTTATACTACATGGCGCCAAGGATGGACTGGTTTCAGAAAAAGACTCCAGAGATTTCTTTGGGGATATCTCTTCGTCAGATAAAAGCCTGAGAATCTATGGAAACCTCTTACATGAAATCCTCAATGAACCGAGAAAGGAAGAGGTTATTGCAGATATCGTCCTTTGGCTGAACAAACATCTATAGGGAATAAAATACTGCCATCTAAGAAATATGGGATTAAACCCAATGAATCTTGGCTGGCAGTTTGTTTCTTGTGCTCATCTTTATACTGCTTTTGTATTGCCTATGGCAGCGACATTGATGATTGTCCTCAGAAAGTATCCTGATTATAGGACTATCAGAGGTTTCTGTTGGAACCCATTACTGTGAACTGGGTTGATGTCTGTAAGGGGTTAATGAATGAGAGACGATTTCTGAAGTTTAACATGATTTTAACCTAGCCTCAGACAATCGATGATACAATTGAATTAATCTAAGTATAGTTTTAAAAAAAGAGGATGTGTTCCAATGAAACCTAAAGTAGCCTTTATATGTGTCCATAACTCCTGCAGGAGCCAGATGGCTGAAGCACTGGGGAAAGCCCTGGCTTCTGACACCTTTAGTTCCTATTCCGCTGGTACGGAAACAAAGCCAATGATCAATCAAGATGCGGTGAGAATTATGAAGGACCTGTATCAGATCGACATGGAGAAGACCCAGCATTCCAAGCTTTTGGAAGAACTTCCAGAAGGTATTGATGTGGTTGTCACTATGGGATGCAACGTTGAATGCCCATATCTGCCATCGAAACATAGAGAAGACTGGGGACTTGATGACCCTTCAGGGAAAGATGACGAAGAATTCATAAAGACAGCTAAGACAATTGAGAAATTGATTCTAGACCTGAAAATGAGAATTGAAAATAAGACTCTTGGGCTTTAAAACGAGTGATGCCCTGAAAAGTGTCTTCATTAGGGTTGTAACGAGATAGACTTAAATTAATAAGAGGCATCGAACGGTCTCTGGGGTTCAAATCCCTCGTTCTCCGCCTGACTGCCATATGGCTCTCCTTAGTACATTGGGGGGCTTTTTTTATTTGTTAAGAATACTACTTGATCTTCAAGTGGCCAATTCATTTAGCAATACCTTCTGGTGGGCCAGAAAACTGGAATTTACTCGATTCAAGGAATAGCCTTTAATGCGAAATATATTTTGATTCCTGTGCAAATTAGCTGCATAATAATGGCACAAAAATCAAATCAGAAGCAGTATGATGGAAATGAAACTGCCAGGCAGGTAAATTGGTATTCCCAATGTAGCTGTCTGGCAGTTTGTTTGGTATAAACTGACCTGTTGAGTAGGTAAGGGTTTGCTGGTAATTATAGCTTTCTAAGATTTCTCTCCACATCACTGAGTTTGTTATCCAAGGTCCTTAAAGTGCTCTCTAGTTTGCTGATATATTGATTCAGGTTGGAGAGATTGTTTTGAATCTTGCTTCTTACATTCCAGTCACTGAAAATATTGTCAAAAGCAATGTCAAAAAACCTTTCGCCTTGGCCGATGGTATTCATATTTTCATGGAATGCGAGATCGACATCCCTAAGTTCCTTGTTCATGATATTTGAGGATGAACTAATTCTTGAGACTGCTTGATTTGCTTCATCGATTTTTGAATACTTGGCGATGTCTGCGATTAGGCCCCCACGGAAAAACGTATCATAGGTCGACCAGCCTCGTGCACTTTCAAAGCTTCTTTTTGCTGCATTAGAAAGGGACAAAACATTTTCCACTGCTCTTTTGGCTTCCAGAAGTTCCTTTCGAAGACTATACCAGGCTTTCTTCTCAGCTTCTATCTTCTCAGCCATTGCGCGTCCTTCGGGATAGGCAATGAAAAGATGATTTTTTTGTTCAAGATAGTCACTTTCCAAATCTCTAACTTCTATACTTGTTCTTTCAAGTTCTGATTTCAAGCTGTTTACCGCTTCAAAATTTTGGTCGTATTCGAGTTTTGCATCAAGATATTCCTGGTATTCCATATCCCGCTTTTCATCATAGTTTCCTGCAATTTTAGCAAGGATTGCTGAGAAAGAAGTTTTCTCCAAAGTTTCAACATCTTTTTTTTCTTTCTCCATAATGCGGAGAAAATCCTTAAGTGCCTGGTTTTTTTCTTCAACCATTATTTTAAGTTCGACTTCTTTTTTCTTCATGACCTTCAGTTCTTGTTCTGTTTGGAGCATTTTATCGTAAGCATTATTAAATTCCATAGTTCTTTATAGGCAGAATCTTGAGACCTGCCTTACCTCCTGTTTTTATATTTGATAGGTTGTGATTAATTCAGATAGGGCTTTAGAGGATGTAATAGGAGTAAGTGATAATATTCTAATCCGGTGGTTCTTCTATTATAAGCAGGCGACCCATAACACAATTAAGGCATCATATATTCCATGCGCAATGATGAGGGAAAGCAGGGTGCAACCATTGATCTTTTCCCTGAATAGGCAATACAATAAACCGATGATTGCTGTGACCATGACTTGAATCAAATTTCCGCTGAAAATATGAAAGAGACCAAAGAGCAATGAGGAAATGATGATGGCAAATGCCTTTGAATTCTTAATTTCAAGCAGTTTGTAAAATATGTAGCCACGAAATATGAGTTCTTCAACCAAGGCTACACCAAAAATCCGATAGACAAATTCATAAGTGAACTGCCACCCTTTTGTGTAAGAAGTGCTTCCGACCAGGTCCCTGTATCCTAAAAGGATGGGAAGCATGGTGAGAATTGCTGACATGAAAAGTGCGATCAGAATTCCGATGAGAATTTGCCTCGGAAGGTTCTCTTTTGTAAAGCCAAAGGTTTGTAGTTTTTCTTTATTTGCCAGCATAAGGATGCCTGGTACGATGAAGAGCATCCACTGGGTAATAATCATCAGGGCCATGCGAAGCGGCAGAGAAAAGGTTCTGAGGAGAAACTGGTTAAACAGGGTAAGCGCGAATAACAGGATGAAAACACCGCAAATAGCGAAGAACAGTTCAAAAATTAGTTTCTTTGTTTTCAATACAAACCCCCTGATCGATAAGTTGAACTTAAAAGAATATCGATATCTTGAATTGAATTCATACTCGGCTATAGGTGTAATAGCATTACATTATTTTTATTATAATCTATCTGGAACAATTAATAAACCGGTAAATTTCATGATGAAATTTACCGGTTTATTTGGTCGGGATGACAGGATTTGAACCTGCGACTTTATCGTCCCGAACGATACGCGCTACCAAGCTGCGCTACATCCCGTAGACGGAACGTTATTATTATAACGCTAATCAAGTCTCCAGGCAATATCCAAATTAGTGCTATCCATATATTTATGGTTGAGCTATTTAGAGGGAATATAGGGAAAATGCGAGCGTATAATCACTTTTTATTTCCTGTAAAATCCCTTGTGGCGTCATAGCTATTGTTTTTTAAGGCATAGATCCCAGAAGCTTTCTGGTCGATGGATTGGAAGGGATCAAGCCTCTTTTCAAAATTATGGATGATTTTAATCTCTTTATCCTTTCTGAGTGATTTAAGGATTTCTCGTCCTTTATCATTGACTGCAAGGATCTTGACTGAGGGTGGCGTTTGACGCCGGAGCGTTTCAATGTCTTCCATGTCAAAGGAAAGGAGAAATTGAAAAAGAAGCCTTGAGATTCTTGTTCGGGCATATCTTTTTGTCTTGATAGTGTCGATAAACTCTTCGAGGCTCCTTTCTCTTAGGAGGTGGAGATGGTTCATGACTCTGTTATCCAGGCCTTCACTGGCCTCTGGCAGAGTGTTCAGTTTCGCGCCATCAGTCATCAGCCGATAAAGAAGCAGGTCCTTGAAATCTTCAGGAATAGTGAAGCTGTAATGCTCGTCTTTA
Source organism: Clostridiaceae bacterium (assembly GCA_049657765.1). Taxonomy (GTDB): domain Bacteria; phylum Bacillota; class Clostridia; order Clostridiales; family Clostridiaceae; genus Proteiniclasticum. The sequence continues at coordinate 18,129 of JBASOA010000020.1, forward strand.
AGATGGGTGAGGTAGGAAAATATAGCTTTAGGTATATACTCTTCTATGCTTTCCTCTTCCATAATTCCTTTTCTAAGCGCAGTTGCCGAGGCAAAGTGGCTTTCTGTAAGCGTAAGGTCGTGGTATCCCTTTCCCTTTCTTTTTAAGGTATAGGGTTCAATTTTTGAATCCAACCTGATTAAAGCCTTTAGGTATTCAATTCCTAGGATATTGTTTGGGCTTTGGATGATGGTTTCGTCGACCTCTGGAAGGAATTTTTTCAAAGCGATATTTCTTGCTGTAGCGTAAGATTTTCCAGAATCCAGTTCTTTTCGAAGAAAGTCCTGATAAGCAGCTGGTTCTTTCGTCAAAAAGTCAGCCAGCGTATAAAGGTCCTTTAGCTCTCCTTCCTCTGAACCGAAGGAGAGGATATCAATACCTTTCAGGGCATCAAGAATTCTTACACCGCCTTCTGCAAAAAACTCTGCAGAGGAGAGGGCATAAACCGAAGGCAGCTCCAAAACAAGGTCTGCCCCCCCAAGAAGAGCCATTTCTGCTCTTTCGTATTTATCGATGATTGAAGGCATGCCCCTTTGTACAAAATTACCAGACATGAGCGCGACAACATGAGTTGCACCAGTGTCTTCCTTTGTCTTTTCAATCTGATAGGCGTGCCCCTTATGAAAGGGGTTATATTCTGAAATGATTCCAACAATTTTCATCTGATTTTTCTCCCAACTGTATTTCTATTTCATTTTACGTCCTTTGACTTGAAAAGGATAGCGATTAAGTTGTATTATATTATAAGGTATGTTGTTTAAAATATGATAGTCATTTAATGAAAGGAGAACATTATGGATTTTGTTTTAAAAATGAAAACACTTGCAAAAAGCAATGTTAAGAAAATTGTTTTACCAGAAGGCGATGAGGAGAGAACCCTTAAAGCTGCACAAATCATTCATTCCGAGAAGATCGCAGAACTGATACTTGTTGGAAGCAAAGATGTCATAGAAGCAAACGCAAAAGCACTGGGAGTCAATATCGAGGGTATAAGAATTGAGGATCCAGCTACTTCTGAAAAAACAAAGACCTATGCAGAAGGTTTATATGAATTAAGAAAAAACAAAGGGGTAACCCTTGAGGCAGCAGAAAAGATCGTCCTTGATCCAATGTATTTTGGAACCATGATGGTTAAGCTTGATGATGCACAGGGAATGGTTTCAGGGGCCGTTCACACGACTGGAGACCTCCTTAGACCAGGTCTGCAGATTATCAAGACCATGCCAGGGATCAGCGTAGTATCTTCATTCTTTATTATGCTGCTTAAAGATAAGACTTATGGAACTGAAGGACAGATGCTATTTGCAGACTGTGCTGTAAATCCAAATCCAAATGCTGATGAACTTGCAGCAATCGCAATCGCGACAGCTGATTCAGCAAAGAACCTTCTTCAAATCGAACCAAAGGTTGCAATGCTGTCCTTCTCTACCATGGGAAGCGCAAAGAGCGAACTTGTTGACAAGGTTGTCAACGCAACAAGAACTGCTAAGGCATTAAGACCTGATCTTGCAATAGACGGAGAACTTCAGCTGGATGCAGCTATCGTTGAATCTGTTGGCGCAAAGAAAGCACCTAATTCAACAGTTGCCGGCAAGGCAAATGTTCTGGTTTTCCCAGACCTTCAGGCTGGAAATATCGGCTACAAGCTTGTTCAAAGACTTGCAGGAGCTGAAGCAATCGGACCTGTATGTCAAGGATTTGCAAAACCAATCAATGATCTTTCAAGAGGATGCAGTGTTGAAGATATCGTCAACGTTGTTGCAATAACTGCCGTACAGGCTCAAAACAACTAAAAATAAAGGATGGGATTTAACCAATGAAAATTTTAGTAATCAATTGTGGTAGTTCATCATTGAAGTACCAGCTGATCGATATGGATAATGAGGCTTGTCTTTCACAGGGACTAGTAGAAAGAATCGGAATCGAAGGTTCAAAACTTACACAGAAAGTTGAAGGCAGAGACAAATACGTGCTTACTGTTCCTATGAAGGACCATAAGGACGCAATCTCCCACGTAATCAGCACTCTTCTTGATGAGACACAGGGTGTAATCAAGTCTTCTGATGAAATCGGCGCTGTAGGACACAGAGTTGTTCATGGCGGAGAGAAATATGCCACATCAGTAGTCATTAATGATGAAGTTATGAAGGATTTGGAAGAATTCTCTGTTCTTGCACCACTTCATAACCCACCAAATATCATTGGTATCAATGCTTGTAAGGAACTGATGCCTAACACGACTATGGTTGCTGTATTTGATACTGCTTTCCATCAGACAATGAAGCCAAAGGCATTCCTTTATGGCCTACCTTATGAACTTTACAAGGAAAACCACATCAGAAAGTTTGGTTTCCACGGAACAAGCCATAAGTATGTAGCCAACAGAGCAGCTGAAATCCTGGGCAGAGATGTCAAGGACTTAAAGATTGTAACTTGCCATCTGGGCAATGGTGCATCACTTGCAGCAGTTGACAAGGGGATTTCCATAGATACTTCCATGGGATTCACCCCACTTGAAGGACTTCTTATGGGAACAAGATGTGGAGACATCGACCCTGCAATCATCCCTTACCTGATGGAAGTTAAAGATTACAGCTATGACGAAGTTAATGACATCATGAACAAGAAATCTGGTGTTCTTGGACTTTCAGGCGTTTCTTCAGACTTCAGAGATATTGAAGAAGCTGCAGCACAAGGAAATGAGAGAGCTCAGATCGCTCTTGATGTATTCCACTACAGAGTAAAGAAATACATTGGATACTTTACAGCTGCCATGAATGGCATCGATGTACTGGTATTTACTGCAGGTCTTGGCGAAAACTCTCCAGAAACAAGAGAAGAAATCGCTACAAACCTTGAATACTTTGGAATCAACCTTGATAAGGAAAAGAACAAGGTCAGAGGCAAGGAGAGAGTAATCTCCACTGACGATTCAAAGGTTAAGGTTATGGTTGTTCCTACGAATGAAGAGCTGATGATCGCAAGAGATACACTTGAACTCGTAAAGTAATTTCACAAGAAAATTAGATTTTTAAAGAAGACCTTCGGGTCTTCTTTTTGCTTTTTTGAGTATTGCGACGACAATAGACGTAGGAAGAGGAGTTCTATCGAATTCCTCTTCCTACGTCTATATAAAAAAGTGCAATATTTATAAAGAATTGAAATTTCACTTCTCTAAATTTGAAATCTTCTCCTTTGGTAAAAGGTAACCATCAGGGATGAGATGAGGATGATGGATAGGGTCGTGACAGTTCTGATCCTTAGACTGTCCTCAATCACCCATGAGGCAGTCAGTCCATTGGCCATACTGTGAAATAGAATGCAAAGCCAGATGCTTTTGCTGAGACGCAATATCGTGGCCAGGGCAAAAGCCATTCCGAATACCATAATGACAAATATGCCAAAATTCCAAGTGCTTTGTACGGTTCCTTTCATGAAAAATAAAGGAAGATGCCACATTGCCCAGATGCCAGCGGTAAGTGAAGTCGCAGTTCCAAAGGGTAGCCGTTTTTCCAAGGAAGTCTGCAAAATATATCTCCAACCCAGTTCCTCTAACCCCCCTAATAAGATCATCAGCGGAAGGTATAAAAGTCCAATATAAATGGGTATCCCTCTGGATACGCCCTGCATGATTGCTGGAACTCCAAAATATAGAGTTAAGAATATCAGTAATATTCCATAAAAAAGAGGTTTCTGTTTTACAGCAAACGCTTCTTTCGCAAACTCTTTGATCCCGGTTATTTTATGTGCTTTTTTTAGCACAACATAGGCAATAATTGGAGGGGCATTCCCGCCAATCACATAAAATATCATCGATAAAGGTGTCCCATAGGGGAGATAGCCGATTTGATTTGCAATGATGATTATTCCCCACATGATGTAAGTCACTAAAAACGTGCCAATTAAATAATGAAGCGTTGTCCGTTTATCCATATATAACTTTCGAATTCTGATTCTCCTTTTGATCTGATGAATAAATTTTATTTCTTTAATTTTCAAAATCATTCATCATTTTCTTATTTCTTCTTTTTCGTAATTGCTACGATACTGCAGCTAAGGGCTGCTGTAATACAGATTATTAAAGTGATCACTTGCCATGAGGACCATCCGCCAAAACCCATAATGTAACCTCCTTATTTCCTATTAATTCTCTATACAACCTGAATTCTAGTTTTCTATGATGGTGTAATACTACTTAACCTTAGATATCAACATTATACATGATTTTTTGATATATTACATTTCAAATCGAAGTGTAAAACAAAGCTGCTTTTTTATCTGGCTTATATCGCATCCATTCAGATAGATATTTTTAGAGTAAATATAAGATTTTATAAAGAAGAATGGGCAAATGAGAAACCTATTCGGAGCATAAATATACATCGAAAGCAAAAATCAAAGGTGACTATTGGTTTGAACCTTACAACGCAAGGGTGTTTTTCGCTCCGTATTGGGCGTAATATTAATGGCTCGCTCTATTTACAGGAAGCAGTGGGTGGTGTATACTTTAAAAATCCACATGAGTTATGTAGGTTGGTTTCTTTAGTTCGAACATTTAAAATGCTTGACTTTTTAAATTGCGCTTTATATAATAATATGTGTTTGCTTGAGAAGTAAAACTCTTTAGAGCATGATTAACGAAAGTTAATGTACAGGAGATAAAAATGGAAATATCATTACAGGATTCAAATGGAAAATCTATAAGCAAGAGTATCGATTTTACCTACCACAAAGAGAATCTTGTTTACAATAATGAAGTTATTGAGATTTTGGAACCCATCAAGATTAAAGGTGAAGTTACAGTTCTTCAAGGAGTTGCGGATGTTAAGCTATCCGTAAAGACGAGATTACGACACACCTGTTCCAGATGCCTAGATCAGTTTGATCGAGACATGGAGATCGACATTGAGGAATCAATATCTAAAAATGAACAAGAAGACGAGAGCATTATCACCCTTGAGGAAGGGGATGTTCTCGATATAAGGGATGTTGTACTTAATGACATCTATTTAGCATTACCTTTAAAAGCCCTCTGCAAAGAGGATTGTAAAGGTCTTTGCCAAAACTGCGGAGCTAATTTGAATCTTGGACAGTGTAGCTGTATCCAGGAGGATGTAGAACTAAGGTTTTCAGCCCTCAAAGACATGTTTAAGGAGGTGTAATAATGGCAAATCCAGCTAGAAAATTTTCTAAAGGTAGAAGAGACAGAAGAAGAGCACAAACTTTTAAAGTAGGTGCGCCTGGAATCGTTGAATGCCCACAGTGCCACGAAATGAAACTTGGACACAGAGTATGTAAGCATTGCGGATATTACAATGGTAAAGAAGTAGTTAAAATCGAGGTTGAATAGGAAAGTCTTTGACTTTCCTTTTTTTTTTACCCTAAAGTAAAAATAAATAATCAATTTTGAATATCGGTTTAATTGTTTCTTAAGATAACTGAAATATGATTTAGGTTATAAGATTGCTGATTTCACTTATAATATTGCAGGTAAAGGCTGGAATGTGGAAAACATGAAAGCGCCCTGTTAGGAGGTTTTTGTATGAGATTCGCTTTAGATGGAATGGGCGGTGACTTTGCACCCGTTGAAGCTGTAAAAGGTGCAATTGAAGCCATTAAGGAATATGGTGTAGACATTACGATCACAGGTCCCAAGGAACTGATTGAAGCAGAACTGAACAAGTATGACTATGACAAGTCGAAGATCGATATCCTCGATGCAAGAGAAGTCATCAGTTTGAATGAACACCCGGTTATGGCCATAAGAAGGAAGAAAGACTCCTCCTTAAGACGCGCCATGGACCTCGTCAAGGAAGGGAAAGCGGATGCAGTGGTATCGGCAGGCTCCACGGGAGCAATCCTTGCTGGAGGGCTACTTGTCGTAGGTAGAATCAAAGGCGTTGACAGAGCGGCCCTTGGCGCACTGATGCCAGGGAAAAACGGTCATTTTATGATCATCGACCTTGGTGCCAATGCTGAAGTTAAGCCTCAAAATCTTGTGGAGTTCGCCAAGATGGGTACCGTCTATTTTGAAACCGTCAAGGGACATATTCGTCCTAAAGTGGGTCTCATCAACATCGGAGAAGAGGAAGAGAAGGGAAATGAACTGACTAAGGCAGCATACCAGTTGCTAAAGGAAGAGAAATCCATCAACTTCGTTGGAAATGTGGAACCAAGAGAAATCACTGATGGCGATGTTCAGATCCTTGTCTGCGATGGCT
>JBASOA010000021.1:0-61156 GCA_049657765.1 Clostridiaceae bacterium
ATGCTGAAGGTCGGTTCCTTAAACATGCTATTGCCTATAAGCAGCATCTGCTCAAACCCAACGAGAAGGAGTTTTTAGAACTGATCGGAATTGAGAATCCTACAGGGGAAATCATCATCTCTGAAGCAAAAAAACTCTTAGCCCTTGGAATAAGGGAAATTTTAATTTCAAGAGGAGATAAAGGGAGTATGCTGATTATTTCTTCATGGATATATGAAAGCAAAGGCATAGAAGTCGAAATGAAGAGTACGGTGGGGGCGGGAGATTCCATGGTTGCCGCACTTGTTTATAGTGAAATAAATAGCCATGATGATGGAAAAACCCTTGGCATGGCTGAGTCAGCAGGTATTGCTGCTGTCATGAAGGAAGGCAGTGAACCTTGTACTTTGGATGAGATCATGAAAATATTTGATGACGTAGAAAAGTACATCGAAATTTACGTTAAATAAACATATAATAACTTCGATGCCAACCACATATAGGTTTTTTTAAAAGGAGATACGATCGGAGGTTCTTAAGAAATCCTTAATATTTTGATTATCAAAGTATAAGCCTTTATAATGAAGAATATCTATTAGTCAAAATACAAGGAGAGATAAAGTTGAGTAAGTTAAAAAGTTTAATATTAGGGGATATAGAAGTAAAGCTGCCTATCATTCAAGGTGGAATGGGAATTGGAGTATCACTATCAGGTCTTGCTGGAGCAGTAGCCAGAGAAGGTGGAATCGGAATTATTTCCGGGGTTCAGATAGGTTTCAAGGAAGAGGATTTTGTTAAGCATAATTTTGAAGCGAACAAGAGAGCACTAATTAAAGAAATCAGGAAAGCAAGAGAACTGGCAAATGGGGGAGTCATTGGGGTTAACCTTTTGGCTGCAATGAACAACTATGACGACCTGATGATGGTTGCCATAGAAGAAGGTGTTGACCTTGTGATTACAGGAGCAGGTCTTCCTCTAGGTCTCCCAAAACTTGTTGAAGGTAAAAAGACAAAAATCGCTCCGATCGTATCTTCAGGAAAGGCTGCGGCTCTAATTTCAAAAGTTTATGACAAAAAATTCAATAGAGTCACAGACATGTTTATCCTGGAAGGACCTGAGGCTGGTGGACATCTTGGATTTAAAAAAGAAGAGATGGAAAACCACACCTATAAGGAACTTAAGGTCTTACTTCCAGAGGTGCTAGAAGCCATAAAGCCTTTTGAAGAAAAATATGGGGTGAAAATTCCAGTGATTGTGGCCGGAGGAATCTTTACAGGCGAGGATATCGCATACTATATGAACGCTGGAGCAGCTGGAGTTCAAATGGGCACAAGGTTTGTCGGTACAGTTGAATGTGATGCTGATATGGACTTTAAGATGGCTTACGTGAATTCAAGGAAAGAAGATATCCGCTTGATTAATAGCCCAGTTGGAATGCCAGGCAGAGCCATAGAAAATGATTTTGTCAGAAGACTCGACCAAGGCAGAATTCCAATAAAAAGATGCTATAACTGTTTAGCGCCGTGCGATCCAAGAACTACACCGTACTGCATTTCAGATGCGCTGATGAATTCTGCTCAGGGTGAGGAAGGATTGGTCTTTGCTGGAAGCAATGCTTATAGAGTCAACGAAATTGTCACAGTTAAGGAATTAATGGAAACGCTCGTAAATGAAGCTGAGAAATATTTATAAGCCATTAATCTGTTTGTTTATCATCCTTAAATAACATCTTCTAATGAACTTTGCTATTTCAGAAAAACAACAGAAAGAATTCAAACTTTGTCTATATTGAATTCAAACTATTCCGTTAAAGTAATTATAGAAGAGGAATCTTCAATAATTTGTTAAGGAGAATGAATATGGCAGATTTAAAAGATAAGATAAAAAACAGGAAAGACAAAGTAGTTGGTGAAACTAAAGAAGCCGTAGGTAAAGCAACAGACAATGAAGAACTCGAACTTAAGGGTAAAATTCAATCTACGAAAGCTGACATTGGTAAGAAGGTTAACGATAAAAAAGAAGAAGTAACCAGAAAGATTAACAAGAAAATAGATGAAAATGACGATGAAGAATAGTTAATTTTTGTCGGCACAATTTAGATTCAAGAGGGGCTAGAAATAGCACCCTCTTTTTTGTGTTTAAAAAAAATACCATGCATGACAGTGAAATCTCTTAAAACTTTCTTGAGATCCACAATTAAAAAGGACCGGATTCATTAAAATCAGGTCCCTTTTTGTTCAGTTTTATCTTCATGATCATTGATCTTTCTTCTACCACTAAGAATTCGCTTTTTTACCAATTTGAATTCTCTGATGAAGATAGGATTATCTGTGTCCTTCAGCTCTGTCTTCTGATAATGATCTAAAATAAATTCATATCTTCGATAGGCTTTATCGACAGCATCATCCCAGGAAAGATAGATATTCTCATTCGCGTTTATACCGATTCGCTTCAGCCTTTTTCGGTCATTACAGGCCTTAATAATTTCCTTGGCCATGGAATCTTTATTTTCTTCAATCAAAATACCTGTATAATCATTTTCGATCCCTTCTGCAGCGGCACTATCCTTGATAAGGATGCTCGGGCATGAGCAGGCAGAGGCTTCTCTAATGACGATTCCATTGGTATCGAATGTAGAGGGAAATAGAAATAAGTCTGCAATGCTGTAATATACCTTTAATTCATCCCGATCATAGATTGCGCCAGTGAAAATACATTGATTCTCAAGGTTTAGATTTTTAACGTAATCCTTAATGGCTTCAGCATCTAATCCATCACCGACAAATATCATTTTAAAATTCTTGCCTTGTTCTTTTGCAATTTTCAAAGCATCAAGGGAAATTTTGATCCCTTTATACCACATCATACGTCCTACATATAAGAAGATCATTGTTTGATCATCAAGTGCGAATTTCATTTTAAGTTGATCCATTTCAGCTTGTGAAGACCTTCCTTTAGGATAATCAACACCATTTTCCATAATGATATAGTCGCCCTTATAACCAATCTTTCTAAGGTTATCACCCGCCCCTTTTGAGACAGCCCAGACTTCGTCGCATGCATTGATATTTGATAGAAGAAATCTGAGAGAAACTTTTCGAAGGGGGTTGAATGCAACCCTTCGATTAATATCGATATCAAATTTCGTATGATAAGTGATTACGATGGGAGCATCTGTATAATGCCTGACTACTCTTGCGAGGATTGCTGAAGTGAAAGGAGAGTGGGTATGGATGATGTCTATCTTCTTTTCCATAAGCATTTCAACAATTTTAGAACTAAATGGATAACCAGCTCGGTAGCCAATTCTCTTCGATACGTTCATGCTCGGGTATCTGATGACATCAAAAGGATACTGATCGACGACATCCGGGTAATGTGGTGTTGCTACGACCACAAAACCTAATCTGTTATGAATGGATTTGGCATAATTGATGACGACATTTGCGACGCCATCGATTGTTGGTGGAAAAGAATCATTAAAAAGTCCAACTGTTAATTTATCCATAAAACCTCCAGCCTAATGCAATAATTGTTGTAATTGCGTCGTTTATCATATAATTATACCCTTATAGCTATTCTAAATGAATAATATTTTCTTAAAATTAAATGATTGTTATGAAATAGTGATGAAACTTAAGTGGATACAAAAAATAAATAATATGTGAAATTATAATCCATACAAATAGACAATTGTTATTATTTGTACTAAAATAGATAATGTGGATTAAATAAAGAGACAAATCCAAACAAAGACATAAATTTGAACAATTAGGAGGAACTACCATGAATGCAATGACACAGGATAATTTAAGATCATCATTTGGAGGCGAAAGCCAGGCTCATATGAGGTACAACATTTGGGGGCCTTTAGCAACGAAAGAAGGATTCCCTAATGTAGGCAGATTATTTGCAGCAACTGCTGCAGCTGAACAGGTTCATGCTACGTTACATTTTAAGGCACTGAAAGATATTGCAGGAGATTTTTCTGTAACATCTGGGGGTGGATTTGGACTTGGAAATACATCAGTCAACTTACAGGGTGCAATTGATGGAGAAACTCACGAGTTTACTCAGATGTATCCAGCATATATCGCAGTAGCAGAACTTCAAAATGAAAAGACGGCGCTATCTTCAATGAGATTTGCAATCGAAGCTGAAAAGGTTCATGCTAAACTTTTTACAGAAGCTAAAAATGCTGTGGATGCAAAGAAAGACCTTGAAGCCGATAAAATTTATCTTTGCCCAATCTGTGGATTTATTTCCATTACTGGCGAAGAAGAGACTTGTCCAATTTGTCATGCAATGAGCAGCATGTTCGTCGCATACTAAAATAGCAATTATAAGGACAATCATATAAGGCAAGATAACATGAGTTAAGTAATTCATGTTATCTTGCCTTTTTTTTATCATAAATGTCGCCGACCATTTTAGAGAGGATCGCGATGAATGCTGAGCGTAAAACCTGATAAAATATTGCTCTGTTACATCTTGAATATGATGAATGAAAAGAATACGATGTAATTACTAAGACCCATAAGGATGCGATTTAAATGAATTCAAAAACAGAGAAAATTCGGCATACATTTAAAATCCTTGCGATTTTCCTCGGGATTTTTTTATTATTAATGCTCATCTACATCAATCCGCCACCATCACTTCTACAAACCGGATTAGTCTATACTTCATTCCTGTCATTTGTTGCTGGAGCGATTCTTTAAGAGTGAAATTAAGAATAAAGAGAGTAAAAAAGGAAAGAACTGGATTAATCCAGTTCTTTCTTATTTCTATTCAATAATAACGTCAAAATGTAGTTATTTAATGAACGATATTCTTTTTCGCCTTCTAATCTAAGTTCTTCTTTAAGTTCTGTTGGTAAGGAAAGAAGGATTTTTGTTTCTTCAGCTTTGTCTTTTTTAGTTCTCATTGTTGAAACCTCCTTGTGGCTATTATATCCATTATAAATCAAAATTATAAATAAATAAACCTACCTCACAGAAACTTTTTATATTATTTATAGAATATATGACTTTATTGTTCATAAAGGTAAACCTGGAATCGATTTTGTGAACAATAGTGAACAGAATGCATATGAATAAGGAACAAAAAATCGTGACATTATTTATAATTGATAAAATAAATGGGCAAAAGCGTATGGTTTTGGTGCAATAATAATTTAGATTTTATTGTTTCGTTCTAAAATTAAATACCATATGTGAAAGATAGGTTGGTGCGCTAAATTCAATACCCTCCTTAAGCGATGTTTCAACTATTCAAAGATCAATTTGAAATTAAGCCGATTTATTTAATAGGATAAAGGATTTGAGCACCACTCAAACCCTTTTATCCTCACTAAGTCATCAAAGGGTATTGGAACAACACTTCATTGTGAACCGTCAATAATCTTCGCCTGGGATGAATGTTCTTACAGCGTCAGGATTAGGAACGAAAGCGTACGGACGCATCATCTCATTGTCTTCATGGTCTGTGATATGACAATGCCATACGTAGACTCCATTTCCAGCGTTAGGCTCATAGTCCCAGTATAAGTCAGTATCTGACAATAATTTGTCTGTAGGTGCGACTCGGACAGCGATACGGGTCTTTTCTCCTGGATTCATAATAACGGTATCTTTCCAACCCGCTTCATATGTTCGCGGAGCCATAGGTGTTCCGATCATGACAGGGTCAGGATTACCACCAAGGGCGCGTGTGTTTCCAGAGAGATAGTCAAGAGGAGGTCCATAACCCGGGATATACACCCCGTTGGCATATGGCAATCCTGTTGCAGGGTCAATCGCATCGATGTCATTAGTGAATGACATTCCATAGGTCATCATATACGCTTTCATGTCAAATATTTGCCTGTCAATGAGTTGGAACTGTAGACCATGTAGGTGGATGGGGTGGGAATCCATCGTAAGATTTACAATTTCCCAGACTTCGGTACTCCCTTCTTCAAGTAGCTCAGTCAGGTAATTGCCCATAAATGAAAATTCTTCCTGATTTGGACCGTCCACCATTGTTGAATTTGGGATCTCGTTTTCGTCCGATCTCATGCCATTCCATTTTGAGTTATTTACCAGTGCTTCAAGGGGACCGTTTGTGCCAAGGACTTCATTGAGTGTTAGAAGTCTTGTCTTGTCTATATTGCTCGTACTTAACAGCGGACCTCCTGGTGTGCCAGGGAGACGGACAATCGGTGCTCCTGCACGAAGTGGGATCTCTGAAAGGGGATTGTAACTACGATCTCCTCCATTAGGTGTATTTGCTGTCACTCGAAACTGGATGATTCTGCCATCTAAACTGGCTTTAGGATTTCCATTGACAGTCATGGCATCATTTCGAAGGACGATGTTTGTCCCAGTTGGAATTTCAGAAAAATCGATAATGAGCTCATAGCGTTCACCAGGCATCATCATGAGGCTTTTCTGAATACCATTCTTCACTTGGGTAGAAGTAGCGTTTGGATTTATTAAAATAGGTTTATCCAAATATCCGCCATCTGTCGAGATGACCCACATCGGATATTTGATCTTGGAGGCTGTATCTTGCAGGAATAGGTTGTATGGTCTCGAGTTTGAGCCATTGATCGCATAGAATCGGTATCGTTGCTGGTCAACATTAAGGTATGGCCATGCCTTGCCATTGACGACAATAGTATCACCAACGAATTCGGGGACCCAATATGTATGCTCTGAATTGATTCCTTTGGTTGGAAAGAAAAGCTCGCCATTTGTGTCGAACATGCGGTCTTGAATGACAAGTGGTATCGTGACTTCGTTGGCATTATCCATAGTTCCATTTCCGTTTACATCAAGTCCTACTGGCAATAACCCATCAGGTAGAACAAGATCGGGATCTGTGAGCGCATATCCGCCGGCCAGCCCTGAAAAAGTAGCATTCAGGCGGGTTCCACCGAGTAGGTGGTCATGGAACCATAGTGGGGCTGCTTCCTGTGTATTGGGATAGGTATAAATGGCTTCATTTTCCGCAGCTCCGTCTTTGGAATAATAGGCAGGTCCCTGCTTAAGATATGGAGTGGAGGTATCAGGACCTGGAACATCGCTGGCAAACCAAGCCTCGGGACCTCCATCGACAAGAGCCGGAACTTCACCGCCGTGAAGATGAGGTACTGCAAGAACTGGGCCTTCGTAGTGTTTGGTATCACCACTTATTGGCATTTCTGTATCAGCTGCCTGATGAAATGCCGAATGAAGGCTTGCATCGGTCCAAGCTCTCCAATTAATAATATTGGTAGTCAGATTGTTGATATAACGTATGGACGTTGGCGTGCCCCGAGATGCAATGATCAGTGGATTGACATAGGTATTCACTTTGGTAAGCGGCTCTACTTCATTCTCGCTTACGCGATAAGAAAAGACAGCAGTGCCTGCATAGGGCAAGCCGTTGGCTGGCTTAAATGATGGAGGAAGGATGTCAGCTCTAACCTCTACCATTCTCATGGGTATGGTGGAACCATCATCTATTATGGTCTGTATTGTGCCTCCGGCAGCATCTGGAAGAGGAAGAGGCTGAGCGAACTGCTGAATCTTATTTCCGGGGAATTGAACGGGTCCGGTAACAGCACGTGGAGTTGCAATAGCGAGATAAGAAAGGTTCGCCGATAACAGGAAGGTAAATGTCAGAAAGGATACGATTTTAATCAATCGGCTTTTCACGGGATTTCCTCCTTTGAAATCATACATAAGTAAATGACAATTCCCAGAGAATCCAGGGAAGAAGTTAAAGTGGTCATAGACTTTGGGAATACACAAATTTTGTATGCACTGCGGCTTCAATAAAATGACAATCATGTAGCATCGGAACGGGTTAAAATCATTTCGGCATAGAGTTCAGGCAACTTTGTCTTCCAAAATACAAAGATAGAAGATTCTGATAATTTATTATTAAACTATAATAATAATATAAAATATTCCTCGGCTATAGTATTAAACTTTTATGGAAAAATGTCAAGTTAATTAATTGCATCAAATTTGTTACAGGCTATTCAATTCTAATCTATCTTTCTCCCATACATTCATAGTTGCATAAATTAAAATCACTTCGTCCTCATAATGATCATCCAATATTGTGTCTATAACGGATTGTCTTTTAGTATAGTTATCTCGTTGTAACACACATGGAAAATTGATGTATAACTTAATGGTTGGTAGATTAGATTAGGTATACCCTTAAGCTTATTAAAAGCTGATACAAATTATGCATCAGCTTTTATTTTAGCCTTACTTTTTCGTCTTTTTTCTTAGTTCTTTATAGATCAGTGACGCAAATCCAATTAGATATGCACTAAATGGAAGGAATCCTAAGAGAATCCCTTTTGTCTTCTTCTTCATAGAATCATCACCTCTTTCCAATATTATCTCCTAAGGAAATGAATTAAAGATTTATATCCAAAATCTTTAATTCGAGCAACAAAGTCCTTTCCATCGAAAGTGGAAGGTCGCTTTTGTTGTCAATGAAGTGGGAATCCACTTTACAGATTTAAAAGTTATCGCTAGTCATATGCTAAGACTCCACAACTGTTGCAGCTCAAAAATTTCAAAGAAAACTAGCTTTTAAACTTTGGCATCACGGTCAATACGAAAGCTGTTCACTTATTCTTTTTCTGGTACCAGAACATCCAAATGAGCCTTTAAAATTTCAATTGTAAGCGGAAGTGCTGGTCCTTTCTCTCCATCTACATCACTGACATAGGTTTGACCATTTAGCCCTTCTAAAGTCACTTTGTCTGTTGTAATATAAGTAACATTTTCTGATTCAGTAATCGTATTACTAAGCAGCTCAGGCAGCATCTTCGTGGTTTCTAAAAGATCCAGTTCATGGATAAGAAGAATATGGATTTTTCCGTCGCTAAGCTCCGCCTCCGACAAGACTTTTCCCATTCCACCCAGTTGTCCAGTCAGGCTCATAAAAACAGCAGAAATTTCCCCTTCAAACTCTCTTTCATCTGTAATTACCTTCACGTGTATCTTTTCATTCTCAAGCAACTTCTTTGCTCCAGCCCATAAATATGCTAATGTACCCAGTTTCGACTTTTCTTCCGCGGAAACTTCATGAACGCTTTCCGATATTTTTCCAAGAGAGAAGGAATTAGTGAAATATCTATCTGAGGCCTTGCCAAGGTCTATGGCACGAAGATGTTCAGTACTCAGGACTTTTATAGCTTCTTCAGGATCTAGCGGGATTTGGAGCACTCGTGCAAGATCATTGACTGTACCCATGGGGATAATGGCTAATTTGGGCCTTTTTTCATGAGATGCAATTCCGTTGACTGTCTCATTGACTGTACCATCGCCACCCACAGCTACGATAAGCTCAACCCCTTCTTTCGTAGCCGAATCTGCAAAACGCTTTGCATCTCCTGCGCCTTCGGTTTCTCTCACTTCCACTTCTTCGTATTGTTTATTCAGTACTTCTACAATTTGGTCTTTAAATTCCGTTGCTTTTTCTTTTCCGGAGGATGGATTCACGATAACTAAAGCTTTTTTCATCAGGTTTACCCCTTCTTTGTATATTATTTTAATCCTCTTGTTGTTTTGATTCATTATTATGCAAATTATCCTGTGAGGCATAGTAAGAATATAGTATATTATACGAAATACTTATTAATGCATCATGAATAATTTTATAATTTACATCATACTTTAGAATAATGTTAGGATGAATAGATCGTTTTTGGGTATTAACCGTGCTTAAGGATCATTTAAGCCTACAAATAAATTGAAGGATGCTCATTTAAGTCATTAGGCTTCTCGTATGGAAAATAGGGGATGATCATAATAAATATTGAGGGAGAAGAAATAATTATTCTCGCTATAATATAAAGGCGTAATTCTATCGCGATAATTTTATGTTTAATTTATCAGTAAGGGGAAAAAGGAGAGAGTTATCACCACAAGTAATTTGATTTCCTGCAAGGAGAACCTCACCATCTTCCCTTAAGGTATAGGTTATGCCAGACTCCTTTTTTGAAATCGTAACTTTTTTGTTTTTACATGGGAATCTTTTCGATCATCTCAGGGATTTTCCCTGTACCTGAGTTTGTCACGAAAGTAAACTTGAAACCTAAAACCACTTTATCCAGCGAAGATGCTTATATTTCTTAAGATGAGCGTATAATTCACTCTTTCCATGTAAGCGTTTCCGCTTCATAGAGGCAAACAATTGGATATAGATATCGAAATGATTCTTGTATAATGAAAACAACAAAAAGTAAAGAAAAAGGAGGATATTATGGTAAATCAGGAAGAAGTTATGGGGATTATCATGCATGGTGGTAATGCAAAAAGTCTTTGTCTCAGTGCGATGAAAAAGTTGGAGAAAAGAGAGGTTGAAGAAGCAAAGGCGCTAGTAAGTGAAGCCAATCTAGAACTTGCTGAAGCGCATAAAATACAAACACAGCTTATTCAGCAAGAAGCCAGCGGTGATAAAGTAGAAGTGACTTTACTAATGGTACATGCACAGGATCACTTAATGAATGCCATTACTGTAAGAGATCTGGTGACATCAATTATAATTATACTGGGTAATTAATTGGAAGGAGTAAAGGGAATGATCAATATAACACTAATATGTGCAGCGGGGATGTCCACTTCCATGTTAATGATGAAAATGAGAGACAGTGCTAAAAAGAAAGGCATAGAAGTTAATATTCTAGCAATGTCAGAAACAAGTTTTGAAACATATAAGGGAATTACAGATGTTCTACTTATTGCACCGCAAATATCATTTTTAGAGGATGAGATTCGTACAAAACATGAGCCATTGGGAATGAAGGTATTACTTATTCAAATGGTGGATTACGGTATGATGAATGGGGAAAAAGTATTGAACACTGCGTTGTCAGCGTTAAACAAATAATAAAAAATGGAGGAATTTAAATGAACATGCAAGAATTTTCTAAGAAAATGTCTAAATATGCATATAAAATTCAAAAGAGTAAAATTACTAATGGTATAACTGGCGGTATGATGGGCGCTCTTCCAGTCACTTTAGTGGGAGCATTTGCAGCATTATTTATGAATATTCCAATTCCATTCTGGCAAGACTTCATGACCTCAACAGGAATACGATCAGGTCTTAACATTATTATTATGTTTTCCACAAATTTTCTTGCTGTAATTTTCGCGGTTGGAATTGCTGCAAGCTATGCCAAACAACATGGTGAGGATAGCTTAGTAGCTGCGCTTCTCACGCTAATGAATTTTTTTATCGTAACACCGTTTATTAAGGTAGATAAAATAGGAAATGTAATTCCGATGCAATGGCTTGGAGGATTTGGTATATTTACCGGAATGTTTGTGGCTCTCGTCTCTACTCGAGTGTTTATATGGGTGAAGAAAAAAGGAATCACAATAAAAATGCCTGAAAGTGTACCTCCAGTTGTTGCGAACAGTTTCAGCAGCTTAGTTCCAGGCTTTGCTTCAATAATCCTGTTTAGCACGATATCTGTTATATTTCAATCCACTTCTTTTGGAACGATACACGATTTTATCTATAAATTCCTTCAAATTCCTTTACAAGGTGTGGGATCAAATATTTTTTCTGTAATTATTCTTTGGACATTTGCTCAGCTACTGTGGTTCGTTGGAATACACGGAACATTGGTAATCTACTCCGTGGTACTTCCTATTTTCACGGCGCTGGATGCACAACAGTTGGCAGCTTATTCAGCACAACAGCCCCTACCGAATATCATAGGACGTGCTTTTGTCAGCACATATACCATGTCGGCCAGTGCAATAGGATTAACATTACTTATGGTGTTTCTGGCAAAGAGCAAACAGTATAAAACACTCGGCAAGTTAACAGCCATTCCAGCACTTTTTGGAATATCAGAGCCACTAGTATTTGGTGTGCCTATGGTATTCAACTTTAAATTCGCAATTCCCTTTATCTTTTCGAATGCAATTAGCATAACTGTTGCTTACCTGACAACTCTGGCTGGTATTGTACCTAGGGTTAATGGTATTGCCCCAATTTCAGGTATGCCTATTGGATTGAATGGATTATTAGGTGGAAGCTGGAGAATCGCTGCCCTTCAATTAGTATTGGTATGTATTCAAGTAGTCATCTGGTATCCATTCTTTAAAAAGGCAGATAAAGAGGCCTTAGTAAAAGAAACCTCTGAGTTAGAGAATATTGCTTAAATTGTCCATACAAGTTATTTAATTTATAAGATGATATAGGTGAGGAGGAGAATGGAAAAAATTCTTCTCCTCACCTATATAAAAAAAATGAGTTTTCATGAAGGAGGACAAATGTTAAAAAGAATTGATATATCCAATAACTGGAATTTGATAATCAATGGAGCATCGGATTCATGCATCGATAAAGAAAATAGCGAGAAAGTACAATTACCTCATTGTTACAATAATATTGATGGACAAAGCGGTGAGGGTATGTTTAAAGGGAAAATGTTGTATCAAAAACACCTTTTTATAGATAAACATGAAGATTCTAAACACTATTTTATGGAAGTTGGAGCAGCATCACTTGTTTCGGACGTATATATAAATGGAATTCATGCTTACCATAACCGTTGTGGATATTCTATGTATCGGGTAAAGCTGGATTCTTTCATAAATATTGGAGAAAACGAGATAAGAATTGTTGTCGATAATAGCAAGTTTAATGATGTTTATCCATTGATGGCGGACTTTTCTTTTTATGGTGGATTATATCGAGAGGTCTATCTGATAGAAACAGATTCTATACATTTTGATTTGATGGATCTTAGCAGAGATGGGATATATGTGACCCAGAAGAAAGAAAATGATCATTTTAAACTGCAGATTAAGGGAACAGTTGTAAATGAGCAAATTGAATCAGAAGATATCACCATAAAATGTACGCTTTTTGATAAAAATCAGAAAATTATTTTCCAAGAAAAACAAGATGTTAGTGTTGAGAGAAATCTCACATTTGAATTTGACAGTATGATATGCAATCCACATCTGTGGAATGGAATTGAAGATCCCTATTTGCATAATGTAAACGTAGAAATATTTAGGAATGAAATTACTACGGACAAAAGGGAAGTATCTATCGGATTCAGAACCATTGAAATTCATAGTACAGAAGGATTATTCCTAAATGGAAAACACACCAAAATAAATGGAGTCAGTAGGCATCAAGATTACGCTGGCATAGGAAATGCTTTAACAAAAGAACATATGGAAGAAGATATTGCGATTATTAAAGAAGTTGGAGCTAATGCTGTACGACTCTCGCACTATCAGCATCATGATTATTTTTATGAGCTTTGTGATAGAGAAGGGCTCTTAGTGTGGGCAGAGATACCATTTATTAGCATCCCTGTCGTAAGAGGCGATAACTTGAATGCAAAGGAGCAACTTGAACGGCTTATAAAACAATTGTATAATCACTCCTCAGTTTTTTGCTGGGGAATTCAGAACGAAATTACTATTGCGGTAGAAAATGAAAAAATCTATAAAATGGTTGAAGAATTGGCAAATATTGCGAGAAGTTTGGACTCACAGAGGTTTATTTCACAAGCAAATATCCATACGGTGCTGAATACCAGTCCTCTAAACGATCTGACTGATTTAGTGGGATATAATCTCTATTATGGGTGGTATTATGGAGTGATGACAGATCTTGGTAAAAGGTTGGACTCTTTCCATCAAGAAAAGAAGAATTTACCCATCTTGGTTTCAGAGTATGGTGTGGATACGAACCCTAAATTCCACTCATACTTACCCCGAATAAAAGATTATTCGGAAGAATATCAGCTGGAATTTATGGATAATGCGCTGAAGACATTTCAGGAGAGGTCCTATGTTCTCGGAGGATTTGTTTGGGCAATGTTTGATTTTGGCAGTGAAATTAGAAATGAAGGCGGGACAAAAGGGATTAACCAAAAAGGTCTTGTGACAATAGACAGAAGGATCAAAAAAGATGCATTCTATTTATGTAAGGCATACTGGTCGAATGATATTTTTATCAAGATCGCTGGTGAACGTTTTAAAAACAGGCATCTGAAAGAAAACAGTTTAGTAATACTATCGAATGCCAATGAGTTTGAATTGTATGTAAATGATATTCTTATCGAGAAAAGAGATATAAACAATCCGATGGAGCTGATTCAGGCAGTAGTTTTAAGAGAAGGTAGCAATACTATACAGGTTCAAGGCTTCGATGAACAAGGACATATATATTCAGATCAGATTGAACTTATATATGTAAAGACAGAAGACCCATCTTACTCCCTTAAGGTGGTCGAAGAGAAGGCCACTGTGACTAATTGGTTTGAAAAGTTTGACTTAAATGAAGTTCAGGAGATTGTGATTCGAGAAGGGTACTATTCAATATATCATACAATAGAAGAAATATATGAAAATAGAGATGCCAAAGAAATATTTATCAAGTATTTTGGAGACGTTATGGAAAATGAAATGATGACACTTTTTAAAGGGCTAATGACCATTGAGAGTATGTCTAAACGAAGCAGATTTAAAATACCAAAGGAACTTTTGGGTGTTATCAATAATGAACTTAATAAAATACTTGCGACTAATGAAAACGCATAGAATTGCTGAATCATGAATAGATGGAGGAAATAGTGTAATGAGGAAAGAAATGTTTGGTGAGAATTTCCTATGGGGAGGAGCAACCGCAGCTAATCAAGTGGAAGGAGCATATAATATTGATGGTAAAGGTTTATCAATTGCGGATGTGCTTCCAGGTGGAAAACAGAGAATGAGGCTGTTGTCAGATCCGGAATTTGATTTTAAAATCAAGGATAACTTCTCATATCCGAATCACG
This sequence comes from Clostridiaceae bacterium, assembly GCA_049657765.1. Lineage (GTDB taxonomy): Bacteria > Bacillota > Clostridia > Clostridiales > Clostridiaceae > Proteiniclasticum. Next base: position 14,793 of record JBASOA010000021.1, read on the forward strand.
AAGCTGTTGATTTTTACAATCGATATAAAGAAGACATTAAGTTATTTGCAGAGATGGGTTTTAAAGTCTATCGAATGAGCATTGCATGGAGTAGAATTTTCCCGAACGGGGATAATGTGGTACCGAATGAAAAGGGACTAGAATTTTACGATCAAGTGTTTGATGAACTTAGAAAATACAATATTGAGCCACTAGTAACAATTTCTCATTATGAGATTCCACTAAATCTGGTTACTTCCTATGGAGGATGGAAGAATCGCGAGGTACTTGATTTTTTTGATCGATACGTCGAGGTGATTTTATCCAGATATAAAGATAAGGTCAAGTATTGGCTAACTTTTAATGAAATTAATGGCTCACTTCATTTTCCTATCTTAGGCTTAGGATTTCTTGCCCAGGGAGATAAAACAGGGTTGCAAGAAATATTTCAGGGGCTACATCATCAGTTCGTTGGAAGTGCACGAGCCGTTAGAAAAGCACATGAACTCATTAAAGATGTAAAAGTTGGATGTATGTTGATTTATGCGCCTGTTTATCCATACGATTCTAATCCTGAAAATGTGATGTTAGCAAAAGGTGAAAGTGATCATTTTAATTTCTTTTGTGGTGATGTAATGGTTAGAGGAGAGTATCCCTATTTTATAAAAAGATATATGGAAGACAATGGTATAAAGTTGAAAATTGAAGAAGGGGATTTGGAAACAATCAAGGAAGGTACAGTTGACTTTATTTCATTTAGCTATTACATGTCTAGAACAGAGAAACTATTAAAGTCACCAAATGAGTTAGCACAGGGCAATGTCTTTGGAGGAGTTAAGAATCCTTATCTGAAAGCCAGCGACTGGGGATGGGAGATAGATCCTATAGGGCTTAGAATTTCTCTCCATGAATTATACGGACGATATAGAAAGCCATTAATGGTAGTGGAAAATGGTTTGGGCGCTACAGATATACTTACGGAGCAAGGTCATATTAATGATGATTATCGGATAGAATATCTGAGAGAACACATAAAAGAGATGGCAAAAGCAGTAGACGAAGGCGTTGATTTGCTGGGGTATACTACTTGGGGATGTATTGATCTGGTGAGTGCATCTACAGGAGAATATGCAAAAAGATATGGATTTATCTATGTAGACAAACATGATGATGGAACAGGTAACTTACGAAGAGTTCCTAAAAAATCTTTCTATTGGTATAAAAAAGTGATATCTTCGAATGGAATTAGTTTATGGGATGAATAAAAGTGACTATTTCATACACATGATTAACGTAACACTTTACGCCTCATAAAGGAGGAAAACGTGAATACTAAATATCATAAGCTACTGCAAATCTTAATAAATGAGAACCAGAAGATTACTGGTGGTGAATTGGCAAAGATTCTTCAAGTATCTCCTCGTTCCATTAGAAGCTATTTGAAAGAAATTGATGAAATACTGATTAAATCCAATAAAGGTGCAAGAGTTCGTTCAATCAAAGGACAGGGATATGTTTTAGATATACATGATTCTAAGAAGTTTAAGGAATTTATGCAAAGTATTACAAATCCTCAAGAGGAAATTCCATCGGAACCTTTTGAGAGAGTGATGTATATTCTATTCCGATTCCTAACCTGTAATGAATTCATTAAACTTGAAAATTTAGCAGATGAAATGTTTAGTAGTAAATCAACATTGCTAAATGACTTAAAAGAAGTAAAAAATATACTAAATAAGTATAGTCTCTCGCTGGGAAGCAAACCCAATTACGGCATGAAAATTGAAGGTAATGAGAAGTCTATACGATTCGCATTGGCAGATTTACTTTTTAAGGATAAAGCAACAGAAACAAATCAGATGAGATTATTCTTTCCAGCTTCACGACAACAGTGCAAAATAATTAGTGATATTGTTCTAGCTCACATACAGGAAGCGGGGCTGAATATCTCCGATAATTCTCTTGAGAATCTAGTGCATCATATTTTAATTTCCTGTACCAGAGTTAGGGTTAAACAGTGGATAACACTTCCGGATTCTGAATTGAGAGAATTGAAGACTAAAAATGAATTTGTAATGGCGAGCGAAATCTCGCGGGAATTAGAAGAGAAATTTCAGGTGAATTTTAGTGATCAAGAAGTTGCTTATATTGAGATTCTCATAATGGGTGCTAGATTATTTGACTATAAAAAACAGGAAATGACATTGGATGTTGTTGACGAAGTAATCGCACATGCTGTCGACGAAGCCATGTTTGAAGTTTCAAAATTATTAATGCTCTCTCTTGAGGATGATGAATTAAGAAAGGCATTGAATATGCATTTAACAAATACCCTGACTAGATATAAATACAGTATGAATATGTTCAATCCTATGCTAGATGCCATTAAAAAAACCTATCCTTTGGCCTTTGATGCCGGAGTAGCAGCAAGTCACGTGGTGGAAAAGATTTGCGGAATAAAGGTTAACGAACATGAGTCAGGATATTTAGCATTACATTTTGCTGCAGCAATCGAAAGGAGCAAAAGTAAAATAAAACCTAAACGGTGTCTTATTGTTTGCACTACAGGTCTTGGTAGTTCTAGGCTTCTCTACTACAAATTGAAATCGGTATTTGGTGATAAACTCATTCTTGTTGGACCGACAGAGTTAAACAATTTGGATGTTTACAAAGCGAATGATGTGGACTTCATAATTTCAACAGTACCTCTTCCCGATATACTAGAGATTCCACATATAGTTGTAAATACTTTGTTGGGTGATAAAGAAATCGATGAAATTAGTAAATTATTCCTACTAGAAAGTTATAAATATAAATACATTGAAAAATATTTAGATGTTTCCCATATTTATCTGAGATTACCTTTGAGTACAGCGTTTGATGTCATTGAGTATTTAGGGAATAAACTTCATACTGAACATGGCATGGATGAAGGGGTAACGGAATCCATTATAAATCGTGAAAAAGCTGCATATACTAGTTATGGGAATTTTGTAGCAATACCTCATCCTTTGGAACCCAAATCTGATAAAACTTTTTGGACTATTGCAACATTAGAAAAACCAATTCAGTGGGGTAACCATTTAGTCCAGTTTGTCTGTTTACTACATGTGGGGAGAGATTCAATACATGAACTAGAACCTATGTATAATATCCTTATGAGACTCATCGAGAACAAGATAATCATTCGTCAATTGATTGAATCGACTAAAAAAGAAGAAGTAATGGATCGTATTCGTGAATTTGCTAAAGAAAATTATTAATTGAGAAAAGATTAAATCTATAAGATGTAGATGACATGAAAGTAACACAATTTCAAATGTACAAAAAGTTGGAAAAACTGAATTTGGTGTATTTATGAATAAGAAAAAGACTCTTCTAACTCTCGGTAATGCCTAGAGTTAGAAGAGTCTTTCTATTTGATTTGCGCAGTGAATATCATTTTATATTCAAAAACCTTGATGAACTGCTACTGAATATAATGATTTGAGAGAGCCACCTGTCCCGATGACGGACTTATCGATGATATGCCTCTTTCTTTGCCTCATCAACACGTACATTGATAAGCTGGTGAACCTATAGCGGGAGATTGTCGAACTCATCAAATCAGTCTCAAATCCCGATAGCCAGACTATCCTGGAACTTCTAAACTTGGGAGCAAATTGATGTTAGCATGTACTACTACATCCAACATCTATATAAGATGTACTACCCAGCCCCGGAGTTTTGTACCGGGCTGATAGATCAGGTTACCCAATGACATAGAATGATAGCTCAGTCTTATGAGATGATTAAGTGTTAATCCTAAAGTTTAAATTGATGATGACAGGATGATAAACCAATAAATCATCAATATTGAGCAAGTGGTATTACGCAGGATCGAGTCAGTTTCGAAATGCTTCTTACATTTCGTGATAATGAGAACCTTACTTGTGTGCATGAAAGAGAGAATTCTGTTTGTTCTGATGCAATAAAACTTCTAGAATGATATGATTTAATTAGAAGATGAATGATTGTGCTCGTTTATGACTGAATTCGCGAAAATAATTCAATGAAAACGTATTGACTTCTCATAAACGAGTATATATAATACAGTTAACGAGCATAATCGTTCAGATAAACGCACAAACGAGCAAAATATGATAAAAAGGGTGATTGGTTATGTTTGCAGAAGAAAGACAAAGAAATATTATTGAGATGATGGAAAAAAGTGCCAGTTTAAAAGTAGCTGATTTGGCAGAATACTTTAATGTATCAGAATCTACGATTCGAAGGGATCTAAAAGAGCTCGAAGAGAAGAAGATTTTAAAGAGAACCCACGGTGGTGCAGTCAGCTTTCAAAAAAGAGGGTTTGAGCCTAGTTTTAAGGAGAAGAAAGAAGAGTATTCTTCTGAAAAAGAGAAAATCGGAGAACTGGCAGCTGAAATGGTAGAGGATGGGTACAGTGTAATCCTTGATACTGGGACAACGACACTTGAAATAGCGAAAAAAATTAGGAATAAAAATATTACAGTGATCACAAATTCACTGGATATCGCAGAAGAACTTAGCGAAATGGATAATATTGAACTGATTATGACAGGCGGAACTTTGCGAGGAAATACACGAGCCATGGTTGGTTACCTTACAGAGACAACCCTTAGAAATTTCAGGGCGGATATCGCATTCATTGGTGCAAATGGTATTACGCTTGAAGATGGTGCGACAACCCCAAATCATGTGGAGGCGATGACAAAACGTGCCATGATTTCATCCGCGCACAAAGTGTATGTGGTTTCGGACACCTCAAAATTCGGGAAAGTCAGTTTTGCTGTAATCACACCCATATTGAAGATCACTGGAATCATCATTGCTGGGGAGATAAACGAAGAACTAATCGCAATTGAGAAGAAAAATGAGATTGAAGTTATAAAATAAGGAGGTGTAGCCATGATTGTTACGGTAACCCTAAATCCAGCCATGGATAAAACGATCATTTTAGATGGAATGGACATAGGCGAAGTAAATCGTGCGGATTCTGTAAGGAATGACATTGGTGGGAAAGGCGTTAATGTATCAAAAGTTCTGAAAGTGTTTGGAACTGATACGATTGCTACTGGATTTCTAGGTGGTATCTCTGAAGCAATCTTTAGAAGGGAGCTAGAAAAAATTGGGATTGAAGACCGGTTCATCTCGATTCAGGGAAATACAAGAACCAATATTAAGCTAATTGATCGTAAAAACAACACAAATACTGACATCAATGAACCCGGCCCTTTTATTAGTAGTGAAGAATTGAAAATGTTCATCCAGATTTTTAATGAGGCTGTTCATGAGGGAGACTTAGTGGTGTTATCTGGAGGGATCCCCCTAAATATTCCTTCAGACATCTATGGAAGATTGACTAAAATTGCTAACCAGAGAGGAGCGAAAGTGATTGTTGATGCTGAGGGAGAAGCTCTTCATCATGCACTTGAAGAAATTCCATATATGATCAAGCCGAATGAGAAGGAGTTATCTGCATTTCTGGGTAAAGAGATCTTATCGGAAGAAGAAATCATTGAAGAAGCAAAAAACTTTGTGAAAGAGGGAATTCAAAAAGTACTGGTTTCAAGAGGCGATAAAGGAAGCATTTTTGTCACGCGGGACTCGGTATTCATTGGACGAGGAATAAAAGTTAAAGTTAAAAGTACTGTAGGTGCAGGAGATTCAATGGTAGCGGCGCTGGTTTATGCGGAAGAACAAAAATTTAATGATTATGAAACTCTAGTGCTAGCCCAAGCGACAGGAGCGGCAGCTGTGACTACAGAAGGAACAGAAGCATGCACGAGAGAAGAAGTAAAAAAATATCTCATGATTGCAAGAGAAAAAATTGAGGAGGGTGAAAAATGACAACAAAAGAAATGTTTTCAAAAGAAAGAGTCACATTTGATTTAAAATCACAGACCAAAAAAGAGGTAATTGATGAGCTAATCGATATCCTGGTTGCGGATGGGAAAGTAAATGATAAGGATGCATTCAGAGAAGCTGTCCTGAAAAGAGAAGAAGAGTTTTCAACTGGTATTGGGATGAGTATTGCAATTCCTCATGGGAAAAGTGATTCAGTTAACGAAGCATCCATTGTTTTTGGAAGAAGCGATGCGGGAATTGATTATGAGAGTATGGACGATTTGCCTGCACATCTGTTCTTCCTGATTGCAGTTCCAATGGAGTCTAGTGACTTGCATCTGCGTGCTTTAAGTGAAATATCCAGAAACCTTATGCATAAGGAGATCAGGGATCAGTTAATGAATTGCCAGTCATTTGAAGAGTTTATTAATTCATTCAAGTAAGAGATCAAAATAAACGATAAAGGAGCAAGTAAATGAAAATTATTGCGGTAACATCTTGTCCAACAGGTATCGCTCATACCTATATGGCTGCTGAAGCACTTCAGATAGCGGCAAAGGAAATGGGCCATGAAATGAAAGTGGAAACTCAAGGTTCTGTTGGTGCAGAAAATGTCATTACAGAAGCGGATCTGAAATCAGCTGATGCATTAATTTTAGCTATTGATACCAACATTGATAAATCAAGATTCCAAGGGATTCCAGTTGTGGAAGTATCCGTAAAAGAGGCAATCAAAGATGCAAAAGGTCTGATCACAAAAGCGCTTGAAGCCAAGCCTTCCGGTTTAAAGAAGGAACTTGTTGAAGAAAAAAGTGGAAATGGAGGAAAAGGAAAAAGCGGAGTTTATAATCATCTTATGACTGGTGTATCCTTCATGATTCCATTTGTTGTTGCAGGCGGATTGCTAATCGCATTTTCATTTGCTTTCGGTATCCATGCGGCAGATGAGAAGGGAACCCTAGCTGCAGCACTTATGACCATTGGTGGTTCTGCATTCGGACTTATGGTTCCTATTCTTGCAGGATATATCGCCTATTCTATAGCCGATCGACCTGGTATTGTACCTGGTATGGTTGGAGGAATGATCGCCAATTCATTGGGAACCGGATTCTTAGGTGGACTTCTGGCAGGTTTTCTTGCAGGATATGTCATTAATCTGATCAGAAAAGTGATCAAACTGCCTAGGTCCTTCGAAGGTCTTATGCCAGTACTGATTTTACCTGTTTTATCTTCACTAATTGTGGGCCTTATTTTGATTTTTGTTTTAGGCGGTCCAGTAAAAGCTATCAACGATGCGATGCTTTCATGGTTAGAACAGATGAGCGGTGCAAATGGAGTACTTCTTGGAGGAATCTTAGGGGTGATGATGGCTGCTGACATGGGTGGCCCTATCAATAAGGCAGCATATACATTCGGTGTAGCCACAATCGCACAAGGAGCACCTTCAGGCGTCATGGCGGCGGTTATGGCAGCAGGTATGGTTCCTCCGCTAGCGATTGCACTATCAACAGTAATCGCTAAAAATAAATACACTGTTGAAGAAAGAGAAGCTGGAAAAGCAAACTGGGCACTAGGTGCTTCATTTATTACAGAAGGTGCTATTCCATTCGCAGCGGCAGATCCACTTAGAGTAATCCCCTCGATGATGGTGGGTTCAGCTCTAGCTGGTGCATTATCCATGCTCTTTGGAGCAACTCTCGCAGTACCTCATGGTGGAATTTTTGTATTACCGATTCCTAATGCAGTAGGAAATTTACCGATGTATATTCTAGCCATTGTTATCGGATCCGCAGTAGGTGGAATAATGCTTTCAGCATTGAAGAAAAAGATCGTATAGAATTTAAATCATTTAGAAGCACTATATTTTAATTAAATTTAAAATATAGTGCTTCTATAATTTGCATAAAAGAACAAACAATTAAAGTAAAATGTGGATCAGTGTCAACAAAGCTGATGCGATATGTTTAACATAAACGTCTAAATTTAATTAATTATCGAAATTTATCTTCCAACAGAGGAATATCCTTCATATCCCATGGGATGTTGTTGTCCTTCTATTTTGAGGATATTTGATGAGTCACATTTGGGACATTTGGTATGATTTTTTATTCCCTTCCTTCCATTCTAATAATGGTTGAAGAAACGATTAATCATCACAGCCAGTTAATGATGTCGTTATCATTAAAGAACTTCGAAAGTTTGCAGGGGTATCAGCTGAAACGAAAAGGAAGAATGTGCTTCTGTTTTCGAAAATTGATAATGCTGTAAGGGCCTATAATTGGTTTTAAAGGGTATAATTGTTAGTCGAGCTAGTGCATTATTCATGGATTACGATTGAACGTGATAGGCCACAGTCATAGGAATCGATAACAGATAGGTACAAGGTAAAAGTTTATATTAAGCAAAACAATAATGCACTGGCCAATTCCAGGGTATTATTGAGTGGGTTATAGTACTAGAAAAATTCTTAAACTATAGTGTGATGATAATTCTAAGATAGTACAAAAAAGAAAAAAAGCCTTGCAATGCAAAGCTTTTAAAATGTACTTGGTACCCCCAGCGAGAATCGAACTCACAACTAGCCCTTAGGAGGGGCTTGTTATATCCATTTAACTATGGAGGCTTAAGACACTAGTTATTGTAATATATTATGAGGCTGAAGTCAATGAGATGCTCCTTTTTAAATCCTTCAGCGAATCCTTTGGAGGCTTGGATTCATTGCGTTATTAATCAAATTTTAGCCCAAGTTGTGGATATGAAGACGAAAATATGGCATCACTTTGGTTAATTATTTTCAAAGTGCATGGAATAGGATATAATGTAAACAATATCATAAGTTAAGGCGGTTAATTATGGAACGTACTATTTTTAAAGGTAATATCATCTTCACTCCAGATAAAGATCATTTTGCTATTCATGAAAACTCTTATATTTTGGTTGAAGATGGAAAAGTTCAAAAAATATTCGATACGCTTAGTCCGGAAAACCTTGGAATACCAGTCATTGATTTTGGAAACAAACTGATTATTCCTGGGTTTACAGATCTTCACTTGCATGCTCCCCAATACAGAAATAAAGGGCTTGGGTATGATATGGAGCTTTTGGATTGGCTCAATACCTATACCTTTAAAGAAGAAGAAAGATTCTCAGATATAGATTATGCGCGGAAAGTATACCCGGCATTTCTTCGTGAATTACTTCAAGAAGGCACACTAAATGCAGTGATGTTCTCTAGCATCCATAAGGAAGCTACAGAACTTCTTTTTGAGATGTCCCATGAAATGGGGATAAGGGCTTTTATTGGAAAAGTGAATATGGATCGGAACACTACAGAAAAACTCACAGAAAATACCCAGCAGTCCATTCAAGAAACGGAAGAGCTTATCATCAAATACAAGTCAAAATATCCGGACGTCAAGCCAATCATCACCCCAAGGTTTATTCCGACTTGTACAAATGAACTTCTAAAAGGTCTGGGAGCACTCGCAGCAAAATACGATATCCCCGTGCAAAGTCATATTAATGAAAATCACGGAGAAATTAACTGGGTTAAAAATCTTGAACCAGATTCATTGAACTATGCCGATGCTTATAACCGATTTGGTCTATTCGGGCAGACAAAAACCATCATGGCACATTGTATTTATAACGAAGAAAATGAAGTGATGCTGTTAGAGGACCATGGGGTATTCAGCGCACATTGCCCAGATTCTAATTCGAACATCGCGAGTGGAATTATGCCTCTTCGCGCATTTCTGGATAAAGGAATGAAAGTCGGACTAGGAACAGATATCTCGGGAGGAGAAACACTCAGTATCAGGCAGACGATGGTTAGTACCATTAAAGCCTCAAAAAACAAATGGTTGGAAAGCGGCAAACTTCTGGCACCTATCTCTTCTAGTGAGGCATTATACCTTGCGACAAAAGGAGGAGGAGAGTTTTTTGGAAATACAGGCAGCTTCGAAGAGGGATATTTCTTTGATGCACTGGTTATCGATGATGAGGTTCTAGGAAACAAGGAGGAATACACCCTTAAGGAACGGATAGAACGGTATTTATATCTTGGAAGCTATAGGAATATCGAACACAGAATTATGAGAGGCAAGGAACTTAAGGTTCCAGACTAGTAAAAAGAATCAAAAGTAAGCAAAAGGGGCTGATACATACTTTGGTATGCACCAGCCCCTAAAATAATTCAGATAACAGATCAATGAATTAGATGATATTTTTCTTTGCCTTAGATTTAGTGTAGATAATCATCATGATTCCAAATACGATGGCAGCCATAGAGATTAGTTGCGCCTGTCTCATTCCAAGGAACATCAGGCTATCTGTTCTCATGCCTTCGATCACGAATCTGCCCAAAGAATAAATAATCAGGTAAGCATATAAAACAATTCCATGTTCATTTTCTTTTCTCTTTCCGAAGATATACATGAGAATAATAAAACATAGGACGTTCCAGATGGATTCATATAAGAATGTCGGATGGTAGTAGGTTCCGTTGATCAGCATTCCATTTTGGATGAACGCTGGGAATTTGGAGATAAATTCCTTAGTCACCTCTCCGCCATGGGCTTCCTGATTGACAAAATTCCCCCATCTCCCAATAGCCTGAGCCAGAACAAGCCCAGGAGCAGCGGCATCCACCATGTCGAGAATTTGCCAGGTTTTCTTCTTGGCAACGAGTTTATAGAGGAAAACACCGATGGCTGCACCAATGAGGCCGCCATGGATGGCAAGACCACCACTTCTGAAATCAAGGATTTCCTTTATGGAATCGTACTGTTCCCATTCGAAGATGACATAGTACGCTCTTGCACCAATAAGTGCCAAAGGAAAGGCATAGAGAAAAGCATCTGTGATATCATCAAAACTGATTTTACCATTGCTTCTCCTACAATTGATATATACGAAACTAAGGCCAACAATTACACCAATGGTAATGAGAACTCCATACCACATGATGGGAAGGCCAAAAACTTTAAATGCTACTGGATTCATGGTCCACCTCTTTGTATTTTTTCTATTATTATAGCATAAAAGTGCTTAAAGTTAATTTAACCAAGTGCACAATGTCTATATCTAATGATAACAAATGTGAAATAACTTTTTTTCAATATATAGGGTGAAGAATTTGATATAATAGAAGATATGGTAAAATATCAAGCATAAAACGATACTACGTGGAGGCAGAACAATGAAGAAGAACGTCATTAAAATCGTCACAGCGTTACTTACACTTTCAATGCTAACAGCTTGCGGTTCAAAAACAGCATCTGAAGTGAACACCTTGAATGAAAAAATTACTACTTTAAATAGTAAGATTACAGAACTCGAGACTGAAAATACAAGTTTAAAGGCTGATATCACAGCGCTTACCGAAGAAAGGGACAGCCTTAAGGCTCAGCTGGAGAAAGCAGATGTTGAAACTCCTGTGGAACCAGCAGCGGATGAAGAGACTCTTCCAGTTTATGGGGCAGATAACAATCATCAAAGGATAAAAGTATCGAGCGTGACTGTAAAGACAGATGAACCGCTTCTCAACAAGATGAATTTTCTTGGTGCTGAAATCGGAGTGAAATTCTTCGGCGGACTAACCATGGAAGCAAAGGAGATCAAAACCGTCAGCGGAAAGAAAGTATTGGTGATGAACCTCATCGAAGGCTCAGGCGCTGTGGGAGAAAAAAGTTGGGTATATGATTACTTCCAAGGATCGACAGGAGGGCTAATGACGTCTATTGCCCTGTCGGAAACCTTCCTGCAGAAGGAATATTCAGGAACATGGATTGATGGTGTTCAGTTTCTCTTGGATGGAGAAAAGATTGATTTTGAACATGTTGAAGGATTAAGCGAAATCATATACAAATAAGAATTTGCAAGGAAACGACATCTATACTAATAAAAATTGAATATAGTAAAGCAACACCCCTGACATTTGTCAGGGGTGTTGCTTTAGGTTCATCATTCTTTTGATTCCGCTTTACGTTTGCTTCTTAGGAGATAAACCGTTGTGGGTACCATCGAAATGATAAAGATAACAATCATGAGGTAATGGAACTTATCTTGAAAGAACTCCAAATTCCCGACAAAAAATCCAAGGAGGACATAAAGACCGGACCATAAGGCATTTCCAATCAGAACAAAAGGAAAGATATCCGGGAAATTCACTTGGGTAAATCCTGCGGTAAAAGGCATGAGCGATCGTGCAACCGGAATAAACCTGGAGAAGAGGAAGGATTTCCGTCCATTACTTGAAAAGAACCGATTGACCTTTTCAAAATTCTCTTTATTAATAAATTTCAGAAGAGTTTTATCTTCGAAACGGCTATGGTTGTATTTTCGACCAAAAAACTGGCCCAGATGAAAGTTTAGCGTATCCCCAAGTACCGTTGCCAGATAGAAACCAATTAGAAGTACTGCAAGATTAAGATCTTTGGTAGCGGCAAAAGCCCCTGCACCTACCAAAAGAGAGTCTCCGGGAAGAATCGACATGATTACAGCACCGGTTTCAAGAAAGATGATGAGAAAAAGGATCGAATACGCCCCTGCTCCGAATTGCTCAATGAGCTCTACAAGGTGAAGATCTATATTCGAAACGAATTGAATGACTTGATTGAAATCCATGGGATTCACCTTCCTTAAACAGATAATTCTATTTTAATCATTGAACCTAACAATAAATGAAAAATCCGCTTAAAAAATTCTGAAAATACCGAATATATTTAATAAGAATTATATTCGCAGGAATAATAGAAGGTATCCTCTCAAGTCAGAAAATTATTAATTCGTTATGGTGAGGAGGGGGTTACAATAGATATGTTTATTTGATATTCTGTACTTAGATGAATAAAAAGGTTTTCATTGCATAATCGTAATATCAATAAAACAAGATTATAATATTGTTATGATTTAACTAATTTATATTTTAAAAATATTGTTTCATTCATTATGAAGATTATTAATATGGTATTCAAACATAAGCTTGCAAGGAGGTAGCAACATGGAAAAAATTGGGGTTCTTGTTTGGGGGCTCGGAAATATGGGTCGAGGGATAACAGAGATGCTTCTCACTAAAGAAGGAATAGATGTGGTGGGTGCCATCGAGAAGAGAATTGGAAGTGAAGTGGACCTAGGTATCTTTCTAAACAAAGAAGTCAGGCTGGATGTCATGGTTGGTAACGATCCGGAAAAAATCATCCTTGAAACAAAACCTGATATTTGTATACTGGCAATCAACTCCTTTGTCAAAGGCGTAATGGAGGAGATTTCGCTACTGGCAAGGCATAAGGTCAGTGTTATTACCATTGCTGAAGAAATGGCCTATCCCTATTATAGTGAGCCGGACCTCTCGAAAGAGTTGGACCGCCTCGCCAAAGAAAATGAAATTACAATTCTCGGCACTGGCGTTAATCCTGGATTTGTTCTCGATACCCTGATTCTTCAGCTTTCATTAGCGGTAAGGCATGTCGATAAGATCAAAGCCATCAGGATCAATGACTTGTCACCCTTTGGAAAAACTGTCATGGAAGAACAGGGCGTAGGACTTTCAGAAGAAGAATTTAATCTTGGCATAGAAGATGGAAGCATCTACGGTCATGTCGGATTTTTGCAAAGTATTCCCATGATTGCTCATGCGATGGGACTTGAATATGACGAAATCGTGCAAACCAGAGAAGCGATTATATCAAAAGTTTATCGGGAAACAAAAGATGTGGTCGTCAAACCAGGGATGGTTGCCGGATGCAGACATACGGCTGTGGCCAAGAAGAATGGGAAGGAAATCATCATCTTGGAACATCCTCAGCAAATAAGACCGGACCTTGAGGAAATTGAGACGGGAGATTATATCGAAATTTTTGGAGATCCAAATCTCAAAATGAGAATCAAACCTGAAGTTCCAGGAGGTATCGGAACGATCGCGGCTGCTGTAAATGCAATCCCACAAGTCTTGAATGCAAATCCAGGTCTTGTGACCATGGCTGATCTCCCTGTAGTCCATGCCATTATGGATGATTTCAGAAACCACTTGAAATAAACGGAGGACAAACGGATGGAGAAAAAGATGAATAAAGGCCAATGGGTGGAAATCGAAGAGATTCTACTTCGGCCGGAAGAAAGGACTGGAAACATTCCTGAAGAGACAAAAAGAGTTCCCCTCATGATGAGAATGAAGGGATTTCTCACGAATGATACTGAAGTTGGTAAAAGCGTGGAAATCAGGACATTAACCGGAAGAATCGTCACGGGGACACTGAGAAATGCTTCTCCGACTTATGACCATGGATTTGGTAAAACATTCATCCCTGAAATGCTCGAAATCGGTATAATGCTTCGTCAGATATTGGAGGATGAAGATGATAATAGATAGAAGCTATGCTTCAGTGATGGCAAGAAAAAATGAAATCATGAAAAATGCATTAGGCATTGATTATGAACAATATGAGATGAGCAAGCTCTCTTTTGATTATGAAGGCCTCATGGAGGATGTTGGATACTCCTTAGAAGAAATCATTAAAATCCAAGAGGATACAGCAGTCGGACATACCCCGCTCATCGAGCTGAAAAATCTTACTGCACTTTCAAGGAAATATGCCGCAAAAGGGTATGGAGCAAGAATATTTATTAAAGATGAAGCTGCCAACCCTTCGGGAAGCTTCAAGGACAGACGTGCATCGCTTGCTGTCCATCGGGCAAAAAAACTGGGCTATAAGGGCGTAATTACAGCAACCTCTGGAAATTATGGTGCAGCTGTGGCCTCCCAAGCTGCCAAGCTTGGACTGAAATGTATCATTCTTCAGGAATGCTTTGACAGCAAAGGGATTGGCCAACCAGAAATCCTTGAAAAACAGCGAAAATGTGAAGCGCTGGGGGCTGAAGTTATCCAGTTAAGTGTTGGTCCCGAGCTTTTCTACCAATTTTTACTTCTTCTTGAAGAAACCGGATATTTTAATGCTTCGCTTTATTCCTCCTATGGAATTAAAGGCGTAGAAACTTTGGGTTATGAAATTGGAAAGGAAGTTTTCGAAAAATATGGGAAATATCCTGAAGCCGTAATGATCACTCATGCAGGTGGTGGAAATGTTACAGGAACCGCAAGAGGGCTAATAGAAGCCGGTGCAAATCACACGAAAATCATTGGAGTCAGTGTTGACCTGAAGGGTCTTCATATGGCGTCTGACGTAGATTTCAACAAGAAATCCTTCACCACTGGGCATACTGGTTTTGGTATTCCTTTCGCCTCCTACCCAGACCGTTCTGATGTCCCACGTAGTGCAGCAAGACCCCTTCGTTATATGGATGAATATTATCTGGTGAAACAAGGGGAAGTTTTCTATATGACAGAAGCCCTGGCACAACTGGAGGGTCTTGAAAGAGGTCCCGCTGGAAATACATCGCTGACTGCGGCGTTCGCCTTGGCAAGAGAAATGAAAGACACGGATATCCTGGTCGTTCAAGAAACAGAATATACCGGAGCCGGAAAGCATCCCCTGGCTCAACTGTCCTTTGCTAAAGAGAGGGGCATCGAAGTGAAATTCGGGAATCCCTCAGATGAGATTCCCGGGATAAATATCATCTTGCCCGAAAATCCGGAGATGATTGCCTTAAGGCCAGTTGATATGGAAGGATTAAGGGAATCGCTCATTAAAAATGCGGTGGAACACCGTCAGATCACTGAGGTAAAAGAGCTTGACCTCTTCTACCTGATGGAAGAAACGAAAGGAACCTATGACAGTGTACTAAAAACACTTCAGGGGCTCGGGGTTCAACTAATCAACTAAACAAGACAAAGCGAGGGGTAAATATGGCAGTTAAAAGAAATGACGATTTTGAAATAAGGAGAGCCCACTTAAAAGAGCTAAGTGAAGAGGAACTCAAGGCTAGATTTTTTAAACTTGCCGAAGAGATTGTTGAGCCTTTAATTGAACTTTCAAAGAATAATACCACACCATCTGTTGAAAGGTCAGTCCTCCTTAGAATGGGATTTTCGAGCATTGAGGCGAAAGACATCGTTAATCATATCCTGGACCTTGGGCTTATGGGCAAAGGAGCGGGGAACGCCGTGGTAAAGACCGCTGAGAAATTAGATAGGGATTATCTTGTTGTGGGCAAAGAAATGGCTGAGGGAAAACATCTGGATATTACCCTTGGGATTTTCAAGGGAGGTATCTAAATGAACTTGAAGAAAAATGAAAAACTTGATATTGAAGAAATTTTGAAAGATCTTGAGCACTACAGACCCAGACGTCATGGATGGCACTGGAGGGAAAAGGTGGAGAATCTTTCCATGGGACCATTTGTATACAAGGAAATGAGTAAACCGCTAAAACAAAGCGAAAGTCTCCCTTCAGCAAAATATTTCGGCGGAATAGATCCACAGCCAAGAACAGTCATTACGACGGAAATCGCCTCAGGGCGATTCGAGGATGATATCCGAAGGATGAGGATGGCAGCATGGCATGGAGCCGACCATATCATGGTCATCAGGACTGCTGGTCAAAGTCATTATGATGGCCTGGTAGAAGGTACACCCCAAGGCATCGGCGGAATTCCAATCACAAGAAAACAAGTAAGGGCACAAAGGAAAGCGTTAGACCTTATCGAAGATGAGGTCGGACGGGAAATTAACTTCCATTCCTATGTTTCTGGAATCGCAGGTCCTGAAATTGCAGTGATGTTTGCGGAAGAAGGGGTTAATGGTGCACATCAGGATCCCCAATATAATATTCTTTACAGGAATATCAATATGGTCAGATCTTTCGTGGATGCAGGATATGCAAAAGCCATCATGGCGATGACGGACATGGCGCAGATCGATGGCGCACATAATGCCAATGCTACAGCAAGAGAAGCCTGGAAAGTTCTTCCGGAGCTCATGGTGCAGCATGCGATTAATTCGGTGTTCTCTGTCAAGGCAGGAATGAAGAAGGAAAATATCTGTCTTAGCACAGTGCCACCTACTGCCCCGCCTGCCCCATCTTTAAGTCTCGATCTTCCCTATGCTGTAGCGCTACGGGAATTCTTCAGTGAGTATAGGATGAGAGCTCAGGAGAACACAAAATACATGGAATCAGATGTCAGGGAAGCTACCGTAACCCATGTGCTTAACCTTTTGGTTTCAGAATTGACCGGAGCGGATATCCAATCGACAATTACCCCGGATGAAGGAAGAAATGTCCCTTGGAATTATAACAATATTGCAGCGATAAGCACCGCCAAGCAAGCATTCCAGGGAATGGACGGCCTGATGGAGATGATTGAGCTAAGGAAAGACGGAATATTAAGGGAAAAAGTTTTAGAAGTCAAAGAACGAGCAGTTCTCTTTCTTGAAGAGATCATTTCATCTGGAGGTTATTTCAAAGCTGTTGAGCAGGGATTCTTTGTCGATTCCGGATATTATCCGGAAAGACATGGGGATGGAATTGCAAGAAAAATTGATGGAGGACTTGGTGAAGGGACAGTATTTAAAAAAGATGCTGACTATATGGCGCCAGTCTCTGGCTTCTTCGGATCAAACTTTATCCCTGAAGGCGTAAACACACCCTCAGAAATCATCCATGGCGATACCTTTGAAAAACCTGAAAAAATTGTCTATATTGATGAGCTTGACGCTGAAGACAATGTCAACCTCAGGCTTTTGGAAAATAGAAAATACTTTTCAAAAGAACACATTATGCCTGAAGTCGAATGGGCAGGAGATGGTATAGTCCTTCAAACCATGATGCTTCCAGTAGACAGCATCATGGCTGATGCAGCGGCTTTAGAAATTGGCAAACGACTTGGGCTTATTGATGTCGTGGTTGTCCATAAATTGGTTCTTCAGGAAGCCGAAGGCACTTTAGTTGAAATTAAGGGAAGACTTCCTTTTGAGATTAATGCGAAAGATCTGGTGATCAAACCTAAGCCTGAGGTATTGACCGATGAAGAGATCAGGGAAGAAATTCAAAAACATCCCATGAAGATTATTGCAGGGACGCTTGGAAGTGATGAACATTCTGTAGGACTAAGGGAAATTATCGATATCAAGCACGGGGGGATTGAAAAATATGGAATCGAAAGCATCAATCTTGGAACATCGGTTCCCGTGGAAAAAATAATTGATGCCGCCATTGAGTCCAATGCTGACGCTATTCTTGCCAGCACGATAATCAGCCATGATAATGTGCATTATAAAAATCTAAAGAAACTATGTGATACAGCTGAGGAAAAAGGGGTCAGGGATAAATTGATTATCCTTGGAGGGGGAACACAGGTAATTAGCGATTTAGCAATCAGATACGGCGTAGACATGGGCTTTGGAAGAGGAACTAAAGGAGTCGATGTGGCAACCTTTCTGGTGAAGAAGAGAAGAGAGATGCGCGAGAAGGAAAAAGAAAAGCAAGGGATCTCATTTTAGCTCAGATCAATTGACTATCGATGGAATTTAAACTGGAAAAGCATTCCAAAGGAGGGGGAGAACCATGAAAATCGATGCTATTGTTGCGGAAATAGGGAGTACAACTACGGTTGTCAATGCGTTCACGAACCTTCATGGAGAAAATTCCGTTTTTTTGGGGCAGGGTGAAAGTGTCACTTCCGTTCTTTTGGGGGATGTAACGATTGGTCTATTAAGCGCCATAGAGGACCTTAAGGCAAAACTTCAGGTTGACGAGCTTATCTATGATGAGTTCCTTGCTACCTCAAGCGCTGCGGGTGGACTTCGAATGACGGTTCATGGACTTGTTCACGATATGACGACAAAGGCATCTAATGAAGCTGCATTAGGTGCTGGGGCGGTTGTAAAAATGGTAACCTCCGGACGTCTGAAGAATTCGGATTTAAAAAAGATGATGGAGATTGAACCAAATATCATCATGATTGCTGGTGGACTAGATTATGGTGAAAGAGATACGGCCTTGTATAATGCGGAAAAAATAAGAGAGATGGGACTTCATGTTCCAGTGATTTATGCCGGAAACATTGAAAACCAGGAAGAAATTCTGGAGATTTTCAAAACTTATCCGTCGAAAATTTATCTTGCAGATAATGTATATCCCAAAGTCGATGTACTCAACGTAGAACCGGCAAGAAAAATCATCCAAAAGGTGTTTTTCGAACATATCATTCACGCGAAAGGAATGAATAAGGTGTTTAGCTTAGTCAATGGCCCGATTTTGCCGACGCCAGGCGCTGTCATGGAAAGTGCCAAGCTCCTGAAGGAAGAAATCGGCGATCTCGTCATTATTGATGTGGGGGGTGCAACAACAGATATCCATTCTGTTACCAAAGGAAGCGAAGAGGTGCAAAGAATTCTACTTTCCCCGGAACCGGAAGCCAAAAGAACGGTTGAAGGGGATCTTGGGGTATATGTTAATCGAAAGAACCTAATTGAACGGATTACAGTCGAAAAGCTTCGGATGGAACTTGGTCTTGAATATATGGAATTTGAAAATCCTCCGCCAATCCCAAAAACAGCAGATGAAATGAAGCTCGTCCGAAGGCTGACTGAAGAAGCGATCATGACCTCACTTGACAGGCATGCGGGATTCGTCAGAAACCTTTACGGGGAATCCAGCGGAAGAAAATCAGTAGCAGAAGGTAAAGACCTGACAGAGATCAAGTATATTATCGGAACTGGTGGTGCATTGACGAGGCTTCCAGAGATGGATGTGATTCTCGAAAAAATTTACCAATTTGGAAGAGGGGGGAAACTTTTCCCCAAAAAAGAAGCGAAAGTACTTATCGATAAGAACTACATTCTTGCATCACTTGGAATTCTGTCCCTTAAATATCCGAAAGCGGCACTTAAACTCATGTTGGAAAGCCTGGATTTCGTCAGGGAAGGAGATGAAAACAATGTATCCGTGCATCGAAGTGAATCTAAGAAAAATTGAAGAAAATTCGAGAAAAATGAATGAGATGTTCAAGAAAAAAGGAATCAGCATCATGGCGGTAACAAAAGGATTCAGCGCAGAACCCAATATTGCCAAAGCAATGCTTCGAGGCGGACCTATTTTTATTGGGGATTCAAGAATACAGAACCTTAAAGCGCTTGGAAATCTGCCTGCAAAGAAAGTCCTGTTAAGATTGCCCATGATCAGTGAAATCGATGAAGTTCTGAAATATGCGGATTATAGCTTGAACTCAGAGCTCGGAACCCTTAAAGAAATCGGGAAAGCGGCTTCGAAAAAGGGGATGGTCCATAAAGTGATCATCATGGCGGATCTTGGCGACTACAGGGAAGGTATACGATACGATAAAATTGAGGGATTTGTAGACGAGGCTATAAAAATCAAAGGGGTGGAGATCAGAGGATTTGGGGTGAACCTTACCTGCTTTGGCGGTGTTATCCCTGAACACACAACACTCAAAAGACTTGTTGAAATTACGATGAAAATGAAAGATAAATATGATCTGAATATCGAAATTGTTTCAGGAGGAAGCTCTTCAAGCGTATACCTGATCGATGAAGAGTTGGGTTTTCCTCAAGGAATCAACAATCTGAGGCTAGGGGAAGTGATCTTGCTTGGAAAAGAAACCGCATTCGGAGAGCCTTTTGATGGGCTTTATGGTGACGCGTTCATTTTAAAAGCACAAATCATAGAGCTAAAGGACAAACCTTCAGTTCCTCATGGAAGGATTGGAAGAGATGCATTTGGAAATATCCCGACTTATGAAGATCGCGGAATCATCATGAGAGCCATTGTTGCTCTTGGAAAACAGGATGTTGATCCATCCGGGATAATTCCGCAAAATCCCGAACTTAGAATAATTGGAGCCAGTTCGGATCATCTGATCCTTGACCTGTCGAGAACAAAAGAAACCTACAGTTTGGGGGATATCGTGACGTTTTATGTTAAATATGGAGGGATGCTTAATGCCATGACCTCGCCATATGTACAAAAGGTATTTATTTATGACGATGATGACGATCAAGGTGGCGATCGGGATGAGTTCCTTCTCGCAATCGAAAATTAGAATCTTGGAATGAGATGTAGATTTTGATATGAGATCAGTGCTTTTTATTCAAGAGGGGTGTCTATTTTTTCTTGCGAATTGCCTCCCGTCGTATAAAGTCGAGATATCGATTTTTCAATAATTAATCACTTAAATCATAATAATGAAAATGATTACACGATTATTTTTTCATGTTTTTTCCTGAGGAGCCGTATATGTACGAATTTAGAAAAGATTCATATTAATCTGATAAAATTATATTTACCTGTAAATGGTTCAATGACATAATGAAGATAGTCATTGCTTAGAAAATCAACAATAAAGGAGCGATAATATGTCAAGAATTTATAATTTTTCTGCTGGTCCTTCCATGTTGCCTGTTAGTGCATTAGAGAGAGCCGCTGCTGAAATGCTGGACTACAATGGTTCAGGAATGTCTGTAATGGAAATGAGCCATAGGAGCAAGGTGTACGACAAGATTATCAAGGATGCTGAAAAGAAACTAAGAGAAATCATGAACATTCCTGACAATTACAAGGTGCTGTTTCTTCAGGGGGGAGCTACCCTTCAATTTGCCATGGTTCCGATGAACCTCCTTGTCAAGAACAAAAAGGCTGATTATGTCGTGTCCGGAAGTTTTTCCGAAAAAGCTTATGAAGAAGCACAAAAATTTGGAGAGATTCATCTTGCTGCAACAAGCAAAGATGACAATTTTAACCACATTCCAAAACAGAATGAGCTTAAACTGGATCCGGAGGCGGATTATGTCCATATCTGCCAGAATAATACGATTTATGGAACGACATTCAAGTACATTCCAGATACTGGAAACGTACCTCTTGTATCGGATATGTCCTCATGCATCCTTTCAGAGCCTGTTGATGTCTCAAAGTATGGATTAATCTACGCTGGAGCCCAGAAAAATATGGGACCTGCAGGTCTGACGGTTGTCATCATCAGAGAAGACCTTGCAGGAGAACCACAACCCAATACACCGGTGATGCTCAATTACAAAGAAATGATCAAAAATGACTCCATGTACAATACACCACCTACCTATGCCATCTATATTTTGGGACTAGTTCTCGACTGGGTGATAGAGATGGGCGGACTTGAAGGAATGAAAAAGAATAATGAGATGAAAGCGGCTCTACTTTATGATTATTTGGATCAGAGCAAGCTTTTTAAAACCACAGTATTAAAAGAAGACAGATCCATGATGAACGTTACTTTTAGTACGGGTGATGCTGACCTTGATGCCAAGTTTGCCAAGGAATCTACAGAAAAGGGATTTTCAAACCTAAAGGGTCATCGGGCAGTTGGAGGAATGAGAGCTTCTATTTATAATGCCATGCCTGTTGATGGTGTTAAAGCATTAGTTCAGTTTATGAAGGAATTCGAAGAAAAAAATAGCTAGGCGTAAGCCTCGTATAAATTGGAGGAAGATATGATTAGAATACTAGCCGCTGACGGCATGGAACAAAGCGCAATCAAGAATCTGGAAGAATCTGGTTTTGAAGTAGTAAACGAACATTATGAGCTTCCTGAACTCAATGAGAAAATCAAGGAATTTGATGTGATCGTTGTAAGATCCGCAACAAAGGTAAGACAACCCCTAATTGATGAGGCATTGAAGACAGGAAGGCTGAAGCTCATCATCAGAGGTGGTGTGGGCGTAGACAATATCGATGTAAAGTATGCTGAAGAAAAGGGAATAAAGGTCAGAAATACACCGAATGCCTCAAGTGCATCTGTAGCTGAACTAACCATCGGGCATCTCTTTAATATTGCAAGATTTATGCATATCGCCAACTCAACGATGAGAAAAGGCGAATGGAACAAAAAAAATTACAATGGCGTAGAGCTTGCAGGTAAGACACTTGGGCTTATTGGCATGGGAAGAATAGCTAAAGAAGTGGCAAAAAGAGCCTCTGCACTTGGAATGAAAGTCATCTATACCAACAAGAGCGGACCTAAGGTTGAAAATGAACCTTATTCCTATGTAACACTTGAAGAACTATACAAAGAAGCAGACTTTATTTCCCTGCATATGCCAAAGCTTCAGGATAGACCCTACCTTATCGGAGCTGAGGAGATTGAAAAGATGAAGGAGGGGGTATTCTTAGTCAATACCGCAAGAGGCGGCCTAATTGACGAGGACGCACTTTGCAACGCGCTTGATGCCGGTAAAGTTGCAGCTGCAGCCATAGACGTTTTCGTTGAAGAACCTACTAAAAACGAAAGAATCTATACCCATGACAAGATTTCTATGACTCCTCATATTGGGGCATCTACAGATGAAGCCCAACAAAGAATCGGGGAAGAGATCTTAAGCATTATTAAGGAGTTCTTTAGATAGAGCAAATAAGGAGAGTTAAGATGGTAGTGGTAAAACCTTTCAAGGCTGTCAGGCCAAGAGCAGACCTCGCTGAAAAAGTTGCAGCGCTTCCTTATGATGTCATGAATTCCGATGAAGCCAGAGAAATGGTCAAGGATAACCCATATTCTTTTCTTCATGTGGATAAAGCGGAAATCGATTTGGAGCCTAGTGTCGATCACTATGATCCAAAGGTTTATGAAAAGGCACGAGAAACCCTCATGGGATTCATTGAAGAGGGGATTTTAATTAGAGAAAAGAAAAATGCCTTCTATATCTATATGTTGACGATGAACGGACATCCCCAGACCGGACTTGTCTCCCTTGCATCCATTGACGACTATATAAATAATTCGATCAAGAAACATGAATTTACCCGCGCAGAAAAGGAAGAAGATCGAATCAGGCATGTTGACAAGACGAACTTTCATACGGGGCCTATTTTCCTGACGTATCTATCCAAGGAAAAGATTAACCATATGATTGAAAAATACAAAAAAGAAAATGAGCCTCTCTATGATTTTGTTGCTGAAGACGGTGTGGAGCACACCGCGTGGGTAATCCTTGAAGACGAGATCATTAATGAGATAAGTGAAGCATTCCATGACGTTTCTGCCCTATACATTGCAGATGGTCATCATCGCGCTGCATCTGCCGTAAAAGTTGGATTGAAGAGAAGAGAAGAAAATCCAAATTACACCGGAAATGAAGAATTCAACTATTTTCTCTCTGTAATTTTTCCGAGCAGTGAACTGAAGATCATGGATTACAATCGATTAGTCAAAGACCTCAATGGCCATAGCAAGGAGTATTTCCTTAATCTGCTCAAAGAGAATTTTGATATCGAAGCTTTAGAGGGAAATAAACCCTATAAGCCTCAAATGAAGCATGAGTTTGGCATGTACCTCGATGGAAAGTGGTACAAGCTTCAGACAAAGGAACAAATTATATTTGATGAAGATCCACTAAAAAGACTGGACGCTAAAATTCTCCAGGATAATCTCCTTCATCCTATTCTTGGAATAGAAGATCCAAGAGTAGATAAAAGGATTGATTTTGTCGGCGGAATAAGAGGACTTGAGGAACTGGAAAAACGTGTGAACCAGGATATGAAAGTTGCTTTTTCCATGTTTCCTACGACAATTCTAGACCTGATTTCCATCGCGGATACAGGACTGGTGATGCCGCCAAAATCAACTTGGTTTGAACCTAAGTTAAGGAGTGGACTCTTCCTCCACGATTTGGAATAAGAGAACAAGTACCAGGGTGAAATTTGTTTATTTAAGAGGGAACTGCCAATGAGGCAGTTCTTTCTCGTTAGAGCACAATCCACAGAGCTCAAGCGAATATGACAATTTCTCTGGAAGGGATTTAGAAGAATAACAATGCAATAGAAGGGGTTTTGTATTATAATTACTTCAGAAATAGTTGGAGGTACTTATGAAGAATAAAGCAGTAATTTTAGGATCAAATTATTATATAGGATTATCCATCATCAGATGTTTAGGCAAGGAAGGAATCCACACCGTTGCCATGGACTATTCAAAAGAAAACACCTATGGTGCTCAGTCAAAATACTTGAGTGAACAGGTTATTGTTCCGCATTATAAGAAAGAGGAAATGAAGCTTGTTGAATTTATGGTGAACTTCGCCAAGAAAGAAGCCAGCAAGCCGGTTCTCTATCCTTCAGGTGACCCTTACGTTGAGTTCATTGATCGTAATTTCGATGCATTGAAGGAGTATTACCTTTTTCCGATGGATAAAAAAGGAAAATGGACAGATGCGATGATGAAGGATACTTTGGAAAAATTGGCCGTAAAGTATCAGATGCCAATTCCCCCAAGTGTGGAGCTAAACGATGAAGAACTTACGAAAAGGGTTAGGGAAATTGTAGGTTACCCTTGTATCCTCAAGCCCACAGAATCAACCATGTTCGTGGCAAAGTTCAGGGTGAAGAACTTTATCCTGAATAACGAGGAAGAACTGTTGAAATTCAAGAAAACCATTCAGGAAAGCAATCTTGATGGTGTGGTTCAGCGAATCATACCTGGGTTTGATGACCATATGTATACCTATGATGCGTATCTTAATAAGGATTCAGAGGTTACTCACTGGATGACTTGCCAAAAACACAGGCAATTTCCGATAAATTACGGTGCATCTGTCTATACAGAGCAGAGACTGGTGCCTGAATTGCACGAAGTGAGTAAAAAATTCTTTAAGGAAATTGGCTATAAAGGATTCGGAGAGATTGAGTTCAAGAAAGACGCCAATACCGGTCTTTTCTACATGATTGAAATCAATACAAGAACAACTAACCTGAATAATCTTCTTTATAAGGCGGGCATTAACTTTCCAATGCTTGCGTACCGGGAAATGGTGGGAGAAAAGATAGTACCTGAAAACAAAACGTATGATACTAAAATCCACTTCCGTTATCTTTATGAAGATCTCCTTGCCATCAGGGAATATGTAAGAGCAGGGCAGCTCACAAGAAGCAGCATATTTATGTCACTTTTTAGAAAGAAAGCGCCTGCAATCTTCAGTATGGATGACCTTAAACCCGGATTTGGATTTATGGGTATGGTCATTAGAAAAGTTAGGAAAAAAGCTTAGTTTACGGGTAGATATATCCACCAAATAAAAATATTCGATAAATGTTGACCTGGCGGGGGTTTTCCCTTATAATAAACAGTGTTGCTCATCCTTTTGACCAAGGATGAGATTATGGAGAGGTGTCCGAGTGGTCGAAGGAGCACGCCTGGA
Organism: Clostridiaceae bacterium; assembly: GCA_049657765.1. Taxonomy (GTDB): domain Bacteria; phylum Bacillota; class Clostridia; order Clostridiales; family Clostridiaceae; genus Proteiniclasticum. The sequence goes on from JBASOA010000021.1 coordinate 40,720, forward strand.
AAGCGTGTATTGGGGCAACTCAATCATGGGTTCAAATCCCATCCTCTCCGCCATTACCGTGCTAGACGGGGAGTTAGCGGTGCCCTGTAACCTGCAATCCGCTATAGCAGGGTGTAATTCCTAGCCGAGGCATGAAGCTTTGAGGTCTGACCCTTAAAAGTGACGTTGATAAGTGGGTCCCACGCAACGGATGTCTATGAACCTCGTCAGGACCGGAAGGTAGCAGCGATAAATAGAATGTTTCGTGTGCCGTGGCCAACCTATTTTGAGTTTACTATTCGGGTAACGCTTGGAGAGTCACTGTCAGAGTTAGGTGCACGGTTTTAATTTAATATTGATAGTAGAGTTGATGTCCATTTTGGGCAGCAACTTTTTTTTGCTTTCATAAACAAAGAACAGGCAAGACCAAAAGTTGGTCTTGCCTGTTCTTAGGGAACAAGGATCTTCATCGTTAGCAATCTGCTGATCATTTCTATGTTTATCTTTTATGCTGTTGGCGAGGACTTTCCTTGGAGTTCATACCTGCAAAGTCTTGAAATTTTATAAAGGTAATTGGATATTCTTTCCATGGCCGTGATCATATTAAGGTAGACAAGACTTCCCTCAATGGTGCATTCTCCGTTTTCAAGTCGCTTGACATGTTCTCCTGTAAATCGGGCGGTAAGGAAATCAATTCTTGCCTCTGCTTCCTTCACTTTGGCATGGACTTCCTCGTCGAATTCATTGATATTGTCTGAAGTCATTTTGGACATTTCACTCAGTTCACGATGTAATTCATCGATTTCTTTTAAGGCTGCTGGAGTAAAATAGAGTTCTTTATTGAATCTGGTCTCCTGAAGTTTCATGAGGATTGTTGTATGGTCCGCAATTCTTTCGAGATAGTTCGCACATTTGATAATGCCAGGAAGAACAACAGAATCGGAAATGGAGAGGGGTCTTCTTGAAAGCTCAACCATATAGTTTGTGAGATCCTTTTGGAGTTTACAGATAAACTCTTCTCTTTTCATGATCAACCCCTGATTATTTACATTGTTTTGGATCACTGAAGCAATTGAAAGTCCAAGCATATCGGTATTGGTCTGCATAGCACGCTTAATCTCTTTAATTGAGGCTTCAAGTGCGGCAGCAGGGGTATCAAGAAGAAGATTGTCGATATAAATAACTTCAAACTCTCCTTCGGTTTTCTTATCCTTGACGATAAACTTAAGCAATTTGACAAAGTAATTATTAAGGGGCAAGAAAATCAGAGCGACCATGATATTGAACAAGGTGTGCGAGTTCGCAATTTGAAGCTGAATGTCAGTACTTCCCTGAAGCCTGTTTGTAAAAAATGTAATAAACTGTGTAAACCAGGGAACAAATGGAAGGAAGATCAAAACACCGATGATATTATGGAGGGCATGTCCCCAGGCAGTTCGCTTTGCATTGGTATTGCCTTTAAAACTGGCAAGAAGTGCTGAAATCGATGTGCCGATATTATCGCCAAACATAATGGCGATGGCTGAAGTAAGTGTAATTAATCCTGAATTTCCAAGGAGCATCACGATTCCTACAGTCGCAGCACTGCTATGGACGAGAGCTGTGGTTACAATTCCAAGGAGGATTCCGATAAACATATTGGAGGCATAAGTTTCAAAGAAATATCGAATGGTTTCATTTTGCTCCATATAGGGGATTCCGGAATTAAGAAGGGTAAGTCCATAGAGCATAAAACCTATACCCATGATGGAATGACCAACATTTTGAAATCTGATCTTCTTCGCGAAGACCTTTAAGCTAAAACCGATGGCGATGATCGGAAGTGCAATGGTTGTCAGCTTAAAGCTGAAGCTAAGTGCAAATAACTGGGCGGTTATTGTTGTTCCGATATTGGCGCCATAGATAATGCCGATGGCCTGGGAAAGTTCAAGGATTCCGGAATTTACAAACCCAACGCTGAGAATTGATATGGCTGTACTGCTTTGTACCAAGGCTGTGAGAAAAATACCGACAAAGAAAGCCTTCCAAAGCTTGCCTGTAAGTTTCTGAAGAACTTTCTTCATCATGTTACCGGATAGCCTTTCAAGACCTTCCCCCATCATATCCACACCGTACATGAGCATAGCAGTGCCACCAACAATTCCAAAAATGAAGTCTCTCATCTCTATTCGTCCCTTCGCCTAATTTCTTTTATGAGGATTGCATTAATCTATATATATATAAATTAGATCTGATTTTATGCGTATAGTTTTGAAGAAAACACTGATAATGAAGATAAAGTGTATTAAGGCAAGTACATTATTGACCATCTACAATCTACGATACCACTGGTCTCATAGGATTTCAAACGATATCATATTTTTTGTGAAATATATCATTATTTTATCTTTAGATTAATTTAGTTGTGTGACAAAATAATATCAAAATAACTATCGTTCAAACTAGTGGCTAAAATGTGAAAAACTTATGGTTCTCATGTATAATAATAAGAGGAAGTACTTAATTTAAAAGCAGGTGAAAAACTAATGGCATATACGGCATTATACCGTGAGTGGAGACCGAAGGTATTTGGAGACGTCATCGGTCAGGAACATATCACAACGACACTTATTAATGAGATTAAAGCAAAGCGGATAGGCCATGCCTATTTATTTAGTGGAACCAGAGGTACAGGCAAAACCACATGTGCGAAAATTATGGCCAAAGCACTGAACTGCGTGGACCTTAAAGACGGGGAGCCATGTAATGAATGCCATATGTGCAAAAAAATTGATGCGGGGTTATCATTGGATGTTATTGAGCAGGATGCTGCAACCAACAACAAAGTTGATGATATCAGAGATTTGGTTGAAGAGGTGCAATATCCGCCACATGAAGGGAAATACAAAGTGTATATTCTCGATGAGGTTCATATGCTTTCAACAGGCGCCGTGAATGCCTTTCTTAAAACCCTTGAGGAACCCCCTGAGCATGTTGTCTTTATTCTGGCTACAACAGATCCACAGAAGTTGCCGGTAACCATTCTCTCCCGTTGTCAAAGGTTTGACTTCAAGAGGATCAGATATAAGGACATCGAAAAAAGATTGAGACTAATTGCTACGGATAAGGGGATTTATGCGGAAGATCGCAGCCTCGAACTTATCGCAAGAATTTCGGACGGTGCAATGAGGGATGCCTTAAGCATTATGGATCAGGCCATCAGTATGGGTGAAGGCAAACTTGACTATATGGATATCCTGGATATGCTCGGTCTTTCCGGACAGGAAAATCTGTTTAGGCTTTCTGAAGCGATGCTTAACAAAGATGTTAAGGAGTCCATCAGGATTCTTGACGATGTGGTTGAAGGTGGAAAAGATCCTTACAGCTTTACGAAGGACCTGATTATTCATTTTAGAAATATCCTTCTTGCAAAAATCATGCCGAATCCTGAAGAGGTCATCGACCTTTCCAAGGAAGACATTGAAGTCATCAAGAGACAAGGGGATATCTCATCAAATGAAATTATCACGAGAATCATTAGAACCCTTCAAAAGGCTGAAGAACAGGCAAAGTTTAGCAAGCAATCCAGAATTTATCTGGAGCTGGCCATTATCAGCCTGACAAAGAACGAACTTGACTCCTCTAAAGAATCCATGCTTGGAAGACTATCCGTCATCGAGGATTATTTAAGAAGAGGAAATCTTGTTCAAGCACAAGAAACAAGTAGTCATGTTACAGCTGAAACCATGAAAAAGATTCAGGATAAGGTAGAACAATCGAGTGATGACGCAAAGATTATGCCTGCTGGAAATGTAATCACGACTAAAGAGGAACTTAATGTTGTCAAGAATGCAGTTAAAATTGAAGAAGAGATATTTAACGATAACTGCAATGTAACCCTGGATCACGTTAAAAGAAGCTGGAAGGAAATCATGGAAGCGCTTAAAGCGAGAAGGCAGATGATCATCCAGGCATCAGTTATTGTGGGAACACCGGTTAAATGTGACCGGGGTGTTATCGAAATAAAATTCGGTAAAGAATACGGGTTTAGCAAAAAGAGACTTGAAAAGAAGGAAAACAGGGAAATTCTGGAAGATGCAGCATCATCAATCCTTGGTGAAAAAGTGAAATTTAAGTTTACGGTCGAGGGCGAACGTGTTGAAGAGGAAAAGAACGAATCTCATTTAAGCTTTGATGAGACACTAAAGGAATTCGGAATAAATATTGTGGATGAATAGATATTGCAATACACAAACGGATATAGTACATTAAATAAGATGAAAAAATGGAGGGATTTATGATGGCAAAAGGATTCCCAGGAATGGGCGGCGGCAATATGAATAACCTGCTAAAGCAGGCACAGAAGATGCAAAAGGATATGGAGAAGAACAAAAAGGAACTTGAAACCAAGGAGTATGAGGCTTCAGCTGGTGGCGGAGCCATAACAGTAAAGCTTTCAGGATTGAAGAGACTGGTTTCAGTATCGATTAAACCAGAAGCTATAGATCCTGATGATGTTGAAATGCTTGAAGACCTGGTATTGTCAGCAGTGAATGCAGCTATGCAAATGGCAGATGAAGAGGAAGAAAAGGTCATGGGCAAGCTTGCCGGGGGAATGCCAGGCATGTTCTAAATGAGGTGAAAGAATGGATTTCTATCCAGTAGCAATAGAGAAGCTTATCGAAGAATTCGCTAAGCTTCCAAGTATCGGTAACAAGACAGCACAAAGGCTAACGCTTTACATTTTGAATCTTCCAGAGGAAGAGGTAAGAGAATTTGCGGATGCCCTTGTAAAAGCCAGAGGAACAATCAAGTATTGTCAGGTTTGTGGCAACTATACAGAAAAAGATCCTTGCGCTATTTGTGGAAATCCGAGCCGTGACCATAATATAATTTGTGTTGTGGAACAGCCTAAGGATATTATGTCCATAGAAAGAGTAAGGGAGTTCAATGGCGTCTACCATGTTTTGCATGGCAGTATTTCCCCAATGGCTGGAAGAGGTCCGGAAGATATTAAGATTAAGGAACTAGTCAAGAGAATGACAAGAGATGTCAAAGAAGTCATTGTGGCAACCAACTCCACGATTGAAGGAGAAGCCACAGCGATGTATATTTCTAGGGTGCTTAAGCCATTAGAAGTTAAAGTAACCAGAATAGCTTCAGGCATGCCAGTAGGCAGCGATCTTGAGTATGCGGATGAAATTACTCTTTCAAAATCCTTTGAAGGAAGAAAAGAGATTCTTTAATCTGTATATTCTATAGCGTATCGTTTTGTTTGTCGTAAAGCTTAAAAACCAATTGGAAGTGAGAAGGACATCTGTCCGAATTCACTTTCAATTGGTTTTTATATTTTAATTATTTGAAGGCGAAAAATAGAAGAGACCAAAACAGCCTCTTATTTATCTTTACCAGCTTAGACCAATGTTCAGTTCAATAGTTTGAACTGAACATTGGTCATCTTTTGATGATGTTAAGTAACGTGTTCACCTGTGAAATCATGAATATAAACGTGAGTTAATGATTGCTCATATAATACAGATGATAGATTAATGTTAGCCTAAAGTCTAAGAGCTTCCGCATTAGGCTAATAGCTGATTTCTATCTCGTGTTAAAATTAAATCTTGCTGGCAAGGAGATCAAAAGCAGCTTGATTTTCGTGAATAAATTTATGAAGCTGGCTTAATTTAAGTTCGCCATCCCTGTACTTCTCAAGCTCTTGCAATACTGTCACTTCATTACTGCTCAAATTAGTACGCATTTCTTCATTTAGATTCTCAAGGACTTTATAATAGAGTTGTTTATCACGCTCTTCTGAGGTAATGTCTACAAATCCATAACTGTTTAATCTTGTGATGACCTGATCAATGGTGGGGGTTTTTACTCGTTCATACCAGTCAGCAAATCCTCGAATTTGCATGCTGTTTTCTGATACACCACTTTCAGGTATCTCAATTGCCGGTGTTCCATTAGCTGCCCAGCGAATGGTGATTTGGTCGTCTACATTCCGATATCCTGACTTTGGTGATATATAATCTGTGAAGAGGCCTAAATTTATTTCTTCTATGCTTTGGGAATCGAGTTCCTTCCACGTGCTTTGGGATACAATTCGATATCCTCTAAAAATCTTATCAAATAACATTATTCTTTTCCTTCCTTGGCTGTTGAATTACATCAGGGTTCTAACTTCTTTATCATTATTTTTTTTGGTTGGTTTTTGCAAACTCAGATTGCATAAAATCTAATCTAAACAGATTTCTTTTGTTCAAAACATGTGATATGATTCTTAAAAAATCCAACGTGTTTCTTTAATCAAAATTAGTCACACTGTATTAGTATAACTTATCAGAGAAAGATGACAAGTGTTGAAATGTGAACATTGCCAACGAGAATGGTGATTGTGGAATAAATATTTCATACAAAATTATATTTTGTATTTAGCAGTTTGGCACTATAATGTAATAGCTGAAGTAAGAAACTGCTATGGTTTAATTAAGCAAAAAAATGATTAAAATAAGCCCATAACACATGAATAATCAAAGAAAAGCGGTAGAAAGTGAAGGGGAAAATAAAAATGATAAATATAGATAAATCGAACAAGCAGATAAAATCGACGCTCGAGGAATTTCAAAAAATTATGTGGGAGAAGAGCGCAAATATCACGAAATTACTATCCTATGCCACAGCATCCAAGGAATATGATGAAATTCTCATTGGATTCTATGAAAGTAAGGGGCTTAAGGGTTATCAGATAGAGATGAGTGCCGATTCGATTACTGAGATGCCATTTAACAAAGAGATTGATTTGACTTTTATGGAAAAGAGCAAAACATTTGAAACCAATACTATTCCCGCGAACACCTATCATCCCGTTGACTATATGAGATTTGATGAGATGGGAGAACCATATTTACCACTTAAGAGGTTTGACCGTTCAATCAGCCTGCCAATGATCTGCGACGAGAATGTCGGTTGGATGTCCCCAGAGCTTTTTGAAAAAACGACTATGCAGGAAGCTGTTGATCGTGCCTTCGGGAATGTGTTGGTCGTTGGACTTGGAATCGGGTTCTATCCTTTCAATATATTGATGAAAGAAGACGTAAAAAAAGTTACCATTATCGAACGCAATCAAGACATCATTGCATTATTCAAGAAAAATATTCTTCCTCAATTTCCACGAAAAGAGGATGTTGAAATCATCCAAGGGGATGCTTTGGATTTAGTAAGCAATGATTTTCTAAAGAATTATGACTATACGTTTATCGATATCTGGAGAAATGACGACGATGGGGTGAAAATTCTATCGAGTGTTTTCAAATGCCTCGATTTCAGTGAAAAACTGAATATAGATTTCTGGATTGAAGATGCCATTCTTGAACAAGTGAAGGATGCGCTTAAAAGTTATCTCATGAGGCTTTATGACGGAACTCTTGAAAAAGATCTGATTAATACAAGAAAAAAGAACAAGGATATTAGTCCGTTTATCTCGCTAGGAAAGATTCAAAGTTACTTCAACAATAAAAATATAAAAATTGCGAATAGAAAACAATTGATCGGCCTTGTGAATGACAAAGTCATCTTAAGAGATTTGCTGAGAAGTTTTTGAAAGGTGAACAATTCAAATTAACCCACACCATTGAATGTAAAATGATAAAAATTAACAATTTTCAAAAACAAGTGAAATCAATGGAAAACGCAAATTTGAAATGCAAATATGTGATATATCAGTCAATTACCCCATAGATTAGTGGAAAACTTGAGAAAAATGGACTACACTAATGATGAAGCATCCTGTTAAAAGGATGAATAACTTTAAAATTTTATGTGAGGTGAAATCATGGAGCTGAATTTAAAAAGCTTAGAAAATTTAGAATTATGGAATGAAAAAGGAATAAAAGTCCCCCATTTCAATTATGCATCAATGATTGAAAAGACTAAGAAGGATCCTGTATGGATACATTTTGGAGCAGGTAATATCTTCAGAGGATTTATTGCAAATCTTCAAAACGAGCTTCTTGAAAAAGGGGTTGCCGATAAGGGAATTATCGCGGCAGAAACCTTTGATTTTGACATTATTGAGAAAATTTATGATCCTTTTGACAACCTGACTTTACTTGCTAGTTTAAATGCAGATGGCTCAACAACCAATTCTGTAGTGGCTAGTATTGCAGAGGGCGTGAAGGCTAACCTTTCAAGTGAGAAAGATGCTGCAAGGCTAAAGGAAATCTTTAGAAATCCAAGCCTTCAAATGGTAAGTTATACCATCACGGAGAAGGGCTATGCCCTGACAAATGTTAATGGAGAAGTATTCCCATTTGTTGTCAAGGATTTTGAGAGCGGACCAAAGAATCCAAGCCATGCCATGAGTGTTACCACTGCACTTGTTTATGAAAGATACCTGGCAAACAAGGCTCCTCTTGCAATCGTAAGTATGGACAACTGTAGCCATAATGGCGAAAAGGTTGAGCTTTCAGTCAAGAGAATCGCAACAGAATGGTTGAACAGAGGATTTGTGGAACAGGGATTCGTTGACTACCTGAATGATGAATCAAAAATCTCATTCCCTTGGAGCATGATTGATAAAATCACACCAAGGCCATCTGAAATTGTCAAGGAAAAGCTTGATCAGCTTGGACTTCTTAACATGGCTCCAATCATCACATCCAAGAATACTTATATTGCACCTTATGTTAATGCAGAAGTTCCACAGTACCTCGTTGTTGAAGACAAATTCCCTAATGGAAGACCAGAACTTGAGAAAGCTGGTGTTTACTTTACGGATAGAGCGACTGTAAACAAGACAGAAACCATGAAAGTAACCACATGTCTGAATCCACTGCATACAGCACTTGCTGTATACGGTTGCCTGCTTGGATATGAGAGTATCGCGTCTGAGATGACTGATGTTGAACTGAAGAAGCTTGTTGAAAAAATAGGTTACACTGAAGGTATGCCAGTCGTTGTTGATCCAGGCATCATCAGCCCGATGAGCTTTATCAAGGAAGTTATCGAGCAAAGACTTCCAAACCCATTCATGCCTGATACACCACAAAGAATCGCGACCGATACAAGCCAAAAGGTTGGAATCAGATTTGGTGAGACTATAAAGTCATATATGAAGAGAAGCGACCTGGATTCTTCAGATCTTACCTTCATTCCTCTGGCACTTGCTGGATGGCTCAGATATCTTCTTGCAGTTGATGATAATCTGGAACCAATGAATGTATCCAGTGATCCAATGCTTGAAGAACTAGGCAAGACCCTTGAAGGCATCAAGGTTGGAGATGTGACTTCCTACAAGGGACAACTTAAGGCTATCCTATCAAATCCAAACCTGTTTGGTGTAGATTTGAACGAGGCAAAACTTGCAGATAAGGTTGAGGGAATGTTCCTTGAACTGATTGCAGGAAAAGGCGCTGTTAGAGAAACCCTTAAAAAGTACCTGGCATAACCATAATCTTAGGTAAATAACATTTTAAATTTGAAAGGGTGCCAAAAGGCATCCTTTCTTAAATTTTAAAGAACAATGTTAGTATTTAACGACGATTAATCGTGCATCAAGAACAAGAAGATTACAAAAATTTAAAAGATTATTTTCAGTTATGAATATCATTGAGATACAAGACTTGCCGTGATTTCTATCAATCAATGAAAACGATATACAAAAAATAAATGCTAAAAATAGGGTTTGACGAATAAATTTTCTGGTGATATAGTCATTTACAACAGATTGATAAAAACATTGAAGAGAAGAGTAAGCATGTAAATACTCCTACAGAGAGTACCGTTTGGTGAGAGGGTACAGAGGATAGCAAGCTGAATATGGTCTTGGAGTTGTTTGACTGAAGGGAAACTTTAAGTCAGAACGTGAGCACACGTTACAGTGCCAGAGTATAAAAGGGAAACCGGAGTACTTGGAGAGGTATGTCTCGTGAGAGATATATAAAATTAGGGTGGTAACACGAAGCTTTCGTCCCTTTTGCATAATCATATGCAAAAGGGAGGGAAGCTTTTTTTATTTCAAAAAATCAAGCGAACATCGTGAAAAGTAAAAAGAGGAGGAAGAAACGTGATAGAGGTAATTGGATTAAGCAAGACATTCGAAGGAGATCATGAAAAGGTTCATGCGCTAAAAAATGTCAGTTTACAAATACAAAATGGAGAAGTATTTGGGGTAATCGGGTATTCAGGTGCCGGGAAAAGTACGTTAATCAGATGCTTGAATCTCCTGGAAAAACCAACAGAGGGAAAGGTAATTATTAATGGAGAAGAATTGACCGCACTTTCGGAGCGGGCGCTAAGGGTGAAAAGAAAGAAAATCGGAATGATCTTTCAACACTTCAATCTGATGAATTCAAGGACTGTATTCAGCAATGTTGCCTATCCACTTAAAGGGTCGGGTCTCAAAAAAGAAGAAAAGGTGCAAAAAGTCAGAGAACTCCTTCGAATTGTTGGAATCGAAGATAAAGAGTTAGCTTACCCAAACCAGCTGAGCGGGGGTCAAAAACAACGAGTGGCGATTGCCAGGGCTTTAGCTAATGATCCTGAGGTTCTTCTTTGCGACGAAGCAACCTCAGCACTAGATCCTAAGACGACGAAGTCAATCCTGAGGCTGCTTAAGGAACTGAACAGGAAATTAGGGCTTACGATTATCCTGATTACCCATGAGATGTCTGTAATCAAAGAAATATGTGACAGGGTAAGTATTATGGAAAATGGAGAAGTTGTTGAGACTGGAACCGTGGGGGATATTTTCAGCAAACCTCAGAAGAAGATGACGGTTGATTTCATCGATACGGCATCAAATCGGGATAGAATCCTCGATTTTATCAATGATGAGAGGAATATCTATAACATCAAAGAAGGAGATATCTTAACGAGAGTAACTTACCTTGGCGACATTGTAGGCGATGCGGTAATTTCGGAAGTCTCACGAAAGTTTAAGATCGATGCCAGCATACTTTTTGGAAACTTGGAAATTCTAGGCTCCATTCCAGCAGGTGAACTCATCTTGCTCTTCAGAGGTCCGAAATATGATGTGGAGAATGGAATCAAGTATTTTAGGGATAAAGGATTAAAAGTGGAGGTGCTTAAGTATGGAATTGATACAGAAATATCTGCCTAATGTACTGGAGAACATTGTTGAGCTTCAGGATAGCGTACTAGAGACAATTACGATGGTTTCTATTTCAGGGGTAATTTCACTAGGGATTGGAATAATATTCGGTGTCATGCTTGTGGTGACGAGAGAAGGAAATGTTCTTGAAAATAAGCCGATTCAGAAGATATTAAGTCAAGCGATCAATATATTCAGAAGTATTCCCTTTATTATCCTCTTGACGGCAGTACTTCCAGTCACTAGAGCCATAGTGGGAACCGGAATTGGAACAAAGGGAGCTATAGTCCCACTTGTATTTGGAACGGTCCCGTTTTTTGCAAGGCAGATTGACACTGCACTTTCCGAAGTTGATGAAGGAGTAATTGAAGCCGCAAAGTCGATGGGCTCAAATCCTCTGGAAATTATATTCAGCGTATATATTAGAGAAGGATTGCCGGGAATTGTCAGGGCAATCACCATTACGATGGTGAGCCTTATCGGACTTTCTACCATGGCAGGATCCATCGGAGGAGGTGGACTAGGAGATTTAGCTATTCGCTATGGACATCAGAGATATCAAACAGATATTACATATGTTACCGTCATCATTATTTTAATTCTAGTTACAATTATTCAAAGTGCTGGAAATTTTCTCATCAAGAAATTTACACACTAGACTACAGGACCATATCAAAATCATCGAGTACTAAAAAAATAAACAAAAGAAGGAGCACAAAAATGAAAAACACAAAAAAGATTATCGCAGGACTTACCATAGCAATCGCAGCATTCGGATTTACAGGTTGCGGAGCTAAAGCGACAGCAAAAGAGGAAGATAAAGTCATCAAGCTGGGAGTCACCGGAAGTGAAAGTGAAGTATGGAATTATGTGAAGGGGGAACTTGCAAAAGAAGGGATTACCCTTGAAGTAGTTAGTTTTTCAGATTATACGAAGCCAAATCAAGCCTTGGCTGACGGAGAAATTGATGTCAATGCATTTCAGCATTATGCTTTCTTCAATAAGTTCATTGAAGAGCACAAACTTGATTTGACAGCAATCGGAGAAACCGTCATTGCACCACTTGGAATTTATTCTGACAAGATTAAGGATATCAGTGAACTAAAAGATGGAGACGAAATCTCAATTCCAAATGATGCCACAAATGAAGGTAGAGCGCTGATTCTTCTTCAGACTGCAGGCCTCATCAAGATAGCCCCAGAAGCCGGAATCCTTTCAACACTTAAGGATGTCACGGAGAACCGTTTAAATCTAAAGCTTATCGAAGTTGATGCCAGCACAACAGCAAGGACACTTGAAGATGTTACAGCGTCCCTGATCAATAGCGGATTTGCAGTAGATGCCGGATTTAATCCTGCAAATGACTCTATTTTCCTAGAACCCATCGATGAGAACTCAAAGCCTTATGTCAACATCATAGCAGCGAGAACAGAAGACAAAGACAGCGAAGTGCTAAAGCGAATTGTTGAAATTTATCAGACCGAACCTGTCAAAGAAATTATCAATGAGCTATACAAAGGTTCACAGCAGATTAGCTGGTAAGAAACAAGTACTACTTAAAGGAGGACAACATGGGCGTAAGAAATGAAGTAAAGGAACTGGAACAATATATCGTATCGCTTAGAAGGTATTTTCATCAGCATCCTGAAGCCAGTCTCAAAGAATATGAGACGGCGAAAAAAATCGAGGAAGAACTAGACTTGCTTGGAATTGAGCACCACAGGGTTGGGGAAACCGGAGTCGTCGGATATATCAGGGGAAAAGAAGGAAAGACTCTCGCACTAAGAGCTGATATTGACGCTTTGGAAATCAAAGAATTAAATGATGTCTCATACGCCTCAATTAACGAAGGTCTTATGCATGCGTGCGGGCATGATGCCCATACCGCATCTCTCCTGGGGGCTGCTAAAGTGTTGAAAGAAAAAGAAAAGGACTTAAACGGAACCGTAAAACTCTTTTTCCAGCAGGCTGAAGAAATCGGGCAAGGTGCAAGGCAGTTTGTTGCTGAAGGTCTTCTTAAAGACGTTGACAGCGCTTTTGGACTTCATGTCTCTTCAAGACTTGATACAGGAAAGATTACAGTAACCCCAGGACCCATTTCTGCTTCCTGTGATTATTTCAAAGCCACAGTGATTGGTAAAAGTGGACATGTAAGCAGTCCACATACCGCAGTGGATGCGCTATATATTGCTTCACTTGGGGTTGTAAATCTTCAGGGGATTGTCGCAAGGCAAAATAACCCTGTCGATCCTGTGGTTGTAGGCATTGGAGTTCTTAATTCCGGAACTAGATATAACATCATTGCTAAAGAAGCCATTCTTGAAGGGACTTTTAGAACCTTCAGCCTGGAAACGAGAAAGAAGACTCAAGATTCCATTGAAAGAATCTTAAGGAATACTTGTGAAGCAAACGGTGCTGAACTTGAAATAGAATTTAGAAGTTATTCAAGTCCGCTCATCAATGATGAGGAGAGTGCGGGATTTGCGGCTGAAATTGCCAAAATCATTGTTGGGGTTGAACATGTAAATACACAGCAGCCCAAATCGCTTGGAGCCGATGATTTTGCGGAACTTGCATTAGAAGTGCCTGGGGTTTATGTCAATATTGGTACAAGAAGCAAGGAAAATGATCGAAGCGCATATCCACACCATCATGAAAAATTTGATATTGATGAAGAAGGACTGCTCACCTCGACGGAATTCTATGTGCTGTACACTTTAAATTATCTCAATGGGAATGGAGAGCTTTAACGGGGAGATGAGATTCATTGGTTCCTTGTTGGATTTAGAATGGCTAAAGTAGGGAGTTGCATTTTGAAATAGAATTCTAAACCCAAATTCAGGACATTGAATCTCACGTGACTAGCAAAGAGTTGATTCAATATGAAATGACAAGTAATCATGATTAAAAAATTCCGTAATATTCCCGAAACAGATGACTAAAAAGTAGCAAATATATCATGCAAATAGAGTCTTTCAACTTGCTCAGTAAAAGCAGCTTGGAAGGCTCTATTTTTTTAAAAGTGTTAAGGAAAGACAATACGTACAATCGAAGTTTTTATAATTTGTATGATTCAAGTTCATGCAAAAGTCACTAGTTCTTGTTGAACATGAGACTCAAGGCCTTTTAGAAAAATAATTCATAAAAAGTTCACTTTCTTTATAGAACTATTCCTAAAAAAATAGTGGAAAATAAGCCTAATTTGTTTATAATGATTGTATACTGTATACAGATTGTTATTTTTCGCCATAAGTGTTTAAAAATGGATGAGGAATAGAAAGAGGGTAATGATATGGAAGATTACATATCTAAAGTTGTAAAATTAGCTGACCTGACTCAGAACAAACCGCTAAATGAAATTGTTTTTGAAGGACTTCGTGATGCAATCATTAAGGGAATCATACCCGTTGGGGAGAGAATTAATGAAACCGTCTATTCAGAGCGCATGAACATCAGCCGTACGCCAATACGAGAAGCGCTCAGAAGAATTCAAGAAGAAGGTCTTGTTGAATATATTCCTCATTATGGTGTTGTGGTCAAGAAAATCACGGTTGCCGATGCTGAAGAAATTTTCCAGATAAGAAAAGCTTTAGATGTTCTCGCAACGACAAATGCGATGAAACTAATGTCTGAGGAACAATTTGAGGAAATGAGGCAATTACTCTCTAAAACAGATGAAGCCAATGAACGCGGTGATGTAGCAACAGTAATTTCACTTTTTTCAGAATTTAACGATATGATCTATAGATTTAGCCAAATGCCTAGATTGGATATTATCGTTAACAAGTTAAGGCAATATCTCGTTAGATTTCGTGATATCTCTTTAGCTGGCGCTGTAAGAAGAAGAAAAGCAATCGATGAGCATTGGATGATCTACAATAACATGAAGAATGGAAATTTCGAACAAGTGGCAATTATCACGAATGAACATTTGGAGTATTCCAAAGGATTTATCATTAGTGAGATGATTCAAGTTGAAAAAGAGCTGGAAATGAAAGAAAAGGAAAAACTTAATGCTAAATAAAGACACGATAAAAAAATACGCAAGACTGATGGCTAGATACGCAGAGGAAGCCATTCTATCGGAAGTTGTTCTATCGCCCAAACCTGGGTTGGTAGATGCCATAGATGCTGGTGCACATAAGGATATGGATATCTATACATTCCTTTTGAGCGCCACTAGCCTGTATGACGGATTCTATGATTTTGCTAAAGCTGGATTGCTACATGAAGGGACAAGGCAGGAACTTTTCATAAAAATTAGACCCATCGGCATAGAGATTGAGAAGAGAATGTTTGAAGCTACAGGAAATATCAATACACATAAAGGAATTATTTTCTCCATGGGTATTGTACTTTCTGCAGCTGGATACTATCTCAAAGATAAACGTGAAGACCAAATCGAACACTTTAATTCAAGTGATACCGATGCTGTATTTATGGTAATCAGAGAAATGACAGAGGGTCTTGTTAAAGGAGATTTCAAAAATCTTCCTCAAAAAACAAAATATACCCATGGTGAAATCTTATTCTTGAAGTATGGTTTCACAGGAATCAGAGGCGAAGCTGAAGAAGGTTATCCGGTTGTGAGACTTGAGGTTTTGCCGAAGTTAAGAGCGTTGAAGAGCGAGCCTTACACATTTGAGGAAAAGCTTCTTGAAATTCTTCTGCTTCTGATGAGTATCACTGAGGATTCTAATGTCGTTTCAAGGGGTGGGATTGAATCCTTAAATGATGTGAAAAGCCAGTCGAAATTATTTCTGGAAAAAGGTGGCATAAAGAATCCTGACGCGCGAAATATTTTAAAGCGGATGAATGAAGACTTTATCAGGAAGAACATCAGCCCAGGGGGGTCAGCAGATCTCTTATCCATCGCCATATTTTTTGGAAAGCTTGAAAAAATTCTTTAGGGGACTCTTTTAAGGCCAAGAGCAATAAGTTCGATACACTCATGCGAAAAATTAAAAAGCCGATATCAGATTGAATTCTGATATCGGCTTAACTATTGTAGTTTTATGAACTGTAATTGAAATTTATTTGAATAGTGGAACTGAACCGGTGATTGCAGCAAGTGCAATGAAGATTACGAATACACCAGTTGCCCATTTAGCGGTTTCTTTCTGCCATTCTCCCATATCAAGACCTGTAAGGTTAAGAAGAAGGTAGATGAAAGCAACTAGAGGACTAAGTAAGTGGAATGCCTGTCCTAGTAGGGAAGCAA
Organism: Clostridiaceae bacterium; assembly: GCA_049657765.1. GTDB lineage: Bacteria > Bacillota > Clostridia > Clostridiales > Clostridiaceae > Proteiniclasticum. The sequence continues at coordinate 57,012 of JBASOA010000021.1, forward strand.
TTCCAAGTTCCATAACGGTAAATCCGTATTGTTTTCCTGCTTCTGCAAGTACTGGTAGTACACCATAGTAGAAAGCATCATTTGACAGGAAGAATGTTCCTGGTGCTGAAAGTACTGCCACGATAAGTCCCCAGAATCTTCCCCAGCTTGTTGGGATTACATTTGCAAGGCTAAGTGCCAATGCTTCTGCCATTCCTGTACCTGTGAAGAGTCCCATGAAGATACCAGCGCCAAGTACTAGAATAACAACCTGAGCTGCATCTCCTGCATTGTCCTGGATTCTTTGCTTCTGATCTTTAAGTGACTTGTAGTTGATCATTAGTGCAAGTGCTGTACCAACTAAGAATAAGAATACTGAAGGGAATGTTCCCTTAATGAGCATGAAGACAAGTGCGATAGTCATGATTCCATTGACCCAAACTAGCTTTGGTCTCTTCAGTGCAAGTTCTTCTGGATCTGTTGCTGTAGTAAGCGCTTCGATATCAGCATCGGTAAGATTCTGAATTCCAAGTCTCTTTCTTTCTTTAAGTCCAAGATAAACTGAAACTCCAAGCATGAATATAACTGAAGCAACCATTCCTGGTGTTAAAGCTCTTAGGATATCCTGCTCGTTAAGTCCAAGTACGGAGATAACTCTAGCTGTTGGACCACCCCATGGAAGAAGGTTCATGATTGTGTTCATCATGATTAGAAGAACACCAAGATTCATCATCTTAAGGTTAAGTTTCTTGTATATTGGAATAAATGCTGTACAAACAATCAGTGTAGTTGTCGTACCATCACCATTAAGTGAAACGACAGCTGAAACGATAGCTGTTGCAAGAAGAACCTTAACTGGATCTCCTTTAGCAAATTTGATCATTTTCTTTGTGATTGGATCAAACATACCGGCATTAAGCATAATTGCAAAGTAAAGAATTGCAAATAGTAGCATTACGGCTGTAGTTGAAACCTTCTTGATACCATCAACTGTCCAAGTTCCAAGAATGGAAACCTGATCCCAAAGTGTTGGATTCAAGATTGGCTCTTTAAGTGCTGCTAATTGTGGTGTGTAAAGTCCAAGTAATGCGCCTACAAGTGCAAATACTAGAGGAACTAAAATAAGTGCAGAGAACGGTGTGAGTTTTTTCTTCATGATCAGAACCATGAAGACAATTATCATTGCCCAGGATAAAAATGTTAACATGTTTTTTTCACTCCTTATTTGTGCTTTTTTGCAACAAGCTAAGTATAATTTAAATAAACGTTTGCAACAATATACTTGAACCTAAAAAAACACTTAAAAAACATGCTAAAATCATGAAAACGATAAATATTCACATGATTTTTCATCACTTATAATAAGAAGGAAATTTTTTGCAATTAATGTCGAGGGCAAATAGATTAGTTAGGATTTGATTCAAATATTGCTGTGCTACTTTAGAGAAAAAACTTTTTTACCCAATGCAACCAGAAACTAGCTTATAGAGCCAGCTTTATTAAAATGAGATGCTAAACTGATGACAATGGAGTAGACTACTCACTAAGTTGGCAAGGGATTAAATAGCAGTATAAGCGGGCTCTCCATGGGCAAATGGAATAACTGGTTTCAGGACTTTTATTGAACTTTGTATACAATTTAGGTTATGATGTATTTAGGAATCAAAAATGTTAACGAACAATAAGTAGGATCTTTATGTGAGGAAATAGATGAAAAAGATAAATTCGATTCAAACCAAGGACTATATTGCCGGAATCCTGAGAGATTACATTATCCAAGGGAAGTTCGAGCCAAATGAAGAAATTGTCCAAGAAGATCTTACGGAGAAGCTAGGTCTGTCAAGAACACCGATAAGGGAAGCTTTGCAGGCACTGGAACAGGATGGTTTTTTGGAGAGACTGTCAAACCGCCATATGAAAGTCATCCCGTTGACCGCGGAAAATATTCATATGAATTTCCAGGTGATTGCAAAAATTGAAGGTGAAATCATCCAGATCATTATGGAGAAGCAAATAGAAATTGATCGGATCATGGAGATAAAAAATAGTTATGACAAGGCAATTAGTGAGGGAAACCTCACACTTTCCCAAGAAAAAGAACTTCAGGTTCATTTGACATTTTCAGAAATGATTGGGAATTTATATCTAACTAAACTACACTTGAAACTAATGAATGGATTTCCAAAATACGCAATTACTGACGAAAGTGCTGTAATTGGATGTAATAGAAAACATCTAGGCGACATCATTGATGCATTGAAGAATAAGAACATAGAAAAAATGATGTCAGCCAATAATTTATATTTTAAACAACTCGCAAATTCAATTATAAAGGATGAACACAAATGAAGAATTTAAGTCCGATTAAACTTGTACCAGCAAGAGAAATGGTTGCAGTAAGGCTTAGAGAAGCCATAATGCTAAGAGAACTTAAAGAGGGGGACGAAATCACCCTTGAGGATATCGCACATCAGCTTAATGTTTCAATAACTCCAGTAAGGGAAGCATTCCAAATATTGGAGTCTGATTCTCTAATCAAAAGACGTCCAAATAAGAGTGCAATAGTACTTGGGATGACGAGAAAAAGTATAATTGACCATTATGAGGCAAGAGCGATATTAGAAAGTGAAGCGGCAGCCTTAGCTTGTAAAAAAGATGCGGATATTTCCAAACTAATAGAAATTCATGAAAGAACTGGAGAGCAACTTAAAAAAGGAAATACTGATGAGTACTCCAATAACAATCACATCTTTCATTTCGAAATATGGAAGGCATCAGGTAATGATAAGATCAAAGCATTGTTGTCATCTCTTTGGAATGGATTGTCCATGGACCAGACAATCACAGAGACTGAATATGCAAAATTATCCCATGCCGAGCATTCTGAAATAATCAAAGCCATTCAGAGCAAGGATGCTGAGAAAGCAAGAAAACTCATGAAGGATCATATTAAGAGAAGTTGCGACAATATTTTGACGCGATTTGATCAATCAAAAGAATAGAACAAAGAAGAAGGTGTCATGAAATTTATGATACCTTCTTCTTTGTTTATAACCAGGATGATGACCGTATTCATGATCTAAAATGCTTGAGTAAACTGAATTTACTTGCATGGGACAGGTTGAATTATCTTAATTAATAAAGTACCCGTGATAAATAGATAACACTTTCTGTGAAAACGGTTATATAAATATCTTGACTTTGAGAATCAACCATGTTAAATTAACAATTGTATACATTATCAAATATCAATGATAAATGATATTTGATAACTCGGGGAGAAAACGAAAAGATATTTTGAGGAGGAAATAGGTATGAACAACAATCAAGCTGTACTTAATATGACGGATATCATGTCTAAATTTGTTGCCTTAGTAGGCAAAAAATTACCAGATGACGTTACAAAGAAACTGAAGGAACTTTCAGATATAGAGGAAGTCCCAATGGCGAAAATGATTTATGAGTCCATGTTCTTGAATCAGAAAATGGCTCTTGAATTTAACAGACCTTCTTGTCAGGATACGGGGGTTATTCAATTTTTTGCTAGGGTAGGAACTAAGTTCCCGCTAATTGATGATCTCGAATCCATACTTAGAAATGCAGTGGTCGAAGCGACAAGGGTTGCTCCACTAAGACACAATGCGGTTGAGACATTCGATGAAAAGAATACAGGAACAAATACAGGGAAGAAAGCACCATGGATCGATTATGAAATCGTCCCACATAGCGATAAAGTTGAAATCGACGTTTATATGGCTGGTGGTGGATGTTCACTTCCAGGGACTGCAAAAGTATTGATGCCTTCAGCTGGCTATGAAGAAATTGTAAGATACGTATGCGAAGTAATGACAACCTATGGCTTAAATGCCTGTCCTCCATTACTTGTTGGAATAGGTGTCGGAACATCAGTGGAAACAGCAGCAATCATGTCCAAGAAAGCCTTGATGAGAAGAATCGGTACCCATAATTCCAATGAAAAGGCAGCAGAACTGGAGAGAATGCTTGAAGAAGGCATCAATAAAATTGGACTAGGGCCACAAGGACTGACAGGTACAACTTCAGTCATGGGTGTACACATTGAAAACTCAGCAAGACACCCTTCGACAATCGGAGTAGCGGTAAATGTCGGATGCTGGTCACACAGAAGAGGAACAATCGTTATGAAC
>JBASOA010000022.1:0-17872 GCA_049657765.1 Clostridiaceae bacterium
GATTTCCCATAGCGTAAGCTAGTAAGACCCCTTGAAGAACACGAGGTGGATAGGTGAGAGGTGTAAGTGCAGCAATGCATTCAGCTTACTCATACTAATCGGTCGAGGGCTTGATCAGAAAGTGAACCTTTTCCACGCTTTTTCTCTGTATGCGGTTTTGAAGGAATACCCATTTCCTTACGGAAATGGCTGGTATCCTTTTTGCAGGCAACGATGTTGTTTGCTGATCTGGTGTCTATAACGTCCAGGGTTACACCCGTTCCCATTCCGAACACGACGGTTAAGCCTCTACGTGCTGATGATACTTCAGGGGAAGCCCTGCGGGAAAGTAAGTCGTCGCCAGTTTCCCATGTCTGCATAGCTCAATGGTGGAGCAACCGGCTGTTAACCGGTAGGTTGTAGGTTCGAGCCCTACTGCGGACGCCACTGCTCTCAGTTTATACTGAGAGCTTTTTTCATGAAGAAAATTAAAAGTGATCCAGGCAAAAGGAAACTTCAGGAGATTGCTTAGCCATAATAGAAATATGCAAACAAAAAAGCTACCGGAGTAATGTGCTCCAGTAGCTTTTTTCTTTTACTATCCCTTACGGGTAATCATTAAGAATTAGCTCGATTAGACTTAGCTGTTATTTATGGAAAGGATCATAGAAGTCCATTTCTTCTCCATTAGTTAGAATCATTGGACCATCATTCGTACATACAACAGTATGCTCAAACTGATAGACGTAATTTTTTCTTGGGGTTTTTAAAGTCCATCCATCAGGATATTCTTCAATGTATGAATCCTCTTCTGAAATGAAAGTTTCAAGTGCTATGACATGTCCATTTTTAAGAAGTGCTGCGCCACGTCTCTCATTGTAGTTGAAGATATTTTCTGGATGGTCATGTAGTGTTTTACCAACACCATGGCCGGTAAGGTCCTTTATGACATTGAATCCATTTAACTTGGCCTCGTTAAAAACCGCTCTTCCAAGGTTATTGGTCATTGTTCCGGGCATTGCCTTCGCAATTGCTTTATATAAGGCGTTTTTAGCGACGGTTTGAAGTCTTTCAAGCTTTTCGTCTACAGGTGGAAGATTTAAGGTTAATCCCGTGTCGGCAAAATATCCGTTTTTTGAAGCCGATACGTCAATATTTATCTTGTCGCCTTCTTTCAGGACATAATCCGATGGAATTCCATGAGCTACGACATCATTGACACTTAAGCAGGTGTAACCAGGGAAGTCATATTCACCCTTTGGTGCAGATACTGCTCCGTATTTTTCAAATAAATCCTTGGCAATAAGATCAAGCTCAAGTGTCGTAACACCAGGTTTTGTAGCCTTTGCCAATTCATCTCTCACGATGGCGCATATCTTTCCAATTTCTTTTAGAGCTTCAAGCTCTTTTTCATCTTTAATAATCATGTAATCACTCCCATTAACTATTATAGACTTATTTGCATAAAGAGAGTATAAGATTTTGCAAAATTAATTGAAAATAATTGCCATTGAAATAAACGAAATTACTACAAAATTGCGAAAAATCACTCACCGATATAGCAAATTCACAGAAAATTTGATATGATTAGAAAGTAAGTTAAAGGTTTTCATAACAGATGAAACCGAATTATTCAATAGGAGGAAATGATATGCATATCAAAGAGTACAGTATCAAAAATCTACGTAACGTCGGAATAATCGGCCACAGTGGCACTGGAAAGACTTCACTGGCTGAGGCACTTCTTTTTTACACAAAGTCCATCGATCGATTAGGAAAAATTGAAGATGGAACCACAACAACGGATTTTGACGCAGAGGAAAAGAAGAAACAAATTTCACTCCAGGCTTCTGTGGCTCCTTTTGCATACCAGGATATTAAGATCAACTTAGTGGACGTCCCAGGATATTTCGATTTCGAAGGTGAAAAAATCCAGGGGATGAGAGCAGTTGACGTAGCTACAATTGTTGTTTCCGCAGCTTCTGGAATTGAAGTTGGAACAGATAAGGCTTGGGAATATTGCAATAAGATCAAACTTCCGAGAACATTTTTTATTAATAAATTGGATAGGGATCATACGGACTTTGATAAGGTTTTTGCTGAACTGAAGGAAACGTACGGGATGAGTGTAATTCCGATTCAGTATCCTGTAGGAAAAGAAGACAATTTCCATGGCGTTATCAATATCATCTCCAATAGGGCAAGAATCCATGACCCTAAAACATTTGAAATGGTAGAAGCTCCTGTTCCAGAGGACTTAGTTGAAAAGGTAGCTGAATTAAGAGAAATGATCATTGAATCTGTAGCACAAACCGATGAGGTTTTGCTGGATAAATATTTTGCTGGAGAACAGCTGACTGACAAAGAAATCTATGATGCATTGATTAAAGGATGCGCATCAGGAGATATTGCACCGGTGATGTGTGGTAGTGCAACTAAAGTTATTGGAATGAGTACACTTCTTGAAGATATCATCGAATGTTTTCCAACGCCTGAGCATGCAATCCCTCAAAAAGCAATCAATGTTGAAACCGGAGAAACTCAATTTATCAGTCTGTCTGAGGACAAACCTTTCTCCGCATTTGTGTTTAAGACAATCGCTGACCCATTTGTAGGGAAAATTTCCCTATTCAGGGTAATTACTGGATTTATAAAACCTGATACGCTAGTCATTAACTCAAATGAGGATAAAACTGAAAAGGTCAATACCCTCATTTTCTTAAGGGGAAAGAATCAAATTCTCACAGATAAGGTTATTGCTGGAGATATCGGCGCAGTCACAAAACTTCAGTATACAAAAACCGGACAGACGATCTGCGATCCGAAATTTAAGGTGATTTACGATAAGTTCAATTTCCCAGCACCAGTAATGACAATGGCAGTTGTTCCAAAAGCAAAGGGAGACGAAGATAAGATTTCCTCAGGTCTTCAAAGGCTTGTGGAAGAGGATCCGACCTTCACGGTCACCAGAGACAAGGAAACTGCTGAAATTCTCATTTCAGGACAAGGGGATACCCACCTTGAAATTCTATCTCAAAGATTGAAGTCTAAATTTGGTGTAGAAGTTGAATTAAAAACACCTAGAATTCCATATAGGGAAACCATAAAGAAAAAGGCAGATGTCCAAGGAAAACACAAGAAACAATCAGGAGGACATGGCCAGTATGGCGATGTTAAGATGATATTCGAGCCAAGGGCAGACGGAGAAGAAGAACTGCTTTTTATCGATAGAGTTGTAGGTGGATCCGTACCTAGAAATTATATTCCTGCAGTAGAAAAAGGACTTAGAGATTCAATAAAGGAAGGTATTATTGCAGGATATCCTGTAATCAAACTACAGGCAACACTCTATGATGGAAGTTTCCATGCGGTGGATTCTTCTGAAATGGCCTTTAAAGTTGCTGCAAACCTGGCATTCAAAAAGGGAATGGAGCTAGCAGAGCCAGTTCTTCTCGAACCGATCATGAAAGTAAATATCATCATTCCAGACGATTTTATGGGCGATATCATGGGCGATATTAATAAGAAGAGGGGCAGAGTTCTTGGCATGGAACCCATTGATGGCAAGCAGATGGTTATCGCAGAAGTTCCATTAAGCGAAATGTCAAAATATGCCACTGACTTAAGATCCATGACTCAGGCAAGAGGTGATTTCAGTATGGAGTTCCTAAGATATGAAGAAGTTCCTCAAAATGAAGTTGCCAAGATTGTTGAAGAAACCAAGAGGATAAAAGAAAGCAAGGAATAGCAGTTCATTGAATTGGGAAGCTCTTTTTTGAGCTTCCTTTTCAATGTGAAGAACTTAGCAATATCATGGTATAATTAAAACAAATCATAAAACGTTTTGGAGGGGTATAAATGAAGAAATACGTTATTGGCGTAGATCTTGGTGGTACCAAGATTACAACTGCCATCAGTGACCTTACAGGGGATATTATCGAAAAAACTACATTGGCAACAGGTTCAGCCCTTGGAGAGGAAGTGGTTTTAAGTAGGATTTTTGATTCAATCTCTATGGTGCTTGAAGCATCCAAAATTAGCGAACAAGATGTAAGAGCAATAGGTATTGGTTCACCTGGACCACTGGATTCAGAAAAAGGAATTATTATTACGACACCAAATCTACCCTTCAAAAATTATAACCTGGTTAAGCCAATCGAGGAAAAATTTGGAATCAAGACTTATCTCGACAATGATGCCAATGCCGCTGCAATTGGCGAATATACTTTTGGTGCAGGAAAGGGAACAAAGAACCTGATTTATATCACAGTTTCCACAGGAGTTGGTGGAGGAGCTATCCTTAACGGACGACCTTATCGTGGTAACACTTCCAACGCACTTGAAGTTGGACATATGACCATAGAACCTTTTAGTAAACATCAGTGTAACTGTGGAAAATATGGAGATGTAGAATCATTGGCGTCGGGTACGGCAATTGCGAAAAGAGCAAAAGAAGCCGTTGAAGAAGGTAGAGAAACGTCACTTAAGGACATCGAAAATATTACAAGCTATGAAGTCCACCAGGCATACCTTGAAGGAGATCAGGTCGCCATTGAGATTCTTGACACGGCACTGGAATATATGGGGATAGCCATCGCAAACCTCATCCTGAACTTTGATCCTGAAATGATCGTCATTGGAGGCGGGGTGACTAAAATCGGCGAATTGTTCTTTGACAAGGTGAGAGAGAGTGCAAAAAAGAGAAGTTTCGATTTTATGTTTAATTCTACGAAAATTGTACCTTCTAAATTAGGCCAGGAATCAGGGGTAATTGGTGCGCTTGCCTTAGCCATGATCGAAAGTGAAGAAAAATAACAAGATAAGAAGATAGGATCTATAACCGGAGGAAGCTCCGGTTTTTTATTATTTTGCGGTCAATCCAGTACACATGTTATGCGCTTATTTCTAGAATTCATCATGCTGTGCGATTTCAGAAATGATTTAAATTTTGTTAAGGTCCGGCGCGTAAAATAAGAATATAGAATGAATGCTTGTTGTTCTTTTGCAAGTATAGTGAAGGAAAACTTAGGCAGGGGTAAAAAGTTTAAAAGTGAAGACTTGTGACTTGAAGATGATTAGATATGGCATGAGTGTCAATTTTTTTGAATAAATCAGCTTTAAATTTGAGAGTCAAGGGATTAGCCCTATTGTAAATAGCAATCATATGATAAAATAGATAAGTTAGAAAAGTAAAAGTTGGTGAAATATAATGGTTAGACTATATATCACAAGACATGGTGAAACCACTTGGAATACAGAAAAAAGGCTGCAAGGGTGGCTAAATTCTCCTTTGACAGAAAAAGGAATTCTTCAAGGAAATCTTCTCCACAATGCAGTAAAGATGTATAAGATCAGTAAAATCTATTCAAGTCCAAGTGAAAGGGCCCTTAAGACCGCAAAAGCGGCTAGAGGCGATCTCGATATCGAGATAGAAATCATAGATGAATTAAAAGAAATGAATATGGGAAATTGGGAAGGGAAAACTCTACTCGAAATAGAAGGAAAAGAGCCAGAGAATTTTGGAAATTATTGGACAAAGCCACATCTATTTATTAAAAATGGTGGCGAAGACTTTGAAGACCTTCGTGAAAGAGTGAAAAAGGCAGTAGAAATGATTCTTAACGACAATCATGAGGGCAATATCCTCATCGTTACCCATGGGGTTACACTCAAGGCTCTGCTCAGCCAATTTACTGAAGAAGATTTTTTCAAGTTTTGGACCAGACCGGTTGTAGATCAAGCCAGTATATCAATGGTGGAAATTGATGAAAACAACCATGGAACAATCAAGCTATATGGGGACACTAAGCATATGAAATAATGGAGATGAAATAGATGAATGCAGAAATCATGTCAGTTGGAACTGAGCTTCTACTTGGTGATATTGTAAACACCAATGCTCAATACCTGGCTAAGGAAATGGCTCTTCTAGGAATGGGAATCTATCGGCAAACCACTGTCGGGGATAATGAAGAAAGGCTAAAAAATGCATTGGAGGATGCCCTTAAATATACGGACATCGTCATCACTACGGGTGGTCTTGGACCAACACCTGACGACATCACAAAAGAAGTCTCAGCAATGGTTCTAGGTAAAGAACTTGTTCTTGATGAAACCTCCTATGCGGTAATCAAGAATTATTTTAGGAATAATGAAAGGGCAATGGAAAATGGAAACCAGAAGCAGGCCATGTTCCCAGTGGATTCCATTATTCTTGAGAATGAGAACGGAACGGCACCGGGATGTATCATCAGTGGAGAGGGCGGGAAATATATCATTAATCTTCCAGGACCTCCTAAAGAAATGATTCCGATGTTTGAAACCAAGGTTAGGCCTTTTCTTGAAAAATTCATGAATCACACGATTATTTCGAAAACCCTCCGTTTTGTGGGACTGGGAGAATGGGACATGGCGACTCGAGTGAAGGATCTCATCAATGAGAGTGAAAATCCAACAGTTGCACCCTATGCCAAGGAGGGAGAATCAATCCTTAGAATCACGGCTAAAGCAAAAAATGAAGTTGATGCCATGGATATGATCAGACCCTTGGAAGAGATCATTAGGGAACGAATAGGCGACTATGTCTACGGTGTTGATGATGACACATTGGAAAAAGTCATTGGGGAACTGCTGGTGAAAAATAAGATCAGTATTGCGATTGCAGAATCAATTACCGGTGGGATGATCACTTCAAGGCTTCTCTCCTATGAAGGTGGAATGTCTGAAGTCCTTAATGAAGCAATTGTCACCTACAGCAACGAGTCTAAGGTAAAATACTTAGGGGTCAGAAAAGATACACTCGATCAGTATGGAGCCGTAAGCGAAGAAACCTGCAGGGAAATGGCATATGGAATGAGAGAAAAGTCTGGAGCTGACGTTGCTATCGTCACGACAGGAATTGCCGGTCCTACTGGAGGCACTGAAGAAAAACCTGTTGGTCTTGTCTATATCGGGATCAATATCAGGGGAGAGATTAAAGTCCATAAGAAATATTTCACCGGTGGGCGAGAAAAAATAAGAGTAAGAACGACTATTGCTGCCTTGGATTATCTGAGAAGAGAGCTGCTAGGCATAAAAGTGAATGATTAGATGAGGGAACTATGTAAGTTACCCTTTGTCATCACAATCAATTCAAATAAAGTAAACAAATGAGGAGTTTAATTTGAGCATATTAACTGTAAAGAAAATCAGCCACGGCTTTGGAGACAGAGCAATTTTTGAGGATGTGAGCTTCAGGCTCTTAAAAGGAGAGCATGTAGGGATCATTGGGGCAAATGGTGAAGGAAAATCAACCTTCATGAATATTGTCACGGGTAAAATCCAACCAGATGAAGGAACCGTAGAATGGTCAAACCGGGTTCGTGTTGGTTACCTGGATCAGCACTCGAGCCTTGAAAAAGGAGCAACCATCAAAGATGTCATGAGAGGTGCCTTTAAATATCTCTATGACATGGAAAATGAAATCATGGAAATTGGAGAAAAGATGGGGAATTGCACCGAAGAGGAACTTTATCGCCTAATGGATGATATGGGGACTTTCCAGGATACTTTGGACCATAATGGATTTTATACCATAGACGCCAGAGTGGAAGAAGTGGCAAAAGGACTTGGACTGAAGGACGTTGGGCTAGATAAAAATGTAGATGACCTTTCCGGAGGACAAAGAAGCAAGGTTCTACTTGGCAAGCTGCTTCTTGAATCCCCAGATATTTTGCTCCTTGATGAGCCTACAAACTATCTGGATGAAGAACACATCGAATGGCTTAAGGTATATCTCAATAATTATGAGAATGCCTTTATGCTGATTTCCCATGATATCCCATTTATCAACAGTGTTGTCAATCTGATTTACCATATGGAAAACAGAGCGCTCACAAGATATGTGGGAAATTATGATGAATTCCAAGTCATCTACGATGCGAAAAAGAGACAAATGGAATCCGCTTATGAAAAGCAGCAGCAAGAGATCAACAGTCTGGAGGATTTCATCTCGAGGAATAAAGCCAGGGTAGCCACTTCTAATATGGCCAAATCCAGGCAGAAGAAACTTGATAAGATGGATAAGATTGAGCTTTCGAAAGATAAGCCAAAGCCAACGTTTACCTTTAAAGAAGGAAGAACCTCAAGTAAACTTATTTTCAAGACGGATAATCTTGTTATCGGTTATGATGAGGCCCTGACAAAACCAATCAATGTTTATCTTGAAAAAGGACAGAAAATTGCACTAACAGGTGCAAACGGACTTGGAAAATCAACCCTTCTTAAGAGCCTGCTAGGATTGATTCCGCCATTTTCAGGAGAGATTGAAGCTGGCGAAAATCTTGAAATTGGTTATTTTGAGCAAGAAGGCGCTAAAGGCAATTACAATACCTGCATTGAAGATTTCTGGGAAACCTATCCTGGATTCAATCAGTATGAAGTAAGGTCAGCCCTTGCAAGATGCGGCCTGACCACAAAACATATCGAATCAAAGATTCTTGTCCTTTCCGGTGGTGAGCAAGCCAAGGTAAGACTTGCGAAGGTCATCAACAGAGAATCAAACATTCTACTGCTCGATGAACCGACGAACCATCTGGATCAGGATGCAAAGGATGAACTCAAGAGGGCATTGCAGGAATACAGAGGAACGATTCTTCTTGTTTCTCATGAAAAGGAATTTTATGAGGACATCGCAACAGAAGTCTGGAATTGCGAAGAATGGACCAAAAAATTATTTTAGATAGAATGTAGTTTGATCAGTGTGACTTTCGTTAAAGGAGTCACACTGATTTTTTGTTTTCAAAATGAATTACACTAAATCATTTGCATAATATTTGAACTTGATTCATAATGGAATTGGTATAGTGGACAGTCCAAAGAAAAGAAAGTGATATCTATTCACCATGGATTGGCAGTTGATATCAGAATAATTACAAGAGGTGTCGAGATGTTTACACCAGTGAAAAACACTAAAGTATATGAACAGGTTATTGAGCAAATTAAATATATGATCACAAGTGGAGAACTGAAACAGGGAGATAAGCTGCCTCCGGAGAGGGAACTTGTTGAAAAGTTCCAGGTGAGCAGAACTTCCATAAGGGAGGCTCTTAGGGCGCTTCAGATTATCGGCCTCATTGAATGCAGGCAAGGGGGCGGGAACTATATTAGGGACAGCTTCGAGGACAACCTGATTGAGCCTTTGTCACTGATGTTTGTACTTCAAAACAGCAAGAATATTGAAATTCTTGAGCTGAGAAAGATTTTGGAAATCGAGACTGCAAGGCTTGCAGCCGAGAAAATTTCAGATGAGGAGATTTTAAGGCTTGGTGAAATTATCAATGAAATGAAAAATTCCCCATTGGAAGAATTCAACGTCAAACTTGATAAGGAGTTTCATTTCATCATTGCAAAAGCATCGGGAAACAACCTGATCATTAGCATTCTAAAAGCGGTTTCTTCACTTATGGATTCCTTTATCAAGGAAGCAAGAGAAGCCATTATCAATAGGGATGAAAACAAAGAATCGCTTCTCGAACATCACACGAATATTTATAATGCGTTAGCAAACCATGATGCTAAAAAAGCAGAAAAAGTGATGAAAGATCATATGAATCTGATTATTAAATATATGGACCTCACCTAAGATCATCCGGAAAAAATTGAATTCTTGAAAATAATGGATTGAGCTTAAGTGAAAAATAGGGTAAATCGGTACAGAGAAATGCGCGACAAGCATTTACCTGTACCGATTTTAGTATCTAGGGTAATATTATCCAGATAAAATATTAACGAAAAATTGCACAACAAGACAGGTAATCATCAATATTGAAAATATATTCGTCTCGTTAGATGAGCCGAAAAGCTTTATTATTAGCCGATTCACAGCTACCACATCGTGTAATTGTTTACACGATTTTGACGTTAAAAAATAAACTATGCTTTAAACGTTATCAAGATAGTGGTACGATGTTCCTATAAATAAATTGGTCATACCAAATGACCATATTACCATATGGCCAAAGGATAACATTAGATTAGGAGGGAAAGACTTGAAGATTCTTAGACAATTTGCCATCATTCTTATGATTTTGCTTCTGGGGGAAGCCATAAGGATTGGAACAGGGATTAGTATCCCGGGAACGGTTATCGGAATGATTATACTTTTCATTGCACTACTCACGAAAGTCATCAAACTCGAGCAAATCGATATGATTTCGAAATTTCTATTGGATCATCTTGCGTTTTTATTTGTCCCTGCGGGTGTGGGACTTATTAGCAGCCTTGATCTTATCGGAAAAGCATGGCTTCCGATATTAGCCATTGTACTAATTTCAACAGTGCTTGTCATTGGCATTACCGGATGGACGGTACAGCTGCTGAAAAGGAGAGTAAATTAATGAATGCATTATTAGAAACACCAATTTTCGGAATCTTGCTTTCCATAGTTGCCTACGAAATTGGGATCATCATCAACAAGAAGTCAAATAGAAATGCCTTGATGAATCCACTTCTCATCGCCATCATCATTGTCATTGCAGTGATCCTGGGATTTGGTATTCCGAAGGAAAACTATGATAAGGGCGGAAGCTATATTTTATTCTTTCTTGGGCCAGCCACAGTAGTGCTTGCCATTCCTCTCTATAAACAAATTGAGCTATTAAAGAAAGACATCGTGCCTATTCTTGCAGGAATCATTGTTGGCAGCTTGACTTCAATTCTAAGCGTTGTTTTTCTTTCCAAGTTATTCAAGGTTGATCTGAGTGTAGCTACTTCGATGATTCCAAAGTCTGTTACAACAGCGATTGGAATGGAAGTATCCAAGCAAATTGGAGGTATCACCTCGTTGTCTGTTGCGGTAATCGTGCTTACGGGTATCACGGGTGCAGTAATAGGGCCAACTCTACTAAGAATTTTCAATATCAAGGATGAAGTTGCTCAGGGTGTGGCAATTGGAACAGCTGCCCATGCCGTTGGCACATCAAAGGCCATGGAGCTTGGAGAAACCCAAGGGGCCATGAGTGGCTTATCCATAGGAATTGCAGGACTTGCGACAGTGATTCTGGCTCCGATTTTAATGAATCTTTTGTAACCTAACGGGAAACGGGAAACAGTATTTTCATCATTGGGGAGTTAATATCACATAAATATGAAGATCAATTCAGAAAAAAAGAAGTTACTTAATCTATAAAATTCAGGAGGGAAAGAATGAACATATTAGTGTGTATCAAACAGGTTCCAGGTTCTAACAAGGTTGAAGTCGATGAGAAGACAGGCGTACTCAAAAGAGACGGTGTCGATTCCAAGATGAATCCTTACGATTTATTTGCACTTGAAACCGCGCTTAGGATAAAGGAAGTTCAGGGAGGGAAAATAACGGCAATCACCATGGGCCCTAAGCAGGCAGAACAAGTCATCAAAGAAGCATATATGATGGGTGTGGACGAAGGCGTGCTCATTTCTGACAGAAAGTTCGGAGGCGCAGATGTACTGGCCACCTCATATACGATATCTCAGTCCGTGAAAAAACTGGGGCATTTTGATTTGATCCTTTGTGGAAAACAGACAACAGACGGAGATACAGCGCAAGTAGGTCCGGAAATGGCTGAATACCTCAATATCCCACATATCGCAAATGTCATCAAGATTAATGAAATCAATGACGATGCAATGGTTGTGGAAATGGACATGCCAAATACAATCGAACGGGTGAGTATTAAGTTTCCATGCCTTCTAACTCTTGAAAAAGATATTTTCCAGCCAAGACTTCCATCATATAGAAGAAAAATGGCGACTAAGGATCAGGCAATCCTGACCATCTCATTTAATGATCTGGAAGACCAGGACATCATGAAGTACGGCCTTAATGGTTCACCAACACAAGTTGAACGGATATTTCCACCTGCCGTAAATACAGGCAGAGAAATGTTCAGAGGACAGGCCGCTGTTTTAGCTGGCACTTTCTCAGACAAGTTGATCGAACTGAAATTATTATAGGAGGGTGAAGGGAAATGGGAACTTTAAAAGTTAATCAACATTTAGTGACACCAGAAAATCTCGTGGAACTAGTTAAAATATGTCCATTCAATGCGCTGGAAGACAATGCAGGAAAACTGGAAATCAATGCAGGTTGCAAAATGTGCAAGATTTGTGTGAAAAGAGGACCTGCAGGGGTTATGGAATTCGTAGAAGATGAAGTGAAGAAGAGCATCGACAAGGATCTATGGAAAGGGATTGCCGTATATGTCGATCACGTCGACGGCGTAATCCATCCTGTAACGCTTGAACTTCTTGGAAAAGCAAAGGAACTTGCAGCGAAAGTAAATTATCCGGTATACGCGCTTTTCCTTGGCCATGGAATTGCCGGTGAAGCAGAAAAGCTTCTCCATTATGGCGCAGACAAGGTCTTCGTGTACGACAAAGAAGAACTGAAAGACTTTAGAATTGAACCTTATACAGCGGCATTTGAAGATTTCATCAATAAAATCAAGCCTTCATCGATTCTCGTTGGTGCAACAACTGTCGGCAGAAGTCTTGCTCCACGAATTGCAGCGAGATTCAGGACAGGCCTTACAGCTGACTGTACAGTGCTTGATATCAAAGAAAATACCGATCTCATTCAGATCAGACCCGCTTTTGGTGGAAACATCATGGCACAGATCAAAACACCAAACACAAGACCTCAGATGGCAACGGTAAGATACAAGGTGATGAACGCTGTACCTCGAAGCGAGGAAGCGTGTGGAGAAATCGTCATTTGTGACATGGATCCGTCTAAACTACTTTCAAACATAGAAGTGCTCAGTGTACGTTTGAAAGAAAAAGAAGAAAGCATTTCTGATGCTGAAACCATCATTGCTATTGGCAGAGGGGTAAAGAATGAAAAAGATTTAGTGATGATAAGAGAGCTTGCAGATCTTTTAGGTGCCCAAATTGCAGGAACAAGACCAATGGTTGAGTCCGGATGGCTTGATGCAAAGAAACAGATTGGTTTAAGCGGTAGAACAGTAAAGCCAAGACTAATCATTACACTTGGTGTTTCAGGTTCCGTGCAGTTCGCTGCCGGGATGAACGGATCGGATTATATCTTTGCAGTGAACAATGATGAGAAAGCTTCAATTTTCAATGTCGCTCATTATGGAATCGTAGGAGATCTTTACGAAGTCCTTCCTGAGCTCATCGAGAGAATAAAGTTAGCGAAGGAGGCATAATAATGGAATACAAGAAAATTGATCAGACAGACTTATCTTTTTTAAGAAATTTGCTGGGAAGCGATAGGGTTTATATTGGAGATGGAATCAGTGATGACTATAGCCATGATGAACTCGGCGGAATCAGCAAAATGCCAGAGGTCATGGTGGAAGTTCTTTCCACTGAAGAAGTATCCCAAATCATGAAACATGCCTATGCAAATCATATCCCAGTAGTGGTCAGAGGCTCAGGAACTGGCCTGGTCGGAGCCTCAGTGCCAATATTTGGTGGAATTATGCTGAACATGACAAAAATGACGAAGATTAAGGAGCTGGATGAAAATAACCTTACCCTTACGGTTGATCCTGGCGTTCTCCTTATGGATATTTCTAAGTATGTGGAAGAGAGAGATTTCTTCTACCCACCTGATCCTGGTGAAAAGACTGCAACTATTGCGGGAAACATCAACACCAATGCCGGAGGAATGAGAGCCGTTAAGTATGGCGTTACAAGGGACTATGTGCGTGGCCTTGAACTCGTTATGCCAAACGGTGAAATCCTCAAGGTTGGCGGAAAAGTAGTAAAGAACAGTTCAGGATACAGTATTAAGGATATGATCTGTGGTTCTGAGGGTACGCTGGCTGTGATCACAGAAGCGACACTTAAGCTTCTTCCATTGCCTAAGAAAACAATCAGTTTACTTATTCCATTCCCAAACTTAGATATGGCGATCAGCACAGTACCAAAGATCATCAAGTCAAAGGTGGCACCTACTGCAATAGAGTTTATGCAAAGGGAAGTTATCCTTGCAGCTGAAAAATTCTTGGACAAGAAATTTCCTGACAATTCTTCAGATGCTTACCTTCTTCTATCCTTCGATGGCAATACCACTGAAGAAATAGAAAAGAATTATGATACGGTTGCCAAGCTTTGCCTAGCTGAAGGGGCGCTGGACGTTCTAATCTCTGATACGGATGAAAGAAAGCAAAGCATCTGGTCTGCAAGAGGAGCTTTCCTTGAAGCGGTAAAGGCATCCACAACAGAGATTGACGAGTGTGATGTTTGCGTTCCAAGAGACAAAGTTGCGGAATTCATCAAGTACACACATGAATTGGAAACTACTTTTAATGTTAGAATCAGAAGCTTTGGTCATGCTGGGGATGGTAATCTTCATGTATACCTTCTAAGAGATGAGCTGAATGAGGAAGAATGGCTTAAAAAACTTTCAGATGTTTTCGAATGCATGTACAGTAAAGCAAGAGATTTGGAAGGCGTCGTATCAGGAGAACATGGCATTGGTTTTGCCAAGAGAAAGTACATGTTTGAGCAATATGATGAATCCTATATGACATTACTAAAGAATATTAAGCTCGCATTTGATTCCAAGAACATCCTAAATCCTGGAAAAGTATGCCAGTAACAGGGATAAAATAAAATAATCTGAAGAAGCATATCACTTTGCTTCTTCAGATTAATTTTTTTGCTTTGCGATCGAAATCAGAACAGTGAAATTTGCTGATCGTGCATCATATTATTTTAAGGAAAAATTCACTTGTCTATGCTAATATCGACAGGATAGGTAATGATTTACAGTGATGAGGTGCAAAATGGCGAAGATTTATGGAAAAGTGAAAGACACTCAAGGAACTCCCTTGGCAAATGCTGAAATTCTGTTTATTGATCGAGGGTTTGCTTTAATCAGCAGTGGATATAGCGATGACGATGGAGCGTATTACGTGCAGGTCAATGAAAGTCTCAATGGAATGCTAAGCGCAACTTGCAGTTATGGAGAGAAGTATCTTGGGGCATGGTTTATGAACCTAAATTCAAATGTTGCTCATCAAATTGATCTCGTTCTCGGAACGGTTGAATTTGTTTTTTTTAAACGGGAAATAATGAAGGACTCCAAAGATTTTAACTATTCCTTTCGACTGGTTTCATTAGATCATCTGAAAGAAAGAAAAGCTAATCTGTCCCCGGAATTTGATTTGAAGAACTTTACAGTGACGATAGACAAAAAACCGGTAAATCTTTTTGAATTAACTAAAAGAGGAACGATGTATCTAGAGGATAAAAGGCAAAATGTTGATGAGTACCTTTTGAAAATCGAGAATACTGGAAACGAAAGAGGGAAACTTTTGGAACTTCACTATCATGATGGTGAACATCATGGCGTGATTCAAGTCAATATTTAATCTGAAGGTAAACTCATAAAATAAAGCAGTTCAACTTGAAAATTAGGCTCATATGACTTAAAATGATGATTATTACATGATACTCACTTGTTGTTTGCATGGGTACATGCAGTTCTATTTGAAGAAAGTAAAGGAGACAAAACATATGAAAAAGATATTATCACTCACCGCTTCAGCACTTTTGTCCATTTCCTTATTGGTTGGATGTGGTTCATCAGCAGGTCTTAAGGATGGGAAGTATACTGGCGAAGGAACTGGTAACAATGGACCAATCGTTCTGTCTGTAACAGTAAAAGATGGTAAAATTTCTGAAGTTGTAGTTGATTCGGAAAAAGAGACAGACGGAATTTGGGAAGGTGCTATCGAGTCAATTTCAAAAGCTGCGGTAGGAAAGACTTCTACAGAAGGTATAGATACCGTATCAGGAGCTACGAATTCTTCAAACGGGATCCTTGAAGCTATTGATGCTGCCCTTGCAAAAGCAAAGTAATATCATCATATTTTGAAATAACTTTTAAATTACCCCATAAAATTCTAATTGATTAGATTTTTATGGGGTATAATTATTGGAGAATATTTTTATCAAAGATGTACTGATATTCAGATAACCAATAAAAAAGAAAATGATGAACTGTAAATAGATTGTCATGATAAGGAGTATTTATGGGTGAAAAGGTTAATTTAACTGAAGGCAATATAGAAAGAACTTTGACTAAGCTGGCTATTCCTATCATGGGAACCTCCTTTGTTCAAATGGCATATAACCTGACGGATATGTTTTGGGTTGGAAAAATCGGAAGCGGTGCGGTTGCAGCTGTTGGAACTGCAGGATTCTTTATGTGGTTTGCTTTTTCGCTAATTCTTTTGGCGAAAGTTGGAGCTGAGGTATTTGTTGCACAACATATCGGACGAGGGGATGAAGATGGGGCGAAGGATCATGCTAGAACTGCAATACATCTAAGCATTATCTTGGCCATTTCTTATGGGATCCTTTTAATCCTCCTTAAGAGTAACCTCATCTCGTTTTTTAATTTAGGCGATAAGAATATTATCAATATGGCGGAGAGTTATCTTGTAATTGTAGCCGCCGGAATACTATTTATGTTTCTCAATCCGGTGTTGACTGCAGTGTTCAATGGCTCAGGAAACAGTAAAACCCCATTTATGATTAATTTAATCGGTCTTGTTGCCAACATGATATTGGATCCGCTCATGATCAACGGATTTGGTCCATTTCCGGCGATGGGTGTTTCTGGAGCTGCGCTTGCTACAGTCATTGCACAGGCGATTGTTACGCTTGTATTCATCATCATTATGGGTACGCACAAAGATCCTTTCTTTAAAATCAATATCTTCGAGAAAATTCAATGGGGACAAATGAAGAAAATCGTTCGGGTAGGCTTCCCGGTTTCTATTCAGAATGGACTTTTTTCTATCATTGCAATGATTATTGCAAGGTTAATTTCCGATTATGGCCCCGTAGCTATTGCAGTACAAAAACTAGGCTCTCAGATAGAGTCCATTACATGGATGAGCGCTGGAGGATTCTCCACGGCAATAAGTGCTTTCGTTGGACAGAACTACGGCGCCAAAAGACATGAGCGAATTATCAAGGGATATAAATCAGGACTTAAACTCATGTCGATTATAGGACTGGGTTCTACGGTTTTGCTTTTTGTGTTTGCAAGGCAATTGTTCTCCATATTTATAAGCGAACCTAAAACAATTGAAATGGGCGTAGACTATTTGCGTATTCTCGCGGTTTCTCAGTGGTTCATGACGCTGGAAATTTCAAACCAGGGAGCATTCAATGGACTTGCAAAAACCCAGTACCCTTCAGTTGTAGGTATGGTGTTTAACCTTTTTAGAATTCCAGCAGCTTATTTCTTGTCACGTAGCCTTAATCTTGGGTTAAATGGTGTATGGTGGGCAATTACCATCAGCAGCGTATTCAAAGGAATTGTGTTGTTTTGGATTTTCTATGTTGTTGTGATCAGGAAATACAGGAAAACTGGGAATTTTTAGGATGAATATACCCCAAATAATGTAAAGAAGAGAGATCTTAATTGATTTCTCTTCTTTTTTTGTGGGCTAATTTGGCGAAAAAATCATGATTTTATGTAAAGGTTTTTATGTTAATTTAGCATTAAATTAGCGTTATGACTAGGATAAATAAGGCAAACTGTTCCTAGTGTATCAATAAAAGGAAAATCGAGAAATAAGATGATAAAAGGAGCAAAGGAGAGATAAACTTAAATGAAGAGCGCATTAGAGAAAATGAGGGCTAAAATAAAATGTTAATATTATCAAGTCGTTGAACGAAGCCACTTACAGAGGCTGATTCAGTTTGACATTATGTTACCTCAGGTAATATAATGAAATAGTCCTCAAAAAAAGGACCGATACATAGTTCTTTGAAAATTAAACAGAATATAGGTAAAAAACCAAAGACCTTCTTGAGTGATCAAGAAAACCATGTTCCCGAGCAATTAGGGAGCAGGCCCTCCAGCGATGGACGGCAAACCTTCTAT
>JBASOA010000023.1:0-110992 GCA_049657765.1 Clostridiaceae bacterium
AGATCTCCTGAAACGGGACGAGTATTTGTTTGCATCAAATTAAAAAGACCGGAGGGTACTCCGGTCTTCAAATCAATAGGTTCGTTTTCTCTATTCAGCAGAAGTGATTTCTGTCCAGATCTTGTCATATATGGATAGCGTCTCTGATGGGTCTCTGAAGATCTCTGTCTTCTTCAGCACATCCTTTGAAGGATAAGCGATTGAACTATTCTGTATGTCTTCAGGAAGCATTTCAACAGCTTCTGTGATTGGTGTGGAGTAACCGATATAGTCGACGTTTTGCACCGCAATATCAGGTCTTAGCATGAAGTTGATGAATTTCTCTGCGCCTTCCTTGTTTGCCGTTGACTTCGGTATGACCATGTTATCGTACCAGATGTTCGTACCTTCTTCTGGAATCGCATAATCAAGATCAGGGTTTTCCTCGATCATATACATGGCATCACCAGACCAGACAACTCCAAAAGCTGCATCACCAGCGATCATCGCATCCTTGATATCGTCGCCAAGATAGGCGTATACGATTGGTTTCTGCTTGATCAGTTCGTCTCTGGCCGCTTCCAGTTCAGCAACGTTTTTGGTGTTGATGGAATAGCCAAGTTTTAAGAGTGCCACAGCGATGGTGTCTCTTTGGCTGTTCAGCATGAGGATCGAATCTTTGTATTTCTCATTCCACAAGATATCCCAGCTTGTTACAGGATCTGTAACCATGGTTTTGTTGTAGATAATACCCAGTGTTCCCCACATGTAGGGTGCTGAATAGGCATTTTCCGGGTCAAAGACCAGGTTTTTAAAATCAGGATCAACTTTTTCGATATTTGGAATATTGTTCCAGTCCGGCTTCACAAGGAGATCCTCAGTAATTGATCTTTCTACGGTGTAATCTGATAAAAAGATGACATCATAGGAATTTCCTCCCTGCTTTAGCTTGACGTAGATATCTTCGTTAGATGCATAGGTATCATAGTTCACTTTGATTCCGGTCTCTTTTTCAAACTGCTCCAAGACATCAAAATTGATATAATCACCAAAGTTATAGACATTGATGGATTCTTGTTTTTTACCGCAGGCAGCAAGGCTTGCGATGGATAACAGCACTAAGGCGCTGGAAAAGATTTTCTTCAGTTGCTTCATATTTTTGTTCTCCTTTGTTTTTTCTTATCCTATGGAATTTTCATGATTTTACAAATTCATCGTGTTTGAAATTTATGCGTTAATACCTTTCCTCTTCTCCACCATTCTTGCCACTGATCTTGTTGATGATCAGAAGGAGGATGAAGAATCCAATGAGCATAAAGGTAGACAGTGCATTGATTACTGGATTGATTCCACGCCTTGCCATGGAGAAGATGAGGATGCTCAGATTTTGAACCCCATGCCCCGTGGTAAAGAAGCTGATGACGAAGTCATCTACGGAAAGCGTGAATGCCATCAGTGCACCTGTGATGATGCCAGGCATGATCTCTGGAATGATGACTTTCCTCAAAGCGTATAAAGGTTTTGCACCAAGGTCCATGGCTGCTTCTGCCAAGTGCACATTCATCTGCTTCAGTTTAGGCAGGATTGAAAGCACCACGTAAGGGGTACAAAAAGCGACATGGGATAAAAATACGGTAAACATGCCAAAATCAAGTCCCATGAACCGATATAGCGCCATAAGGGATACAGCGATAACCACATCAGGGTTTAAAATAGGCAAGTAATTCAAATTCAATACGGTTTTTTTGAATATGCCGCTCGAAAAATGGATACCTATGGCAGCCAGAGTACCAAGGATTGTTGAGACAATCGTCGATAAGACGGCAATGATCATGGTATTGGATAATGCCTTGATTACTTCTCCATTCTTAAAAAGGTCCTGATACCACTTCAAAGTGAATCCTGTAAAAGCTCCTCTTGATTTGGATTCATTAAAAGAAAAGATAATGAGAACGATAATCGGGGCATAGAGGAAGAAAAAGATCATGAACGTATAAAAATGCATGATTCCCTTTTTTACCATAGTGTTCCTTTCCCTCCTTCCACATCGCTTCCATTTCTATTGCTCACAGCCATGACAATGAGGATGATGAGCATAAGAATAAGGGAAATGGCTGAACCGAAGTGCCAGTCTCCCGTATACATGAATTGCTGTTCAATGACATTGCCCATGAGGTTGGTTTTGTTACCGCCCAAGAGGTTTGAGATGATAAAGGTACTTACCGCAGGGGTAAACACCATGGTAAATCCTGTCATGACCCCAGGGAGACTTAGAGGAAATACCACTTTTTTGAATACAGTGGACTTGCTTGCGCCTAAATCTTCCGCCGCTTCTACCAGATTCTTATCCATCTTGATGAGAACCGAATAAATAGGCAATACCATGAAAGGGAGAAAATTATAGACCATGCCAAGGACAACTGCCCCATTATTGTAAATAAGGTTCAAAGACCCAAAGCCCAAACTATTCAAAATCGTATTGATAATCCCGTTTTTCCCGAGAATCGTCAGCCAGGCATAGGTCCTTAAGAGAAAATTCATCCACATGGGAATAACAAAAAGTAAGATCATATTGTTCCTTGTCTGTGGTTTCTTCTTTTTTGCAATGATATACGCCATCGGATAGCCGAGGATAAAGCAAACAAAAGTTGAAATAATCGCAAGGCTCAGGGATCGCCATAAAACACCCAGATAAATCGGCGACATGAATCGCTTGAAATTTACCAGACTAAATTCAAATGTTCCGCGGTTTGTGCTGTCCCCTGTGGTAAACGCAAAATAGGCGACAAGAAAAAGCGGAATCAGAATAAAGATGGCCATCCAAAGGACATAAGGGTATGCCGCTTTTTTCATTTTCAATGAACAACACCTCTTTTCATGATATGGATGCAGTCCGGACAAATCTTCATTCCGATGGTTTCTCCAATAACGGCACTGGAAGTGCTTTGGATTAACCAATTTTTCCCTCCGCTCTTTACTTCCATCTCATAGTGAACCCCTTTAAACGTCACCTCGCTGACAACGCCATTCAGGTGTCCTTCGTTCTCCTGAACCATTTCAATATCTTCAGGTCTCACAACGACTTCAACGGACTCCATCTTTTTAAATCCCTGATCCACGCAGTCGAAGACAACGCCGGAAAATTCGACGATAAAGTCATCGTGCATGATACCATCCACGATATTGCTTTCTCCAATGAAGTTTGCGACAAAAGCATTCTTGGGTTCATTGTAGATATCCACAGGAGTTCCGATCTGCTGAATGATACCCTTGTCCATCACGACAATCGTGTCACTCATGGTGAGCGCTTCTTCCTGGTCGTGGGTGACATAAATAAAGGTGATCCCGACTCTCTTTTGCATGTTCTTGAGTTCTATCTGCATTTCTTTTCTTAGTTTAAGGTCCAGCGCGCCTAGCGGCTCATCAAGAAGCAGCACCTTCGGTTCGTTGACCAAAGCCCTTGCAATCGCTATTCTTTGCTGTTGTCCACCACTTAAAGACTCTATGTCGCGCTTCTCAAAACCGCTCAAATTGACAAGCCTTAATCCTTCAGTGACCTTCTTTTCAATTTCCTCTTTTGGAAGTTTTTTTATTTTTAGTCCAAAGGCGATGTTCTCGAACACATTGAGATGGGGAAAAAGCGCATACTTTTGAAATACGGTATTCACCGGACGCTCATATGGAGGCATCATCGTGATATCTTTACCCTGGAATACAACATTCCCTTCAGTAGGCAGCTCGAATCCTGCGATAATCCTTAAGGTTGTTGTCTTTCCGCATCCTGAAGGACCCAGCAGGGTCAAAAATTCATTTTCGCGGATATAAAAACTGATATGGTCGAGAACATTTTCACCGCCAAAATCCTTCGATATGTTTTTAAGGTCAATCATAATATTGCTTGTCATCTTTCATTCCTCCAGCCCTAGAATATGGGTGGCGTACTAACCCAAATGATTGTCGCCTTGGTTTTCCCATTGTTCGATACATGATGCTTGTTTCCTGGTTTATAGTAGAAGCTTTCGCCCTTTTTTACTTTATGTTTTTCCATTCCAATATGCAAAGTGATGTTTCCACTAAGTACATATCCAAATTCTTCCCCTTCGTGAGGATCAAGTTCCTTGCTCTTCCCGCCAGGTTCAAGCTCCATCAGAATTGGTTCCATGGCATTTTTTTGCGCATTAGGAATAATCCAGCTGACGGTTGACTTATTCTCCTCGCTTTCTTTGACAAAGGCATCGTCTTTAGTGAAAACAATCTTTTCATCTGTTGTCTCATTAAAGAAATCTTTGAGATTAGTCCCAAGGCCATCAAGGATATCCACTAAGGTGGCTATGGAAGGCGAGGTCAAATCACGTTCAAGCTGTGAAATGAATCCTTTGGTAATCTCTGAACGGTTTGCCAGCTCTTCCTGGGTCAGCGCATTCTTAATTCTTAAGTTCTTTATTTTATCTCCAATCTTCATAACAACCTCCCAACCAATCAATAAGTGTAATACTAAACTTTTTGTTTAGTAAAATTAAACTTTGTACGACTATTATATAGAAGAATTTACAAAAAATCAAACCTCAAATAATATCAAACAATTCGAAATTGTCAAAAATTAAAACAATTCATAATCTCCTTGATTTAAGCCAGTTTTACCCCCTGTCTTTTCTGATTTTCTTGCTTATTATTGAAAAATTAAACAAGATAGGGATTTTCACACTATATTTTTAGTTTACTATTACTAAACTATTTCAGTTGCTTTTCTCAAATATTTGCTAAAAACTGTAGCGTCTGATAAAATTTCATTAATCAACATCTTAATGTTCAAAAAAGAAGGGATTATCAATGAAAAAAGTAAAAACTAATGCCATGAGGCTTTTAGATAAAGAAAACATCCCCTATGAACTTCTCTCCTTCGATCTTGAAAAAGGGCCCATCACCCCGGAATATATTGCAAAAGAAATCGGGCGGGATGTGGAAAGAATTTTCAAAACCATCGTCACTGTAGGTCATAGCGGTGAATACTATGTATTTTGCCTGCAAATCATCGAAGAGCTTGACCTCAAGAAAGCGGCCAAAGCGGCTTCTGAGAAAAGCATTGAACTGATCGATCAGAACGACCTTCTAAAGATTGCAGGATATGAACGTGGAGGAACAAGTCCCCTGGGGATGAAAAAAAGCTATGTCACCTTCTTTGATGAACACGCCTTAAATTTTGACAAAATCATCGTCTCTGCGGGAAAAAGAGGCTACCAGGTCGAGGTTCAGACAAAAGGACTTATATCGGTAACCAAGGCTAAAGCGCTGCCTCTACTCATGGAAACAAAGAGCATTTTCAAGTAATCGCGTAACAAAATAATCGGACGATGAATCCTAAAGCTTACTGCTTTGGAACTCATGGTCCGATTTTGTGTTAAAAAGAGATTGATCTGATCAGAGGATGATGAAATCCTCTGGGTTTACTGGATGATGGTTACCCTTGAAGCAAGTTCTGATCGATTTCTCTCTCCGGTTACTGTCGTAGGATTCCCAAATACCAACTGCCCAATAAGCTTGTAATTCTTGTCGATGTTAAATGTTTCTGCCACTTCGTCGTCGACGAGCGGATTATAGTGCTGTAGCGATGCCCCAAGACCTTCACTGTCAAGGGCAGTCCAAATGATGAACTGAAGCATGGCATTGCCTTGATAAGCCCAAGGTACAAAATTATCCTTGTAGAGTTCAAACTGGGCTTCCAGTCCTCTAATGATGGTTTTGTCTTCGTAGAAAAGGACAGTTCCGTATCCGGCCTTAAAGTTGTCAACCTTCTCTTCGGTCGTGCCAAACGCCTCAACAGGAACCACTTTCCTTAGGGTTTCCTTGACGATTTCCCAAAACTTTTCATGCTTGTCCCCAAAGAGAACAACAACTCTCGCGCTTTGCGAATTCATCGCAGAAGGCGCATTCGTTACTGCTTCGCTGACAATTTCTTCAATTCTTTCTCTTGATACGATTTCAGTGTTATCTATACCGTAGTACGATCTTCTTCTTGCTACCGCTTCTAAAAATTTGTTTGCATTCAAAATATAATTCCTCCTAAGCCTATCTGTTATAAAGATCCCTATCCTCAGGATAGGGCTGGTATCTACTTTCAATTATTACTAATGATTTCATTTAATTTCTTTAATTTTCTTCCTGTTCTTCCGTCTTTAGCTGAGTGAACACCTGATGGAATACTTCCTTAGGCTGTGCACCGCTGACATAGTATTTATCATTGAACAGAAAATAAGGGACTCCACTTACTGAAAGGTCTCTGGCTTTCTTCTTATCAAAATCTACGCTATCGCTGTATTCGCTCGAATTAAGTACGCTTAACACGTCTTCCTCTGCAATTCCTGCTTCCTTGGCAACCTTTAGCTGCTCGATTCTCTCATTAAGATTCACGTTCTGAACAAAATGTGCGGTAAAAAGTCCGCTAAGCATTTCTTCTTCTTTTCCTTTGGCTCTGGCCAAATGAACCAGCCTGTGCAAATCATACGTGTTAGCGCTGATCGCATCAATTGCATTCATGGTAAGGCCATTGGCCTCAGCCATCTTGCTGACTCCATTCATCTTTCCCTTGGCCTCTTCTATTGAAATTCCATACTTTCGACTCAGATACAATACTGTGCTTTCAGACGTTGTCTTACTCGCCCCAGGCTGTAGCTCATAGCTTCTGTTGATCACTTCAATTTCTTCGCCTTCAGGCAGTTCAGCCAAAAAACGATTAAATATATTTTTACCAATATAACAAAACGGACAAACAATATCCGTCCATATTTCTACTTTCAAGATAGTTCCTCACTTTCAATCTCATTGAAATTGATTTAGGATACCCTTCTCAACTTCCTGTTTAGTATAACATCAAATTAGATTTTATGCAATCTTATATCGTAAAATCTAAATACTTCTTGGAAAACCCTTTCCACCTGCAATCGTAATATGATAGAATTAATGTATTAAGAATTTTCAGAGAAATTAACATAGATACAATTCATTGTTTAAGATCATCCTATTAAAATTGGAGGGAAGAAAATTGATTAACGTCGTACTTTTCTGTTCAACCGGATTATCCACAAATCTTCTCATCAGAAAAATGGAAATGGCTGCGGAAGAAAAAGACCTTGAAATCAGGATCAATTCATATCCTGAAGCACAAAAACTCCTTTATATCAGGGATGCTGATGTTGTGCTCATAGGGCCACAGATTAGGTTTGCACTCCCAGAGATCCAGGAAGAATGCAAAAAATACCATATTCCATTAGAGGTCATTTCTCCAAGAGATTACGGGCTGATGGACGGAGAAAAGGTTCTGAATCAAGTCCTTCGCCTTTACAGCATATAGATTGGTTCACGAAACAAGGGCATCGGCAGTTTAAGAGAAAGCTGCCGATGCCCATGTTTCGTTTAATTTCATCTGATCATATTAATTTAGAATTCTACCCGGCACCTCTTCTTCGCCTATTTTCACGTGAGGTTTATGCCCTTGAATTTAGCATCCCCATTCATGATGCCCAGAAGAATGGCTACCGAATAGACGATTTTGGGATCCATAATGTAACTATCCACTAAATTAAGAAGAAGCAAGACGATCATAGATACCATAACGCCAACATAAGCGACCCTGAAAAATGACGTCGCCTTTTTTGAACGGGTGTAAGCTGCAATCGCTCTGATCATATTGATCGATAGAATTACAGCAACGATGAGGCCTAGTATTCCAAGTTCCATAAGGATTTCAAGCGGTGCATTATAGGGATGGTTGACCAGCTCCAAATTCAGTAGTGGCATCTTTCCTTCCATGTAAGCACTAAACGTTTCGCTGAAGGTGTTGATTCCCCTTCCAAAAAAAATATACTGCTTGTTATCAAGGATAATTTCCTTCCAGAACGTGATTCTTCCAAATTCCTTGTTTAGGATAAAGAAAGCATTGTGTCTTCTGGAAAAAATGGGAATCAGGATGAGGAAAAGTCCTGTAGGAATCAGGGCAATCAGGAACTTAAAAGAATACAAGAGCGAGAGGAGAGCGAGCCCAAGGAATACCCCAATGACGCCAATTCTTGACCCAGTCATGAATATCGAAATCAGAGAGGTTGTCACAACGACCATATAAAACCTTGAGTCACGGGCATTTTCCTTTAAGATATAAAGAGCCAATGCCGGGAAAAGAGGAATCAGTAAAAAATAAGCAAGGCTTGGCGCATTGCTCATCACTGAAACGTGTGTCAATGAATCAAATGGTATCCCTTGAACCACTTCGGAATAAAGGATTTGTCCGATATGATACATGGCAACCAGTATATTGGATAAAAAATAAGCCCGAAGCAGGGGAAGGATATAGATGGATCTATTAATTTCATATTTAATCAACATAAAGAAAACAAATGCTGAAAAATAAATTAAAACGCCTTTTGCGCTCAACGCTTTGTCTACAGAATAAAAAAGAGAGATGAATGCGATGATAATGAACACATACGTAGAGGTTGAGAAGGCTTGCTTGAAGTTTCGAAGCGATCTTTTAAACCGCTTTAATGCTTCTTTGTCTTTCATGAGATACAAGACAAAATATGCCCCTGCAAAAAGTCCAAGATAGGGTGTAGTCGCTTCTGGAACTAATGGAAATATAATGATGACAAGCATAGTAATTCTGAACAGAATATTTCTACTAATGAATTCCATTGCCACTCCTCCTCAATAAAGATATAACCTTAGTATATAGGATTTAAGGACATATTAAAAGAGACCTTGCGGTCTCTTTATGTTTTTGCTTATGCGCTAAAACTGATTACTCTAGTGTGATTGCTCCTACTGGACAGCTCTCCATAGCTTCTTCTGCTACGGCTTCTTCTCCACCTGGAACTTCATCAACGATAGGTTCAGCTTTTCCATCATCATTCATATCGAATATGGATGGAGCAATACTTGGGCATACACCACAACCTATGCATAATTCCTGATCAACTACTGGTTTCATAACAACACCCCTTTTCCTCTTTTATACTATCTATTATAGATATTTTACGATTTAAATCTATGAACATTTTGTGAACATTTAGGGGTTAATCCTAATATTTTATCTTGATGTTTCCTGACACGGTGGAGGCGTCAATCAAGCGATCTGTACCGGAAACCGTTTTTGTAATGGATTTTTCTCCGGTCTGTACATTGCCACCATCGTCCACTGTAAGTTTGCCACTTACGGTGTTCAACTTGTATGAGGTTTCGATTGAATCAAGAAGCTCAATTTCAATTTCTCCTGAGATGGAATCGGCGGTTGCCTTACCCTTGAGTGCAGCAACTGTAGCCTTGATATTTCCCGACACGGTTTTAAGATTGATTCCCTCATTGACACTCGAAAGTGTGAGGTTCCCGGATACGCTTTCTCCCTGGGCCTTTCCAGCTTCGCTGTAGGCAAAGACATTTCCAGAAACATTATAAAATTTGAGTTCTCCATACTTTCCATCCTGAAGGGTGATATCTCCAGATATGCTACTGACGTCGAGGCTTGAAAGTTCAAGACCCGTCACACTGTTTTCACCTGACACCGTGCTGATGTCGAGGTTTCCCGCAAACTTCTTCGGAATGGAAATCTTAACCGTCAGGTTATAGTTATGTAATCCAAAATCCCCGACATTACTCAATTCATCCAATACAAAGAGCTTTAACTCTTCATCGGTATCCGTGACTTTCAGATAATTTTTCTCATATTTCGTAGGAATATCCCCATCCACACTCATGGTAATGACATCGCCGTCATTCTCAGTGATGATCAGCTCACCTATGGAGGTCTCGATTACAATATCCTTCTTATTGCCAAGTGAAAATTCTCTGTCCTCGGAAACCGGGACTGCATTCCCCAAATTGAGGCTAAAGTCGTTCCCTCTGAAAAAATTATTCATATTGGTCCTGAGATCACCCACATTAAATCCTGATTCATAAAGAATGTATGCGCCAACACCTATGGCGACCGAGGCTATAATCAGAGTAACAGCAATGACTTTTTTAAACCCGCTCATTTTCATTCTCCTTTTATTTAAATTTAGATATAGCCAAACAGACGCCTGACAACATTTAAGATTGTAAGGATGATCCATTTGCTTAATTTGATGACGATGGCAACAGATAGGACAAAAATAGAGAGTACTGCAATTCCGAAAAAGAATAACGCCATCTGTGGGACATTAAAGCCAAGTGAATTCGGAAAAGCCAGAACAAGGATGGGCGAAGCCAATAAAATTAGGGCGATAACCAAAAGGGATAGTGAAATACCAAATAGTCCGATGATGATTGAACCGACAGTGCTCACGACTACCGGTCCCGCGAAAATGATCAAAAGTATGGCTAAAATGATTCTGACGGTTGATTTTGGACCGTTGCCCCTTCCATTCCTATCCATGGTTATCCTCCTTTCTTTTTTCTAAATATAACCCCGCTTAATTAAAACGGAATTAAAATCGATCCAAATTTTTGAAAATGAGTGAAAGAAGTTTAGAAAACACACCTCTAATGAACTCTTAGTGTAATTTTCTGAAAATCATCATATAATTGACTTATATGGATACTCGGGGGGTTTTTCGATGAAACAGACAATGGCATTAAATGTTATTTCAACCATCAAGAAAAATGTTACCTTGTCAGGATTTTTAAAAAAGGTAACCTTTACGGAGAAAGAGCTTACCTCGTTCTTCTCCAATCAGGAATTCATTCTAGGCATCAATCATCTCTTGGAAAAACGTGATTTTTCATCAGAAAGCCTATTTCAAATCGTAAAGAAGGCAGTTTTACCTGGTGAAGAAAGCAAGGAGATTTCCATCCTTGAGGTTTACGAATATCTGCTTAAAAAAGTCAACGAGGAGTCAAGAGATCGTTCCTTTACTCGCCTTGAAATAAACTTCATCCATGTCTTTATGGCCGTCTATGAGGTCATGCTCATGGAAGAAGAAAAGAGTGATTCAAAGGAGTTTTACGTTGAACACAGTTTTCAGTTCCTCAGTAAAAATGAACTTGAAGCCCTTGAAGATGATGAATACAGAAGGTTTCAAAGAGCCTTCAAGGAAGATAACATCTATGCCCTCATGAGATTATCCAGGGACATTTATGGATTCAATACGCTGGACCATGTGGCAGGTGTCCATTTTGTTGGAATGTTTATTGCAAGGCAGCTTAAAAACCTTAATCTCCCCTTGGACCTTGGAAGAGTATCTGGCGCCTTGGCCGGACACGATATTGGAAAATACGGGGTAAAGCTCAGTGAAATGAACAGAGTTCCTTACCTCCACTATTATTATTCCGATATCTGGTTTAAGAAACATGGCATCAACTATATTAGAAACATTGCGGTGAATCATAGTACTTGGGACCTTGAACTTGAAAACCTCTCCCTTGAAGCGTTGATCCTCATTTACTCGGATTTCCGAGTGAAAAACAAATGGACCGAGGGCAAGGATGAAATGCATATCTATCCGCTTAAAGAGTCCTTTGATGTCATCTTATCCAAGCTTGATAACGTCGACGAGGTGAAGAAAAAACGCTATGAACGCGTATACGCAAAGCTTCGCGACTTTGAGGACTACCTCATTTCGCTTGGTGTAGAAACCAGATTGCAGACGAAGGAAGAAAACACTATAGTCATCGAGTCAAAAAAAGAAATCCAAACGCTTAAAAAACCGGCGATATGTTTCAAAGAAGAAATCATTGAGCGGTTAAAATATCATGCCATAGACCACAACATCAAGGTCATGGACTTACTCAGGAACGAATATTCCATGGATACGCTTCTGGAGGAAGCCCGCTCATTAAGAGATTGGAGAGACCTTCGCGAGTATATCCGAATTTTCGAGGAGTATTCCACCTACCTTACACAGGGACAAAAACTCCAGGTCATCAAGTTCCTCATGGAATGCCTTATTCATCCGGAAGACGACATTCGGTATCATAGCGCAGAAATCCTTGGAAAACTTCTCGGAAGTTTCGATGAGGATTATAGAAAAGAACTTCCCCTGGAAGAAGTCGCACCCTCGTCAAATATCTTAGGCATTAATTTACTGAATGACCTGGTGAAATATATGATCACTCCCGGGCATATCGTTATCGACAGCCATAAGTCTCTTCTTGGCTATTCCTTCTCCACCATGGTTAAAAGTCTTTATGACACCTTGCCCGTTCCGAGAAGAGAAGGCTTCACGAAGGTTCTTGCCAAATATTATGTGGAAATGAACCATAAAAAACAGGAAACGACGGTTTTTCTCCTCGAGGCGATCAAACATATTCCTTTTGAAACGAAAGAAAAGGAGTTTTTTCTGACGAAATGCTTAGCCGGAGGAACAATCCTTCAGATTGCTTCCTTGGAACAAATTACATCCATGTATGACAGAAATGACTTCAGTGTGGAATTCAAGGGCTTCCTCAAAAATGAAATCAGTTCAGCGAGCAGCAGTACAGAGATTACGAACGTCTTTCTCTATATGAGACTTGCAGGACAAATGGGTCTCATGAGTAGACGAATCTCCCTGGAAAAACTCCTCAAAGAAAGGACAAAGGAGCTGGAGGCGGTTTTTCTTAATAACCTTAAAACCGCAACGCATTGGATTGTTAAACGAAACAATATCAGGCTTCTGCTTTTCTATACCTTGGAAGACAATACCGTAACCCCACTAAATACAGCCCTGCATCTCTGTAATTTATTAAAGGTATCTGCAATAGAATCTGTCCGTAGAACTGCAGGTAACGCCCTTTTATCGCTCATGAGACAGCTTTCTCCATATGAACGGAATGAGGTTTCTGTGGAACTCTTAAGAGCCCTCGAAATCGAAGGGCATCGCTTCACTGAATATATTCCAAAACCACTCGGAAAGGTGCTGCTCTACCTTAACATCAAGGAGTTTGATGAAATCATCGACGATCTCCTCATCAAGGTAAAGACAGCCAATCCTTCGGTGAAGACCCTTGTGATCAAAACGCTGGGAACGACTTTGGAATCCTTCCTCGAATTTGGGATGAAGAGCATCGAGCTTTCTGAGGAAGAACGCGAAAAGCGCATCGTCAGCATGGTCAGCGTGCTTCTCTATGGAATGGCCGATTATGAAAGCCTTTCTGTAAGGGCTGCATTCACAACCATTGGAAAAGTCATCTTCGCCTCAGAGGTTCTTACCCTGAAGAGTAAAAATCAGATCTTCAGCCTCATTAGCAAGAAACTCATCACGCTTTTAAACACTGAGGACAAAAATCTCCTCTTCCTTTGCCAGAGCGTCGGTCTGAACAATATCTACAGGTTTATGAGTGAATATCTGCATGTCTATGAGTCCTTTGAATTTAAAGATCAGGGGAAGTACGCCTTTTTTCCAGGAACCTTCGACCCCTTTACCCTTTCTCACCTCGCGATTGCAAGGCTAATCAGGGATCATGGCTATGAAGTGTACCTTGCCATCGATGAATTCTCCTGGTCGAAGAAAACCCTGCCAAATATTGTCAGGCGAAACATCCTCAACATGAGTACAGCAGGCGAGCTCGGACTTTATTTATTCCCCGAGGATATTCCGATCAACATCTCTAATCCCAGCGATATCAAGGCGCTTAAAGAAATTTTCAATCAAAACGTCTATATGGTCTGCGGTAGCGATGTGGTCCTTAATGCCTCAAGCTATGGAAAAGAACAAGACGAAAATTCTATCCATAGCCTCAAGCATCTCCTTTTTGAAAGAAACCGCAGCAAGGACATCAGATTAAAAATTAGAAAGATCCTTCCCGATGTTCTGTTTATGGATCTCCCAAAGGACCTGAAGGAAATCAGCTCCTCCAAGATCAGGACAAATATCGATGAAAATCGTGACATCTCAACTTTGATCGATCCTATGGCCCAAAGCTATATTTACCTTAATGGTTTCTATCAAAAGGCCCAAGTGGATAAGTCCCTCGTGAACCTCACGTTCCTCGAGAAAAAGGTTTATCGGGTCATGGATGAATCCTTGATTTCCATTGTTTCAAAACTGTTTCCCAAGGAGAATGCATCAATCCTAAAGCTCATGGAAGAAACCTTCATGAAGACTTCTGGAAGGATTCTCACGATCACAGACCGAAATTCCAGCAAAACGCTTGGCATAAGCTTTTTCCACTGGGCAAGAAGCGAGAATCTTTTAAACGAGGTGAAGGAAGCGGATTTTGCAGACAGGATCAGAAAACTAAACCTCGGAAGAATCATGGTGCTTGATGGTCTTTATGTGAGTTCTCCTGATAAAATGAGAAACTACCACCAGATTCTTCTGACGGAAACCTTATCTTTTGGGGTCTCAAGAGATTATGAATGCGCACTGTTTCTCCCGAAGCTGAAATCGCTGAAGGATGAAAAGTTCCAGACGCTTCTTAAGCTTTACAACTTCACTCCGATGAGTTACAAAGAAGACGTCTATTACTACGTCGATATGAGCACGCCAATCGCACTTAACCTTGATATGGAGAATATCCTAAAGGATCCCTTCAGAGGCAACCAGAGAGTAAGGAGCATCATTCAGGAGACAAGGGGAACCCTTATGGAAGGGATTGGAAATCTCTATCCGGGAAAGCTTGTTCTTCCCTTTGAACCGCTAATGCTCCAGCAGGGAATCATCAGTGCCATTTGCGAAGAAAATGCAGTCCCCATGGAAGAAACAAAACCGAGGACCCTCGGCAACTTCATGTGCGTTCCCTATGGTGATGTATTGAACCGCTCGGTTGTTCCAAATACGGTAACCAAGTCCCTTCATACAGAAAAATATTTTAATTCGGACATGGAAGGATTCAAGATCAAAGAGGTTCCTTTTTATCTTAATCTTGAAAATCAGGTAAAAACCTTGTCCTCGTTTAAGCGCTCTGTCATCCTCGTGGATACGATTCTCCATAAAGGCTACCGGATGAATGCGCTTAATCCGCTTTTAAAAGCGCAAAACATAGAGGTAAGAAAGATCATTGCGGGAATCGTCTCGGCTAAAGGCATGGACCTCATGACGAGCAAAGACTACAAAGTTCATGGCGTATACTACATTCCAAGATTAAAGGTATGGTTCAACGAAAAGGATCTTTATCCCTTCGTGGGCGGTGACGCCTTATGGCGTGGCGAGTTCCCCAAAAGGAATCTAATTCCTTCCATTACCCTGATTTTGCCTTATACCATCCCGACTTTCCTTTTAGATGCAGGGATTGAGAGCATATTTTTGCTTTCCAAGGTATCCATCGAAAATTCCATCAAAATCCTCAAGGTCATCGAAGAGGAATTCCATCAGGTCTATGAGCGAAAACTGACGCTCTCTTCCCTGGGACAGGTATTTACGATGCCAAGAGTCCCTGATAAGGGGAAAGATATCCGATACGACCTCTTCAAGGCTCCTTCCTATTATCTGGAATCAGACCTGGAAGAGCTCCTTCGTTTAAAAATGATCGTGCCTAAAAAATAAATGAATTATAGAATTCCACATGTGGAATAAGGAGGCTAAGAGTGCAAAGTAAGAAAAGTAAACCTTTCAGGAAAGATGAACTTCTGGCGTATCTTGAAGAAAACAGACAGCAAAATAAAAACAACCTTCAACCCTTCTTTCTAAAGCTTTCTCCCGAACTTGAGCAAAGGGTACTCAAGCTTTTAAAGAATAAAAAGGAAATGGAGAAACTAACCCTTCAGCTGGATGAAATGATCCAAGGAGGTGAAGAGATTCGCTTGATCGCTGAAGATGGCTTCCCCGGAAGATATCTTGCTGAAAGCGTTGAAGAGATCATCGGAGAAAAAGGTGTATCCCTTCTCTTTAAACAAAGAAATCTAACTGGATTTCCCGTTTATATTGGTACTGAGGAAGATGTGCAGGAGACCAGTAAGCTAAGCCCGTACAAACCTTTTACGCTCTCGATTCTCGGGTTGGGTGATGTTGGAGGTACCCTTCTCATTGGCATGAGGCTCCTTGGAAAAGACATCTTGAAGGAAATTAAAATTTTTGATTTGGATGCCTTGAAAAGAAGACGGTATTACCTCGAGTGTAATGAAATTAGCGATGGCACGGATATGCCTCCTGTCACAGAAGCTGAACTTGATACAGTCTTTAAGACGGACTGCATCGTTTTTACCGTCTCTTTGTTCATCCCTCCTGTGGGAAGCGATGTCAAGGATGTAAGGCTTGTGCAATTTGAAAAGAACAAAAGAGTTCTGCTCGACTATGCAAGGCAGGCTGAAGCTTCAGGATTCAAGGGTTATTATTTCATCGTCTCCGATCCAGTGGACCTCCTTTGCATGAGTCTCATGAAGGAAGGAAATATCGAAAGCCACAGGATTAGAGGATTTGGCCTTGGTGTTATGGAAGCGAGAGCTCGATTCATTGCTAAAGAACTAAATGAATTCCGCGAAGACCTTAGAACCTTTGGTCCTCACGGAAAAGGTCTTGTCGTTATCAACTCCCTTGAGCACTACGATAAGGATATTTCCGATGACCTGACTAAACGAACAGAAAATGAAAACTTCAGAATCCGGGAAACTGGTTTTAAACCCTATATCGGACCGGCGCTTTCCTCCGGGTCCATCTCCATTCTGAAGGCACTTGACGGAAAAGAACATCTCAGCACCTGGTTTAACGGGCATGTCTTTATGGGCTCCAGGAACACCATAGAGAGAGGATACACGAAGCCCGACAAGATATCGCTAATAGAGATTAAACCCATCCTGGAGGACACTGAGCAGCTTCTCCTTACGCTTTATGAGACGAGGACGAAATAAACAGATCTAGCCTCGTATGTTTACCAAACCAATCCAATCATCAGAAATTTAAGGGACACCGGAATTTACTTAAAAATTCCGGTGTCCCTATTTTAATGACTTGTCTGTATTGCCTTAACGACTAAGTTTTCTGCTAGGCTCTGGAGTTAGTGCAGTTAAATCAACCACATTTCCAGTTGCAGTTTCCAGTGTAATTTCAGGCCCTAAAATCTTGAATTCAAACGTAACATTTGCAATGTACCCTCCATTATGGCCACCTTGCACTACTGGAATTCCATTAACCTCCCCTGAAACCACTTGCTGAGAGTTTCCTGTAAATATAGCATCTACGTTAGTGATCTTGTTGGCATAATTTACAATTTCACCCTTAATCTCGGTTCCTGGTTGAGATGCACTCAGTTGTGTCAGTGCGATAACGGCATCAACGCCTTCTTCTTCTACGAGGATTTTACTCCACTTATTTGTTGCTTCAATCGGATCTGTGAATGTGAACCCATTAGCATTGAAGGTTTTTGGTGTAGAAACTCCAATAAATCCTACTTTAATTGTCTTCCCATCAACAACAATTTCCTGAATGAGATAAGGAACGACATAAGTATCCCAATCTACTGGTTTAGTTTCTTCTGCTATTTCGATATTTGATGCAAGATAGACATAGCCACCCGCTTTTGCCCAATTCAGAATGAGGTTCGGTTCCCCAGCGAATTCATAATTTCCTAATGCTGAGGCCAAAAGTTTCATCCCTGTGAAGTTTTCATTGATTGAGTTTGAAGCTGCTTTTCCTTGGAAATGGCTACCAGAAGACAGAAGATAAGTGTTCGAATTGATTACTCTCATCTTGTCGAGGTAGGTTTGAATTTTAGTCAACCCAGGATTTTTGCTACTTCCTAAACTATCGACATTGCCATGGAAATTATTGATTGAAAAATAATCAACATTAACCATTTTGGGAATATATTCCGCATGCATGTCATCTTCAAATACAGTTTCGATGACTGCTTTTGCCTTGATATATTCTGCAATCTTTTCTCTTAATGGAATCATGGTATCCACAACGTCAGTTGCGGCTGAAAAGTTATATTTGTCTCCGCCTGTTAGAAGGAAATCGATCGTTGCTACCGTATAGACTGCAGTATCTTCGATAGGTGTTCCATCAAGAAGTGTGATCTTAGTAATTCGGCTTCCTGCTACTGCTTCAGGATTATAAGTGACATCTAGTCCATAGAATTGTCCAGCCTTGAAAGTTGCAGGCATGATTCCATGCTCGATGACCTTCTTCAGGTCAGCACCGGTCAGCTTCAATGTAACCAGGGTGTTGTCAAAAGGAAGAAGTTCATACATTAGACCCATCGTGATGGTTCCTATTTCAAATCCTCTTCTCACACCACCGCCGTTAACAATCGCAATTTGTGTGCCGGCAATTTCTGTCATGGCCTTACTAACAAACTGTCCCATAGGAGTCAGCTGCATAATGCTTGTATCATGAGGCAGATCATTTTTCAACTCAGCTAATTTTTCATTTAAGATTGGAGATAGGATTGTATAGTAATCATCTACTATTTTCTTAATTTCTGCATCTTCTACTGTGGTTTTAATTAACGCTTTTATGTCAATGACTGCGCTTGTCACGGTCAATGTTTTAACCGCATCGACCACATCAAAGCTTAACGAAATCTTTGAAAGACTTCTTGCGTTGTATAGTCCCTGAACTACAGGTATCCCATTGACTGTTCCATTCACAATCTGATGGGAATGAGCAGAGAAGATTGCATCGACATCTATGCCATTGGCATAGCTCACGACTTCACCGGTAATGATTTTTGTTGTAAGATCTTGAAAAGCGCTAAGATGTGTGAGTGCGATTACGGCATCAACACCTTCAGTTTCTTTTAGGTAGGTTGTCCAATTATTCGTTGCCACTATAGGATCCGTGAAGGTAAATCCCTCCACATTGGCAGCTGCAGTTTTATAAGCTGTTTCAGGAGTTGCGATTCCGATGAATCCGATCTTAAAATCAACACCATCTATATTCACGGTATGAATGTAGTATGGCTTGACATAAGTATCCCATTCTGCAGGTTTTTTAGACTCTTCAACTTCGATATTTGCAGCGATGAATTGGAAACTTCCCTCTTTTGCCCACCTTACAATATGCTCTGGTCCCCAATCGAATTCATGGTTTCCGATAGCTGAAGTGAGCATCCCCATCTTATCTAAAATATCATTGACTACATCACCATAGGTAAGGTTTGATATCGCTGTACCCTGATATTGATCACCAGAAGATAAGAAGTAGGAATTAGGATTAAGTGCTATTTGAGACTTCAAATAGGTCTGTAACCTTGCAAGTCCGGGATTGCTCGAACTGCCTGTACTATCCACATTTCCATGAAAATCATTAATTGAGTAATAATCGATCTTCGCTGTACTGGTTGCAGCGCTTGCCATTTTTACCGGCAGAAGTGCGAAGGAAAACAACAATACTAAAAATAAAGAAAAAAACTTCAAATTATTTTTTCTTTTCAATTTAGCGCCTCCTAATTTTATAATATTCAGTCTTTTCAACTGACAAAATAATTATAACCTAAAAATCAAACAAAAATAATCTTAAATTGCTTCTGTATGAAGATTTAACTAACTCCTAACAATACCTTAGAATAATACTTAAATAGATAAATAAAAGCATATAATATTTAAATTTTGAAAACGTTTAACAATATTTGTTTTACATAATATTAGTTATTTAGACTAAGATGTTTTTTTACGACAACTCATTCCTATGGTAAAATGAAATGAAGAGTACAACTTAGTCGTTATTGATAAATATAACGTCCTTATGAAATAAGGACAACCGATAGAGGAGATCAAATGAAATTAGATTTACATTGCCACACAACATGTTCCGACGGCAGGCTCAGCAGTAATGAGCTTGCTTTGCTCGCGAAAAATGAAGGACTTAAACTCATGAGCCTTACCGACCACGATACTGTCGCTGGCCACAAAGAAATTGCGCCACTACTAGAAAAAGAAGGAATTCGATTTATCCCCGGTATTGAACTGACCACTGGAAGAAACCACGAAAGTATCCATATCCTTGGATATTTCAAAACGGACAGCTATATGAATAAGACGTTCCTCGATGCCCTGGACCATCTTTTCATCAATAGAAATACGAGAATTGAAAAGATGATCGATCTATTAAAAACCCACTTTAACCTTGATATCAACTATGAAGAGCTAAGAAGCACAAGCAAAGGTGTCCTGACCAGGGCAAATCTTGCCGGTGCCATCTCCAAAGCACTTCCAGATGTGAGTCATGATGACATTTTTACAAAGTACCTGAGCAAGGAAAGCCCGGCTTATATTCCGAATTTAAAACTCTCTGTTCCCGATGGAATTAAATTTTTAAAGGATAATGGCGCAATTGCTGTCCTTGCTCACCCTGTCATCTATAAAAAGAATGATTTGGAAGATCTTCTTCAGTACGATTTTGACGGACTTGAATGTTATTATTTCCTAAATGATGAAAAAATGACGGAAAGATCATTAAAGTTAGCCAAAGAAAAGAATCTTTTTATTACTGTGGGATCTGATTATCACGGGATTCCTGGAGATACCAGGCATGGATATCTCGGTTCCATGACCTATGACGAAAATGACCTGCAGCCATTTCTTAATCAATTTATGTAATCGCAATGCCTTAACTTGGAATTGGCAAAATAAAAATCTCGAAAGACATCAACAGTGAACTGCGAGCAGTTCCTGATGGCTTTCGAGACTTTTTCATTCTATTATCTTATTCATCAATAGGCGTTATAGGATTTCCTGTACTCTTCCTACGATTCCACCTTCAAGCATAACCTTGATTCCATGAGGATGTGTTGGTGAGTTTGTCAGGATTTTCATCACAATACCTTCTGTTAGCGTACCTGTACGCTGGTCTTGTTTCTGTACGACCTTAACCCTTATCCCTGGCTTTATAGAACTCCGATTGTTTCCTTGCATGATTAACCTCCATTTCATCAAACTGCTCCAGTTTGATTTGAGACAGGAATTCCTGTCAGTTGTTCGCTATTTATGCCAGTTCCTC
The DNA here is from genome assembly GCA_049657765.1 of Clostridiaceae bacterium. Lineage (GTDB taxonomy): Bacteria > Bacillota > Clostridia > Clostridiales > Clostridiaceae > Proteiniclasticum. Next base: position 20,799 of record JBASOA010000023.1, read on the forward strand.
TTCTTCAATCTCCATGATCGTTTCATCTTCAACCACTTCTTCACTGCCTTGTGGAAGAATAATGGCGGTAAAAATAATAATTGCGCCTACAATCATTCTTGGAAGCACTTGTTCCTTAAGGATAATCATCGAAAAGACCATGGCGAAAAGCGATTCCGTAGACATGATTACCGCAGCGCGATTGCTGCTGGTATATTTTTGGCTGATGGTTTGCACGAGGAATGCGATCGTTGTGCTGAAAACACCGAGATACACTACTGCAGCATAACCTCTGACATCATGACCCATGAGGGATTCTCCGCTTGATAGCATTACCACTAAAGAAAGTACAAATGCCGTCGTCATCTGAACCATGGTCATGACTAAAGGATTTTCATCTTCCATGAACTCTCCTGTAAGGTAAATATGGTAGGCAAAGGTCAGCGCACATAGAAAGCTGAGAAAATCTCCAAAGTTGATGAGGCCGGACCATTCCAAGGAAATCGCGCCAACTCCGATGATGGAGAGAAGAGCCCTTAGGATGTCCTTCTTATTAAGGCTTTTCTTATAGAAGAGGAATCCGATAAAAGGAACGACAGCGACATTGACTGCAGTAAGAAATGCATTCTTCGAAGGCGTAGTATACTTGAGCCCTACGGTCTGAAGTATGAACGAAACATAGAGAAAAGTGCCCAAAATCATTCCTCTGTTCAATGTTTTCTTCTTGATTCCCTTAAGGTTTTTTAAATTTAGTAAAACAAGAATAACCGAGGCGACAAGGAACCTTCCTGTCAGCGTCTGATTTGGGGTCAGGTAGTCAAGGCCTATGGCACTCGCGATAAACCCACTTCCCCATATGATTGAAACCAGAAAGAGTCCTAATTCGCCTTTATATTTTTGCATATCTTATCCATCCTATTCTCATGTATTTAGAGACTTTAATTCATCATAATTCTAATCATATCATAGGATTTTCGCTCTAAACCTTTTCAGCTTTCAAGTTCTTCGATTATTTTTTCTAATATGAATTACATTACACCTTACTTGAACATATCATGGTCCGGCTGAGCATGCGTGAAAAATATATGCTTATCATAAAAATCCCCCCAATCGCCTGATTTCAATTCTGTGAAGGATGTGATCTTCTTCAACATACAGAATTAAAGTCTTTTTGACAATGGAGGGAATATATCAGTGAAACTGTCTATCCTATTTTTTAGAGATTTTCATTCTTCAGCGCATCAATGGGATTGTCCTTCTTCACCTTGTCCATGGCATAGATGCTGGTGGCAAATACCACAACAAATACGCTGCCCACGGCGATGATGACTGATGTCCATGGCACAAAGAATTCGAAATCGATGCCGTTGCTGATGGAACGGTAGATAAGATAAGTTACGCCAAGTGCCACAGGAAGTCCATACAGGATTCCCTTAAGCCCATAAAGGATACTCTCATAGACCATCATCTTGTCGAAGCCCTTTCTCGTCATCCCTACGGCTTTCAGCATGGCAAATTCTCGTCTTCTTAAGTTAATGTTGGTAGAGATTGTGTTGAATACATTGGCAGCAGCAATAAGTGAGATGAGGATGATGAATCCGTAGGAGAAGATATTCACCACACTAATCATGGCACGATTGCTTTCAAGATCGCTGGCACGGTTTTGCAGCCTGCTCTGAGGAAGGCCAATGTCTGTTATAGTTTCAGACATCTCCTTGAATACTTTTGCATGATCATCTACTGCAAAGTAGAAATCAGTTACAAACTCTTCTTCACTCTCAGGGAGCACTGCAGATTTTGCACTTAGAGGATAAATCACGTTCAGCTCGTCACTTAGTGAATTTATGGAAACCATAGGTGCTTTCGTAATGAGTTCACCCAGGTGAAGTTTTCCGGTGTTTATCCCTTCCTCATAAGGTACCAGCACTTCATTTTCTTCCATGTCTTTGTAGAGAAGATCTTCTCCTCTTCGTTCTCCTGTGAAGTAGATATCGTCATCGCCATAATCTATCTTCGCATAACTTGCCTCAAACGATCCTTTCTCAAGGATGTCGAAGGTGTAGTACCTACTCTCGTCGTAGTTGAAAATCTTGCCTTCCTGATAAAGCACAGCTTTTGGTTGACTGATATTGGTATATTCTTCAATACTCAGATCATTCTCCAGAAGGATATTGTTGAAACTTTCATCATCCAGAAAAATGACGTGTGTACTGAGCACCTTTTCGTTTTCATTCATTTTAATAAAATCAGTACCATAATGGCTCGTGTTAAGCTCCTGATATTTTTTGGAGAGCTTATCTGTGGGTACCACAAGGCTAATATCATATGTGCTGCTCTCATAGCTCACTTTTTCTACGCCATCAAGCTTTACAAGGATATCTCTAAACTCCTCGGCACGTATGTCCGAATTAGGTGTAAGAGTGTACACAAGATCATACGAACTTGACGCCATGACCTGTCCCACGCTTTTATTCAGATACTCACTGAAACTGGATGCGGAAATGAAGAGTACAACACTCATAAATAGTGAGATGACCGTCGCGCGATACTTCCTCTTATTTCTCTTGAAGTTCTTGGAAGCCAGCATACCGGGGAATCCGAAGAGTTTGTAGGTCAGTAAGCTTGTTTTCACTTTACCGGGCTTGATTCTGATGTCGTCGGTCTGCCTGATAGAATCGATGGCCGACACTTTCGACGCCTTTCTTGCCGGAATATAGGCCGAGATGAGAACCGTGATGAGACCAAGCACTGCTGAAATGATCAGCGCTGCAGGTGAAAGTCTGAGCGTCAGTACGGCTTTTGTCTCTTCTCTCCAGAGATGGGTAAAGAGATCCTTTGCCAGGATGAATGTCGCACCGATTCCAGTGATGCCCAAAAGGATTCCCAAGGGGATCCCGATTGCAGAAAGTGTCAGTGCTTCAAAAATGACACTGTTCATGACCTGCTTTTTCGTTGCACCGATGGACTTTAAAAGGCCAAACTGTTTAGTTCGCTCACTGATGGAGATGGAAAACGCATTATAGATGAGCGAAATGGAACCAAACATGATGATTCCGGAGAGAACTGCCACCATGCTGTAGAGTACGGCATTGAGTGTATTCTCATTGGAATTTCCGGTGTAGCGTAAAAGGTCGTTGTTGAACTCGATATGATGGCTAGGAAACATTTCACCGAGAAAGCTGTAGACCTCTTTTGCTGGTTCGACTCTTACAAAAGCAGTGAAGTTGTCAGGTCCTCCCCCGTCTGGAAGTGTCAGCGCAGTATACCCTGGTGCATTATGTCCTTCGAAGCTCGGCCTTTCGTAGTATCCGACCACTTTAAAGGTTCTTGTGCTCTTTGATTTAAACACTTCATTTTGGGGATCAAAACTTTGGTGCTGGGCAAGCTGCTCTTCACCCAGGTATCTTTCTCCCATTTCCAGCGTAATTTCGCTTCCCAACTTCAGTGTCACGCCTCCATTCTGAGAAAGATGTTCAGGGATGATGATCTCCTTGCTGCTTTTTGGCATCTCACCTTGGGTGAGGTTGACGGGCATGATGCTTGAGAAAGTGTTATCCATGGCAGCGACAAAGAGATAGGGCTTATACTCATTCTGAGCCTCATTAAGCCTTGCATACCCGATGTTCTGGATGGTTGTGACCATATCAGCCTTATCGGAGGAGAGAAGCGAAGACAGAGCCTGTCCGCTTACTCCGCTTACCGCGCCATGATAGTCGCCCTCCTGTTCCTTGACTACATTGATCACATGGGTCTTAAGGCTGTGTACGGAGGTTGTCACCGCTGTAAATAGGGATACAGAGAGAATGATTCCGATGATGGTGACAAGGGTTCTTGTACGGTTTTTCTTTAAATTCTGAAGGGTTACGCGATTGAGGATATTCACTTTCTGATCACCTCGTCTCTGATGATCTTCCCATCTTCAATGGAAATGATTCGATTTGCCTGAAGAGCGATGTTTTCATCATGAGTGATGATGATGAGCGTCTGATTATATTTTCTGTTTGATTCCTTTAAAAGGTGAATGATATCCTGACTGTTCTTGGAATCGAGGTTTCCCGTAGGCTCGTCCGCAAGGACAACTGCAGGTGCGTTCATCAGAGCCCGCCCTATGGATACCCTCTGCTGCTGACCGCCGGAGAGCTGATTTGGAAGGTGACTTTCCCGTCCGTTAAGACCTAGGGTCAAAACCAGCTCATTCAGTCTGTCCTCGCTTACTTTTCTGCCATCCAGTAATACCGGAAGGGTCATGTTTTCGAGGACATTAAGAACCGGGATGAGGTTATAAAACTGATAAATGAGTCCTACCTGTCTTCTTCTGAAAATAGCCAGATTCTCATCATCCTGTTTGTAGACATCACTGCCGTCCATAATGACCTTCCCGTCTGTGGGCTTATCCACGCCTCCAAGGATATGAAGAAGCGTTGACTTGCCTGAACCTGAAGGTCCGATGATGGCGACGAAATCACCCTTTTCGATAGAGAATGATACGCCGTCCAAGGCTTTGACCATATTTATGCCTTCACCGTAGGTTTTGGTGAGATTTTCCACTCTTAAGATTTCCATAATTTGCCTCCATTTACCTTTTTCTATATGACCATCATATTCTATGAGGGTTACACGTTCATGACGCAAATCTTACAATATCGTCACATTGAAAAAGAGAGATGGCATTACCTGCTCGTCTCTCTTCTCTTAATCTTTAGGCCTGTAGAATCTGATGGTGAATTTTGCGCCCCTGTCCATATGGTTTTCCGCTTTTATCGTTCCACCCTGCTGAGTGATGATCATCCTCGCAAGGGCAAGTCCTATCCCTACACTTGCCTGGTTTGAGCTCTTCCCTTTGTAGAAACGTTCAAAGAGGTGCGGAAGGTCTTCCTTATCGATTCCTTCACCGTCATCTTTAATGATGATCTCAGTAAAAAGCACATTTTCGGAAACATCGATGGAGATGGTTCCGCCTATCTGTGTATGCTCCATGGCGTTTTTAAGGATATTGAGCAAAGCTTCTGCGCTCCAGTAGATGTCTCCGATGTAGCTTTCCTCTCCAGTCTGGCTTACTTTAAGCTCCTGCTCTTTGATCTCCATGGCAATACCTAGAGGCTCGGTCGCCCTTCTTAGAAGATTTTTAACCGAAACTTTTTCCTTCGCCATTTTCGCCGTATGGGCATCTAGCTTTGCAAGCTTTAATAGTGCACTGATCAGCCAGTCGATCTGGTCCAGAAGCTTCATTTGCTCTTTGACCAGGGATTTTCGTCTCCTTGGTTCCAGGTTTTCTTCAAGTAGCAGATCGCAGGTGAGATTAAGGGCTGTAAGGGGCGTTCTGATCTGATGGGAAATATCTGCAAGGGACTCGGAAAGATATACTTTATCATGAAGAAGTGCACTTTGTTGCTCTTCAAGTTTTTTATTCATTTTATTGATCTGGGTACTCAGTATGGAAAGTTCTCCTTCCTCGTACATGGAGATCGGTCTGAACACATCTTTATGCAGCACCTCATCGATTTCTTCAGTAAGCTTTGCTATAACCCTGTATCTTCTGAAGGTGAAAATTAAATTCGAAAGAATAAAGATGGCTGACGTAAAGAGCAACAGTACGCCGGTAATCGGGTCTCTGTAAAAGGCAATTATCACAAGAATCAGCGAAAGGAGTGCCTGAGTCAGGAGATGTCTCTTAAGCTCAGGGTTTCTTATCATACCCATATCAGTCACCCACCTTATAACCAAGACCTCTTATGGTCCTTATGATGGTGGGATGCTGCGGATCATCTTCAATCTTATCCCGAAGCCTTTTGATGTATACCGTCAGGGTGTTGTCATTGACAAAATCACCGGCAATATCCCAGATTTCTTCCAAAAGTTTTGATCTGGAAAGCACCATTCCACGATGATTGAGAAAAACAAGAAGCAGCCGGTACTCAAGCGCTGAAAGAAAGATTTCCTCTCCGCCTTTTCTGATGACGCCTTTGACTGAATCCACAGACAGGTTTTCAATCTCGATGACAGACTGATGCTTGCCGGAACGCCTTAGGACACTTCTGATCCTTGAAATCAGTTCTCTTGGGCGAAAAGGTTTTTTGACATAGTCGTCAGCGCCCATGTCAAATCCCGCAACCACACTGTATTCGTCACCTGAAGCGGTGAGAAAGATCACAGGCGTATCATCCTTGTCCTTTATTGCTCTGCATACGGCAAACCCGTTCCCATCCTTCAAAGAGATATCCAGAAGGCACAGATCATACCTTTCCTTTTCGATGAGATCCATGGCATCACTTTGTCCTGAAGCGGTATCCACAGAAAATCCTTCCCTCTGCAATATATCCACAAGATTTTTAACAATGGCATTGTCATCTTCCACAAGCAGTATTCTGTTCATTATACTCTCCTTCATGCAGTCTCTATTTGTCCTGTTTCTTTTCAGTTTCAACATCCATTTCCTTCCACTTTATCACAATTTTTACGAAGACCACATGAAGAATCTCTTTAATTAGTCTTAATTCTAAATCGTAACGAAGTATAAAATATACCCTAAAGAGTAGACAAACGAAAAAAGCATCTGCTCTGTAGGGTATATTTTACTATGTGATGCAGGTCATTAAAATCATCCGTAAAAAAAAGAAACAGAAATATACTTTCTGCTTCTTGGAATCTCTTGTCCTTCACCGGTTATCCGATTTGGGCCTTATTTTTTATCGCTTCACTGCAGGTCTTGCAGGTACCGCGGAAGTTATAGATCTCAGAGTCAACTTTAAATCCAGACAAATCATCTGAGAGATCCTCCACGTTAATCTTGATATTGATATCGAAGATATTTCCGCAGACATCACATTTGAAATGCCCATGCTCCTTTGGATTAAAGACATCATACCTTGCCTCGTTGGTATCAATAGGCAGGACTTCGATGAGCTTGTGTTCCAAAAAGAGATTCAGCGTATTATATACTGTTGCTTTGCTTAAAGTAGGAATTTCATCAATAAGCGCATCATAAATCACATTCACCGAAGGATGATTGTGATTGTTCATCATATACTCAAAAATTCTCTTTCTTTGATATGATGGCTTGACACCCTTTTCTCTGAGGTAAACATCAATATTTTTAACATACATGTTTTTCACCTCTAATTTATAATCATTTAAATTTATATTCATTATAGTTTAAATTCAAAACAATTACAAGTAAATCTTACGGACACGATTTTTTTAGTCTTCTAAATTCGCATCTCTTCGTTCACTTACCTTACGCATACGTTCATCAATGACTTCCGCAGGCGAAACCTTCGAAATACGATTATATCGATAGTTCGCCGCAGCAGCTTCAATGATGATGGATATATTTCTGCCGGACCTCACAGGAACAATGAGTTTCTTGACCTTGACGCCCAGAATATCTTCAAATTCATCCATGCCTAGTCTGTCATAATCCCCATCATCTCTCCAGTATTCGAGGTGAATAATGAAGTCGATCCTTTTTGTCGGGATCATTGTGGAAAGTCCATATAGGGCTGATACATCGATAATTCCCAGTCCTCGGACTTCCATCATCCCAAAGGTAATTTCAGGGCATCTGCCTCTTAATACACCATCAACGGCACTGATATCTACGGCATCATCCGCAACAAGGCGATGTCCTCTTTTTAATAGTTCAAGCGTAGCTTCACTTTTACCGATACCACTGACTCCTGTAATGAAAACGCCCATGCCATAAATATCTACAAGCGTTCCATGAAGCCTTGTCTCTGGAGCTAGTGCGCTCGACAGGTACATGGTAAGCCTTGAGATGAATATCGTTGACGATAATTTCGTCCTCAAAATCCACTTTTTGTTTCTTTTAGCCGCTTCAAAAAGCTCCAAATGAGGATCCAGGTTCCTGGTCATGATTACACAAGGAATATCAAAACTCATGAATTTTTCTGCTCTCTTCTCCCTTAAAGCAGGAATTAGTTCCTCCAGAAAACTCCATTCCCCCATACCGATGACCTGAATTCTATCTTTTGAGAAGTAATTATAGAATCCAGCGAGCTGAAGACCTGGACGATTGATGTCGTTAATGGTAATTTCATGATTGACGACTCCTTCTAGTACAACTTCCAGCTCAAAATCCTTGATCAGGTCCTTAACTCTTACCGTCATTCGTATCCCCCCTATTTTTTATTGTATTTAACACCATCAAGGTTGCCCTTGAGACTGATTTTTATTCTTCTTAAATATTCTCTTCTGTAAAGTTCTCTTTCTTCAGCTTCCGCTGCAGTGAGTTCTCTTTCTTTTATCAAATTGGTGAACTCATTAATTTTTGCAACGAGTTCATCATGCTGTATATCTTTCAATTTTTTTCCTCCTCTAATGAAAATTGCTCTGCCTAAGCAGAGCAACCATAATCAAATAAGTTTCCCGACATGCCGTCCACCTAATAATCCATACCTGCCCTAAGCAGGTGGGTTCCCTTCAGAGAAATTATCTATCTACTTAAGATCCTAGGAATAGGTAGCTACCTTTAAAGTCTGATATCATTTCTCATGTTAGAGATCCCGGATTTAAAATGTAGGTTGAATATATAGGCTGCGCGTACACTTCAGGATTCTATTTACTTTATTATACCACAAATCGGCTAAAATTCAATATTACGCGTGGTATTGTGCCAATATTCCGTTAACTATTCTGTGAACATTTACTGTTCCAGTTCATCCAAGATATCTTCTAAATCTACATCGATATCTCCCTTGGAGAAGAGCATAGCAACCTGAATACTGTCTGCTTCTTCAGGATCTATTTCATAAGTCAGGTACTGAGCATCGATTCCTTCTTCTTCAATAAGCTCTTCCATGACTTCTCCCAAAGTGTCAACCGCAAGGTCAACTAGATAATTCATGTAGTAATCATTGTAAACTGATTCGTCATCATCTTCTTCAACCTGATCTTCAGCAAATGCTTTAGCTGCTTCCATCTCATCATCGTCATAATCATAATATGCAGTAGCAACGATCATGCTTTCATTTTCTTTCAAGATGTCTATATCACTAAGTCCATTATTTTCTAAATACAGTAAAATATTATCCTTATTCATTTTCTCCACCCTCATTGTATAGTAAATTTTTGTATTCTTTTTTGACCATCATAAATTCCTCATCGCTATCCACGATATTAAGTTCTTCATTACCGTCTTTATCTTTGTCCACTCTATAAACATATTCATTTTCACTGTCTTCGTCAAGAGGAGCAAGTATGAGATATTCAGTCTTATTCAGGTAGATTTTAGCAACGGCTTCCAGTTCAATAACGTTTCCGTCTTCATCCTTAAATTTTAATATTTGTTTTTCTTCCAAAATAATCATCTCCTGTCACATAGATAATATCATTTAAGTTAGCTAATGTTCAAGAAGTATTTAAAAGGTTTCTCCCTTAACTTGGAGATTAATTTCTTTTTTGTCAAAGCGTCCTATTGATGGGAATTATAAAGTTATTGATCATCATGCTCAATAACTTGATGTCTCACTGAAGCTACTAGGAAATTTGCATCTCGAGTTCAAGGCATTTCCCTCACGAAAGAGAGACCCGATATACCTTCTTGCATATCGGATCTCTCTTTCGATTAATCTTAAACTAATTTATTGTTCTATTACTTGGCTTTTTTCTCCAGCTCTGCTTTTTGAATGATGTCCTTAACCTTCATCAGTCTTGTGGTTGTAATTCTTTCATTTTCATCCAGCTTCATGCGGATAAATTTGACGGTTTCCACAAGTTCAGGAATGGTCCTGTACTCCAAAGCATTTACTCTTCTTCTGGTCTTTTCGATCTCGTCAGCCATGAGCTGGCAGGATTTTTCGACCTCCGCAAGTTCGAGCAGTTTAGGCATGATGGCATAGAGCCTGGAAATCGCGTCATCAAGGTCTGAAGAAGTCTGGGCATAGCCATAAGGATATATGCTTCCAGGGTCATCCGCAAGTTTCCTGATAAAATTCATCACAGGGACATTGACACTCATGACATTTTTCTTCTTGATATCCACGGTAATCTCTTCTTTAGGGAACGACACCGCCTCCTCAAGAAACTCCGGACTCATGATGGCAGAGGCAATCAGGAATCCCTTAAATACCTCGGTGAGTTCCTTCTCCACCTCTTCACGAAGGAGTTTGTTTCTTCGAATCATGAGAATAAATCTCCTCATGAGTTCATCTTGCTTGTCCTTGAGAAGCTTATGACCTCTTTTAGCCGTAACCATTCTTACCTTGAGTTTGGTTAATTCCATACGAGTTGGATTAACATTAAGTTTAGGCATGGCTACTCAACTCCTTTGGTTTCCCTCGGCATGTACTTATCTAAGTATTCATCTCGAATTCTCTTCAACTGATTTCTTGGAAGGATGGTGAAAAGTTCCCAGCCCAGATCCAAGGTATCGCTGATTTCTCTATTGGTCTCATAACCTTGGCTGACATACCGTGCCTCGAAGGCATCTGAAAAATTTGCAAAAGCCTTGTCAGATTCTGAAAGTGCAGATTCACCAAGGATAACTGAAAGCTCTTTAGCTTCCTTACCTGTGGCATAAGCTGCAAACAGCTGATTCATGGTATCTGCATGGTCTTCTCGTGTCTTGTTTCTTCCGATACCCTTGTCCTTCAGTCTTGAGAGCGAAGGGAGTACATCGATTGGAGGCTCTATTCCTCTCTTGTAGAGGTCCCTCGACAAGATGATCTGGCCTTCAGTGATATACCCTGTAAGGTCTGGAATTGGATGGGTTTTGTCATCTTCAGGCATCGTAAGGATTGGAATCTGGGTGATTGATCCTGCTCTTCCCTTGATTCTTCCCGCTCTTTCATAGATGGTGGAAAGGTCCGTATAGAGGTAGCCAGGGTATCCACGTCTTCCTGGAACTTCTTTTCTGGCTGCTGAGATTTCTCTAAGCGCTTCAGCATAATTTGTAATATCTGTGAGGATGACAAGGACATGCATGCCTTTTTCAAAGGCGAGATATTCTGCGCATGTGAGCGCCATTCTAGGGGTTGCAATTCTTTCAATAGCCGGGTCATTCGCGAGGTTCATAAAGAGAACGGCTCTATCGATTGCTCCGGTCTTCTTGAAGTCATCGATGAAGAACTGTGCTTCTTCGAAAGTGATTCCTATGGCACCGAAAACAACGGCAAACTTGTCGCCCTTCCCAAGTACCCTGGCCTGCCTTGCAATCTGAGCTGCAAGCTCAGCATGTGGCAGTCCTGAACCGGAGAAGATTGGAAGCTTCTGTCCACGCACGAGGGTATTCAGCCCATCGATGGCAGAGATTCCCGTTTGGATAAATTCGGATGGATAGTCCCTTGATACCGGATTGATTGGAACACCATTGATGTCCAGTCTTTCCTCTGGAATAATTTCAGGTCCGCCATCCTTTGGCTTGCCTAGACCATCGAAGATTCTACCGATCATTCCCTCTGAAACTGCAAGTTCCAAAGGTTTTCCGAGGAATCTGACTTTGGTTCCAGCAAGGTTGATTCCTGTTGAACCTTCAAAGAGCTGGACCATGGCTTTGTCGCCATTGATTTCCAGGACTCTTCCTCTACGTTTCTCGCCAGTCTGAAGCTCGATTTCCACAAGCTCCTCATACTTGACGCCTTCTACGCCTTCTACGATCATCAGAGGTCCTACAACTTCAGTAACTGTCCTATATTCTTTAAGCATTGAGGAGCCCTCCTTCCTGCATGAGTTCGTCAACGGCATCAGTCATTTCTGTATTGATGGCATTGATCTTTTCAATATCTTTCTCTTCGAGATACTTAGCTCTGGCAATCCTGTCCCTGACTTCAAGGGCAAGAATATCCTTCAAATAGACACCATTTTTGAGCGCCCTAAGCCCTTCATGGTAAAAATGGAGAACCATTTTCAGCATAAGGTTCTGTTTCGCAAGGGAGGCATAGGTATCCTGTTCATGATAAGCATTCTGCTGAAGGAAATCTTCTCTGATGGATTCGGCAGCTTCCAGCTTGAGCTGATCGCTCTCGGATAGGGAATCACGGCCAACCAGCCTTACGATTTCCTGGAGAGAGGCTTCTTCGGTAAGAAGAGCCATTGCCTTGGTCCTATTCATGGCGAATTCCTCGTCAACATTACCATTCATCCATTTGTCAATCTTACTCTGATATAAGGAATAAGAGTTCATCCAGTTGATTGCCGGGAAATGTCTTCTGTAGGCAAGGTTTGCATCAAGGCCCCAGAAAACCTTAACGATTCTAAGGGTAGCCTGTGATACTGGTTCTGAGATATCTCCTCCTGGAGGGGATACTGCACCGATGATGGTTACGGCTCCAACTCTGTCGCCGTTTCCGAGGCACTTTACTTTTCCTGCCCTTTCATAGAACTCTGCAGCTCTTGAACCTAAGTATGCGGGATATCCTTCATCGCCAGGCATTTCCTCGAGTCTTCCGGACATTTCTCTAAGGGCTTCTGCCCATCTTGAGGTGGAGTCAGCCATGATGGCTACACTGTAACCCATGTCTCTGTAGTATTCTGCGATGGTGATTCCTGTGTAAATGGAAGCTTCTCTCGCTGCCACAGGCATGTTGGAGGTGTTGGCAATAAGAACAGTCCTCTTCATCAAAGATTCGCCTGTCTTTGGATCGACGATCTCCGGGAACTCGAGTAAAACATCGGTCATCTCATTTCCACGTTCTCCGCAACCGACATAAATCACGATTTCCGCATTCGCCCATTTTGCAAGCTGATGCTGGACAACAGTCTTCCCTGAACCGAACGGTCCTGGTATGGCGGCTGTTCCACCCTTTGCGATAGGAAAAAAGGTATCGATAACCCTTTGGCCCGTAATTAAAGGTTCATCAGGATTAATTTTAGTCTGATAGGTCCTCTGTCTTCTTACTGGCCACTTTTGGAGCATGATCAGTTCTTTTCCGTCTTCAAGTGTACAGATGGTTTCAAGGATGGTGAAATCGCCTTCCTTGATTTCCTTTACAGTTCCTTCGATTCCGTGAGGAACCATGATCTTATGCAGAACGATATTGGTTTCTTTAACCGTACCAAGGACATCTCCTTCGGAAACTTTGTCTCCGACTTTGGCTACAGGGATGAATGCCCATTTCTTTTCCCGGTTCAGGGAAGGAACTTCTACGCCCTTTTTGAGGAAATCCCCAACTTTCTCCATGATTGCATTCAGAGGTCTCTGAATACCGTCAAACATGGATTCGATAAGGCCAGGCCCAAGTTCCACAGAAAGTGGCTCTCCAGTGGTATACACTGGTTCTCCAGGTCCTATTCCTGTTGTTTCTTCATATACCTGGATGGAAGCTCTATCGCCTCTCATTTCGATGATTTCACCAATGAGCTTGCTATCTGAAACTTTTACCACGTCATAGATATTTGCTTCATCCATGCCCTCTGCAACGACAAGGGGGCCGGATACTTTTATAATCTTTCCGACTTTCATTAGGCCGCTCCTCTACAATATATTTGAACCGACAGCTTTTTCCACATTTTTCGTAATCCGGTCAAGACCGATATTAAGGCTTCCCTGGTTGCTTGGGATTAAGATTACAGCAGGAACCAATTCCTTGATATAGCGCTCGATACTCTCCGGGATCATCTGTGCCGCCTGTTCAGTGATAAAGACAATTCCATATTTGCTTCGGGCCAGAGTATCCAGGGTTCTCCTGGTCTCTTCAGCGCCCACTACAGGGAACACATCCACACCCAAAGCCTTAAAAGCCAGAATGGAATCCTTGTCCCCGATCACACCTATTTTATACATACAAATCACGCAACCTTTCCCTAATGGTTTCAGGTGAAAGTTGGTTCATCTTCGAAACCATAATGATTCTTAAGGCCTTAATTTCAGCTTCTTTCGCATAAAGGTAAGAAAAAAGCGGTTCAGGTCCAAAAATGGTTGTCTTCGATGGTTCATGAAGCTTCATCAGGCTGTTGTCCATAATTTTTTCATAATCATTTAAATTACCTGTCTTTTTAAACGCTTCAATTCCTTTGACCAATTCCTTGCCAATCTTTTCATCCTTAAAGGTCTCCATAATTTCCTCAAGAGAACTTTTCAGCGCAAAGTAAATCTTTTCTTTGCTAATATTGCCACCATCAAGGATGACCTGATCTAGAAAATTCTGATCCTTATCCATCTTCTTCACGCGGATGAGCGTTCTCATATTCGTGAAATCGATGGTGTCTTTGACATAATCCTCAAAAAGAGGAATTTCTGTGCTCTTCGCGAGGTGAAGAAGATGTTCAAAATAATACCTGTCTATAATGATATCAATTCGCTGCGGGTCTCTTGTCAGTTCAAAATCCTCTGAAGCCGCCTTAAGCGCTTCCACAATCTTTTCATCAATACCTTCAAAATTTTCGCTGAGATAGGCATTCTTCACTCTAGAAAAATCTTCACTCCCATAAGAAATGTAAAGCCTCGATAAGTCTGTCCCTAAAAACTTCTCTTTTAAGAGAACCTTCAGGTTATGATAGTCATATTTGAGGGACAAGAGTTTCGAAATGGCCTGTTCTCCAGTGAGCTCGTCCATCAAACGATAAACTCTTCTCATTTCTCCAGAGAGGATCTTTTCATATTCCGCTGGCGCTAATGCCAGTCCTAATGAATACTGGTATTCCGTTTCTCCTAAAATCTTGATGACTTCATTGATGTCAGAGGCTTCCACCATTCTTTCCAGTCTCGATTTGGCGAGGAGTCTTTTTTCAAGGACCTTAATTCTCATTACAGCTTGGTTAAAATCCATTCTGTTCATGAAATCCCCCCCCTATTCCTTAAAGAGCAAGTTTGCCACGTCTTTTACAAGTTCATCCCGATAAAAATCCACCATGTCATTAAAATTAAAATTCAATGATATCTTTTGATCTTTGATTAAAAATCCAGATTCGACAAATTCGGTTTCCGAAACTTTCTGAGTGAAACCCAGTTTCTTTACCTCATCCTTCATCGCTTCTGTCACGATTAGTGTTTCTTCTCCCTTTAGATCAAGAGAGGCTATCGTTTTCTTCAAATAGTCCAAATAGTCGCTTTCGGGAAGTTCCTTCAGTTTCTTCTTGGCTTCGTCGAAAATCGTCCCGATGACTTTTTGTTTTTCCTTTAAGATTTCATTTCGGCTGCTGACTTCAGCATTGCCGACAATCCTCTCCTTAAGGAGGTTGGCTTCGAAGGCAGCCTTTTCAAGTAGCCTTTCTTTCTTTTCTTCAGCTTCCTTGACTTTATTCAGGACCACATCGTCTTTATAAGCTTCCGCTTCCTTGACAAGGGTCTCCGCCTTAATCTTAACCTCTTCCAAAATCTTGCTTGTCAGATTTTCAAGATTAGACATTTACTCACTTCCTTTTTCTGCATTATTCTTTTATCTTCAGACTTTTTTAGAAAGTGACTGCAGAAAGAAGAATCAGGGACATAACGAATGACAGCAGTGCATAGGTTTCAACCATTACTGCATAGATGATACCCTTTGTTGCATGTTCTTCATTTTTTGCAAGAATTGCAAGACCGGCAACTGATACTCTCGCCTGATAGATTGCGGAAAAATATTCCACGAATACGATTGGCATACAGGCAAGGAAAATATAGAATCCTTCTACTAAGGTCATGTCCACTCTAAGTGAACCCATAGCCATAAGACCGATAACAAATCCATAAAGACCCTGTGTACCTGGAAGCAGCTGAAGAACAAGAGATCTACCGAACTTTTCAGGTTCTTCGATGATAATTCCTGTTGCAGCTTCACCAACCATACCTACGCCTTTAGCTGAACCAATACCTGAAAGGATAACTGCTGCTACGATTCCTAGTGCGGCAACCAATACGCCACCGTTTGTTAATAACATCTGCCCAAAATTCATTTTCATTTCCTCCTAATTATTCCAAATTAATATATTTTGACTTATTTCTGAATAACTTGAATCCTTTACCTCCACCTTCGTAGAATTTACCAAAAAATTCCACATAGGTAAGTCTGGATGTGTGCACATAGGCACTAAGTACGGATAAGAACAAGTTGAATGCCTGGCCGACAATAAAGACCACGATACCAAAAATGATTCCAATGATTCCTTTGGCAAAGAGCATACTGACCATCATATTGATGGCAACGGCAATAAATCCTCCGGAAAGTCCAAGAGCCATGAGCCTTGAGTAAGACACAAAATCTCCAACATAGCTTGAAATGCCATAAAGACTGTAAAGTCCCCCAGCAAGCTTCCCTGCAACTGAACTGTTGTCTCTTCCACCTGTAAGGATGATGCCGACCATACCGGCGATCATCACTATAGTAGCAATGGTTTTCGCGGTTTCCGGCAGTGACATGGTCGAGGCCAGAAGTAGGACGATTCCCCCGATAAGGGCCATATACCAAAATCCGGTATCAAACAATGCACTCCATGGTTTTCCATCTCTGAAATTAAGGTATGCTTTAATCCCTAACGCATAAAACAAATGGATTCCACCAAAAATGATGGATAGGATCAGTAATTTCTGATATTCCGTCGAGGGATTAATTAGAGCTCTCATCGGTATGATTCCCCCAAAGAAGGAACCGAAGATTGCGCCCCAGATCATGGTTGAAAAACTGACATAGAACAGGAATCTGACAAAAAGTCTGGTTCCTTTGTCCAGGTTAAAAAACTTCAGCGCTATGCCTGTTGCAATGAGCATAAATATTCCGTAACCTAAATCTCCGATCATCATCCCTGCAAAAGCAAAGAAAAACGGGGCGAAGAGCGGTGTAGGATCAATACCATTATATTTTGGCAAAGCATACATCAAGGTGAATGACTCGAAAGATTCTGAAAATTTACCATTGTTAAGTAAGATCGGTACGGTTTCATCGTCTTTCTCAGCTTCCTTGACTTCCAGATAAAATACATTTTCCTGAGTCTTTTCCACGGCCTTTTTGAAGTCGTCCACATGTTCTGTTGGGACGAATCCGCTGATGACATTGACATTTTCTGTCCTCATGAAGTTGTCTTCAGCCGCATACCTCAGTTTCTTGTTGAGTAGATAATCGTACGTCTCTTCAAAAGCACTCAAGTAATCCTTCATGCCCCTGATTTCATCAAAAGCTATCTTTCTTTCTTCCTTCACAGCACTCAGCTTATCTTTGACAAGGCTATATTCCTCATCCACTGTCGTTTCTGTCGGAATGGATAAGTTCGTATAACTGTTGTTCCGAAGAATCTCACTGAAAGCATCTTTTTCATCTCGCGAGGTGATGCCTAAAATATAAGCTTCATCCTTTCCTTCGCTGATGACTTCAAGGTACGTTTCCTGAAGTTCAATCATGTCTTTCTTCAGTTTTTCCACAAGTTTCTTTGGAACTGACCCTGTGAAAATATGACTGAAATTGAAATTCTTTAACGAGCGCACATCGTAGTTCAGATTCTTCCAAGGTTTAAGTTCATCGCTTAGCGCTTTTTGCCTCATTTCTTCCTGATTCAGCTTATCAACACGCTCAGAGAGGACTCTGAACTTCTCTATAATGGGATGATAGTCGAAATTACTGACTTTACTTTCCAATTCTTCAAAAGTGAAGCTGTTTTTTCCTTTGATCATTCCCTTCAGCCCTGTTTCACGGTCATCGTATTTCTTTAGAAGATCAATGACATACTTGACATCCTTGATATCCTCATCAATTTCTTCAATTTCCTTTGGAATTTCCAGACCACTTAAGCCCTGTTCCAAAAGAGATTCATCTTTTTTGAGATTTGTGAAGTGGACATAACTGAATTTTTGAAGTTCTTGTAATAGTTCATCTCTGTCTGAGTCGAATGTAAACAGGCTGAAATTGCTCATTTTAACGATCGCCATTTGCCTTCACAATCCTCTCAATAATAATATTCACCGCATCGCCGAGATCTTTGGATTCAAGGGACTCCAGTCTGGATGCTTCATGCTTCCCTTTTTCGAGAATTGGCTGTGCAATCTCTTCACCTTCGGCTTTCGCCTTCTCCTTGATTAAATCTGCTTCCTTTGATGCTTCCAGGAGAATCTCCTTGAATTTCTTCTCTGCCTGATTCTCCGCTTCACCCCGTATGTCTCTTGAACGCTTTAGAGCTTCTGCCATGATTTCTCTGGCTTTGTCCTCAGCTTCCTTCACTGCATCCAATGCTTCCTTCGCCATGTGTATCACCTCCTGTCATTTGCATTATTTTTATTGAAAAATTATAGATTGCTGCTTTTTGATCCTAAAAAAGGATCAGATAAACAAATATCTCATATGAGAAGATATCTTTCCTCACCTTGAAAAATATACGTTTACCTTTCTATTTTACCCTAACTATGGGTTTTACGCCATAAAATTTGATAACGTTTTCGTAATTATCTTTCCGGTTTCTTCGTCGTAAACTACAGGAGTTTCGGTATCGACTATCTTTCCTGTCTCCAGATAAAGGAGAATATCAAGGTGATAAAGCTCCACGTGGATTTTCTTCCCTAGTTCCTTGGATAATTTCTGCTTCAAATCATTATTGGGCAAATAGTTTCTTTCGATAAATTCTGGAAGGAACTGCTTCTTGTTGTATTGAAGATAATCAAACTTTAAAAGCTCATTGAAGAGCTTGGAATCAAGCGTACTTCCATGAGTATCGTTCCAAATGAGGGTAAACTCCTTTAGAATGCGATAAAAATCTTTTACTCCCGGAATCTTCTCATAGAATCCCTGGTCCTTATAATAAGTCCCAAGTCCGCCATAGAAATTCATGGGTTCCTTTTCTTCTTTAAGCACATAATCCAAAGTATGCTGGAATCTTCCGGAGTTGTAATACCGGTCTAAGACCTCTTCAGTTCGATGGAGATACCTTAAGTCGTCATAACTCATCCAGTTTGTTTTAAGCACCTCATAAGGCGCATAAGGACTATAGACGATGCCATACTTTAAAGCATCCCTTTCCATCGGTGTTCCCTTGATCACTTTTAAGAAACCAAGTTGAAGCATTTCAGGTCTTAAGGCATAGACATCGTTAAAACTCTTCCTGAAGGAATCTAAAGTATCATTTGGAAGTCCTGCAATGAGGTCCATATGGGTATGGATATTCTTCAGCCTTCCAAGCCCAATAAGGGTCTCCCTTACTTTCCCGAAGGTGATGTAACGGTTTATTTCCTGGAGCACCAATTTTTCTGTGCTCTGGATGCCGACTTCAAACTGTATTCTTCCAAGAGGAGACTTCGCGAGGAGCTCTAGATGCTCTGCTTTAATCAGGTCCGGTGAAATTTCAAAGTGAAAGGTCACCTGATCGTCTAGGTTAATGAGGTATGCCCAAATCTTATAGGCATCCGGATGGATGTTGAACGTCCTGTCGATAAACTTAATCATCCTTGTCCCTGTTTTCAACAGCTTTTCTATATTTTCGACGACTTTGTCATACGGAAGGAACCTGAGATCCCGTTCAGATGAAGACAGGCAATAGCTGCACATATACGGGCAGCCTCTCGAGGCCTCCGTATAAGCAATCTTGTCCGTCAGATCCTCTCCTTCCTCATAAGGAAAAGGAACAAGGCTTAGATCCATCTTTTCCCTGGGGGCATTGCTTTTGACTTCGTCCCCTGACCGATACGTCAGCCCACTCACTTCCTCCAGGTTTTTCCCAAGCAAAAGAGAACCGATAAGGTCCTCATACGACTTTTCCCCTTCACCGCGGATGATAAAATCACCCGCCATGATTTCCAGGTGTTTTTTACTATCGTATGAAACCTCAGGTCCTCCATAAAGAATTTTAATTTTTTCATCAATACGTTTGATGAGGACAGAAAGTTCCTTGACCATTTCAAAATTCCAGATATAGACTGAAAATCCGATAAGGTCAGGTTTCACTTCCATGATTTCTTCGAGAATCCTTGTCAGATTCTCGTTGATTGTAAATTCCTTCCGAACACATTCATAGGGAAGAAACCTCGCTGATTTCTCCAAATATCTGAGACTGATGTTCGTATGGATATATTTTGAATTAATTGCCGCTAAAAGAACCTTCATGTTTTCCCCTTATGCTTTTTTATAATATTGCTCATAATAATCAAGGAGAAGTCCTGCTGTTGTATTTTGAGACACCTTGATCATCTTTCTTGAAAGTTTCTCGTACATCTCATCTTTATCGGTTATGCTCTTGTATTCTTCATAGTAGAAGTTGGCGATAACGGCATTTTCCCTGATGTAGTCATCGAAAGTCTCATATCTCATTATACCCTCATTTACCGAATAGTCGATTTCTGCAAAAATCTTTTTCTTGATCCAGGTTTCATAAGATTTATGGCTGTCTAGAAGTCTGTTGTTGACATGTTGTGGAACAGTCATGTCTTGGGACAGATGGCACACCACGCCAAGATAGAATACAGATTTCTCTAAATTGTCCTTTTCCAGAAAATAGAGGGATTTCCCGACATTTTTCTGCGCTTCGGCAAGCCCGTCTGAAAAACCATATAATCCTTTGTGCATTTCATTATGATAGAAATGGTTAATGGATTTAAAGTCTTGGTCAGCCCAGGTCGCCCCTTCATTCAACACTTTAATATATTTCTTGTAAAAATTCGCAGCTTCAAGATAACCTTCATTTTCCAGGATCACTACCGCTTGAATATTGATGAATCGATGGACAAGACAAGGCGTCTTGAACGCCATCTTTTTAAATGGATTTGCAGCCAGCATGAGTCCTGTCAGAACCTTACCATATGTATTTTCCATAATTTTTTTCTTTTTGTTATTTATTGTTCCTTCCATTTTGAACAACTCCGATTTTTAAATTCTGATGATCAAATCCTAAATGTCCCATGAATTTTGTATTCTAATTGAGAATCAATTTCATTTACCTTACTTCTATTATATTTCATTTTTACGGTCTTCGCACCTTAATTTTATATTAATCTCTCCTCAAGAAAAATGCACATTTCTATTTGATTTCAAAAACGACTTTACCAAGCATCAAAGCCTGAAGGGTAATGAAAAAAATCCTCACCGATCATAAAGAAGCTCCACTTAAGAGGGCGCTATTCATGACTGGTGAGGATTATTGAAGAAAGTGAACGCTCTCCACTTTCTAAATATCATTTGACTAAGCTTTCATTTTTTGTCTGATTCCAGAGGGAACGAGCTTATAAAGCCTTGGGCTCATGTCCTTCAGGTCGCTCTTTGTAATGCCGCCCGTAAAAAGTAGCGTGACAAGATAGACCGTCCCCCCGATGAGGATGTTGATGAGCGTGAGGAAGCTTTCAACCATATAGCTTCCATCGATCATGATGAACAGCCTGTTTAAAAGGAATATCGTAATGCCCATGGCTATTGCCGATCCTAAAGGACTTAGTGCATTCCTGAAAATCTTCATATCATATTTCAGCACCTTTGTAATAAGGTAATGATTGATGATTGCCGGCACAAAATAATTCATGAAATAAGATGCCACTGCACCATAGATATTGATATCAGGCATGGCGACGAGGAAGTAGTTTAGAGTGAGTTTACAGATGATCCCGACGAGCATGGTTCCTGCCCCCCAGTAAAACTTACTAAGTCCCTGAAAGATGACATTTTGCACTTGGATGAATCCAAGAAAAATTACCGTTACTGCGCCATATTTGAGTAAATCGGCTCCACCTCTTCCAGGGTAAAGAACCGCATAGATCGGGTCCGCCAAGATCACCAGTCCAATAAAACTTGGAATGGATATGGTAAAGAGGACCTTGACTGAAAAATTCACTTTTCTTTTGACCTCTTCCTTATTGCCTACGGCATTGGCAGCCGCTATCCCAGGAAGCAGCACTGAAGCCAAAGAGACAATAAAGGTATTGGGAACAACTACAAGGTTCTTAAACCTGGCAAGCTGACTAAACGCCGTTTTCGCGAGCGTAAAGGTCAGTCCCGCATCAAGCAGTCTATTGTTTACAATGAACATATCGATGAAGTTTCCGATATTGAGCATTCCTGCACTTAGGGTGATGGGAAAAGCATAGGAAAGAAGTTTTTTGATCAGCTCTTTATTGCTATGATAATAGGCATTTTCGTCCTGATCCTTTCTCCTGACCTTATTGAGCCTTCCTTTTCGATATTCATAGATGAGAAGGAGAACTGCAACCAGTGCACCAAGGCTTGTACCAAGGGTTCCACCTGCAACACCGTACTCGATTCCAATCTTCATCAGAAAGTAAGCTGCAACTAATGAAATGATCACATTGAAAAGCTGTTCCACAATCTTAGAAATGGCATTTTTGGAGATAAAACTTCTTCCAAGAAAGTACCCTCTATAAGCTGAAAGAATTGCTGTGATTAGAACCGTCGGTGCCAAAGCTTGAATTGAAAGTGTTGCCTGAGGCGTTGCTGATGTTCTTGCGATATAAGGGGCTAAAAAGAAAAGAAGAAGCGATGCAAAAAGCCCGCCAAGGATAAGTAGAGTCCTTGACAGCCGAAATGCCCGAAGGGCATCCCTTGGATTCCCTTTGGCATGCAGCTCTGCAATAAGCTTCGCAATTCCCCTTTGTATTCCCTCATTTGTCAATACATAGATCAGCGTAAAAGCCTCATAGGAAACGAGATAGATCCCGTGTCCCACATCACCTAAAATCCTGACAAGGAGCGGTACATAAATTACAGACATGACTTTAACAAGAAGCTCAGCTATCGAAAGATACGCAAAGCCTCTTCCTGTAGATTGCTGTTTCATAAACCCTCCAAATTACAAATCAAACCTAAATAGATCGTTTTTAATTCTCTTGAACAGTGGTGGAAGTTTTTCTGCTACAACTTTGTTTCCAAGATATTCCAGCTTGCCTGATGAATTCTTGAATGTAATCTTATAAGCATAAAGGTACTGGAATTTAAGTTCATACTTGTTAACGAGATAGTTATTGGTTTCCTTGTCCCCGTATTTCTTGTCTCCGATAATCGGATTTCCTAAAAATGCAAGATGAGCCCTTAATTGATGGCTTCTTCCTGTCAAAAGGTCAAGTTCAACAAGGGAAAACTGTCCTGAGGACTGAATGGTCTTCACGGACATGGCAATTTCCTTCTTCATTGGACCTGGCTCGAGTGAAACGCTGCTTACATTATTGTCTTCTCTTTTTTCGATATAAGCTCTGTACTCGCCATCCTTGATTCTGCCTTTGACGATCGCCATATAGTTCTTCGTGATAAGGCCATCCCGGATCATTTCATTCAAGGCCTTAAGCGCCTCAAAGTTTTTTCCGTACATGACGATTCCCGACGTATTCCTGTCAAGTCTGTTTACTGGGGATGGAGAGAAGGTCTTCTCTGCATTTGGATCATATTCGCCCTTCTGTACAAGATAGGACAAAACCTGGTCCGTAAGCGTAATGTCAGTTCCTTCCATATCCTTGTGTACAAGGATTCCAGGCCATTTTTCGACCATAAGGATGTTCTCATCCTCATAGGTTACCTTGAATTCTGGCTCTACTTCAGGAATCTTCTTCTTCTCATCTGGGGACTTTGAATGAAGATATTTGATTTCGATAACGTCTCCATCTTCAATAAAAGTTTTTTCTTTTCCTTTTACCCCATTGATCCTGACATCACCTTTTCTGATGGTCTTGAATATGGCGGACAGCGGTACGTCCTTAAGGTATTTGCGCAGAAACTTATCCAGTCTCTGTCCCGCTTCATTTGCTCCGATTTCTATTCTCATAAACTCTCCTATTTTTTAAATTAATTGATTCCACATGCGCACAAAATTCTGCATCATCTTTCATTATAATACGAAACGACTTCTTTTTCTCTCTTTTCCATGGATAAATCTTGGCGAGTAGATATTTAGTTCTTCTTTAGCCCTGGTGATGGCCACATAGAATATTCTTCTTTCTTCTTCAAGATTCTCCATAGAGGCGGCGTGTGGCATATATCCTTCAACGGCGTTGAGGACATAGACTTTGTCAAATTCAAGCCCTTTAACGCCATGGACAGTGGACAGGGTCACTTTTCCATTGGACTCCTCCACATCTTTTGTCGAAGCTTCAAGCAAATCCAGTGGATTTGTGTAGTAGGCTGCCACTTCCTTCATTTCGTCGAGGTCCTCTTGAAGCTCTTCAAGATTCCTGCCTGTCCTCTCGGAATAGGTTTTAAGGTAATCGCCGTACGAAAGCACCTTCTCAATATAGCCCACAATCTTTGCGGTATCCATTCGCTTGATTCCAGCTAAGTCTTTTAGGAACTCCCGATTCTTGATGATGGAGTAACTGTTCTTATCCGGGTTAAGGAGGACAGTCGAAATATCTTCTCCAAGGGAAATCTTCCTGAAATCATCCTTCGAAAGATACCGATATGGCTTATTGACAATACGCAGAAAGGCTTGCCTGTCATTTTGATAAGCCGCACGCAAATAATCTAAAATATCCTTGGCGATGAAACCCTTAAAGAAATTGTAACTGTCCCTTGATTTGAACGGGATGCCTTCTTTTCTCAGATATTCCTTGACCCTCATGCCTTCGCGGTTCGTGCGGTATAAAATGGCATATGAACCGAAAGTATTCGCTTTGAGGTCTTTAGCGATATCCATGAGCATGAGTTCCTGAGTTTCAGGAAAAATTTTGGTGATCTTCCTTTGCTCTTTCCTGCTCGCAAGAAGTTCCTTCTTATTTCTTAATTCATTGAATTTGATGACTTCTCCCGCATAGTTTACAATATTCTCCGTGCTGCGGTAATTATATTTAAGAAAGAGTTTTTTTCCTTTAAACATCTTCTCAAAATCAATCATTCCGCTGGGATCTGAACCCCTAAAGGCATAAATACACTGATCTTCGTCACCTACACAAAAAAGGCTCATTCCATCGGAAATCTTCTGAATGATTTTAAGCTGAAGGGGATCTAGGTCCTGGAACTCATCAATGAGAATATAAGGATTTGATGCTTTGAAGCTTTCCAGAAAATTCTCATCCTGAAAAAGCTTAAGAACTTCAATCTGAAGATCATCAAAATCAAACAGTCCCTTTCTAATTCTTTCATTTTCGTAGAGATCAAAGGCTTTCTTGAAAATTTCATCCTTATAGGTCAGTAGGATTTCCTCTTCCTGAAGGAATTTTTGCACCTTGTACTTAGAAATATCCCTAAGCACTGACTCCACATCATCCTGATCAAGCTTCAGATCCTTTTGGAGTTTATTTCTAATTGAATATTCATCTATCCCGTAGATCAGCTTTACTGCACCGATCCTGCTTCTTAGAATTTTATAACAAAGTCCATGGATCGTACCAAAAAAGGGCCTTTGGACATTTTTCTTCTTGAACCGTTCCTCCATTTCCACAGCTGATGCCTTGGAAAATGTCAGAACAATGACACCTTTAGCCGATATTCCTTTGGATAACAAGTATTCAAGTCTTTTTAACATCACAGTAGTCTTTCCTGAACCTGGTGGTGCCACGACAAGAACTTTCTTTTCTTCTGTCAGGTATGCTTTTTCCTGATATTCATCCAGTTCCAATTTTAACGCCTCCAATCAAAAACATTTCTTTTCAATGAAACAAACTTCATTTGCCGTAAATTACTATTGTACCTTATTTAAAAAAATATAAAAAGCTAAAGTTTCAGAAACACTTTTTACAACACATGAGAGAAGCCAGGTTTTCGAATTTCAAATATGATTAAACTAAAAAGGTAGTCCTATATTTTTCACGCCTGCTATCTATTATGTTCAGGATAATCCCATTGATTCAAGGAGGTTAATGAAATCCTAAGCGAATTCTTTCATCATGGTATCATTCGGACTAATTTCAATCAAAATAAAGTGAAATTCATCTCTATATTTACAAAATATAAGCTTTAAGATCAGTTATAGACTTATGGGCATCTTATGTTAAAATAATAACTTATCAAAAAACGCTGACGATATCTGATATAATAAGGTAAAAATAAAAAATGTTTAAGAATGGAGTATATATGGAAAGAATAATTGATGTAAGAAACGGAAGAAACCTGACCATGCTCACAGACTTTTATGAATTGACTATGGGAAATGGATATTTTGAAGAAGGCGTCAAGGACACCATCGCCTATTTCGACATGTATTTTAGAAGAGTGCCGGATGAAGGTGGATTTTGCATTATGGCTGGAGTCGACCAGCTGATTGAGTATTTAGAAAACCTCACCTTCACTAAAGATGATATCGACTACTTAAGGCGAAAAGAAATCTTCAGCGAAGCATTTTTAAATTACCTTGAGAATTTTAAATTCGAATGCGATGTCTGGGCTGTTCCGGAAGGAACCCCGGTTTTTCCGAACGAACCGCTTGTAACCGTAAGAGGGCCCATTATCCAAGCACAGTTCATTGAAACCATGATTCTCTTAACCATCAACCATCAGACCCTGATTGCGACAAAATCAAGCAGGATTGTAAGAGCAGCAGCAGGGAGACCTGTGCTTGAATTTGGTTCAAGAAGAGCACAAGGATATGACGGTGCAATTTATGGTTCAAGAGCTGCTATTGTCGGCGGCTGCACATCCACAGCAAATACCATGGCGGAAATCATGTTCAATATTCCTGCAACTGGCACCATGGCGCATAGTTGGGTTCAGTTATTCGATTCAGAATATGAAGCATTCGTAAAATGGGCTGAAGTCTATCCAGAAAACTGTTCCCTGCTTGTAGATACCTTCAATGTACTAAAATCAGGCGTACCCAATGCCATAAAGGTTTTCAACGAGCACATTAAATCTAAGGGTTATCGTCCAAAATCCGTAAGAATAGATTCTGGAGATATTACCTATCTCACCAAAGAAACAAGGAAAATGCTGGATCAGGCAGGTTATGAGGACGTCAAGATTATCGTCTCCAACTCGCTCGATGAATATATCATCAAGGATGTTCTTGCCCAAGGGGCACAGATTGACATCTTCGGTGTAGGAGAACGTCTGATTACAGCAAGATCCGAACCAGTATTTGGTGGCGTTTATAAGCTTGTGGCTGTGGAAAAAAACGGTGAAGTCATTCCAAAGATTAAAATCAGCGAAAATCAAGAGAAAATCACCGATCCTCATTTCAAAAAAATTTATCGGATTTACTCCAAGAAATCAAATTTGGCCGTAGCCGATTTGATTTGCGAACATGATGAAGTCATCAACGAAGGAGAACCACTTACAATCTTCCACCCCATCTATACGTGGAAGAGAAGAACATTTACAGAATACTATGTCAGGGAACTGAAAGAAAAGATTTTCGATGCCGGCAAGCTCGTCTACAAGAGCCCAACCGTACTCGAAATCAGAGACTATTCAGAAAAGGAACTCAACCAGCTTTGGCCTGAAGTCCTGAGACTTGAATACCCTCATGTCTTCTATGTTGACCTTTCAGAAAAGCTTTGGAATACCAAGCAAAACCTTCTAATCGAGCAGTCTAAAGAATACAGCAACGATAAATACTAAAATTGAAACCCGATGAAATCTAATCTCTCTTCTTGAGTATTTCGAGAAGAGAGATTTCCTTTGAACTGATCCAAAACGCCCCTAAATATTAATCAAAGATTTGAAATGCATTGCACTTTCTATGAAGATGAACATTTTGTCTATGGGCAAAATAAAAGATGATGAATCATTCTCTTTATGCTATAATATGCAATGCTTGAATGTTACAAAAGAGAGGAATAATAAATGGAAGCAAATAAAACAAAAACAGTTGAATTTCTTGTTAAATCCGCTGTCGTCGCATCACTTTACGCTATCCTTACCGTCATCAATCCTTTGAGTTTTTACGGAATACAGTTCAGAGTTTCTGAAATTCTGATTCTACTTGTATTCATCGATAAGAAGTACACTTATTCCTTAGTCATCGGATGTATACTTGCAAATCTTGCAAGCCCTTTCGGACTAGTGGATATTGTCTTCGGAAGCCTTGCAACACTTCTTGCCTGTCTCATGATTGCAAGGACAAAAAGCCTGTTTGTTGCAACGCTGTGGCCAGCATTGACCAATGGTGTCATTATCGGTCTTGTGCTCAAACAGATGCTGGATCTGCCTTTTCTACTATCGGCATTCCAGGTTGCTTTCGGAGAATTCATGGTCTTGTCCGTTGCAGGATATATACTTTTCAAGAGAATATTGAAAGACAAGAGCTTGATCGACATCATAAAATTCAATTAGAATTTAAAGCCAGGAGGTGTCTCCTGGCCTTTTTTTCAGCATAAATAGAAACCTTACGCTCTTGCTGCATATCGTTAAGAACAGAATTATCTCCTTCACTACAGATTATTTAGAAATGATATGCCAAAAGAACTGAATTGAACTATGATTAACTAAATGACTTTCAAGGAGACTTAAGATGTTCAAACGACTTCGCAAAAAAATCTTTGGCTACAATAAGAATATCGAATTTTACGCAATAAACGGAATTTTATTTACGATGGTTTCCGTATTATCGAGGAGCTATGCGATTAAATTCTTGGACAGATTAGGGGGAGAAGCCATCCATTTCAGTCTGTTCAACGCCCTCCCAGGTTTTGTGGCCATATTTACCACAATCCCCGGAATGCTCATTATCCAGAAGGGAAACTCGAAGAAGACGATGCTCAGTATTTTCTTTTACATTTCAAGAAGTTTTCCCTTGCTTCTTGCCGCTGTTCCCTTCCTTCCAAAAGAAATACAGCCCATTATATTTGTCATCATCTATGGCTTAATGAATTTTCCGGAATCCATTTCGGCTACTTCGCTTCAGGATTATACCGGGGATGTGTTTACCCCGGCTGAACGTGCAGATGCGCTTACCCTTCGAAATCAGCTCTCGCAGATTTCTCAGATCAGCGTCTCCATACTTGTCGGGTTTATCCTCTCCCTCTCTTCGAATAATCTCATTGTCATTAGGATGTATCAGATTTTCATTGTTCTTAGTTTCCTGATCGGATTAAAAGAAATCGGATATATTAACAAAATGAAGCCTCATGTCCAACTGGAAACCCATCGGGAAATGCAAGGATTCACGCTGATCCAGTCCATTAAGGAATGCTTTTCCAACAAGGAATACCGGATATTTCTTGTTTGTTCCCTAATCTTCCATTTTGGCTGGCAGATGGGTTGGCCGCTATTCAACGTTTATCAGATTGGTTTCCTGAAAGCTGACGAAATGTGGTTGACCATAATCAATGCGGTTTCAAGTCTATTCATGGTCATCAGTTTCGCTTACTGGGGTAAAATTATCAAAAAGAAAGGCTTTGAATTTGCAACAGCATTCGCCACTTTCGGCATGGCGCTGACGCCTCTTTTTTATTACCTCACAAGAACCCTGTTTCAAAACACACTTATGCAGCCGACGACCGGTTTCTTTACAGCTGGAACCACTATCGTTATTTTGGGCTCTCTGCTTGAAACCAGTTCGGATAATAACCGAACCATCAGTGTAGCCCTGCATGCGACACTGACCAGCATTACGCTTGCCATAGCGCCTCTCATCGGTAATGCCATCCAATCAGAATTTGGAATCCATACAGCACTACTCGTCACCTCAGGTTTTCGAATGCTTGGATTTTCAGCCTTCTTCCTTCGATATCTGTTGAAGCGAAAACCGAAGCAAGAATAATTATTCCTAACCTGGGCACAAGTGAAGTGACTAACTAATAATTATTGTTAAAACAGCTTTGATATCGGGAGTGCATGTGGTATTATTTTTAAAGAGATTATTGTCAAAGGAGATTGCAGATGAACTTGATAACAAAAGTATTTAAAGACAAAAAATTGAAACTTACCCCACAAAGAATCGCTGTATATGATTACCTTCTAGGGACAGTGGAACACCCTTCTGCTGAAATCATCTATACCTCGCTTCAGGAAAAGTTTCCTACAATGAGCCTGGCTACCGTATATAAATCCCTCAAAACCTTGGTTGAAGTGAATCTCATCCAGGAGATCAATCTTGGCGAGGGTAATTTCAGATATGATGCCATTGTAGCTGAACATCCTCATATTCAATGTGTTGTCTGCAATAAAGTGGATGATATCATGAATGTCCCCATGGAGAAGATCAATCTCGAAATGCGGAATTATTCAGACTATCAAATTTTGAGCAATAAGCTTTACTTTTATGGCATCTGTAAAGATTGCGGCAGAAAACAGCTCACCAATCAATAATTAGCAATATAAATGACATAAGCATCAAAATCGAATTGTCGATTTTGATGCTTATTTTAGTGGCTTGAAATTAAAAGAATCCTGGACGCCAAAGCGCCCAGGATTAAGAATGTAATGGAATGGAGATTTGGAACACTGTCTATTATACAGGCAGCTTCCGTTTTTATTCTTCGTCTTCCAAAACATCCTGAAAAACTTCATGAATGACACGATCGAGGTTTTCTCTGGATGTTGCCGAATAGAAAATGATCTTTTCATTCGGTCTCAGTTCCAAAGTTTCCTTAATCAGCTTTTCATTCTTCTTAATATCATTTCTCTTCAGTTTATCAAGTTTTGTTCCTACAATCATGACTTCCTTATTGTAGTAACGGAGATAATCAAGCATAAGCCTGTCATCTTCAGTAGGTTTATGTCTTGAGTCCACAAGAAGGATAAATTTCATCAGGTTTGGACTGTTGATGATATAGTCCTCGATGATTTTCCCCCAAGATGCTTTTGCAGTCTTTGAAATCTTCGCATAGCCATAGCCTGGAAGATCAACGAGCATTGCAGCGCCATTGATGAGGAAGAAATTGACCAGTCTTGTACGGCCAGGGGTATTTGATACCTTGGCCAGTTTACGCCGATTTGTTATGGCATTGATGATCGTGGATTTTCCCACATTTGACCTTCCAACGAAAGCCACTTCAGGAAATCCGGTGTCAGGATATTGGCTCTTTCTTACAGCTGAGGTGATAAATTCAGAATCTATTACTCTAATCAATCGTTACTCACCTCCATAAGCGCTTTAACAAGGACCTCTTTAATATCCTTCACGGGAATAAATGTCAAGGTATCCAAAATGGATGGAGGCAGCTTTTCCAGGTCAAACTTATTTTTCTCTGGAATGATGATGGTATCTATACCCGCTCTTGCTGCAGCCAATGACTTTTCTTTGAGTCCGCCAATAGGAAGTACACTTCCCGTCAGGGTGATTTCACCAGTCATAGCCACGTTGTGTCTTGACTTCTTTCCTGTTAGGGCAGAAATCATCGCCGTTGCCATGGTTATCCCTGCAGAAGGGCCATCCTTTGGAACTGCGCCTTCCGGAACATGGATATGAAGATCCTTGTCCTTGTAAAAATCAGTCGTTATGCCCAAAGCCTTGCTGTTTGCACGAATATAGGAATAAGCGGCTTTAGCTGACTCCTTCATGACTTCACCCAGCTGTCCGGTTAGTTCAAGCTTTCCTGTACCGTCCATGACCATGACCTCGATAGGAAGAATGTCTCCGCCGTACATTGTCCAGGCAAGGCCTGTCACTACGCCTACGCGGTCTTCTTTCTCCGCTTTCTCATAGAGGAACTTGGGATGTCCGAGGAACTCTTTGATCATCTCCGGTGTAAGGATGATTGAATTCACCTTTTTCTCCAGCATTTGTGCGATAGATTTTCTTGTCAGGCTTGCAATGGTACGCTCAAGATTTCGAACGCCTGATTCGATGGTATAACCTTCAATGATCAGCCTGATGGAATCATCCGGGATCGTGATGGCATCAACCTTTTGGTTATGTTCCTTAAGAACCTTGGGAATCAGATGTCTCTTCGCGATATTTAGTTTTTCTTCGTAGGTATATCCGTTGATCTCGATGACTTCCATACGATCTAAAAGCGGTCTAGGCACTGTGTCCAATGTATTCGCCGTCGTGATAAACATCACCTTTGAAAGGTCGAATTCAACTTCTAGATAGTGGTCTCTGAAGGTGGAATTCTGTTCTGAATCCAGCACTTCAAGTAATGCATCAGCAGGATCTCCTCTGAAATCATTGGCCATTTTGTCAATTTCATCCAAAAGGAATAATGGATTCTTACTCTTTGCCTGTCTCATGCCATAAATAATACGGCCTGGAATACTGCCGACATATGTTCTTCGATGTCCTCTGATTTCAGCTTCATCTCTAACTCCACCAAGTGACATTCGTACAAAGTTTCTGTTTACAGCTCTAGCCAGTGATTTTGCTATGGATGTCTTTCCTACACCTGGAGGTCCTACTAAACAAATGATCGGTCCCTTCAGTGTCTTGGAGGTATTTTTCACTGCAAGATACTCAATGATCCTATCCTTGACTTCCTTAAGTCCATAGTGGTCAGCTTCAAGGATTGCTCTCGCTTTGATAATATCGATGTTGTCCTTGGTTTCCTTGCTCCATGGAAGGTCGATGAGCCAATCTAAGTAAGTTCTGATGATTCCGCCTTCAGCACTGTAACTGCCGCTATTTTTCAGTCTGTCGAGTTCATAGAAAGCCTTTTCCTTGGCTTCCTTCGGAAGCTTCGCTTTGGCGATCTTTTCCTGATAGGTAAAGATTTCCTTGGCATCTTCGTCATACTCTCCTAGTTCTTCCTGAATGGCTTTCAGTTGCTCTCTGAGGTAATATTCCTTTTGAACCTTATCGATATTGCTCTTTACTTTCGTCCCTATTCTTTTTTCAATCTTGGCGATCTCCAGTTCCTTGTTAATGATCACAAGAAGCTTTTCTAATCTCTCCATGACGTTGAGCGTTTCAAGAAGACTTTGCTTATCCTCTGGCTTAAGCATCAGATACGATGCTACCGTATCGGAGAACCTTCCTGGTTCTTCAATATCCTCAAGGGAAACAAGGGCTTCCTGAGGCATATACCCAGTGTGTCTCACGTATGCCTGCAAAGCTTCCTTCACTGACCTTACGAGTGCTTCTTCTTCAACATCAATCGGATCCTTGGTTTCATCTTCAAGAACTTCAATAGTCCCCTTAAAGCTTGGTTCTTCCTTCACGGAAATAATTCTTCCTCTTGAAATTCCTTCAACCAGTACTCTTACTGTATTCCCCGGAAGCTTTAAGAGCTGCCTGATGACACAAACGGTACCAATAGACATCAAATCGTCCTTGGTTGGATTCTCTAATTTACTGTCTTTTTGAGGAACGAGAAAAATCTCCTGATTTTTAAGCATGGCTTCGTCAAGCGAAACAATTGATTTTTCACGGCCGACATCAAAATGTAAAACCATGAATGGGAAAATGGTGATTCCCCTCAGAGGAATCAAGGGGAGCGTTCTTCTTTTTCTAGCCATAACATTACCTCTCTCTCTAAAATGGACAAACCTCTCGGTCTGTCCATTTAATTTTATGCTGTTGCGTTAATGTCTTCTTTTAGGGCTTTACGGTAGATTACTTCTGGAGCCTTAGTTTTCACGGTTTCTCCTGTGATGATCACCTTTTCGATGTTCTCATCGGATGGTACCTCAAACATGACTTCTCTCATGATATCTTCCAGGATGGACCTCAGTCCTCTGGCACCCGTATTTCTCTTGATTGCTTCATCTGCTATGGCGTATAGGGAATCCTCAGTGAATTCAAGCTCTACGTTATCCATCTCAAATAGCTTGGTGTACTGCTTGACCAGTGAATTCTTCGGCTTGCTTAATATCTCCACCAAAGCATTCTTGTCCAAGCTGTTTAGTGAAACGACAATAGGTACTCTTCCTACAAATTCAGGAATAAGCCCGAACTTCAAAAGGTCTCCAGGAAGGATTTCCTTTAAAGTCTGTCCCACATTCTTATCGTGTTTGGACTTGATGTCTGCACCAAAACCGATTGAAGAACTTTGGGTTCTCTTTTCAATGATTTTTTCAACGCCATCAAATGCTCCGCCCACAATGAAAAGAATATTCGTCGTATTGATCTGTAAAAGTTCCTGATGAGGATGCTTTCTGCCACCTTGTGGTGGAACGGAAGCGACTGTTCCCTCAAGAATTTTCAGTAAGGCCTGCTGAACACCCTCTCCAGACACGTCACGCGTGATGGATGGATTTTCAGATTTTCTTGCAATTTTATCGATTTCATCGATGTATACTATGCCACGTTCAGCTTTTTCCACATCGTAATCGGCATTCTGTATCAGTTTTAAAAGGATATTCTCTACGTCTTCACCAACATACCCGGCTTCTGTCAAGGTTGTGGCATCAGCAATGGCGAATGGAACCTCAAGGAACCTTGCCAAAGTCTGTGCAAGCAGAGTCTTACCTGAACCCGTAGGTCCAAGTAACAGGATATTGGATTTTGATAATTCCACATCATTTTTCTTAGGGTAATTGATCCTCTTATAGTGATTATACACAGCAACCGCCAATGATTTCTTTGCATCATCCTGTCCAATGACATATTGGTCAAGATGATCCTTGATTTCCTGTGGCTTAGGGAGCTTTGTATAATCCTTCTCCGTTTTTTCAGTCAGTTCTTCCGCTACAATTTCCGAACAAAGTTCAATACACTCGTCACAGATATAAACACCAGGTCCGGCAATCAGCCTCTTGACCTGATCCTGACTCTTACCACAGAATGAACATTTTAGTGGATTTTTATCTTCAAATTTTGCCATTTATTCTCACCTCTTTATCTTCGAACGACTATGGCATACGCCACAGGTTAAAGCATTACTGCTTAAACTTCCCATTTCTGCGTCTTTTTTAAGAAGACTCCATGGGCGTAGTAATTTGGATTGTCCTTACCCTATTTTACCATTTAAATGAGGAACGCTCTACGCTTTCTTCTCACTGTGCTTTTCAAGTACGCTATCAATCAAACCATAAGCGATGGCTTGCTCAACATCCATGAAATTGTCTCTCTCCACATCTTTGGTGATGACTTCGAGTGGCTGTCCTGTTCTCTCTGACATGATGAGGTTCATCTTGTCTTTTATCTGAAGTATTCTCTTTGCGTGAATCTGAATATCTGTTGCCTGTCCTTGGAATCCTCCAAGTGGCTGATGGATCATGATTTCACTGTTTGGCAGTGCAAATCTCTTGCCCTTGGCGCCAGCTGTAAGAAGGAATGCACCCATAGATGCCGCCATACCTACACAGATTGTCGCAACATCAGGCTTGATGTAATTCATGGTGTCGAAAATTGCCATACCTGAAGTAATGGATCCTCCTGGACTATTGATGTACAGGTAGATATCCTTATCTGGATCTTCACTTTCTAAGAATAAAAGCTGCGCCACAATCAAATTTGCGGTAACATCGTTGACTTCTCCTGAAAGCATAATGATCCTGTCTTTTAAAAGTCTTGAAAAGATGTCGTATGACCTCTCTCCTCTATTTGTCTGCTCTACTACCATTGGTACTAAACTCATATTAAACCCTCCAACTATTATAAATTTAAATTGTATTTTGATACAGTATACCCAAAATAAATTAAAACGAACTTAAACAATCCGATAATTAATTTTAAACAATTTAATTGTACCTTTATTCTACACCAAAGCGAAAAAAAATCCAGTACATAATCAATTTTTATTCAGCCGGTAATAAGAATATTGCCAGAGAGACTTTCTCTCTCTGGCAATGTCATCCCTATCCTGTCCAATACTCAATTAAGCCATGATTTGTCAGAATATCTTATGATTCTGGTTTAATTCTTACTCCTGGTCAGCCTTTTCTTCATCATGTTCTTCATGCTCTTCGTGACCATGGTTATGCTCTTCTACAACTTCCTTCTCGGTTACCTTTGCGGTTTCAAGAAGAAGATTGAATAGCTTCGCGGTAGTGACTTCCATTTCAAGGTCCTTTCTATTGGACTTCAGAAGCATTTCCTTAAGCTCACCTTTCTGGTCGCCGTACATCTTGGTGATTTCATCAGCCTTCACTTCGATTTCTTCGTCGCTAGCTTCAATGCCTTCCTTCGCAATGATTCCCTCGATGATAAGGTCGTTCTTTACCACATTCTTTGCATTGTCTCTGAACATATCTCTAATGGAATTTTCATCCTGTCCAGTCATCTTCAAGTACATTTCCTTGCTGATTCCCTGCTGTGTAATTCTTTGTTCGAAATCTCTAACCAAACGGTCGATGTTGGTTTCGATCATCGCTTCTGGAACATCAACTTCAGTCTTATCAGCCAAAACCTTAATGAGGTTGTTGTTAAGTTCGCTCTTTGATCTTTCTTCAGCGTCCTCTTCAAGACCCTTTCTAATGCTTGCCTTAAGCTCTTCAAGTGTCTCAAATTCTGAAACCTCTGAAGCAAACTCATCGTCAATGCTTGGGAATTCCTTAGCCTTGATATCAAGAACCTTGACATCAAACTCAGCATCCTTGCCCTTAACTTCTTCAGCTGCATAGTCTTCTGGGAAAGTTACCTTGACAACCTTCTCGTCTCCAACCTTTAGTCCGATCAGCTGATCTTCAAAATCGCCGATGAACATCTTCGCGCCAATTTCAAGTTCGAAATTTTCGCCTTTTCCGCCTTCAAATTCAACACCATCTACTTTGCCATTGAAGTTGATGACTGCGATGTCACCCATTTCAACAACTCCGTCTTCTGGCTTGGATTCGATTCTTCCATTCTTTTCTACAAGGTGTTCAAGTTCATGATCGATGATATGGTCTGTTACAACATATACTGGCTTCTCAACTTCTAGTCCCTTGTAATCTGGAAGATCAAATTCAGGATAAACTTCTACTTCTGCTGTGTAATGGAAGTCTTTTCCTTCTTCAAGCTGGGTGATGTCTATTTTAGGGTAATCTACTGGCTTGATTCCAGCTTCAAGGATTGCCTTTGGATAGGTCTCGTTCAAAAGGAAGTCGCTTGCATCGTCAAATAACACTTCTACACCGTAGAACTGCTTAACAAGGGCTAGTGGCGCCTTTCCTTTTCTAAATCCTTGTACGCTTAAATTCTGTACATTCTTCTTGTATGATTTTCTAATGGCTTCATCAAGCTTAGCGGCTTCAACAACCACCTCGAGTTTAACTTTCTTTGCGTCTACTTTTTCAAATTTTACATCCATTAATTAATTTCCTCCTACACCCTTAGGGCTTCTTTAAAACTTATAATATTATAAATGATATAACCTGCTATTTCAATGTTTATAGAATTATTCTTTCAAGATACCTTCTACTCACCTGAAGATCTTCGAGACTTTCATAGTTGTCTTTGTAGACCTCGATGATTCCCGGACCTTTGTAGTGCAGCTTTTCCACTCTTCTAAAGAGCTCTTCAAAATCAAAAGTTCCTCTACCAGGCAATAGGCAAGTGCTTCCCGGCTCATTGTCATTCAGATGAAGATTGATCAGGTCTTCCCCGTAAATATCAAGATAATCATAAGGACTGTGATTAGCCTTGATCGCCTGCTTGATATCCAAGGTGAATTTCAGTGGTTCCTTCACTGCATCCTTTAATTTCTTGAGGTATTCGAGGTTCCCCGACATACACCAGGAAACATTCTCCTGGGCAAGAGATACGCCATGAACGAGTCCCTCGTAAATCATCCGGTCATAGATATAGACGACATCATTGAACGTCATATTCTTGTGCGGCTTTGAAATCAGCCCGTGAAAAGTATACACCTTGGCTCCAAGGATTTCAGCAAACTTAACAAAATCCTGATAAATCTTAAAGAAATCTTCTCTTCTTCTCTCGTAAGCATCAAAGAGATAAGGCTCAAATGCCGAACTTACGGTATGAACAGAGTTCACCTTGAAATCATACTTGTCTGAGATTTCTTTTAACTCGTAGGCATATTCCTTTGAAAACTCAAAAAAACTGTTGGCAAAGACTTCGCCTGTCCTAAATCCTTTGTCAGAAAGAATTTTCACAGCATCTTCCGTCAATACTTCGGGATAGAAAATCGCTGTTGAAATCCCAATATCCATTTTATCACTTCACTTCATAAAATCCCCTATGACTCAATTATATGACAACTTCGTTCAATACAACACAATTATCAAAAAGTTAATAAAAGGGAACTTCTATTTTTTGCTATTCCTCGGTGGAATTTTTGAAAAACTAGTTTACGATCTTATAATCCGGTGTCAGGAAGAAAGTCTTGCCATCGGATTCATATTCCAGTCCTTTTTCAGTTAGCGTCTTGAGGTTGATCTCTACGCCCTTCACACTTTGCATGTTTCTATGGGATAAAGGGTTAAGCTCTACGATATAGAGAAATCTTCTCTCATCAAACCAAGGGAGCTGTGAAAGGTACACCACCGTATCCTCATCAAGGAATTTCGGGTTAGTTCCCCAGACAAAACCTGGAACTCTCGTCATAATGCTTTCTTTTGATTCTGTATAACCCTTATTGTTCTTATAAATCTTGTAGGTAATGTCGGTGACAGTTCCTTTATTATCCATAAGATAGAGTTCTTGTGTTTCCTTATCAAGGATGGTCACAAGCTTCTTTGAAGGGGAGAGATCTCCTTCAAAGGCTTCTGAAAGTTCAAGTGGCGTAAAAATCGATTCGCCATTTTCATCCACCGTCAAAAGTTCCAGTGTCTTTCCATTCGGCAGGACCATAGTAAGGGCTGTCTCCTCTTCCACAGGAGTTTCTACTGCTGTTGGTGTTTCTAGCACCTCTTTAGCCGGTGTTTCCGGCAGATTATTAAGAAGCTCTTCCTTCTGCTGATTTTCCTCTGCGATATCCGACTTCACTTTTTCAATTTTTCCGAGGATCGGATTTCTGAAAACCAAGAATAAAATGGCCAGGATTAAAACCGTAAAACCCAGTCCCTTGAAGAATTTTTGTCTGCGCAGTTTTTTCTGATATTTTCCGCTGAATATGCTTGAATTAAATGATTTTTTCATATGGTCTCCTTACTTCTTGATGGGAATTGCCTTCGACTTGCATCCGCAAGTAGAGTTCCCATCTTTGCTGTCCGTCTTGCAACAAGACTTTTTCTCCACAAGATAGTTCTCTGTGTAGTCTTCATAGTCATAGCCATCTTTTAACAGATCTTCGATCATAAGACAAAATCCTCCGTACCCTCTAGGGCTCTTTCAACAAGACCAATAACGTCAAGCGTTTCTTCATGCTTCTTGATATAGACAAGTTTTGGCTTCGTTACTGGATGCTTTGGAACAAAAATCGTACAACAATCTTCATAAGGAAGGATTGAGGTTTCATAAGTTCCAATTTTCCTTGAGATGTCCATGATATCTGTCTTGTCCATGGCAACTAAAGGTCTGAAAACAGGACGATCGCCTGCATCATCAGACACCACGATAGATTCCATGGTCTGAGAAGCCACCTGACCAATGCTTTCACCTGTAGTAACACTTTGGATACCCAGCTTGTCGGCAAGGCCACAAGCGCATCTCATCATGAATCTTCTCATGATGATGGTCAGTTCATCATCGGGACATTTATCCATGATATCCATTTGAATCTCCGTAAAAGGAACCACATGCAGATGAATTTTCCCAGTGTAGCCTGCAAGAATTCTCGCAAGTTCCTTCACCTTGTCCTTTGCTCTTTCTGAAGTATACGGATGACTATGGTAATAGACACCATGAACTTCAATGCCACGTTTTGCCATCATGAATCCGGCAACAGGTGAATCAATTCCGCCTGAAAGCATCAGCATGGTATTCCCGTTGATGCCATAAGGCATACCGCCAATTCCCTTATCTCTTGAGATATAAACATAAGCCTTATCCCTGATTTCAATGTCGATGGTCGCATCCGGTTTCTTGATTTCAACAGTGTAGCCTTCTGTATTTTTAAGAATATAGGCCCCAACATCACCTGAAACCTCCATGGAGTTCATGGGGAAGTTTTTGTTGGCCCGCTTGGTTACAACCTTGAATGTTGTTCCTACAGGGTAGGTTTTCATGACATTGAGCGCAAGTTCCTTGATTTGGTCAAGATCTCTTTCGGTTTGTTTCACTGTACAGACTTCTGCAACACCGAAAACATTCTTCACCTTGTCCTTTAGGGTGCTAATGTCTTCCGCCTGAATGAACCAACGGTTCTGGTCTATATAGAAGGAATAATCCTCTTCCTTAAGGACATTCTTAATATTATCCTTTAGTTTTTTCTCGAATCTTCCTCGGTTTAACCCTTTTAAAAAGATTTCCGAAGCATATTTTATTAGTAATAATTCCAAAACTACTTCCTCCTTAGAAAGTTGACTGCTTCTTTTAAGACGCCAGCCGCATAAATAATTTCTTCCAGGGTATTTTCCTCAGAGAAGCTAAATCTCACGCTTCCCTTGATTTCCTTTTCTTTCACTCCAATAGCCTGGAGGACATGACTGTCCTTGGTATCCTTCGATGAACAAGCCGATCCTGTAGAGACATAGACTCCCTTATCGCTGAGATAATGAAGCATCACTTCTCCTCTCATTCCCGGCAAGGAGATATTAAGGATATAGGGTGAGGTAAAATCAAGGCTTGAGTTGATTTTCAGTTCCTTGATTCCGCTTAATTCGTCTATCATCGCTTTCTTTAAAAGTGCCACTTTCGTATGGTTTTCATCCATATGAGCCTCAAGCAATAAAGGAACTTCTGAAAATCCAAAGATGGAGGGAACATTTACAGTTCCGGCTCTAAGACCACGTTCTTGAGCCCCACCGAGAAAAAACGGCATTGGCCTTTGACCTTTTTTAATATAGACAAATCCCACGCCTTTCGGTCCGTGGACCTTATGTGCGGAGACGGTCAAAAAATCAATATTCATTTTCCTGACATCAATCGGAAATTTCATGTATCCTTGCACGGCATCCACATGATACTTTACTTTCCCCCCAGCTTCACGGACGATTTTTCCGATGGCTTCGGGATGATTTATGGCCCCCGTCTCATTGTTCACCATCATGATGGAAACAAGGGACGTATTCTTTGTAATTTTTTCCTTCAGTTCTGAAAGGTCTATTTTCCCCTCCTGATCGACAGAAAGATAATCAACCCTTACCCCGTTTTTCTCTGCATATTCCATCACACGGAGGACACTCGGATGCTCGATCTTCGTGGTAATGAAATGTGCACCTTCTTTGATGAAGGACTTAATGATATGGTTGTTTCCTTCTGTAGCGCAAGAAGTGAATACAATTTCTTCCGCGTCCGCATTGATGGAATCCCCGATGATCTTCCTGGCAGCTTCCAGTTTATCCTCGGCATCTCTTCCGACCTTATGCAAGGAATTAGGGTTGCCATAGGCATTCAGCAGGGTATCCGTCATGATTTCCACAACTTTTCCATTGATCTTTGTTGTGGCAGCGTTATCTAAATATGCTTCCATTTTCTCACCTTCAAATTCTTTCACTTGACTACTTTATCATATCGCAATTTAAAGCTCAAGTTTTAATAATGCCTCATAGACTCTGCTGATGAAAATCCCTTGTTCCTCTTCTCTCTCAACAATACCCTGAGCCATAAGCGGGCTTCCGCCTCCTCTGAAATCAATACCCGCTTTAGCTGTGTCGATCAGCTGTTTTGCATTAGCCTTTGTTCCGGTAAATGCGAAAAATCGTCCGTCTTCCCGGTAGAAGATTCCAATTTTCCCGATCTTTATAAGTGCAGCACCAATGGTTTTAATGAGCTCATCCGAATAATCAACTTTTTCAATGATATAGTCCTCTTTATAGCCTTTGGCTATGGCTTCCCCAAGCTTCACATTGAGCTCTTCTGAAAGTTTTCGATATTCATCTCTCTCTTCTCTCAGCCTGACCACCCTAAATGGAATCTCATCGAAGGTCACCATAAGCTCTCTCTTGAGTTCTCTTAAGATGTCATCCAAGTCTTCAATATAATCCAGCGCCCTCTTCCCTGCCTTATAATAAATTCTCATTCCTTCTCTATAATTTTCCGAATCTGTCAGTTTAAACAAACGAAGTTCCTTTAGAGATTTAACATGGGTTCCGCCACATGCGGAATAATCCATCGTCCCAATTTGAACAATCCTGATGTTGTTTTCCAGCTCAGTTTCTTTTCGAAGGGGAATGTTTCCTATATTCCACTTATCCCTAAAGTAGGTATTGACTGGCAGATCTAACGTAATATGCTCGTTAAGTTCACGTTCGATTTCCTTCAGCGTCTCTTCATCAAGCGGCTTGTCTGTGTCGATTGTCGACGTGAATTCTCCAAGATGAAAGCTTAGGGTATTCGTGTCATACTTATCCATAAGTACTGCTGATAAGAGGTGCTGAGCAGTGTGCTGTATACTATGGTCGTCTCTTACTCCCTTATCAATGATGCAATTTACAGGCATATTGATGGTGAGTCCCGAAAACGAACCAATCTCGTGATAAATCTCATTGTCTTTTACAAATACCCGAAGAACCTCTTTTTCGTTGATGGTTCCTTTGTCTGCAGGCTGACCGCCACCTTCCGGATAGAAGTAGCTTTCAAAAAGAATGACATAAACCCCGTTCTCATCTTCTTGGACACTCTTGATTCTCGTATTAAATTTTAAGATGTCCTGATTGATTTGATAAAGCTTCAATTCATCCCCTCCTGCTTGAAATATTCTAACCTTTATTGTATCATCATTTTCTTGGTCTTGACGAATTTTTATTCTCACTTTTAGCGAATCCTGCATGAAGGGATAGATTTCAATTATTCGGTTAAAATTTTTTCTTGCTCAGCATAATCTTCTCTAGATTTAATTGCATTTTAATAAATATCCTTTAAGATAAACTCAATAAAGAAAAAAAGCGAGGAAAATGAAGATGGAAAGAAAATTATACAAAAATAGCGACAAAAAAATGATTTCTGGTGTGCTTGCT
Organism: Clostridiaceae bacterium; assembly: GCA_049657765.1. GTDB lineage: Bacteria > Bacillota > Clostridia > Clostridiales > Clostridiaceae > Proteiniclasticum. The sequence continues at coordinate 63,314 of JBASOA010000023.1, forward strand.
GGTATTGCCGATTACTTCAATATTGATGTCACCCTGCTTAGAATTGGCTATGTTTTACTCTCTATTATCGTAGACGGTTTCCCAGGACTTATTCTATACATCATTCTTGCCATTGTCATGCCTGATATCAGCGACAAGGACAGAGCAGAAAACAATCAAAGACGTAAAGACGGCTACCAGTCTTACGGGAACGATCAAACTCAAAACAAGGAATATAAAGATGTCGAATACAAGGAAAATCCAAAGCCTGAAGACATCCAAAACAATTACAAACAATCGGGCGGAACCTATATTCCAAAAGATAAAAACTAAATAAAAATTTTACCTCAGGCCGAAATTTAATTTCGGCCTTTAACTTTGTATTTTTTTTAAAAATCAGAAAAATATTGCAGTGATTTCTAGGATATTAATAGTAACTTAATAATGTTTTAATTATATTGAACTATGATATAAAAACAAGAATATTTCGTTTAATCAAAATAAGGAGGAATCAACAATGGAAGAACTGAAGAAATTAATGCTCGCAACAGTTGGCGCCGCAACTATTTCCCTTGAAAAAATCGACAGTACGCTAAATGAACTCGTAGAGAAAGGGAAACTAAGCGTAAAAGAAGGAAAAGAATTAAGGGAAGAACTCATTAGAAAGAATAGAAAAGAGGAGCCAGAAACCCTAACGAGAGAAAACCTTGATTCCATGATCGATTCGTTGAATCTGGTTTCAAAAAGAGAAATTGAACTTCTCGAGGAGAAACTCAAATCACTGGAGGAAAGAGTATTAGCGCTTGAAACAAAATAAGCATGACTTGCGGGGTGGTTAATCGATGGACAGGAAGGAAAGTAAAAGGGCTAACAGAAGATTTCGCCAGATCATAAGAGTACTTGGTGCTTATGGTTTTGGACACATTGTCCGTTCAAAATTGAAATCTGAGAAAATAAAGAATGATCCTAAGAACTTGAGGCTCGTATTCGAGGCCCTGGGACCTACCTTTATTAAAATCGGACAGATTCTTTCTACAAGGCCTGATATCCTTCCTGCTGAGTATATTTCTGAACTGGTCAAGCTCCAGGATTCCGCTCCGCCATTTCCTTTTGAAACAGTAAGGGAAATCATCGAAACCGATCTGAAGAAACCAATCTCCGACATATTCAAAGTGGTTGATCCTGAACCGATTGCCTCGGCATCTGTTGCTCAGGTCCATGATGCTGTATTGCTTAATGGAAAAAAGGTCATCATCAAGGTGCAAAGGCCTGATATCGAAGTTCAACTCCTGGAGGACATTGGAATTCTCATCCGTATTGTGCGGCGTGCACCCAATACCTTAAGGGATGTCCTTTTGGATCCCGTTGAAGCCTTGGAAGAAATTTTAGAAACTACAAAAATCGAACTTGATTTTAGAAATGAAGTGTATTCCATGTTAAGGTTCAAGCGAGAAAACCAGGAGGTTAAATGCATCAGCATTCCAGAAGTTTACCAAGAGCTTTCAAGCAAACGGATTGTTGTTCAAGAGAAAATAGAGGGAATAAAAATCACAGAAAAATTCGAGCTGGAAAAAGAAGGCTACGATACGGATGATATCGGGAGAAAACTGATTTTGAGCTATCTCTTTCAGCTGTTCAACAAAGGTTTCTTCCATGGCGACCCTCATCCAGGGAACCTCATCATCAGTAAGCAAAAAATCTACTTTATCGATTTTGGCATCATGGGTTACCTTTCCAGCAAGTCGAAAAATGCAATTAATGATCTGTTGGATGCCATGGTAAAAAAAGATATCGGGCAGCTGGTCAATGTCGTTCTCAGCTTGGCGGAACAAAAAGGTCCTGTAGACAAAAACAAACTTTATGAGGATATTGAATATATCATCCATTATTATTTGCAGACCAGCCTCAAAAGCATTCAGGTTTCCATGCTTTTTATGGACCTGTTTGATGCGGCAAGGAAAAACAACCTGAAACTTCCAAAGGAATTCACTACGCTTCTAAAATCTCTTTTGATCTTGGAAGGAGTGATGAGCAAATTAGCTCCCGATTTAAGCATCATGGAAATTGCTAGAGATTATCTAAAGGAAGATCAGGTCGTGAAGTTCAAGCCGGAGTTGAGCCTCGACAGCCTGGCTCTTAATAGTTATGCCCTGATTAAGGATACCCTACGAATCCCGATCAGCATCTCCACGATTCTAGATAATTTCATCAGCGGACGTGGAAAGATCAAGGTCGATATCGCCAATTTGAATGATCATTGGAAGGATTTCAACAAAATGGTCAATCGTGTGGTTTTTGCTTTGGTGGTCTCCGCAATCATCATTGCATCAGCACTGATCATCCGATCAGGCGGAGGCCCTAGCATTAATGGAATCAGCTTTGTCGGTATGTTTGGTTTCGGACTTGCAGGATTCCTAGGGCTTTGGCTTCTGATTTCCATCTTAAAATCCGGTAACATCTAAGGCACATAAAGATCTATAATTTTGTGCACGATAAAAGGTCTTATCCTCTTCATGAAGGATAAGACCTTTTCTTAATTGCAGCTATTCTTAATATTAATGCTTGTTGTGTAGTGTTTGATCGCTTCTTCTTTCTTTCCCATCTTGTAATAAATATCTCCGAGGTCCCGATATCTTTTCGCGAGTTTCGAAGACTTTCCCTTTTTAATCAGCATGTCCAAGGAAACGCTCATGTAGGTTTCTGCCATGTCATAACTCCCTTTTTCAGAGAGCAGGAGCCCTTTATAATAATAGGCCTTTTCTATGGTGACAGGGTTTTTATTTTCAATGGCTGAGTTAACGATGAGATCGATGTACTTTGAGGCTTCTTCATAGTGTCCTGAATCCACAAATCTTTCCATCGCATCAAGAAGAAGTTCAACATTGTCAGAGTACTTATCTTCAGGAAAAATTTGAGACGCTTCTCTCATTTCCCGGTAAGCCCCTTCAAAATCATTCTTCGTCAATAATTTTACGGCAATGAAATACTTTGCCTGCGCATGAATTTCAGGAAAATTCGCGAGGTAATCCGAGACTTTCTTATAGTCATAGCTTGTCTCACTAGAAGATGAAATCAGGTAATACAATAAGTGTATCGAGCCTTTGACTTTATCATCCTTTGAAATTTTAAGCAGTTCATCAATGAAACCGATATATTTCTTGGCATCATCATACTCTTCCAAATGGATGTGACAATTGGCTGCCATCAATGGAATTTCCAGTTTTGTCTCCTTGGAGATTGAAGCTGGAAGTACATCAAAATGAAGCATTAGATTATCAAAGAAAACCAAGGCATTCTTATATTCCGAGGAGTGATACAGATACTTCCCCATCGTAAGGAAATATAAAAACAAGGTTTCAGTACTCACGATATTGATGAGTGCGCTGTATAAATTTGCGATTTCCACATTTAGTTCTTCAACTTTTGATTTTAAGAGATAATGGTCAATAAGCTGCCTTTGGGCAAGAAATGATTGAATGCTTAGACCATTGGAATCACAAACACTGATAAGGTTTTTGATGTCTTTTTCATAGGTCTTGGAGAATAATTTTTGTGATAGACTTTTGAGTTCTTCATTGATTTCCTGAACGATATCTTTTTTCAAATCGTCCTTTTTGATTCCAAGTCTTTCCGCTACAAGGTCTAAAATCCACTCTTCGGCTTGAACCTTGTCATTCTCAATCGTACTCATTTTGGATACGGAAATTTCATCCCCGCAAAGCGTCTTTAGCGTCATCCCTTTTTGGATTCTGGCACGCCTTATTTTTTCACCTGTACTTAAAATTTCCATTACATTTCAACCCCCCTGCCGGTTGTAATTTCCATGGATTTTTCAAGGAATCTCAATGAATCCACGTTTTTACCATGATCCTGATAATATTTAGCAATCAGAATCAAAATTTCAGATTCTTCTTCCTGAAGATTGTTCTCTCTTGCAATGTTAAGCCCTAAGATCAGGTTGTTCAGCGCTTCCTTGCTATTATGGAAAAGGCTGTTAATTCTAGATTTCAATCGATACATCCTGATATTGATTGAAAAATCATCTTCTTCGATGATCCTGTCAAGGTAAGACAAGGTCTCATAACATGATTCCCGTTGACTTAAATGAGCAAAACAATCTGCCATGCTTAAATAAACTTCGATAAGATCATTTCCCCTGCTTTTGGAATAGATTCCTTCAGCTTTCTTAAAATGAACCAAAGCCTCATGATAATCATCAAAGTCGGCAAACAATTTACCCAGATTCAGTTCAATTTTACCGATTTCGCGGTTTTCATCATTCAATTTAAACAGGCCCATGGCCATGGTCGAATATTTTGTTGCTTCCTCAAGATTGCCTTCTATTTCATATTTTTCAGCGACCTTGGTGAGGAATTTCGCATAGCCCTGATTGTCAGAAAGAATTGCAAATTTTTCTTTAGCCAAAAAAGTATATTCTCTCGATTTATCAATTATGCCTTGTTTTTTATAAGCTATTGCCAGATAAAAATACACTTTTGCGAGCATATACTCGTCCGTAATCACCCCTTGAGTAAAGAGCGATTCAGACTTATGGAAATAACTGATGGCGAGTGGCACTGAATCTGCATCGAGGAAGGTCTTGGCAACAAGCATGAAATTATCGATGAATCCAGTTTTATAATTGGTTGTCGAATAAATCACGTTGCATTGAAATAGATAATCATACGCCTTCGTATAATTTTTCATTTTGATTTCATATAAAGCATTGATATAAAGATTTTTGGCCTTTGGAAGAATCAGATTATATTTGTCGACATATCTGTTTCCTTTATCCAAGTAACCTCTAGCTTTGTCGTATTCTCCCATCTCTATGTTGATTTCAGCCATTTTGCTAAGATATTGACAGATTTTTTCAACTTGAGTGGACTCAGATTCCATAAAGTACTCTACAGAGATATCCAGGGTTTTCGCAAGATAATCTAAAAGATCCATAGATGGATTGGATTTACCGGATTCTACAAGACTGATTTGTCCCGGTGTAACTCTAGTACCGGCGACATCTTTCAGCGTTAAATTTAATTCTCTTCGCCGTTTTTTGATTTTTTCTCCTAAAGATAATACTTCCATAAACTTCTCTCCTACATACGTTATTAACATTTTCATTATAACATATAATTGAATTAGAATATCTTTAGAAATTACGAAATAATAAAACGTTTTTAACGATTTATTATGAAAACGACTTTATCACTGCGAAAAAAGGTTAATGTCAGCCACTTATTCAGATTAGTCGTCATCATTTTACGCAAAATGAGAGGATTAAAAACGCGATAGGGTAACTTTACGCAAACAGGCGAATTATTTTCGAAGTAAATCAAGCTTAAAACTCAGGTTATTTCATATGGTTTTGATTATAAGTTAAATAATCCCATAATTTTTGTGAATAAAAAAAGCAGAAATGAACACCAAAATTATAAGAAAGCACTCTTGGCTAGTTCATCTGCGCGGTCATTAAACTCATCTCCACTGTGTCCCTTAACCTTAACGAATTTCACCTGAAGCTCCTGGCGTATTTCTTTATAAAATTCATGATACCCCTGCGTCAGCTTGTTGTTCCTTTTCCAAGTGCCCAGAGCCCACGATTCGATGCCCTGATAATCAAAATAAAGCTTCAATTTCTTGTAACCCTCTCCTTTGGCATATTTCATGGCGGTGACTGCACCAAGAACCTCTCCCGCAACATTTCTCATGGAGCTGAACTCACTCTTAAAGGCTTTTTTGTCTATATAGATCTCTTCTCCCGATTCAACCGCAACAAGGCCATAAGCGTATCTCTCTGAACTGAGTTCGTAGCTGCCGTCAACATAGATGGTAATTTCATCCGAGGTTTTCACCGGGTGCTCTAGCTTTGTGATCGGGGGCTCGATATTCTCTGGTTTCTTTTTCTTTTTTACAATAACCTTTGTCTCACCATGTTCTTCATGGAGACTGATAAATTCCTTGGCTTCAGCCAATGTGGCAAATGATTTAAACTTGACGCCTTTAGCCCCAGTCACTTCTTTCTTGCATGCCTCCCAGCTTTCGAGTATCACGGGTTCATTCGCATGGCCATTGATCACTGCATAATATTTTCCCAATTTTTTCTCCTTAGAAAAGGAGCATGACTGCTCCTTTTTTATTGTTCTTCTTTTTTATAAATTACTGGTCAAGGTTATTCGCCATAGGGCTTTTTCTTCTTGTCTTCCTCGACATTCCTGTTGATGACGCTCTCGGCTTTAGGTGTGATGATAGGGTCGAATATCGGATCCAAATCTAGCGCCTTCACTTCGCTGTCTGGAATCAAGTAAAATTCATCATTAAGGTATGATTTCTTCTTTTTCTCCATGGCGTTATCAACAACACCATACACCTGATCCAAGGTTTTTGCCGGGGTAAAGTTTGCAACGGTCCCGACATTGTCTTTAACAAGCTTTAGCATTTTTAGGTCTCCCTGCCAATGCTTGACGAGAATCGGAACAGGAATCTTTTTCATGATGTGGTTCACGCCAAAGAAAATCAGCGTCAAATCATCTAGTTTCCCTAACACGGGAATCTTATCTGGTAGAAGATCAAAAGGCAGCAGAGGATATCCGAAGGTCACTCCAATGAGTACCTTGTCTCGTTTTGAAACCCTTTTATCCTTGAGAAGCCTGAAGGCCAAAGCATAAATATCAGGTAAGATAAATGCATAATCTGCTATGTTTCTTCGGTTAAAAGGTACCTTATCAAGCACCTTGTCTCTGAATCCCGTATAGGAATCTTCAGTCTTCTGGACCAACTTTAGCTTTTCATTGAACTCTTTTATTTTCTTTGCCTCTTCTTCAGCGAGAAGTCTTTCCTCTTCTTCCTTGTCTTTATTGGATTCTGCCTGCATAGCCTCGAGATCGGCCTCTATGCCTTTGATCTTCAAGGAAAGGACACCATCAGCCATCGTAAACTCATCGACGACCATATGGACATGAGGCACCTTTTGAAGGACTTCTTCAATATTGACGGAAAGGGATTTGTTTTCATATTTCAGTCCCATTTCTTCCGCTTTGGATGCCAGAGTTTTGCTAGCAATATTCAAAACAAATTTGGGGATTCCAATTTTAAGGACTTTAACCCGCTCAATCTTCAGGGTCATGATATTGTTGAAGACACTGATAATCCTTACTCTTGCGAGGAATGGAATACTGATGAGCTTTTTAAAACTTCCGATAATTTCGATGAAATTATCTTCGAGCTTAACCGATTTGAAGGCCAGTCCTTCAACTTCAGTTTCTACAACGGTCTGTAAATCATGTAGAATATCCTCTGCGCTTAAGGTTGTCGTAAGACTTGTTACTCTCATAAAATCTTCTCCTTCTCTATATAAAATAGTGAAAACTTCTTTTCTCATTTTATGTTCATTATACCTAATTTTAGGGCGAACGAAATGCTAAAATGCGATTATTTCAGATAACTTAACAATTAGATCACTAAACCCACGTCAAGAGAATAAGTTTTCCCCTTCATAATTGCTATCTCTGGTTTTCATCCCTATTCTTCACTTGCCTGTCTAGCAGCATAAATATCGAAGCAACGAAGATTCCACCAAGGAGTCCACCAATGTGCCCGAAGTTATCGATATTAGAATTACCGGCAAAACCAATGAACAGGTTAAGACCCAAAATAAACAGGATATTCCTAACCATGCCTTTTAAAGCCTTACTCTTACCGAAAAGTGCCATGATAAGAATTGCACCGAGCAGTCCAAAAATCGCGCCTGATGCCCCCACAGCAATGTTAGGCGTCAGGTAAAAGCTGAGGAGTCCAGCGGTTATCGCGGAGAAAAAATAAATGATCAGGTATCTGATCCCACCCAGCTCAGTTTCCACAATTTTTCCGAGACTGTAGAGCGCATACATATTAAATAGAATATGCAGCATATCGGCGTGTAAAAACGCTGAGGTAAGCAGCCTCCAATATTCGCCATAAACGATGAGTTCATTGACTTTAGCCCCATACTGAATCAAGACGAGGATATTGATATCCGTGCTACCTGAAGCAACTGCCGTCAGAATATAGATAATTGAATTGATTAGCACAAGACTCAATGTCAATTTCATTGCAGAAACCTTTGGTTTCACTACCTTGGCATCACTGTGCATGAGAATCGATTTACCAAGCTCATCGAGGTTATATAAATTTCCATCACTATCAACGAAGGCTTCCGAATAATTCGGCAGCCTCGGATTCAGAGAGCCGTAATTGCCGCTGGTGAAAATGACATTCAGGACATAGGATTTGAATCCATTTTTTTGCGCATAATTTCTAAACGCCAGATGATTTTCATCCTCATGTCCGGCACTGGAAAAAATTACAGCAAGATATCCGTTTCGGATTTTTGTATAGAGATAGAAATTAAAATCTTCCTCCATGGATGGAAATTCTTCCAGAAAAAATCCTTTCTCATCGATGAGAATATCCATGATATGTTGAATGGTTTGATTGATCATGAAGAGCTCTCCCTTCTGGATCTACATCTTTTTTACATTTGTTTAGAAAAAAGGAATCCATGTTATTTGTCTGCGATGATGATTAAAGCTTTACCTACCCTAATTTTACGGCTTTATATTGATATGATAAAGAAAAAAGGCCAAAAGGCCTTCTTCATATTTTGTCCACTTCTTATTTCTTATTTTCGATGAACTCCTGAAGCATGTCAAGCAGTTCGTCGAATCTTCTGATTGTGGCTTCGAGGGGCGCTTTGCCCGTCATGTCAACTCCGGCTTTCTTCAGCGTATCTACAGGATAACTGCTTCCGCCAGATTTTAGGAATCCTAGATATTTATCCACAGATTCCTGACCGTTATTAAGGATGCTTTCGGCAAAGGCACTTGCCGCCGCATAGCCGGTTGCATACTGATAAACGTAGAAGTCGCTATAGAAATGAGGAATTCTTGCCCATTCGATTTCTATTTCCTTCTCAATGATGATTCCCTCACCAAAGTACTTCTTATTCAGGTCCATCCAAAGCTTATTGAAGTCTTCGCCCGTCATCGGAGTCCCGCCTTGAATGGTTTCATGGGTGATCTTTTCGAATTCAGCAAACATCAGCTGTCTGAATACGGTTGTCCTGATTTGTTCTAGCTCCTGATTGACAAGATAGAGTTTCTTTAACGGATCTTTTTCTTCCTCAATCTGATAGTTGATCAGAAGTTTTTCGTTTGTCGTGGAAGCAACTTCAGCGACAAAAAGTGTATAGTCCCCATAGACATAGGGCTGGGTTTTTCTTGCGTAATAGGAATGGATAGAATGTCCCATCTCATGAACCAGAGTTGAGACATCTCTTAGGTCATTGTGATAGTTGAGTAGGATATAAGGATTTGTGTCATAGGTTCCTGAAGAATAAGCTCCACTTCTCTTTCCCTTATTCTCATAGATGTCTATCCAGCCCTCACTGATGCCTTCCCTGAACACTTCAAGGTATTCTTCGCCCAGCGGGCTAAGTCCCTTGAGTGCCATTTGAACGCCTTCCTCAAACTCGATATCCTGCTTCGGAACGTCAATGACTGGAACATAAAGGTCATACATATGGATTTCATCAAGTCCTAAAAGCTGCTTTTTGATCTCAACATATCGATGCAGAGATTTAAGCCCCTCGTTAATGGTCTCCAGACTGTTGTCGTAAACTGCCACAGGAATATTGTTCGGGCTTAACGAAGCATCAATTGGCGATGCATAATTCCTCAGTTTGGCTTTCAGATTAAAAATCTTCATATTGGATGAAAGCATCTGCCCTAATGTATTTTTATAAGCACCATAGGTTCTAAACAGTTCTAAAAATGCATTTTTTCTTAACGTCCGGTCTTTTGACTGGATGTACATGCTATAACTTCCTTCGGTCAGAGGATGCATTTTCCCTTCGCTATCTTCAACGTCATGGAAGGTCATATCTGCATTTGTAAAAATGGAGAAGATATCATCAGGAGCATTCAAGGAATCTGAAAGAATAGCCATGAGTTCTTCTTTTTCTTTGCTTAAGACATGTGGCTTCTCTTTAACGATGGATTCAATAAAAAACTTGTATTCGGATAGATCCTGATCGTTAAGGTAACGATTGATGATTTCGTCATCGAGGGAAAGAAGTTCCGGTACAAAGTAACTGACCATGGCGCTGTACTCAGCAGCATACTGGGCAACCTTTGACAGGATAACCTGTTGAACATTATTAGCTGTATCCTCATGGCTCTTCATGCTGGCATAGACATAAAGCGTCTCCAGCTTTCTTGTATGCTTCTCATAATCCTTCAAATAAGAAAGCAGGCTTTCCTTTTCATGAAGGGTGTCCTTATACGCTAGGAGTGCGATTGAATCCTTCTTCAGCTCTTCAAGTTCCTTTTCGAATTCTTCATTCGAAGCATAAACTTTCTCGATTTTCCATTTGAACTTATCGTCTATTTCATTTCTTAGTTTAACTTTACTTTCCATATCTGCCTCCAATAAATAACTAATTAGTTATATTATATTCTATAAATTTAGGCATTTACAATCCATATCGATATTTATCCAATCTACTTAAGCATGATCTTAATTTGCATTCCCCATGACTTCAGGGTAGATGCCAAAATCCTTAATCTCCATGTGTTTCTCCAGTTCCGTCAAAAATCCTTTTTCATCCTTTGGAGAGATGTACCCTTTTACAGTTCCGTTGATATACATCGCCATCCTGACTTTGGACAACGCCAGTGAAGAGGAAAAATTGCTTGCACGCCTGATGTCTGTGATCTGTTCATAGTAATATTTCTCACTGATTGCACCGGCTCTTGCATGAATATGGTCTCCCTTGAACGTATAGAAGGTCCCGAACCAGAACCAAACAAGGAAAAGGAATACGCCGAGCAAAACAAGGATGGTACCAAGTCCGTTTTCCGGATCTTTAGTATAGCTGATGTAGGAGATTACCATGGACAAAACGATGGTTCCCCAGATGAATATGGTATGGGTCGTATCTTTTCTTGAATAGAATTTCATATAACTTCCTCCAAAATATTCTGTTTTATTTCCTTATATTATATCATAGCATTCTAATCTTAGAATAACCTTTAGATGACGCTGTGGCTATAGATAATTAATCCATGGCGAACCTTCATAGGCTCTTTCTTCTTATGAACCATCACTTATTCTTCACCAGCTTCTCATGAAACAAATGACCTTATCTAAAAGTCATCACTTTTAGATAAGGTCATATTTTAGTTAATTAAAGCTGGCAAGAATCTTGTCATAGGTTTCTTTCAGTGTAGGGAGTAGTTCTCCGTCCGATTCCAAAGGATTGATCACGACGGTTTGGCTTCCAGTTTCTGTCGCCAGGGTTTCCGAAACCTTTGGAGAAGATTGTTCTTCAAGAAAGATGGTTTTAATTCCTTCGTTTTTCACAAAACTAATGAGTTCTTCAAGAGATTTTGGCGTTGGTTCTCCTTCCTGAAATGGTCCCTCGACGGCTTTCTGCACCAGTCCAAGTTCTCTTGTCAGGTAACCAAAAGCCGCATGTCCTGTGACGAAGGCCTTGCCTTTAAAGGGCTTGAATTTTTCTTCGTATTCCACTTTCATTGCTGTCGCTTCAGTCTTAAAGGCTTCAAGATTCTCCTTGAAATAGGCCTCATCCTCTGGTGATACCACTGAAAGTTCTTTTTCAACACTTTCAGCCATGATGACAAGTGCATCGAGGCTTAACCAGATATGAGGATCATTTTCATTCTCCTGCCCCTCAATAGGAATGAGATCGACGCCTGTAGAAAGGTCTACAATCTTAAGGTTCTTATTCCCTGAATTTTCAACTGCCTTGTCAACCCAGGTCTCCATTCCTAATCCATTAATAAACAGGAGACTGGTTTCTGTAAGAAGTCCCATGTCCTTAATTGTGGGTTCAAAATCGTGAGGCTCGGAGCCTGCTGGGACCATCCTTGATGTCTCTACCCTGTCCTTACCAATTAGATTAACAAGTTGATCCACGGGATTTATGCTCGTAGACACTTTTATCTTTCCATTATTTTCTTCAATATTGCCAGTTTTTGGTGCGCATCCGACAGCAAATGCCGCGGATAAGACCAAAGCTGTCAAGATTAAACCTATTTTTTTCAAATTAATTCCTCCAGTTGTTGCAAGTGATTCGCATCTACGAGTATAATATAGGAAGATAATTAGATTGTCAATACTAAATTTTTAGGATATATTATTCAGAGATATCTATAGACGATACGATAGGTTGGAGTGAAAAAAATGATAGAAATTAAAGACCTTTATTTCTCCTACACTGGAGATGAACCTTATACCATAACAAACCTTAACCTTAACATCCCTGGTGGAAAACTGATTTCCATCATCGGAGAGAATGGTTCTGCAAAATCGACCCTGGTCAAGCTGATCGTTGGTTTACTCAAACCATTAAAAGGAAGTATAACGATAAACAGCAATAATGTTGCCTATGTCCCTCAGAAGATGGAAGGCTTCAATAAACAGTTTCCAATCACCGTCCTCGAAGTCTATAAAATTCATCTGAAAGCCTTAGGCCTTAAAGATGACAGTCTTATAGACCAGGCTTTGGTCGATGTGTCCATGACCGAATACAAGTATTCTCTCATCGGAGACCTTTCAGGTGGACAGACCCAGAGAATATTCATTGGACGTGCCCTTCTTGGAAATCCAGAAGTGATGATTCTCGATGAACCTTCCACAGGAATGGATTTAAGAAGCCAAAAGGAAGTACGATCCATATTAAAGCGCCTTAGAGAAAAAGAAGTGACCATTCTCACGGTAGAACATAATATCTCAGCAGCAATCCATAATTCGGATTTCATCATCAGGATGGGAGACAATCAAGGTGTCCTCTACGATATTAAGACCTTCAAGACCAATATCCAGCACGAAGATGTGGATAATATGCTCGTCTTCAGAAAGGAGGACATCTAATGCTTAATTATCCATTCATGCAAAACGCACTGATGGCAGGAACTATGATCGCCATCTTATGTCCGATTATCGGAATCTTTCTTGTCCTTAGGCGATATTCCATGATGGGCGATACCCTGGCTCACTCTTCTCTGGCAGGTGTTGCCATTGGAATAGTGCTTGGCATAAGCCCAACCATTACCTCCCTCATTTTCACGACACTATCTGCATTTTTCATTGAATTCCTTCGGGATCGGTTTAAAAGATACGCGGAAATCCTTATGTCTGTAGTCATGACCTTAAGTGTCGGTATCGCCATTATCCTCGTATCGAGTGGTCAGGCGAACACCAACATCAACCAATATCTTTTTGGAAGCATCCTGACCGTTACACGGACCGACCTATTGATGGTCCTCGCCGTGACGCTCATTACAATTATCTGTATTACTTATTTCTATAACGAACTGATTTATACGACATTTGATGAAGAGGGTGCACTAATTTCCAACGTCAAGGTAAAGAGAATTAACTATATTTTTGCCCTTCTCATGGGACTCTCTATATCCGTGTCCATAAGAATCACCGGTGTCCTTGTCATCTCCTCCCTCATCGTACTGCCAGTGGCTTCAGCGATGCAATTCAAGCAGGGATTCAAGCGAACGCTTTTTATCGGCATACTCATCGGACTGATCGATATTCTCGCAGGTCTTGTATTTTCCTACATCCTTGACAGTGCTCCAGGAGGAACCATTGCCATCATGAGTGTAGTCACCATGATCACTTCCCTTATCCTTAATCCCTTCAGTAAATAATGTATAAAAATGGCAGTGATTGATTCAATAATTCAATCACTGCCATTTGATTTAAATAAGGATAAAAGATTTATTGTTCCTTTTTTTCAAGCTCCAGACAGTCTTTACAGATGCCCTTCAGTTCCAGCCTGTGCTCCGTCAGGTAAAATCCTGTTTCTTTGGAAACCAGATCTTCTATCTGCTTCATGGGACAGTCGAGGTCAATGACCTTGTGGCATTCATTGCATTCCACCGTATGATGGTGTTCATGCCTGATCAGGCTGAAATTATATTTTTTCTCTCCTAAGTCATACTTTTCGATAAGATTTTTCTCTTCAAACAGTTCAAGTGTCCTATAGACTGTACTTAGGTTCACCAATTCCTCTGTATTCTGACATTTTTTATAAATAAAATCAGCATCAATGCCCTGATTCTCAAGATTTAGGATTTCCAAAATCTTTACTCTGGGTCTTGTGATTTTGATCTTGTGTTCTTTTAACACTTTTAAAGCGTCCATGACCATCTCTCCTTGTATACCATACCCTAGTATGATTTCATTATACGTTGTTTGATAATTATTTTCAATTATCCTCTTCTTTCCTTAATTGGTGATAAGCGATCAAAGAACTCCAAGAAATCCGTAATCTATGATAAAATGAAATTGAAAATTTGTTTTGTGAGGTAAGAAAATGAAAAATTGTGTTATTGCTCAATCCGGAGGACCTACTTCAGTCATTAACGCTTCAGTGATGGGACTCTTGTCCAAGAACAATGAACTTCATTATTTTGATACGGTATATGGTGGGATCAACGGCATCGAAGGAATTCTGAAGGAAGATTTCTTTAATCTCAACACCTTGACCAAAGAAGAGATTGAAGCCATCAAGAACACACCTTCTGCAGGTCTTGGTTCTTGCAGATACAAGCTTAAAAACTATGAGGACAGTAAGGAAGAATACGAGAACCTTTTTAAGATTTTTGAAAAACATGAGATTAAAGCCTTTTTCTACGCCGGAGGAAATGACTCACAGGATACGGTGAAGAAACTCTCCGCTTATGCCAAGGAAAAAGGAATCGACATGGTCTTCATCGGAATTCCGAAGACCGTAGACAACGATCTTGAAGTGATTGACCATGCGCCTGGTTTTGGTTCAGCTGCAAGATACATCGCAACAAGTGTGCTTGAAAGCTATCTGGATTCCCTTGTCTATACCAACAACGGAATCTTCATTACAGAAACCATGGGAAGAGATGCAGGATGGCTTGCCGCATCAGCCGCTACCGCAAAGTATAACGGCAGACGCTGCGCAGATATCATTCTTCTTCCTGAAGTTCCCTTCGAGGAGGAAAAGTTCCTGAAGAAGGTAGAAGAGATCTACAAGGAGAAAAACCATGTCTATATCGTCACCTCTGAAGGGGTAAGACTAAAGGATGGCTCTTTCCTTGCTGCGTCTACTGCCCATGCCCATGACAGCTTTGGCCATGCCCAGCTTGGCGGTGCAGGAAATGCCTTGAAAAATATCATCGAGCATAGCGGACTCACCAAAAGGATCAAGGTCCTTGAACTCTCAACCCTTCAGCGTTCTGCCTTCCATTTGGCCTCTGAAGTGGATTTGAAGGAAGCCTTTACCTTAGGTGAAAAGGCACTGATTATGGCACAAAACGGGGAAACAGGAAAAGTATCCATTCTTGTAAGAGTAAGCGATGAGCCTTATGAAGTAAGCTATACTTCAACGGATGCATCTAACATTGCAAATCACGTCAAGTACATGCCAAAGGAAATGATCACCGAAGATGGCATGAATATCAAAGAGGAAGCACTGAAGTACTTTACTCCACTGGTTGGAAAGCTTCCAGAATACCTTGTCATTCACCATTATCATGAGCATTCTAAAAACGAGTAAGAATAAGTGATTTCAATCCAGTCTGGCCCTAAAAAGCCAGTCTGGATTTTCATTTGTCAAAAATTCTGAGGTCATACTGAAAAGAGCGCATTTAAAAGGGATTCTCTCGAATCCCATTTAAATGTCTTCTACTCACGTGTTATGATGAAAAAATCAATATTCAACCTTGTAAAAACTTGTGACGACGACATAACCAAAAAGCATTTGAAAAATCGACCAAAAGCTTGAATTACCTTCTACAAAGAATCGGAGAGGATAAGTTAAATATTGATATACAAATGGTACCGACAAATAATTAAGGAAAAATCCGAAAGAAAAATAGAGCAAGGGTAGTCCTAAAAGAATGACTTTGGGTAAATTGACTTCCCAGTGTCCTTCTTTTCTTCTTTCCTGGATGAATTTTTCCACACCCAGGAGTAAACCTAAAATCACAAATATCACAGTGGACCAAATCAAACCTGGAAAAAGTTCATAGGTATTTGACCTTTGTTCATTTAGAACGTGAAATATTTTGTTGCTAAAAAAGATATAACTTAGAAGTATTACAGTGTATAAAAAATAGGATACCCAATAATTCTTTTTCAATTCATCTTCCCCCTATCCATATCATATGATGTATATTATTCTACAATTACTTTATATCGTCTTATGATGTATATTTGTATTATACGCAATTTTCAAACATCAATCAATTTTTAATTTCAGATTCCAATTATTCCTTCTCATCCCAATAAAAGAGATGGCTTTCAACTTTGAAGCCATCTCTTTTATCTCTATATCGAGCCTTTCTGCATGAACTGTTCAAGAAGTAAATCCACCATCTCGCCGTAGCTCTTCACGCCTGAAACCTGTCCATTTCCTTTAAGATAAGTGTCATTTACCTTCGTTGCCACTTTTTCCACTTCACCTTCATAAGGCTTGTAGAATTCATTATATGCTGCAAGGTCGCGCTTTACGCCTTCAGCGTAAGTCGCATAAAGCTTTGCATGCAGATCCTTATTCTCTTTATAGAGAGCATTCATGGAATTGAGCAAGGCTAAGATTGTCCCTGAATACCTAAAGTCTCTATTGCTGTGATATGCACTAGTGAGATAAGCCATGTAATTCGCCTCATCTTCAAATGCTATTCCTCTTTGATGGGCCATCTCGTGGAGAACCGTTGCAGGAAAGAGGAGATCAGGACCTTTGACATTGACATTGGCTTCACCGGTATAAGGCATAAAAATACCAGTTATTCCCGTATAGTTCATGGGCTGCGACAACAGGATTCCTTTTGCTATGCCATAATTTCCCTGATATATGGGAAAATCCTGGCTCAGGTTATCATATCCCTCATGAGCATTCCCCATAAGAGAGTCACTGCTTCCTTCAAAGATAAACACACCTTCACCATTTTCTTCAACTTCGCTGCGCAAGCTGTTTGCTTTCTCAATGAGCGCCTTGTTCATCAGGACGAGCTCGCTTTCACCATAGTAGGTCTCTGTGAGTCCGATAGACTCACGAACAGATGCCCGATTGTAATTTAAGCCAAAAACAAGCATAAACACGACATAGAGAAGTGAAGCATAAGCGATAATCCTATAGAGCAAGGGAAAGAAGCCCCCTTCAAATATTCTCCTGATCAATGTGATGAGGAGGATTACCGCTAAAACCACATGAAAATAGAGAAAGAACTCCCCCACTGAAAACGGGAATATCCCCGTAAGGTTGCTTAAAAACCTGATGATATAGCGGTTAATGCTGGCAGGATATATTTTCTCCAAGAGACGCGTATCATTCATCGTCAATCGCCCAAAGTAATAAAGAAGTCCTGCCATAATCATCCAAATATATCCATCACTTAATATTCCATTGTTTTTTCTTCTAAATAAACCCATTTTTCACCTTTTCCTTGTCTGCTCCAGAGATGTCAATTCTTCTCTCGACCAATTCTTCTTTCGTTCGTTAATTTTTTCATTTTTGTCTATTTTGTTACTCATATCTCAAGGCATCAATCGGATCCATCTTCGCTGCTTTTCTGGCCGGATAAAGTCCAAAGAATATCCCTATGGCTGAGGAGAAGAGGGTAACACCTATAATTTGCTGAATGGAAATCACTGGAATGATTCCGACATAACCTCCACCAACCGTCGATAAGAGAATCCCTAGACCCATACCAATGAGTCCCCCAATCAGGGAAATGATGACAGATTCAGTGAGAAACTGGAAAAGGATATTGGTGGTCGTCGCCCCAATGGCCTTTCTGATTCCAATTTCCCGAGTTCTTTCCGTGACAGAAACCAGCATGATATTCATCACCCCAATCCCTCCAACCACGAGACTTATAGCTGCCACTGCGCCGATGAATGTGGTAAAGATTGTAATGATGTTGTTGATCTGATCCAACGCCTGAAGAAATGAACTCGCCTGATAAATATCCCTGTCTGTATTGTTTTTCCTGATTTTAAGAAGGTTCACGATATTCTTCGCTACCTGATCCGTCGAATCACGATCTACAGATGAAACAAAAAAGCTATCGATTTTCTCGATTTCGGGATTCATATCCACATAAAGATTATACGGTATATAAACTACAGCTGGGAAGCCCGTACCGAAATTTGTTGAACCCGCAAGTGGATTTAAAGTTTTCGTAACCCCAATGACCTTAACCCGTTTCGTTGAATTTCTAAAAGAGATATTAACCATCTCGTTGACCACATTGGCGTTTCTTCCAAAAAGAATCTTTGCTGTATTCTCATCGATTACCGCAACATTTCTACCTTCAATGGCTTCATCTGCAGTAAAAAATCTCCCTTCGATAAATGCTGCATCAACAATGTACTTCAGGTCTTCGCTTCCAGCGGAATATACCGCTGTCATTTTTTCTTTTGTCGAAGCTATGGTTCCTCTGGCCTGGGCAATAGGGGTCGAATATTTGATATCTGCGACGCTTTTTTCCAGGTACTCGATATCCGCCAGGGTAAAGTAGTCAGAATCCCGAAGGGTATCTCCGGTTACGCTCACTTCTATAGTCGTAGCGCCAATGTCTTCAAAGGTCGCGGTAATATAATTTCTACCGCCTTCTCCGAGCGCCAAAATGGTAATGACTGAGGAGATTCCAATGATAATTCCGAGCATGGTTAAAAAAGATCTGAGTTTATTGGATAGGATGCTATCCAAAGCAATTTTAAAGCTTTCTGTCAGGTGCATACGACTACCACTGTCCTTTCACCATGCTAAATTTCTTCGTTTTTATGAGTAAGAGAAATATCTTCTTCATGGGGAATGTTTTTATAGTCAATCTCTGCGTTTCCGTTGAGGATTGTTCTTTTCTCTACTTCCTTATCCTCTACAATGAGCCCATCCCTGAACGTGATGATCCGCTTAAAGTAGGGAATATTTTCTGTTTCATGCGTAATCATGATGATGGTTCTTCCTTCATCATTCAAATTTTGGAAGACCTTCATGATATCGAGGGCAGATTTGGTGTCGAGGTTTCCTGTCGGTTCATCGGCCATGATGACGCTGGGGTCATTGCAAAGGGCTCTGGCAATGGACACCCTCTGTTTCTGGCCACCCGAAATCTCGTTTGGCCTGTGCTTTGACCATTCAAGAAGTCCGACCTTTTCCAAGGCTTCCTTGGCCTTCGCCTTTCGCACACTGCTGTGAATTCCAGCATAAATCATCGGAAGTTCCACATTTTCGAAAACAGTGAGCCTTGGGAGTAGATTGAAGGACTGGAATACGAACCCGATTTTTTTGTTCCTGATATTGGCCAGCTCATTATCCTTCATGGTCGAGATATCTTTTCCTTCGAGAAAATATGTCCCTTCACTCACCCGATCGAGACATCCGAGGATATTCATCAGTGTTGACTTACCGGAACCTGAAGGGCCAATAATTCCAGTGAATTCGCCTTCCTCAATAGTCAGGCTGATCCCCTTTAACGCTTCAAAACTTATTTTACCTGTATTGTAGGTTTTTCTCACATTTGTTAATTCAATCATTGGCAATTACAGCTTCACCTGCCTTTAAACTATCCGTAGGATTGAGGACAATCCGTTCGCCAGGTTTAATCCCCTCAAGGCATTCCAGATAGTTGTCAGAGCTAAGTCCAACGACCACTTCCCTCTCCTCAAGTAATCCGTCCTTCTCAACAAAGACAATCGGTTTCCCCTGATCCTTATACATAATACTCTCGATCGGAATCCGAATGACATTTTCTTTCTTTTCGAGAAGAATTTCAACATCTGCCTCAAAATCCATGATAATCTCTACGGGATTTTGGATGGATACCTTGACGCCCAATGTGCTTTCACCGGTCGCGGCTCCAGCAGCGCCTAATGCACTGATGCTTCCCCCTTGCGTTGTCGCAGCTGGGTTGATGAAGACGACTTCTCCTGAGAATGTTCTATCCCCGTAGGTGATCGTCGCGGTTTGTCCGATTTTAACCTTCGTGGCGTCGAATTTTCCGAGACTGAGTTCAACAACCAGATCCTTGTCGTCCTTCATTGTAAGAACATTAATCCCCATGGTTGCAATGGTGTTTACTGTTCCGTTCACTTCTGTAATGATTCCATCAAATTCCGCCATGATTGATGAAGTTGCCGAATTCAATCGGTTTTGAGCAGTTTCTAGCGCTAAGTTGGCCGAAGAAATCGTATTATCAAGGAGCTTTAATTGTGATGCGCTTACACTTGGAATACTTGCCAGGCTCTGCTGTATCTGAGCCGCTGCGGTTTGATAAGCTGTTGATTTCTGGGATTCTTCCGCAATAATTGTAATATTTGTGATATTTAGAGGATCCTTTAGGGCTTCTGCTTTTTTTGCATTTGATTCCGCAATGAGCGCCTGGTAAGTCTTTTGCTGTTTTTCGAGATTTGCCTTCAAATTTTTTGAGTTCGCAATGCTGGTTTCTGTCTGTTTTTTATTTAATACCGCATTATCCTTCTGGAGCTCTGCTTGCTTTACAGCAGCCTGAAGATCGGTGGTATCATATTCGAAAAGAAGCTCTCCTGCTTTCACCCTTTGTCCAACTTTGACATAAATTGCCTTAACGAGAAGATTTGGGCCAGCATAAGTTTTCTCTTTTGCAGAAATGATTTTCCCTGTGGTCAAAAGATTGGAGCTGATTTCTCCCGAATCGACAATTTGGATGGAAACACTCTTGATCACTTCTTTCTGAGAACTGACAACATAATAAGCGATAGCGCCAATCAGCGCCAATAGTAAGATACCTGTAATGATCTTGCCGCGTTTGCTCATGATTTCCTACTCCCTCAACGATAATGTTATGATTTATCATCTTTTATTTTAACTCTTTTCTAAAATTTTCATCCTATAATCATTATCTCACTTGTTTTTCATTAAATCATATTTTCTTTAGATTTTTCTTAACTTTCTAATAACTTCACCTGCCATTTTCAACCTTTTCTTGGGATTCGTTAATACACTGGACATCAATTCTTTTTTTCCTTTATAATGGATGTGTTATAAAGAGGTGAAAGAATAGATGATTGTCATATCGACCAATGATGTCAAATTAAGTTACGGGGTAGATGTTATCCTAAAAACAGTCACGATGAATATCAACGAGGGGGACAAGGTTGCCTTAATCGGAGCCAATGGAGCTGGAAAGTCCACCCTTTTCAAGATTCTCACGAGAGAGATCAAAGAAGATTCTGGTGAAGTCTATATAGATAAAAGTAAAACCCTGGGTTACTTGTCACAGAACATGAACCTGGATATTCAAAAAACCATCTATGAAGAAGCGCTCCTCGTCTTCCAGCACCTGATCGACATGGAAACGAAGATGATCGCACTTGAAGCAGAAATGAACAAGCCTTATGTGGAAGCGAACAATGATGAGCATGAAAAGGCAATCTCGGATTATGTCTCCTTGCAGGAACGCTATAACTTTCGAGGAGGCCACACCTACAAGGGAGAAATCCATAAGGTCCTCACGGGACTTGGATTCATTGAAGAAGACTTTCAAAAAAGGATCAGCATACTTTCCGGAGGTCAAAAAACGAGAGTTGCCCTGGCAAAGCTCTTATTATCCTCGCCTGAAATCATCCTTCTGGATGAACCGACAAACCATTTGGACCTTAACGCTATAGAATGGCTGGAAGAATATTTGAAATCATACAAGGGAACACTTCTGATTATCTCCCATGATCGATTTTTTCTTGACTCCATCACCAGCCATACCTTTGAAATGGTCAAAGGAGAAATTTATACTTATCATGCCCCCTATACGAAATATCTGGAGTTGAAGAAAAAGGATTATGAGATTAAGTTAAAGGCCTTCAAGCATCAGCAAGAAGAGATTGAGCGGCAAGAAAAAGTCATCGAACGCTATAAGTCCTTCAACCGAGAGAAAAGCATCAGGGCAGCAGAGTCAAGGCAGAAGATGCTCGACAAGGTCGAAAGGATCGCTGCTCCCCCGAAGCCCATCAATCCTTATAAGATTTCTTTTTCTGCAGAAGTTGAAAGCGGCACAGATGTCCTGATCGTAGAACAGCTGGGAAAAGCCTACAATGAAACAAAATTATTCTCAAACCTCAGTTTCCATATCCGAAAGGGCGAACGAATTGCCCTTATTGGTGAGAATGGCAGAGGAAAGACCACTCTTTTCAAGATGCTTTTAAATGAAGTAAAACCCGACCAGGGTGATATTGTTATCGGAAAGAATGTCACTTTGGGCTACTATGACCAGGAACAAAGCAATCTGGACCCGAAAAAGACCGTATTCCAGGAAATCCATGATGATTTTCCATACCTTACCGAACGGGAAGTGAGAACCTACCTTGGCAGCTTCCTATTTAGAGGCGATGATGTCTTCAAAGAAGTTTCAAACCTTTCCGGCGGAGAAAAATGCAGAGTCAACCTCCTGAAACTCATGCTCCAGAAATCGAATTTCCTCATCTTGGATGAACCGACAAACCATCTGGACATTCCTTCAAGAGAAGCACTAGAAGATGCCCTTCTTGATTATGACGGAACCATCTTTGTCATCAGCCATGATCGATACTTTCTCAACAAGGTTGTAGACAACATCTTCGAATTGACAGAGGGCGGGGTTCAAAAGTATCTTGGGAACTACAGCTACTATGTCGATAAAAAGAATAATCCCAACCGGTTCATCGGTATTGAAGAGCATGTGGACAAGAACAAAACCCGTACCCAGGAAGAGAAGAAAAAAAGGAAATTTAAAGATAAAGAAGAAAGAGACAAGAAAAAGTATTTAAAGGACCTTGAAGCGAATATAGAAACACTCGAAACAGAGAAAAATGAACTAACCCTTTCACTCACCACAGAGGAAGTCTACAGTGAAATATCAAAATCTCTCTCGATTTCAAAAGAAATCGAAGTCATCGAGAAGACGCTTAAAGACCTCTACGAGGAATGGGAAGAAATCCTGGAAGAGGAATAGTAACTATACTCAACTAAGGATCATTTAATCCAAATAGAATAAGATTTAACCAAAGAAATGCCCTGGGTGCTTTAACCCAGGGCATTTCTTATTCGCTAGTGTAAATCATTTCTCTTGGTGATTATACTTCGTTCCTTAGCCTATCTTTTGAAGATCCTCGATGAGCTTTTCTACATCCTCTTCCCTTGTCGCCCAGCTTGTACAAAACCGAACTGCGCTGTGATCCTTCTCCATGGATTTCCAAAAAGAAAAAGCATACTTCTCTTCGAGGTTTTTCAGCACCTCGTTCGGAACAATCGGAAACTGCTGATTCGTCCTCGAATCATAGAGGAAGGAATAGCCTTTTTCTTTAAAGGCATCTCTTATAAGATAAGCCATTTTATTGGCGTGGGTAGAAATTTTATAATAGAGCTCATCTTCCAGTAGTGCGATAAATTGAAGTCCTAGAAGTCGTCCTTTAGCGAGCATTCCTCCATGCTGTTTGATCATATAGCGGAAGTCTTTCTTAATGGCCGCATTTGTAATTACCAAGGCTTCGCCAAATAGTGCTCCGACTTTTGTTCCCCCGATATAGAATACGTCACAAAGTCTGGTGATATCAGGCAAGAAAAGATCATTTCCTTCTGCCATCAATCCGTATCCCATTCTGGCTCCATCAAGATATAAAGGGAGACTCAGTTCATGGCATACTTCGCTTAATTCTTCCAATTCCTTTTTTGTATATAAGGTTCCGTTTTCTGTAGGGTTTGAAATATAGACCATTCCCGGCTGCACCATGTGTTCATGGGTCATGTCGTTCCAGTGGTTTTCAACTAAGATCTTTACCCCTTTTGCGGTAATTTTCCCATCACTACTTGGCAAGGAAAGCACCTTATGTCCTGTTGCCTCAATTGCCCCTGTCTCATGGACATTGATATGGCCAGTTTCTGCGGAGATAACCCCCTGGTAAGGTCTGAGAATAGATGCGATTACCGTGGCGTTGGTTTGAGTCCCGCCCACAAGAAACTGAACCTCGATGGTATCATCTTTGCATAATGTTTTGATTAACCCTCTTGCCTTCTCGCAATAGAGATCTTCACCATAGCCTGGTGTCTGATTAAAATTCGTCTGTCCTAATAACTCAAGTACCCTGGGATGGGCACCTTCCAAATAATCACTTTCAAATCGTATCATATCCTATACTCTCCTTCTCTTCTGTTATACCGATTTCTTATTCCTAATTTTTTCACATGATTATATTATAGGACAGAATTTCAATTTCGTATGTTTTTTCAATGAATTGTTGCCCGATCATGGACTATTTTTGAAATTAATTTTTTAAAACTAATTTCAAAAATTGATGCAGGTCAATTTGTTTTCTGAGTGAAAGGGGTATTCTAAGACCATAGAGTTTCAAAAACAAAAAAAACTTGGAGGTCATAACATGAAAGAAATTGCAAAAAACATATACTGGGTTGGCAAAGTCGATGATAGAAAGGTTCCTTTCCACCGCTTGATTCTGGAAAAAGGAACAAGCTACAACTCATACCTGATCAAAGATGAAAAGGTTGCACTCATCGATACTGTAGACATGCTCTTCGGACGGGAATTCACCGAAAATCTCGAAAAGGAAATTAATCTGGATCTAATCGATTATGTCATTATCAATCATACTGAGCCAGACCATTCAGGAGCCCTCGGCGGTCTCATGAGAAAAGCAAAAAATGCAAAGGTTGTTTGTACGGCAAAAGCAGTTTATGAACTTATGGAAATGTACAAAATCGACAAGGAAAGATTCATTGTCGTAAGAACTGGAGACAAACTTAGTCTTGGGGCAAACACTTTAACTTTCTTTGAGACGCCTTTCCTCCATACAGAGGAAACCATGATTACCTACTTAAACGAGGAAAAAATCCTCTTCACTTGTGATATTTTCTCCTCCCATGTGGCCGACAATGCTGCACTTGCCATATCGGAGATGGAAGACCCTTCCTCGATGCTTGAGGACTACAAGGTCTACTACAAACTCATCATGGATCCACACAGAAGATACATCCTGCCAATGATCGATATTGTAAAGAGCCTTGAGGTAAAAATGATCGCAACCTCCCATGGCTATATCATCGATCAGGATGTCGAAAAGTACGTCTCCATTTACGAAGAAAATGCCAAACTTTCAAAGGAGAATGTCAAAGCACTGATTCTATATAATTCGATGAGTGGCAATACCAAGAAGATGGCAAGAATGCTAGAAAATGAGCTTAGCCTTTATGGATTTGAAGTGGAAACCATCAATGCTGAAAAAGGAAACAAGGAAGAAATCCTGACGAAGATCCAATATGCAGATGGCATCCTATTCGGAAGTTCAACAAAGTATGCAGATATTTCAGGGAATCTCGAAAGCATCCTAAAGGAGCTTAAGGAACTTGAAGTTGAGGGCAAACCAGCGGCAGCCTTTGGCTCCTATGGCTGGTCAGGCGAAGCAGTGGAAGTCGTTCAGGATTATATCGTCGGTGCTGGAATGAAGGCTTTAAGATCATCTGATGTCATTAAGAGCACTGGAATGGATAATGTCACTTTCCCCCTACGTGTTCGCTTCAATCCAGAAGACAGTGTTGAGATCATTAAGGCAGCGGCATCCGTATTTGCAGATGCGCTGAGATTTTAGGAGGAATTATGAGTATTTTAGAAAACAAAATCAATGAATTGGTCAGGGAAGATATAAGACTTGCTTCCTTCTTTCAAAATGAAAAAATAGACTTTTGCTGTAACGGACATCGCCTGATTGGCGAAGTCCTTAAGGAAAAAGGCGTGGACAAGGATGCGTTCCTCCAGAAGCTTGAAACTTTCCAGCAAGCGCTTGAAAAAGAAGGAGAAAAGGATGACTTCTTCAAGGACATGGACAATGAAGAACTGATTGGCCACATCAGAGTTAAGCACCACCTCTATACAAGAGGCGTTCTTAAGGATTTGGACCAGTATGTCAGTGCTATTGTGAAGGCACATTACAGACATGACAAGAGCCTTCTCCTGGAAATTAACAGACTTTATGGTTCACTAAGGACAGAGCTCCTTGAACACCTGATCAAAGAAGAAGTAGATCTCTTCCCCTTGATTATTGAAAGCAACTTCAAGGATGCCTCCGCTCAAATCCTTGAAACGGAAAAGGAACATGATGCTGCAGGTAATATCCTTCAATCACTTAGAATTGTAACAAATGAGTACACTTTGCCTACATGGGGATGTGAAACCTTCAGAGCGGTTTATCACCATCTGGAAGCCCTAGAAAGCGACCTCTTCAGACATATTTTCCTGGAGAATTCTGTACTGTTTGAAAGAGTATTGAACACAAAGTAGGACCTGAATATTTATTAGCCATAAAGCACCCCTAAGAACAATATACGCAAAAGAAGGTGGAGTTCACTCCACCTTCTTTTGCGTTCTCTTAATTTTCAAATGATTGAACTTAGACGATCATCTTCTTCTTTCCGTTCTTTTTAAGGGGATACTCACGAATTCTGCTGATATAGTCGATATTGACGATTTCGATTTGGTTTCCTACGCGTAAGATCACCCAGTTATCTTCTATCGATTCAATTATTCCGTTAACCTGAGTTTGAAATGTAGTGATGATACAGTCTTTCCCAATAAAATTTCTAATGACTTCGTTAGACATGCTCAAACCTTCTCTCTTCTTTTTCTGTTTAAAAATAATGGATTTCTGTAGTTCTTTCTTGTTATTTAAGCTCACCATGATCGAGATCCAAATCGGCAAAAAAATGGCGATCCAAATTGCAGGATTCAAAAGCGTATTCCCCCAATCTTCTGAGTTCGTCACATTCCAGTTTAGATGATTGGAATAGATTTACTCTAATATTATTCTATAATAACTCAAATATCGTAAAATTCCTATTCCTATATTGCTATGACCTTCTATAAAAAGATTTTTCTTTGACACTGGCTATAAATAATATTTACAAACGGAAAGAGAACCAGTCAATTAAAACCGGTTCTCTGCTACTAAGAAATTTTCACCTTCTATTAAGATGATAAGGGGAAAAATATTTGGGGAAAATATTTTTATATTCGAAATTCCTAATTAATTATGGTTTTACAACCAGGGTCAGTTGAAGGTCAAGATAAGTACCTTCTCTATATACTTTAAGCGAGACAGTATCTCCAGCACTTTTAGTGTTCTTGAGATCGTTCAGCTCCTGAACTGACTTCACCACTTTTCCATCGAATTCTGTGATGACATCGCCAACTTTAAGTGATGCCAGCGAAGCAGGTGAATTTTCAGCGACTTCGACAACAAGAATTCCTACAGGAAGTGAACTTTGCTCTCCTGTTGCATCATTAATGTCTCGTCCCGCGATTCCAACGAGAAGCTGTGCCTTGGAAAGAACATCAATTTTTGAGGTTAAGACATTGATCGGGATTGCAAATCCGATTCCTTCAATTGATGCGGATGCCGAGGATGAAATTTTAGCGGAGTTGATTCCGATGACTTCTCCTCTTGCATTAATGAGTGGTCCACCTGAGTTTCCACCATTGATGGCAGCATCTGTCTGGATATAATGATACTCTGCATTATTTACCACAACGGCTCTATCCGTAGCGGATACAATACCTGAGGTGACTGAACCTGCAAACTCCTGAGAAAGTGGATTTCCTATAGCGATGACAGATTCACCAACCTGCAGGTTATCAGAGTCACCTAAAGTGACTTTCCCTGGAATAGCAACATCTTCAGTTAGTGACAAAACAGCCAGATCATTCGTTGCATCATAATTAACAACTTTTGCTGCAACTTCTTTTCCTGTATAAAGCGTTACCTTAATGGTTTCTCCACCCTCGACCACATGATAGTTTGTTGCAATAAGGCCTTCATCATTAAGAATAAAGCCAGTACCTATGCTTTCAGAATATCCAGCCTGAGGATTAAAGAACGAAGCTGGAGCAGGGACTTGGACTGTTACTGTCACCACAGCAGGCTGCACCATTTTAACGATTTCTGGTATGGTAAGCCCTTCAGATGATAACTGAGGTGTTGAAATCTGAACCGTATTGACTTTGCTCCCCTCTTCGAGCATTTGCCCAAGTTTGGATTCATTAAACATCGATGTTCCTGGTAAGATGTTTAGCGTGCTATATACCCCGAGTGAAGTACCAAGCAAAGTACAAATTAGTGCTACTGCGATCATCGCCAATTTGGAAAATCCTCTTTTGCTCTTATAGGCATGTTCTTCGCCTACATAAGCTGACCCCCCGCGATAAACATAGCGTTCTGGTTCCTGTCTTATTTCTGGTTCATTGCTTTTCGCGTCTGAATTTGAAGCCATTTCGCTTACTTCTTCATGAACCTGCGTATCTTCATTTTGGTTCACTTCATCCTTCAGATCACTTTGGTCAGTAGACCCAGTAGAATTAACCTGTTCATTTATTGATTCGTTTGTCTCATCGTTTTTATTTATGGATGAGCTATTATCTGATGTTTCATCATTTTTGTATTCATCTTTATTATCCATGACAACTACCTCCCATTGATTTGTTATTCTTATCTTAGTTCTGCTTTGTTACAAATACATGTCATTCGAAATAACAATAAAATAATTTGCAGATTATTTTTCTCCTGCCACTGTATAGACCTTATGATACTTTAGAAAAATTAAAACAAGCTAAATTACAAAGAACACTTTGCAAGAATAAGGAATATCAAGTTCTTCTTTACAATGTTCCCCAATAATCAGATGTTTAATAAAAGCATGTGATTGGTCTATCTTTGCGATTTTCTTTAAAGACTAATCCTCAATAAAAAAGGCATTGAAAACATCCATAAATGCTTTCAATGCGCGTAGTTCAGTATAAAGTTTAAATTGCCCTCTTCCTTCTTTTAACACTGCAATGAAAAGATCCTAATTTTTCAGTTTCTCTAACCTTTGAATTTTCTTGATCATTCCATTCAAAGTGGAAGCCAGATCTTCAGGTTTTTCCAAAATGACATCCTCCACACTATCGGAAACCATGATTGTCTCAGTATCGCTGGAGTATTTCAGGTAATTTTCCTGCGGGAAGTTACTGAGGTTCTTCTTGCTTGTAATCAGGTAAAAAGGATTATTACCAAGAAGCCCTTCTTTTACTTCCAGAGGATTAAGGGTTTTCGTCAATTGGAGCTCTGTATCCACCGCTTTCAAATGCTCCTTGGACAACCAAAGATTGGAATAAAACGCTTTATTCTCTTTTGAGTCCATGTTGACATCATCAAAGAAATCAATCAAGCCGGAATTATTCAAAGCTCTCGTAATTCCAAAGGTTCCTAATACTTCTCTCGAGAAAAACGGAGCAGTTCTTCGCTCAATATACTTATTAAGTTCCAAACTTCCAAGGCTTTCCCCTATCGGGTTGATCATCACCGCACCAATCACTTCTTCAGGATATAAATTAAGATATTCCTGCATCACGAGTGAGCCATATTCTTCACCAACCAAAATAAATTTCATTTTCCAACCAAATTTTCTAAACATGAAATGAAGGTCTTCTGCCAGTTCCTTTGGTGTTTTGGTTTCTCCCTCTGTGTTTCCATAACCGGGGCGGTCATAGAAGAACAATCGGGCATTCCCATCAAATTTTTCTAGAAGTGCCTGGCGATTGATTACAGAGGAACCTGCTGCCCCATCAATGATTACGGTATAATCCCCTTTAAGTTCAACACTATAATTGTATTTCACCGCATTAATAGTGATGCTGCTTGCTTTCAGCGGCTTTACGTAAAGGCCTGACATCGTTGATTCATAAATATACCCTCCGATAAAGAGGGTAAGAAGGAGCAAGAAAAAAGCGATCCAATAATTTTTCTTGTTCAGGATTTTTCTCGATTTATGCCTCTCGAGGCTGTTTGATTCTGAAAGTATACTCATCAGTTACCTCGCACCCAGATTGAGCCCTGGTTTGGCATTCAGTGACATGTCAGAGAGTTTTCCCTTGATGAACTGAAAATATGCAGCACTCCCAATCATCGCAGCATTATCCGTGCAAAGGATCTGATCTGGAAAGAGGATGTCTACATGCTCTTTTTGTCCTTCGGCGATAAGGCTTGCTCTTAAGCTTGAATTGGATGCGACGCCACCAGCGACGGCAATCTTATCAAGGTTTCTCGATTTTATGGTTTTCATGACGTTATCTGTAAGGACTGAGACCACAGCATGTTGAAAAGATGCGGCAACATCTGGAACATTGATCTCGTTCCCTCTTTGTTTTTCAGAATTGATATAGTTCAGCACGGAAGATTTCAGCCCTGAAAATGAAAAATCCAAGGTCTCTTCGTGAAAATTCGCACGGGGGAACTTCACTGCAAGGGGATTCCCTTCTTTAGCGACCTTATCGATTTTAGGTCCTCCGGGATAACCGAGTCCAATTGCCCGGGCCACCTTGTCAAAGGCTTCTCCGGCTGCATCGTCCCTCGTTTCACCCATGATTTCAAACTCATCGTAATCCTTGACATGGGCAATAAAGGTATGTCCCCCTGAGACAACGAGAGAGACGAAAGGAGGCTCAAGTGTCTTATACTGAAGGTAATTTGCGGCAATATGCCCTTCAATGTGATTCACGCCAATCAAAGGAACGCCAAGTGAAAACGCAAAACCCTTTGCAAATTGGAGGCCGACCAAAAGCGCTCCAACAAGACCTGGTCCATAGGTCACGGCCACTGCATCGATTTCTTCTCTTGTAATCTTCGCTTCGGTCATGGCTAATTCCACAACGCCGGTGATGTTCTCCACATGTTTTCTGGAAGCCACTTCAGGGACAACCCCGCCAAATTTCGTATGGATGTCAATCTGTGAAGAGATGATGTTGGAAAGGATTTCCCTTCCGTTTTTTATTATACTGCAAGCTGTTTCATCGCAGCTTGATTCAATTGCTAAAATTAAAATATCTTTCATGTGTTTATCGGTCTTTCAACTTGAAAAACCTTCCTCCTTAACCCAAATCAGAAAATGAATGTCCAATCTATTCCCTATGATATTATATACGGAATACTTATCATAGACAAATAACTTTAAAATTCGTTTAAAAGTTATTGTACTTCTTCCATCCGCTCATCTTTTTTCTTGAAAGCTGCAAATCCATGATATAATCATCATAGAAAAGGAATGGATGTTCCTAAAAGAATTTCATCAATTTAACTTGTTTCTACCCCACTTAAAACCGAAGAAAGGAGATTCATTTACTTATGGCTGATTATGCAAAAGTAGTGATTCCAGGAACCCCCATCAGTAAATCAAACTTCAAGATGGTCAATAAGCAGGGCCGTATGTTCATGCCTTCCAATTCGGGTGGCTATAATGACCGCTATATGATCTACGAAACCACCATAGCGCTGACGGCAAGAACTCAAAATCCAGGAATTGTCTTCACCGAATCGCTCATTGCTATCCTAAAGGTATTCTATAAGAGCGAAAAGAGACATCCGGATACCAATAACATCACCAAGAGTATTTTCGATGGAATCGAGAAGTCGGGGCTGATCATCAATGATGCTCAGATCACAAGGCTTGTTATAGAAGAATATTATGATAAGGTAAACCCAAGATTTGAACTGGAACTTTATAAGGAAAGTGTCTTCAACTTAGACTTTACTGTCTTTAAACGTGAAGAAAAACTCACTCCCTTAAGCTATGAACTTCCGTCCAACAAGAAGGGCAAGGAGAGAAAGCTAAAAGAGCTCAGCGCTTCAACCCAAAACCTAACAGGAGAACCGGTTAAAGAAAAGAAAGTCCCTGCAACGGGTAAATTATGTGAGGTCTGCAAAAAGAAACTCAGCAAAGGAAATTACATTTCCGGAAACGGTGGAAAAACCCTCATTTGCAGAGACTGTTTTTCTAAACTGATCTAGCTTCATTTCGCCATCGCTTTCTCTGATTAACTGAATTAAAGTACCTCTTTAAAGAACCGCCCAGGCCAACAAAATTATGGCCTGGGCGGTTCTTTGATGGGGGAGGAATAAAAAATTCAGTAGATGCTAAAATTTGTTTTCTTCTATCTTACAAGGCTTCCTGAACGCCTGGCTGATCCCTCTTGCTGATATAATCCGAGGCTTCGATCCCTGCATTTTTTCCCTTTTCAATGACAATATTCAGGTCGAAGGATACCTCATCAGCATTACCTGCAACATACATCCCGATTTCATCCATTCCTCTTCTGAATTTCTTGAAAAGTCTTCTTGAGGGATCGATTCCTACTGAAAGGAGAAGACTGTCACATTTGAGATTTTCTTCCTTTCCTTCAGCATTTTTGATCCTTACCCCGGTGATTCTTCCATTTTCAAGAATTTGAATAATTTTTGTATTATAGAGCACTTGGATGTTCTCATAGAGCTCGATATCTTTCAGGTAGCTTTCCACATTCCTTTGTCCCTTGCTTGGTTCAATGATTGTGACTTTTACCGCACCCTCAATGATGGCCATTTTAGCAAGATACAGACTGCTGATATCCTGACTGTAGATGATGATGTTCTTTCCCGGAAGATACCCATCATTCACAATGAGTTTCCGGCAAGAGCCTACACTCATGATTCCAGCGGATTTATTGGAGGAAATATTGAGCTCTCCTCTTGGCCTTTCCCGTGCGCCTGTTGCAAAAATGATCGACTTTCCCTTGATTTCCTTTACCCCTTCTTTTCCTGAAACGTATTTTACGGTCTTATCCCGCTTGACGTCCAGAACCAGAGTGTTTAGCTTAACTTCAATATCCGTTTGTTCCACTTCATTTTTTAAGGTTTCAGCAACTTCGACTCCAGTAATTCCCTCTTCCATGAATCCATGACCGGTTTCCACCAATTCATTCAGGATGCCCCCGAGAGACTCTTCGCGGTCTATAATCAGTACTTTCTTTATGCCCAGATTCTTAGCTTTAAGCGCTGCTGATATTCCACTGGCACCACCACCAATGACAATCAGATCATATTCGATCATCTGATTCACCTCTTTTTTGTTTGTTGTATATTATTTTACCACCTTTTATCGTTGTCTCGACTAAATTCATTCCAAAGTGGTAGGAGAGGAATCTATAGGATGGCGCGTCAATGATGACCATATCCGCATCTTTCCCTTCCTCCAAGGTCCCGATTCTATCTGATCGATCTAGTGCTGCTGCACTGTTTAGCGTCACCGAGGTCAGCGCTTCTTCCGGGGTCATCTTCATCTGAAGACAAGCTAGTGCAATCATCAGCGGGATAGAATAGGAATAAGAACTGCCCGGATTGAAATCTGTTCCTAAGGCTACGGGTAGCCCACTATCAATCATTTCTCTCGCTCTTGCATATTCTTCCTTTAGTGAAAATGCGGTGAGAGGCAAAAGGACGGCAACGACGCCACGATCACGCATAGCTGTCAGTCCTTCGTCATTTGCCTTAAGAAGGTGATCTGCACTCGTTAAATTGAGCTCAGCCGAAAGCTTCGCTCCACCGAGGTCATTGATCTCATCTGCATGTATCTTCAGCTTAAGCCCAAACTCCCTGCATTTCTCCAGATACTTTCTGGAATTCAAAACACTAAAAACATTCTTTTCCGTAAAAATATCTGCAAATTCTGCGAGATTTTCTTCTTTTACAATCGGCAGCACTTCACTTACTAAAAATTCAAGAAAATCTTCTTCCCTTCCAGCAAATTCTAGTGGGATGTCATGGGCACCCATAAAGGTGGAGACAACTTCAACGCCGCCTAATAAACCAAGCGCCCTTGCTACGCTCAGCTGCTTGATTTCAGTTTCCTTATCCAGTCCATACCCGCTTTTTGCCTCGACGGTTGTAATGCCCATCTCCGCCATACCATCAAGCGTCTTTTTCCCGAGGCGAAGAAGCTCCTCAAAGGAAGCCTCTCTCGTTTTCCTTACGGTATACTTTATTCCGCCGCCTTTATTCATGATGGCCATGTAGGTTTCACCTCTAAGGCGCATGCTGAACTCCTCTTCCCTTGTCCCCCCAAAGACAAGATGAGTATGAGGATCTACAAAACCTGGCAGAAGTGTCTTTCCACTGCCATCGAGAATTTCAACTTCATCTGCATCGATCTCCTGTAGGAGTTCTTTTCCACCGATCTTGTGAATTTTCCCATTTCGGATCAGGACATAAGGATTGATTATTTCAATGATTTCCCTCATTTCTTGTCCGCCCTTGGCTTTCATTCCAGTGTTCGTTGCAAGGGTTGAAAGATTGGCAATCAGTATGTCTTTCATGATATCTCCTTTACTCGGCAAGCTTGTTCTCTAAGATCTGATCGATCGAAAAATTTTCAATGCCCATATAATATTCTACGGAATCGATGAGTGCCTTTTGGGGAACAAGTCCGATAATCTCGGTTCCAATGATAGAGATTCCATATCGCTTGGCTTCGAATCTCACCGTTTCCAAGGCTCTATAAATTGAAGTTTTGGTGTAATCGGTAAGGTTCATGCTGACCTGGACGATATTTCTTTCCTTTAAGTATACCCCCATGCCTTTAACATAGCGAAGACCTCCGCCGATATGCCTGACTTTCTTTGCGATGGCATCTGCTATGGTGATATCCGAAGTATTCAGATTCACATTGAAGGCTACGAGTGGCATCCTCGCGCCTACAGCAACAGCGCCAAAGGATTCATGTGGCGTCTTTGGTCCAAAATCGCTCTGCCATTCCTCTAATTTGAGTTTTTCTATGAGTCCTTCAAATTGCCCTTTTCTGATGTTTGCCAGGTTTTCCCGATGCGTTGCTGAAGCGCTTCTTTCATAAAGAAAAACTGGAATTCCGAGTTTGCCGATTTCTGCTCCGACTTCCTTGCTTAAAGCTACGGATTCCTCTAGTGTAAAATTCTTGATCGGAATGAAAGGAATGACGTCTGCTGCGCCCATTCTAGGATGTTCTCCCTTATGGTTCCTTAGATCTATTTTTTCGAGGGCGACCTTGACGGATGAAAGAACCGCATCCTTTACCTTTTCAGGTTCCCCGACCAAAGTGACCACCGTACGGTTATGGTCTTTGTCGCTGGAGTAGTCAAGAAGCTTTACGCCTTCCTTACCTCTAAAACAGTCGACAATTTTTTCTATGATTTCCTTATTATTGCCTTCACTAAAGTTAGGTACACATTCTACTATTCTTTCCATTTAATCCTCCAATAAATCATCGATTAGTTCATCTTCTGGTATCCTTGGAATCGTGATGTGGCCAGTCCCTTCTTCATTGAAGAGGACGCTGGTTTCCATGGCGTTCTTATTTCTTGCCCACGACCTTCTAGCGACGCCACCCATGACATCCCAGGACACTGCCATTTCAAGTATGGTATCTACGCGTTCACTTCCATCAAGAACCATTCCAAACCCACCATTGATGGATTTACCGATTCCAACTCCTCCGCCGTTGTGGAGCGTCACAAGACTCATTCCACGGGCGATGTTTCCTGCAAAACACTGTACGGACATATCTGCCATAATGTTAGAACCATCCTTGATGTTGGCGGTTTCCCTAAACGGGGAATCTGTTCCAGAAACATCATGATGGTCACGTCCGAGCATAATGGGGCCAACCTTCCCTTCCCTAACCATCTTGTTGAATGCCAAAGCAATCTTTAACCGTCCATCGGCATCCTGATAAAGAATTCTTGCCTTGGTTCCCACAACCAGATTATTTTTCTTGGCATCTCGAATCCATTTGTAATTATCCATGTCCTGTTCTCTTCTATTCCTATCTATGGAATTCATGGCACACTCATCTGTCTTCTCGAGGTCCTCCTCTTTTCCAGAGAGACACACCCAGCGGAAAGGACCATAGCCATAATCAAAAAGTTCAGGTCCCATGATGTCTTCAACATAGGAGGGGAAAATGAATCCATCCTTTTCGTTTTCTCCATTCTTGCTGATTTCTTTAGCTCCCGCATCATAGATGGCTTTCATAAATGAATTTCCATAATCAAAGAAATAAGTTCCTTTTGAAACCAGCGCTTTGATGAGATGGAAATGCTTAATTAGCGTCTCGTCGACGAGCTTCCTGTAAAGCTCCCTGTCTTCTTCGAGTAACCTTGTCCGTTCATTGAAGGAAATTCCGCTTGGACAATATCCCCCATCATAGGGTGCATGGCAACTGGTCTGATCAGAGAGAAGATGAATCGTCTCGCCTTCATCCACAGCGTATTTCAGTAAATCCACAATATTCCCGTGGAAGGCAATAGACAAGGGTTCTTTCTTTCCCATCGCTTCTTTTGCCAGGGAGAATGCTTCCAGCGGTGTCCTTGCGAGGACTTTTACCCAGCCCTGTTCCATCCTGGTTTCAATTCTTGAGAAATCCACTTCTGCAACAATAGATACCGCTCCCGCGATATCCGCTGCTTTGGGTTGAGCTCCGCTCATCCCTCCGAGACCTGAAGAAACAAAGAGAAAACCATTCAGATTTTCTTCGCCCTTGATGCCCAGCTTCATCCTACCGGCATTTAATATGGTGTTGAACGTGCCATGCACGATGCCCTGAGGCCCGATATACATGAGTCCTCCGGCTGTCATCTGTCCATAGTTTGCGACACCCATCTGCATTGCCTGATGCCAGGACTCCTGATGATCAAACATCCCGACCATGAGTGCATTGGTGATGATTACTCTAGGCGCAAGCCGGTGACTCTTAAAGAGACCCAGAGGATGTCCTGATTCGACGACTAGCGTGTACTCATCTGTAAGTTCTTCAAAGTATTTTTTCATCAGAAGATACTGCATCCAATTCTGACATACCTGTCCGGTTTCTCCATAAGTGACCAATTCGTAAGGGTATAGCGCCACATCAAAATCCAGATTATTGTCCATCATGGTCTGCAGCGCTTTACCTTCGATGCATTTTCCCTGATAGTCGCTGTATGGTTTACCAACGATTTTCCCTGCTGGCCGATAACGATAGCCATAGATCCGCCCGTAGGTTTTCAGCTCTTCATAAAATTCTTTTGCCATGATTTCATGATGCTCTTTAGGCACATATCTTAGTGCATTCATTAATGCTATTTTTGTATCTTTCTTATTTAAGGTATAGCCTCTGTTTGGCGCACGTCTAATTCCCTCTTTAAACTCCGGATACTCTGGCAATGGCCCCTCGAATTTTATCGACATGGAATCGTCATATCTCTTTTCTCTCTCCATTATTCTTCCCCCTGTGAATCTAAACTAACTCATAAGTCTATTTTAACGGTTTCATAGAATTATTGAAACCTTATTCAGCTTTTATTTCCTGTTTCCACAATTTTAAAGAGATTTTAATCAAAGTCATTTATTCTGAGAACATATCATAGAAGGAGGTATTCAAATGAGAAACCGTACATCTTACTATATAGGATTGATTCTGATCATCATCGGTGTTGCTGCATTATACAATTCATTCTTTTTAAATGATTTGTTCTCCATGAGAAACCTGTGGCCACTTTTCATCCTTATCCCCGGATTATTTATGGAAATCGATTATTTTTCCAATTTCAGACAAAGGGATGCCAGCGTACTTATTCCAGGAGGAATCCTTACCCTGACTGGTACTTATTTTCTGATTAAGCAATTTCTTCCGATCATGGATGAGCTTACAGGCGCAATATTTATGGTCATCATCGGTCTTTCCTTGTTGCAGTTTTATGCGGCAAAACCCAAGGACAGAGGAATTCTCGTTATTGCAATTGCATTAATCCTCATTGGAGGCTTCATTGGATATGCAAGATACGTAGGCGAGCTTCCATACTGGATGAATTTCGAAACTGTTAGAGCCTTAGCCATTCTTTTGGTTGGAGTATACCTTGTATTTAGAACGACAGGAAGAGACCGTAAACCGGATTCCACCTATCGGCCAAAAGAATCTTACACCGCTAAGGACAGTAAGACAACGCAAACCACAGAAAGCCAAAGACCTAGTGAAGACCCTTTAAAAGACAAAATCGAAAAAGAATAGCACAAACGAAAACAGGCCTCAAGGAAATCCCTTGAGGCCTGTTTTCGTTTGTGCTGTTCATTGAAGGTTATCGTATCTAATCCTGATCTTCCGCTTCATTTACCCAGGTAACTTCGTCAATGACGATTCCCTCTGCACGTGGTTCAACCTTATCTTTACTCTCATAAAAATAATCTGGATCGCCATAGATATGAGTTTCTTTTGTAATCACGGAATCAGCCTTTTCTTTCAAATCTTCCTTGATTTTAGCAAAATCAATTTTTTGAACGCTTTCCTTTAAGTCCTCATAGACGCCGACGGCTTTTTCCTTAAGGTCCGTAACATCTTGTTCCTGCAGCCTGATATTCACTTTATGAATATTTTGGTCCAAAAACTTTTCCACATTTTTTCCATAGGAATTTCCCTTGTTTCTCATGGTCTTGATTGTCTTGTAGGCAAAGGGCTCCTTTCCGAGTTTCATGGCAGCAAGTCCAATCGCATCTCCAGAGACCGTAATGATTTCTCCGACGATTTTTCCAGCGGTTTTACTAAATTCCTCTATTTTCTTCTGTTGATCTTCCATTTTTAACGCCTTCCTCTTTTAAAATGATTTCTTCGGGATGATAAACTTTACTTTATGATCATCCATGGTAAAGACAGCTTCCCTGGTGGCTTCTACTTCTCCATCAATGTTGATGAAAACAGGTTCATCACTTTTAAGCATAACTCGCTTTGCTCGTCTGTAGGTCACTTCATCGAGACCCATATGTTTGCCAGCCATTGCTTTCGGGAAGAACTTGATTATTTTTGCTGCGGTCATGTCCCTGATGAGAAGGACATCAAAAAGTCCATCCTGCATGCTCGCGTCAGGTGCAATCTTGATTCCTCCGCCATAATACTTTCCATTTGCAATCGCCACCATAAAGGCTTCAGTCTCAAAGTCCTCATCATCTATTTTCATCTTGAGGTTCAAGTTCTTAAAGTCTCTCGCGGTGTCAAAGACACTCGCGATATAGGAAAATTTATTCGGCAAATACTTGATGTTCTTGTATTTTTCAACGTTGTTGACGACAGAGGCATCAAATCCCATGGAGGCAATATTGATAAAATACCGACCATTGACTTGTCCGATATCAATTTCTTCCTCAGTACCAAGTACGGTGTTCATGAGAATTCTTTTACGATCAAATTTTGTTACAATTGACTTGATAAAATCGTTGCCTGATCCTCCTGGGATGCATCCGAGTGACGAATTGCTCCCAATCATGCCATTCAGCACCTCATTTAGGGTGCCATCTCCACCAACCGCATAAATCCGATAATCTCCTTTTGAAGAATACCTTCTTGCAATCTCTGTGGCATGTCCAACTTCTTTCGTATAAACAATTTCATAATCGATATCTTCATATTTAAGTTTAAGCTCCTTAAAGAGCATATGTATCGTTTTAGTTATCCGTAGAGCGATTCCATTTCCGGCTACGGGATTAACAATAAATAAGTGCTTAACTGAACTCATAGCAAAACCTCAACAATCATTTTTATATTAATTTTATTCAAAAATTAAATTCTATCAAATTCATTGTATCCCAAATCAATCGCTTTGTTAATTTATATTTCGCGATTTCATAAAGATTTCACGGAATAACACTTGGGAGCTTTTAAACCAACCATATAGAGCCCATCATCGATGAGCTCTATATGGTTTTATTTACTTTTTCACTCTATTTCTTGCTTTGCACAAAGATGATTTTCTCTCCTTGTTTTACAACAACATCGGTCCATCTCTTTACAAAGTCGCCTCGAGCCCACTCTGCCATAATAATTTCTTCAGTTTCCTTGATTTCTACCATCTGCATCGGTTTATCCGCTAATTTGTTTTCTCCGATGATCATATACATCATCAAATATTTTGGCGTTCTGATAAGGAGAAAACTGTTCCCTGGGGCATTAACAGCATCTATCGCCTGAGGAACCTTTTCGATGATCTTATTCCAGGATACGGCCAGTTCATCATAGGCGATGAGACTCTGAGAAGGCTTGAGGGCAATTGGAACTTCGATAAATTCATCACTGTTTTCAGCGCCAGTCGTAATCCGGCTTACCATCATCCAATGTCCACGGTTTCTTTTTAGGACAAAGCTATGAAGGAAAGACTCCTGATTTAAGGCTTTGGATTCCAGATCTGAATTTTTTTGTTTGATTTGCTCAAAGGAATTCATAAATGTGTTAATTCCATCCACGCCTGAAATTTCCTGTATGCCAACACCCTGATACATCGTATATTGATCAATCGCTAAAGTTTTTGCATACTTCATTAAGTCATGGCTTTTATAGGCGTTATCAGTGCTACTTATCCCAACATAATTATTGCCCACAAAATCAAGATCAATATACTTTCCTCCATAGGTAGCCTGTTTTGCATCTGCAGTATTTTCTTCCTGTATACCTAGAATCGGATAGATATTCAGTCTTTCCATCACCCGATCATTTACTTTTTCACTAATGACCTCGATCTTCCAAAATTCTTTTCTCGGAAAAAGGATATTGTCTATTTCGTACACTTCCTGAACCTCTCCATCATTTGTAATCCAAAGCGTCCTGTAATTAGATAGATTGCTGGTAGCGCTCCGCTCATCCCTAAGTCCGATGAGAACCCCTGCCCTGGGTTCAGTGATAATGGTATTTAGTTCGAGTCCTTCCCTTACTTCTTCGGTCCCCGTCTGATTGTTGATC
Source organism: Clostridiaceae bacterium (assembly GCA_049657765.1). GTDB lineage: Bacteria > Bacillota > Clostridia > Clostridiales > Clostridiaceae > Proteiniclasticum. Next base: position 103,941 of record JBASOA010000023.1, read on the forward strand.
GCAGCCTGATTGGTTGCTGAAAAAACCGTTTTTTCTAATTTAATCAGGTTATTCCCTTTGGCGATGGCAATATGCCCTTCATCCAGTCTGAAGATGTCATAGAATGTTCGATCCGGAGAACTAATCGACACGACCTCAAGCGATTCATTGTATAGCTTTAACCGCTCAGGATTTACGCTGTATTTCTGCACAAAAAAATCATAAGCATCTACAAGTTTTGATTGATAGCTTGGGTGATCCAACAATTCAAGTCCTATTCTTGCACTATCCAGTGTAAAATCAGCAGTGAAATTTGAAAAATTTGTATTATCAACAAATTTGCCTTCTTCAAGGCTCATAACTTCAACAAATCTATACTGACCTTCAATGGTAATTTTTCCAATTTCAGGGGCTACAACACCTGGATTTAAATTTCTGTATCCAAACCTGCATCCGCTAAGAATCATGCCTAGTAGCAAAAAAAGCAGGATTCCCGCCGTTTTATTTCGTTTGTTTGGCTCCATTGCTATCTCCTCCTTCCGGAAGTCTGAAGATAATTTCTGTCCCAATACCTACTTCACTCTCAATAATGAGTTCACCACCATGAAGAATGGCAATCTCATCACAGATGGATAATCCAATGCCATTGGTAGATTTAGATGTTTTTCCTTTATAAAACTTTTCTTTAACCTTTAGGATATCACTTTTACTGATTCCGCTTCCATTATCCCTGACAATGAAATCTACATCTTGCTTCCCTCTAACCATGCTTAAAGTGATCTTTCCGCCAACCCCAGTGAATTTGAAAGAATTATCGAGTAAGTTGATGAAAACCTGTTTGATTCGATTCAAATCTGCAGTGATAGTTCCCATTTCCTCTTTCTTTTCCACGATAAATTCCTTGTTTTCTCTTCTTGCCCGGTCTGCCATATTGGTCTCTATAAAATCAAAAAGCTTTTCCACTTCGATGACTTCCTTGTCCAAGGTGATTTTCCCTGAAACAAATTTTGAGAAATCCAAAAGCTCATCAACCATGGAAGTAAGCCTGTCACTTTCATTGGTGATGATTTCCAGTCCGCTTTTTAAAAGCTTTGGATCTGTAGACGGATCATTTAATGTAATTGCCCAACCTTTAATTGAGGTCAAGGGTGTCCTTAACTCATGGGATACCGAAGAAATGAAATCATTTTTCAAGGATTCTTTCTTCTTAATTTCCATGGCCATATGATTCAGGGTATCAGAAAGTTGTCCTATCTCATCTTCATAGAACTTCTTTGTGATGATATTGTAATTTCCTTTAGCCATGGTTTCCGCAGCCTTTGTCAGTTCTTCTATAGGACCTGTAATCCGCTTTCCTATAATCTGGCTGATGAATGCCGTGAGGAAAAGAATACCAAGTCCGAAGACAACAAAATTAAGGATAATGACATTCATCGTATCATTCACGCCATTTAGGGAGGTGATGAACCTTAAGACACCGACAATCTGTCCATTGCTAACGAGCGGATGAGATACTGCCATGAGTTTTTCCTTGGTCAGTTCATCACTATAAGTCATGGAACCCTTAGTTCCCTCAAGTGCAGCCAGGATATCCAGGCTCTCTTGTTTTCCTTCCGGTCTGTTTCCCGTGGTGTCGAGGATGACTTCTCCCTGGAGATTAATGATTTGAACTGAAGCTCTGGTTTGTCGCCAGAATGAATCCTCATCGTTCGCGACATTGTTTTCCAGCGTATCTTCAGAATAATATTTTTCATAAGTGCTTGTGGCTACCGAAAGCTGATTATCCAAAGCTTCTCTGATATTGTCATAGAAGTATGTCCTGAGCACAGTTACAAGTGTAAAATCCGTGATGACCATTGTCATCATGATAATGATCAGATAACTTATGGCAAGCCTGCCCTTTAGGCTTTTTTTCAATCTCATACCAGGCTCCTTTTGCATTCATTAGGTCACTTTCAAGAATGCTATTCCTTTCCCCAGCGATATCCAGTTCCCCAAACCGTCTCAATAAATTGAGGATCCGAAGGATTATCTTCGATTTTCGCCCTTAGCCTTCTCATATTGACATCAACTATCTTGGGGTCTCCAATGAAATCATACCCCCATACGAGGTTAAGAAGCTCATCTCGGGAGAATGCCTTTCCCTCATTTTCTAAAAAGATCTTCATGATGGAAAATTCTTTGGGTGTAAGCTCGATAAATTCTGGTCCTTTTTTTAGGGTTTGGCTGTATTTGTCCATGATGAATCCTTTGCTTTCAAGAAGCTGACCTTCATCCTTTATCCCTTTTGCGTCTTCAAGTCTTCTGATCAGGGCTTTTGCCCTTAAAATAAATTCAGTTGGATTGAACGGTTTAACCACATAGTCATCCGCTCCTCTTTCAAGGCCTGCAATTTTGTCTGTATCCTGACCTTTAGCTGTGAGCATCATAATTCCAATATTAGGATGACTTTCTCTCAATCTTCTGCATACCTCGTATCCATCGATTCCAGGAAGCATGATATCAAGAACTACCACATGCGGTTTTTCAAGCTCAGTAAGGCGAAGCGCCTCTTCGCCAGATTCCGCTTCAACAACTGAAAATCCATTTCGCTCAAAATTTATCTTTAAAAATGCTCTTATACTTCCCTCGTCTTCACAAATCAGAATCTTCATGCGTTTACCTCCATGTTACTTTAGTATTCCAAACGTATATCCTTCACTTTTCAAAATATCGATGACTTGTGGCAATGCCTCTACAGTGAGATTTTTATTCGATGCATCGTGCATCAGTACAACAACGACATCTTTGACTTTACTGAAGGTCAAGGATTCCATGACATAATTCGCTGTACCTACTGCATCCTGAGGTCTTCTTGAAGTGGGTTCGGAATCTCCATTCATTGCATTCCAATCGATGTACTCTATGCCATTTTCAGCAAGAAAGCTGTCTGCGACATCTATACCGGTCCAGCTCATATGGCCACCTGGATATCTAAATACACTAGACTTGAAATTTTCTCTTTGTGTAACAGTCCTGATGAGTTCCTGTGTCTTGTCAATTTCTCCCATGATCACATCTTTATCTGCGTTCTTTCCAGGATAAAGCGTATCATAAATATGAGTGTAGCTATGATGCGCTATTGCGCTTCCTTCATTTAAAATTCTATTCAGAACCTCACCTGAATTTGAGTTCTTTTCAATACTTGCACCAAGGGTGAAGAAGGTCGCTCTGGCATCTTTTTCTTTTAGGATATCCAGAATTTTATTTGTATTTTCAGGACTTGGACCATCGTCAAACGTCAGAAAGACAATCTTTTCTCCCTGATAAGGTTGAACCGATGAAATCCAATTACGAACATCCAAGGTGCTATAGGCAAACTTGTCCACGGCATGAATGTGATTGGATTGATCGACAAGGTCTTCTGGCTTTACAACAACTTCAACTTCTGTCTCGACCGGGGTTTCTATCGCGGTAATCGGAGTTTTCGAGGTAAAGAAGTTCTCTCCATATAACTTAAAAATGGTGAACCCTAATAATGAGCCCAACACGATAATTATAAGTAAAATAACTGCCTTGCTTCCTCCACTCTTTCTTCCACTGGAATACATGCTTTTATTGTTTGAAAATATATTTTTATTCTTTCTCATTTTCCCTCCATGATACACTTTAATTCTATACAATCAGCGCTTAAATTTAGTTACAAATAGGATTCATTTTCTTCTTGCCCAACACTTTTTCGTCCCTTCCATTTTAACATATATCTATCAAAAAGAATCTGATTCCCTTATTTCAACGATAAAGTTCACCTAATACATGAAATCATCTCTCACAAGCCAATTTAACAATTCATGAACACAACTTCATATATTGCGGAGAGTTTTTGTGGATGAAGACATCTTACATGTCACCAAGGAAAAATGTAAAGATCGCATCACTTGAAACAATCAGATAAAAATTGCAATTTTACCTAATTAAATGTAAAATTAATTATCAATATACTATAAATAAGAATTGATTTGGATGATAAAAAAGCAACTAATGATAGGAGTGTTTAAAATGTTTGGACTATTTGGCAAAACCTTAGAAATCGTAGCTCCAATATCTGGTAGAACAATTGATATTAAAAAGGTTCCGGATGCGGTATTCGCAGAGAAGATGGCTGGTGATGGTTTAGCCATCGAGCCTACTGGAGATGTCGTTGTTGCTCCTGCTGATGGAGAACTGACCATGCTTTTCGGAACCAAGCATGCCTTTGGCATGACTTTAAGCAATGGTGTAGAGATTCTTGTCCATATCGGACTGGATACCGTGGGCCTTAACGGAGAAGGATTCAAAGCCTTAAAGAGCCAGGGAGATATGGTTAAAAAGGGAGAACCGCTTATTGAAATCGACAGAGCGTTCATCCAGTCAAAAGGACTTTCCTTAATCACCCCGGTGATCTTTACTGAACTGGATAAACTGAAGAGCTTCGATGCTAAAGTTGGTATTGATGTTGTTGCAGGTGTTACACCTATTCTTACTTATAAGACAAAGTAATCCATCTACTCTGTAAAACAAGCACCCTATCAATGGACAGATAATTGAAATCTGTCCATTGATAGGGTGCTTTTCGGTTCGTTACTTTTCTACGATAACCCTTTAGCCATACAAGACCTCATACTGTTGCTTGTGCTCACTCCTGCCTTGTCTAGTCTATTCGATAAAAATCCAATCGAGTTCCATCAATCGATAATCCCATGATTGTACGATCATCAACTGGAACAAGTTCATTATTTTCCGACACCTTCAATTCTGAATAAGCGCCTTTCGCTAAATCACAGTATATATATCTGCCAAATGGTTTTACGATTACTTTGCTTTCTGAAATCCATAGCGTTTTTAAAATAAAGTTGGCGGTAAAGACCGTTGGAATTTTATTAAACGTCTTTTTCTTCAAATTGTAAAAATGACCAGTTTCTGTTTTAAGGTTATCTTCTTCATATTTTGACAAGACTATAAAATTATCACTTCCACTGATGTATATGCTTTTAGTATCTATTCCAATAACTTTTTCTGTTGTTCTTTTTTTAATATTGTATTTAATAATGCTTGTGGTTCCTTCTTCATACATCGATTCATCTTTATATGATACTCTTTGAAAATATATAATATTATTGTAACCACTGGCATAAAAAATTCTTTCACCAGTAATATCTTCATCATTAACATAATAGTAATAGCTTTCAGCAATATCAAAATTGACCGAACTATTTGGATCGATTAAAGTGAGTTTGTCAATATATACATCTTTTTCTTGTATTCCCCACTTCAGAAGCATTTTATCATCTACGACCGCAAAAAATCCGATACCAATACAAGGGGACTCAAACAATACTTTAGTATCGCCATTGAAACTAATTTGAATGACTTGAGATAGATACGGATTTTCATAAGAATCTAAATTGCTATAACAACTTAAATACATGTTATCCTTCATTACATATATCGTATTCGATGCAGATATGTTTTTATTAATGTATAAAGGTACCAGTTTCTCTAAGTCCAAATCATAATAACCGATATTAAAGTCAGCATTTTCATCTCTATCTCGATATGACAAGTAAATTTTATTTTCGCTGAAAGTAATTATCGTATAACTTTCCATATCCAAAGATTTTAAATCGATGCTTTTATATGGCTGAAACTCAGGCAATTCTGTCAAAATCGCCCCTTCTGTAAATGAATCTAATGATATTGGTTCTTTTGAAGATGAACATCCAGAGAATATAAGAGAAAGTAGGAGAAATGTTAAAAAAAGCCACCTTCTATTTTTCATTCAATCCACATAACAAATAATTCAACATAAAATCAGCGAATTATCTGTTTCCTCCAATGATTATTATTTACAGTATAAACCTTCAAGTCTTCAGAACTCCACTTTCCAATCCCACTAAAGTGTGGATCAACCATATGGATTGTACCTACTTGATTAGCCATAGTTATCCCATTAATAACTAAAAAATGACCTTCAGTTGCATATGGCCAATTAGCTGTTGTTGCAAGTATATCAATTATCATCGGCTTTGCAGATTTAATTGTCGCCAAAATATTGGTTCTATAGGATGAGAACTCGCCAATAGAATAGATACCATAACTTTTTCCTGTCTTCGAATTTAAATATGCAGGTATATTAGACATATTTGTTCCTCTTTCTGTAGTTCCTAGATCATTTGCAATAGTTGTTTGTGAGGGCGAGGAACCATTGTAGTACATGATAATCTGTTGCACACTCGCTGGTCCACAAAACCATCCATTTATTTGTTTGCAGAGAGGTACACTTAATTTTCGTGAATAATCAGGAATTACTGTTAAAGGTGCAATTGTCTCACTAGATTTAGATTCAGTTTCAATAAAAACAGTTCCTCCTTTGCTTGTCAAATCTCCATCTACTTCGGCAAAAACAATAAAATTAGTAAATGATAAAACTATCAATAGTAAGCAGATTATCTTCTTCATATATCTTCCTCCTACAGTTTATTATATGTTATTGTATATTTAAATAAACTTAATGTCAATATTAAAATATTCTGTCTCTTATATTTAAAGTATGATGTTTGTTTACATCTAATCTAAATGATTACATTAATGTATATTTTATAATTACTTTATTTGATATAAATTCAATTATGCTACACATTGCAATTTTGAAGAGATGGAATAATTCTTTGAGTATTCTTCAGATTTCCATGGCTACGCGCAATCCAAAAGGTTCGGCTTCTCCTAGTCCACTTGCGCGGTATTTTTTGACAAAACGCAAAATTCACTTGAGGATACGCTCACCCAACTTAAGGTCGATACTTAATCATAGGGCTTCAACCTTAGGATTTTCTCCACAGCTGCCTGATCGCTACTGAGCATCTTGGCATTTACTCAAACTGGACTTTCACCAGTTAGCAATTAACAGCTTGCTGGGCACGCGGACGACAAAAAAAGTCCCAAGCATAAGCTCAGGACTTTTCAACTGGCGACGACTTACTTTCCCGCAGGGCTTCCCCTGAAGTATCATCAGCACGTAGAGGCTTAACCGTCGTGTTCGGAATGGGAACGGGTGT
>JBASOA010000024.1:0-30685 GCA_049657765.1 Clostridiaceae bacterium
GATAAAGGCTCTCGCTCTGTCCATATCGATAATGGTCTCGATTATTTTATTGTAATAATCAAACTTGTTTATTCGGTCTTCGCTTTCATTGATCAGTTCATCTAAAATATAGGCAAATTCTTTAGGCAGTGCTTTTCTGACCTTAGATCTCGTATATTTTGAGGAGACTGATTTACACACCTGAATCAGCCTGAACAGGGTAATTTTATACCAATCGTTGATTTCACGTTCATTGATGTCAAGCATATCCAGCTTTTCTTCCGGGTAGTAGATCAAGGTTGCCAGGCTCTTGATTTCGGTTTCCCTGAGTGAATTGCCATAGATTTCATTTATTTTATTTCTAATAACCCCTGATGCGTTTTTTAGCACATGTCTAAAGGACTCATACTCTCCGTGAATATCGGAGATAAAGTGTTCTGTTCCCTTAGGTAAATCCAAAATCGCTTGTAGGTTGATGATTTCCGTGGTTGCTGAATCTATGGTTGGATATGTCCTTGCCAAGAGATTCAAATAGTCTATATCACGGACTGTTTCAAATGCATTCCCTGTCAATTCATTTGTCATAACATTACCTCCAAAATAAAAGTAAACGAGGTTTCTATAATCCTTCTCGTATATTAATACAAGTATACAATAATTCAGAAGAACAACAGATTAATTTTTTGTAATTTGGTGTTACTTTTAGTGTTTTTTTATGATGAAGAATAGTAATAAAAGGTGTTTTTCATTATTTAACCTCACAGACGATTTTAATGTTCCCAACCCATCTATTCCCCTGTAGCATCCTCCTGAGATGAGAAGTAAAAATCAATGCCCTTGAGACTACTTGTATAGCGTAGTTTCAAGGGCTCTTTTTCTCCTGTTATTTTAAGTTCTTAAGGAAATTCAGTTGAGTTAACTTCGTAATAGTTTAAGAGATAGATGTCGCATCATATTGCTTAACAGATAGAACTCCAGCCTGGTTGTAAGAAATTCTCTTTTCAAATGCGACCGATCATTGTTCACACAGTGGATCTTCTCTTATTTCACCTTATTTATTTCCATATCGCGATTGTAGAAAATCAATGGTTGTATTGATCATTTCTTTGAGGACATCCAAATTGATATCGGACAGCTTCTTGACATAGATACACGCTTTTCCCATTTTGAATTTCCCAAGATTTTCAAGCAAATATTCATGTTCTGGCATAGCTGAGTATACATAAAGTGAAATCGCGGCTTTGCGGGGTGAAAATCCGACAAGTAGCCAATCTCCTTCTTGACTGCTTCGATCGGACTTATAGTGATAGGTTCCGAACCCAATAATGCTATCGCCCCACATTTTCGGTTCAAATCCAGTGACTTCTTGAAAGAAATCAAGCAATTTTAAGCTATCTTCGAGCTTTTGCTTATTGTCTACATAAGAATGTATAAAGTCAATGACGTTTGCATCGTTCTTTTGAGTTTTCAATTGTGCCATAACACTTCTCCTTATATATAATATTTTACGTTCATTTCGTGAGATACGAATATTTTGTATTCTTCCTGAATTGGTGAAATTTGTTTCATCCATTATTATATCCATCATAATAATGGATCATTCAATAATCAAGCCATTTACTGTTTTCTAAACATTTATTATTTCAAAAATACAATTCACATCATAAACCAAAGCTTACTAAAAAATGGGATTAAAAAATGACACCTCATCGTGTCTCTCTAATCTTCTCATCCAATCGTATACGTTGAATTTCTTTAGCCTTTGCAGACATCGACCCATTCTTTGGCCTCAGAATACTTTTGCAGTTCTGCGCAGGTTAACTCGATTGCACTATTTTCACTTCCGCACGCTGGAAATACGGTCTCAAATCGTTGCATGGACACATCCAAATATACTTCTACCTGACGAGGAAGTGCAAATGGGCATACTCCACCAACCGGGTGTCCTACCAGTTCTTTTACTTCATCTAGATTTAACATTTTTGCCTTCATTGAAAACTTCTCTTTGAACTTGGCATTGTCGATCTTTTTATCACCTGCAACAACCACAAGGATGCAGCCATTTCCACTTCGAAAGGATAGGGATTTCGCAATCCTTGCTGGGATCACTTGTAGCCTTTCTGCTGCCAATTCAACAGTCGCACTGGATTCATCGAAAAGCTGTATTTTATTTTCCAGTCCGAATCCTTTGAAATATTCTATCACTTCAGCTAAAGCCATGGGTTAAATCTCCTTTTTTCTTACGAAGGACAATTGTCATTGCCCTTCAATCTTGTTTTAGTATTACCGAGGTTCTCTAGTTCTATAAAAATGTTTATTTCTCCTACCCTTTAGTTTATGTTATTTTTTCGATACGACGATCGGGTATTATCCAAAGGACCGCAATGAAAACATACAAAATTTGAGCTACCCAAGGCACTCTTAACGCGATGATCGTCGCAACAAAATATACAATGATTGAACCTCTTCCCTTCCAATCATGACCAATTGCTCGTTTGAGGTTTGACTGATTCGCATCGCTTTTAATAATAAGCCACTGAAGGATATGATAGGCTATTGCTGTCATAAGGAGCACCAATCCATAAAGCGTTGAAGGAATCACTGTAAAGGGATTTGAACCCATCCAGCTCGTCGCGAATGGAAATAGAGATAGCCAGAAAAGCAGGTGTAAATTAGCCCACATCATCGCCCCCGTTATCTTATGAACAGTATGAAGCAAATGATGGTGATTATTCCAATAGATTCCAACGTAAACAAAACTAAGAATATAACTTAGAAATGCTGGAAGTAATGAAATCAGTTCATTCAAGCCTTGTCCACCTGGAACCTTAAGTTCCAGGACCATTATGGTGATGATAATGGCCAGTACGCCATCACTAAAAGCTTCAAGACGATTTTTCTCCATTTTTTACACCCCTCATAAAAAAACATAATTGACACAAAATTTTCTACTTTCACAGTTCTCTAAATGTATCACTTTTATCTTTCATAACCTAATTTAATTAGCAAGGTGAGCATTACGTTTATTTCTATTTTATCATACTCTTTGTTTGTGAGATTATTTTACATCCTCTTATGAAATTAATACTACAAGGAGCCTATTTATTGATATATAAAATTCCATTTTTACGAATGTCTTCCAGTAAATCTTGAACCCTGATTCAATTGCGTGATAGAATGTCTCTAATACGCACTGATATTTTAAGGAGAACTGAAATGCAAATACAAAAAGTAGCCCTTATCGGACTTGGTGCACTAGGCGTCATGTTCGGAAATCAGCTTCAGAAGACCATGCCAAAAGGCAGTTTTAAAATTGTTGCAGACAAGAACAGGATAGATCGGTATTTGGAACAAGGCATATCCTGCAAAGGTGAGGATTGTAGCTTTGATTTTGTCTCTTCCGATAAAGATTCAGCTCCTTGTGATTTGGCTATATTCGCTGTCAAGTATAGCGGCCTAAAAGACGCCATAGAATCTATGCGCCCCCTGATTGGAAAAGATACGATCATCATTTCCACACTAAATGGGATAATAAGCGAAGAAGTCCTGGGAGAAGCCTTTGGACACGAAAAAGTTGTATATTGCGTGGCCCAAGGAATGGATGCTGTAAAAGAAGGAAATAAAGTGGACTATACCAATATGGGGATGCTCGTCATTGGCGAGAACAAAACATCTTCCATCTCTGAAAGAGTTCAGCACCTTAATGATTTTTTAAATAGCCATGGAATCACATGCGACATCGAAAACGATATGCGCAAAAAAATGTGGGGTAAATTGATGCTTAACGTAGGTGTCAATCAAGTGGTATCCCTTTATGGCGGAACATATGCCGAAATTCAAAAGGAAGGCTCCTCCCGTGAAATGATGAAAGCGGCGATGAGAGAGGTTATTCTACTTTCAGAAAAGGAAGGGGTTAATCTCACAGAAACGGATCTAAAATATTGGCTAGGAATCCTCGGTACGCTGAGTCCAGAGGGTAAGCCTTCCATGAGACAAGATATCGAAGCAAGGAGAAAGAGTGAGCTTGAACTATTCGCAGGCACGATTCTAGAATATGGGACGAACCACGGGATAGATACCCCTATCAACAGAGAGATCTTCGAAAGAATCACTGAACTCGAGAAATCCTATTAATATGATTGGGATTATAAATAAGGCCATAATCTATTCAAGATAGAGCTCTTAACCGCTCTCTTCCAAGCGGACAGTAAAAAAGGAAAATCGAACAACGCTCGAAAAGCTTGGTTTCTCGCTTGATGAGAAACCAAGCTTTTATTTTGCCTGAGATCGATTATTGTAGAAATATATATTCCAACAATGTTGGAGATTTATACGATCATCTTAAAAGCCGCCACCTTTAACAGGTGACGGCTTTAATTCACGGTCCTTTCATTTACTCTTTATGAGGGTAGAATAACTGATGCTATTTCAAAAACATTGCACTGGCCGTCATTCCGTTGGCTGTTTCTATCGGTATCTGTAAAACCTCCTCAAAACTGCCGTTCTCCATCTGATACTGGGCGACAACCCTGTTTTCTAAATCCAAGGCATACAACAAATTATCCTTCATCTCAATCTGCCAAACTTTTCTCTTCAAGGCGCAGGAAGCCATTTCCATGTTTTTCGGATTCAATATGGTTACAGTAGAGTTTACAGAGGCTCCAATAATATCAGCGTGCAGGATGTAGAAAGTATCCTTGTGAATGAGGATTTGCTCCGCAAATGAATTTGGCAGTTCGATCTCTTCTAAACCCCGACTTTCCTTTGAATAGATAAGTAATTTTTGACCAAGGGAGATATAGAGCTTCCCCTCGTAAGAACTGAAGTGAATTGGACTATCTTTCCCTTCACACCAAGGGCTGAGATCCAAGAGTTCAACATAGCTATTATTTTGAAAATCAAATTCCAGAAGCGTAACTTCTGCATCAACTTCCTTGTTCATCAGACCCACTCCAACGATTTTCCCTTCATGTTCCTTGATATGCATCACCAACTGATCCATAACGGAAATGGTGGTGATTTCACTCGTTTCCCTGTCATATCGGTCAATGTAACTCACCTGATTCAGATTACTGACTACATAGAAGGCTTCATCTGTAATTACAGCACTTGTAATATTAATTCGATTGAATTTCACTTTCTCCGTCTTTCCAGACTCCAGATCCATATCAAGCAGGATGCCCAGATCTTTTTTGGTATAGAGCCCTAGTGGATACATGTATAAATGTCCATCATGAATGATTGGCTCTGTAAAACCATAATATTCCATCGAGCCATAAGGAAGGGACATCGTATTCACCTTGCTCAAATTCTTATCATAATAGCTGATTGCACTCTTGTTCTTCAGCCCGGTTGTCTCAATTACGCCAAGCATATATGCTGAATTATAGCTCCCTTTTGAAGCACAGGCACTCAATAGCAGAAGTGAAATCAGAAAGAATGGAATTATTTTTTTCATATCTTATCCCTCAATATTACAATTATTTTACCCATTCAGATTTCAAAAGAGCATATTCGTAGGTATCTAGCCAAATCGGATTATTCTTTTCATCTTTTTTGAAATAGATATTTTCAAGAAGCAAACCTTCTCGTCTAAATTGCAGGCGTTCTAGAAGTCTCCATGAAGCCATGTTTTTTGGACTACACATGGCGATGATTCGTCTTGCCCCCAATTCTTCAAAGGCATATTCCATTATTCTTTTTGCACTTTCAGTTGCATATCCCTGTCCTTGATATTTTCGGTTAAACACGTAGCCCAACTCAAAAGTGTTAAAATCGTCTTTCCCGAGATACAAGTTTCCGATGAGTTTCTGATTTTCTCTTAGGCATACGGCATAGAACGATTCATGATTTACTCTTTTTATCGTTTCTTCTTTTACCTGATTTTCTGAGAATACCTCATAAGGTTCGAATTTAACCACCTCTTCATCCGACAAGTACTCATAAATATCAGCCCAATCGTTCAATTGAAACCTTCTGATGATCAGTCTGTCCGTAACAATATTTTCCATTTCAGCCCCCTCTGTCATTAATTATTGCTTTATTGGTAGCTCTGTTGTTTTCTTTTCACCTCATGATTGAGCTTTAGGGATGTTCTTGACGTATTCTAAAAACTCAGGCGTCTTAGACCAGTACCTAATCCCCCAATTTTCAAAATTCCATTCTTCCATATATTGATTGCATTCAAAATCAATGTAAAAGAGTTCTCCATTCTGTACAACGAAGTTCGTCGGAAAATAATCAATATTCATATTGGAATCAAAAAGAAGGGAAGACATGTACCGTATCTGCTTAAAATAATCAGGGATCATTCTATCTTGAAGCACCAGGTCATAAATCGTATCCCCCTCTATATATTCTTTCAAGATACGCTCCTGCTTCAGATCGATTTCAAGCATCATGGGAAGTCTGATTCCAATCGCAGCCAACCTTTTATAGTCATTCACTTCCGCTTCGATTTTGTTCCCAAACCGATAATACGCACAGGGTTCATGATGGATTTGCTTCAAGACGAAGTGATACAATCCATCCGTAACCAAGTATGAATATCCGCCTTTTCCTTTCCCAAGTAGGCCTTGTATCTTGTATTCCTTTTGATTAACAGTTAAGACTTTATCTACCATAGATCCCCCATACTAGCCTTTATTATCCGCAAAAGGCTGATCAAATTTTTTGTCCCAGGCCAGATTCTTCTTTAGCAGCATTCGCCAAAAAATCGAATCCCCAAGACCTACTTTATAGAAAAACTGCAATAATTTGCTTTTACGTGGTGAAAGCCGGTAGGGACTTGCCAATTCCTTCACCACCTCTGGATGAAAAGAACCACTCATTTCAAAGTGTTCGCCCAGACGTTGCAGTTGATTGAATAGGCTCTTATTCATCTTCTCTGGCATCATATAGATGCCCGCAGATCCACCTTTAATCACTGTACCAAGGTAAGCATAGTTTAAGCGCTTTGCAAAGGCGGCTAAATACTGCTCAAGATATTTTGACTGCTCAGATTCGATAAACCCAGACTGCACGATAAACCCCATGGACTTCCCTTCATCCACTACTGGCTCCATGAGTTCAAACATCTTCATCACAATTCCTGGCATCGCATGGATGTATAAGGGCATCGCCACAATTACCGCATCAAATTGCAATAGGTCTTGGACAATTTGCTGGCTGCCTTCCCTTGCGATATGCCTGACTTCAAAGGGGACTTTCATCCCCTTCATGAATTTTTGTATAAGTATCTCCGTATTTCCATTCTTGCCTTTCGGTGACCCGTTGATCATGATCATTTTCATCTTATATCTTCTCCAAAGAAAATTGAGCTATAGGTTTAACGATTTCGCATTTGCTGCGAAATTGATAAAACGCCCTATGCATGTAATTTTCATAAATGTCCTGATCTGCCTTGGTCATAAAATCACCTTGATAATACACCTCAATCTCAGGGTACTTTCCATATCTTCCGACGTGCATCGATTCTCCAGTTTCATAAGTAATGAAGGGAAGAAATAGCGGAAGCATCCGATCAAAAAGTGATTTTAGGTTTCCGCTCACAAACCCTTGAGAAATCTTTGAAAAAATGATCACTTTATCGGCATGCAAGTAAGCTTTATAGAAAGCATCCAAATCCTTATTAATACATCTTCCTGGGGTTTTCAACCAGCATGACCAGCATCCCGTGCAATCCTTAACTTCTATCTTCGATAAGTCCAATTGATATTCATTTGGAACATCAAATTCTCCGTATTCGCTTATCACTACTCTTTTCATCGAATATTCTCCTTCACTTTCTATCGCTGATTTCCTATATTTAATAGACTTCCTTCAGGGTAAACTCACCCTTATCCTTAAGATAGGAATTGAAAAACGCCAATACCAACTTATTCATCGTTTCTATACAGTAATATTTATCAACACTCGCTTCACTTGCTCCGCCTGATATCCCGGAAAGCTGACTGGCAAGCAAGGGTGAAAACAAGGGCAGATCCGTATAACTCATGTGATTGCTTCCCTTAATGAAAGTTTCAAATGCCGTAGAAGAAATCGATGAAATATATTGGTTGCTGTATACATATTCTGGATTCGCTTTAAGCTCATTGATGACATACTCAGAATAGAAATTTAGAAGAGGAAGAGGATAAGGCTCCTCGTTCAGCTTTATGACCCCATCGCCATTCCTTTTATATTCACCAAGCATCGAGCCATCAAGGTTGATGACCGCACTAATATCTTCCCTGTCGCGTCCAAGCTGTGCGCTTGCTGCTCCACCTAAAGAGTGTCCCATCAGACCTATTTTATCCTTATCGATGAGGCTATAAATCTCTTCGCTGGTATTTTCAGCTTTTTCAAGGATCTCATCCAAAACAAAGTTCATATCCTCTGTCCTCAAAGTCATCCACTTGCTCGTAAGTTCAAATTTCTCCTGCTCGGTATAGACTTCACTGTTTGCATCAATGACCTCTTGCATGAACGTCTGGCTTCCTATGGTCAAATTGCCATCCTCATCCATCGTTCCAGCCGCGTGATAAGGATGGTCTATGGAGACCACGACATAACCATTGCTGGCAAGTTCCATGAACGTAGATGTGTTACTCATCTTTACGCCGAAAGCACCGTGAGAAAAAACGATAAGGGGATACTTTTCATTTGCATCCTCAGGGTACCAAAATTCAACATTCACTTTGCGATTTTCCCCTGTATCCGTAAAAGTCTCCAGACGATTCAGATCCGTTAAGGTATAGGATGCTGTTTTAACCTCAAGATTTCCAGTGATGGCAGGTATTTTATATTGCGGAAAAACAATCCCAGGTATCACAGCAAAAGCAATCATTACAAATGTTGCAATCCCTTTAGAGATGATGCGTCCTTTCTTATAGGGCTTATGTCCAAATTTTTTCGTCCATAGTCTGTAGCCACCAATTATCGCAAAAATAGTTAATTGGGCAAAAAGGAAATACCAGCGAAAACCCCACTCAACGATTGAAGTCAGCGTTCCTCCCACAAAAACAAGCCACGCAGTAATCCTAATTTTACTCCTCAGTTTATTCTGGGTATCTTTGGTTCTGATGCCATAAATGCAGAATGCGACCTCAAGGATGAATGCAATAATCAATATCATAATAGCCATTTTAATCCCTCTCTCTCAATTTATGGTTTCATCATAAACTGAAGAAAATCGGTTTGAAATAGCAAAAAGCCAAGGTGCAGATTTCCAAAGGTAAGTTGTAATTAAGAACAGGCAAGATGAAACATTAACCCCCTTGCCTATGTTTTACTCATCAGTCATGTTGAAATCCTTCAATTTTTTATTGATCTTATTTGCTGTGAACATATCCCCTCTCCATGTGATGAATCGCACAAGCAAATATATAATCAGGATCTCCACGGCAAAAACTGAAACCTCTAAAAATCCGGATACAAGCCCTATCATTCCAGCATATAGGAGAATGACCACCTCGAGCAGAATAAAATGAAGGATGCTTCTCCACTTCATGCTTTCTTCAGTCAGCTCAGCCTTTGACCAAAATACAAGGCTTGGCAAGTCACCTACCGCTGCAAATGTCATGGTTAAAAGAACATAGTCTCTGCTAATCGTCCCATCTGGAGTGAGAAACACGGATCCGATAATGAGGAGGCCAAAGATAATAAAATAATCTTTGATAAGTTGTCTGATCAGATCTAAAATTTTCATGGTTTTCTCCCCCTTACAGCCCTAATTTGGATTTCAGCATCGGCACATATTGCCTTGACACCAATACTTTTTCTCCGTTATCCATGGTCGTTTCAAATCGACCACTGATAGACGGTTTTACATGAGATATTTTTGAGATATTGACGATGGTGGATTTCGATGCTCTGAAAAATTTTCTGTGATCGCATATCTGCTCCAGCTCATAGAGTTTCTGCTTGCACTCATAGATTGCATTCTTGCAATAGATGAATACCTTATTGTCTACGGATTCAAAATAATACACATTGGATAAATTCAGTTGATAAATGGAATCCCCATTGTAGCCAATCAGAATGTTCCTTTGGGTCTTCAGTTTGTTCATCAACTCAAGAATCTCATCGTTCACCTCATAGCATCTGATGATCACTTCTTCTTCCTCGTGGGCTCCGATGTTTTCAATGGATATTTTCACAGTATCAACTCCCCTCATTCATGCCATTTACAATTTAATCTTTGCTTAACTGAAAATATAGCGGATTAATCAGTCGAAGATTATTACTGCACTCTTTCCAAATGCGTAACCAGAAGAATAATCTTCATCTGTAATAGAATTCAACTATTTTTATTCTATCATAAAATCGTTATCATTAAATAATTAAATTGTTAATAGCTAAGCATCTACTATTCCATGTCATCCAAACAGATTAAAAGGAATCCTATCTAAGGGCTTTATTTATGAGCCATTTATCGAATCTCCTTACTTCGCAAGAAAGAAAGAGAAGCTAACATGACCTTAAGCCATCTTAACTTCTCTTTTTAAAGGTATATTCAGCGTATGTTTTAGATGATGCTCATGATATAGTCTTTCAGCTGTCCTTCTTTGGCATTTGCCTGGTAGAGGGATTTGAAATGCTCTCCGGAAATAGCACCTTTCACTAGATCTTGATCCAGATTTTTGAGGATTGTAACCAGATCATGGAAAGCTGTCTGCCTAACCCCATCCAGTATTTTTTTATTTCTCTGCTCAGGAATTACGCGATCAAGGGGATATCCTTGGCCACTGGGACCCTCAAAGAGTTTTTCAAAGATATAACCAAGATTCAGTTCCGCACCCCAGCCAAATCCTTTGGCAAAAGGCAGTGAAATGGCATTACCATCATTGATTTGAGCAAACAGAAAGGCATCTGCAGGATCTACCACCAGTCCACAGATGACCCCGGGAAAACTGTTACAGGCAAGCATTGCGCCAGATCCGGTTCCACATCCTGTGATGACATAATCCGCTGCACCGGAGTTTAACAGAATTGCAGCAAGAATTCCATTTTGAACATAGGTGAGAGAGGTTTGATCCTCAGCACTATACATCCCGTAATTAAATGCCTCATGGCCTTTAGGCTCCACCACTTGGCAAAGGGTTTTGTAGATTAGTTCATTTTTTGCAGCCTGGCTATTTTCATTGATTAATACAATCTTCATAACTTCCTCCTCTTAAATGTTAAATTGTCTTCTCTCTACCTATATTGGCTCCAATTTATCGTCTATCGTGATTTGCCTTAGGCAATTCCCTGGATATGGTGACCATCTTCACTTTATCCAAGACCATACATCCGAAGCTATTCAAAAATTTTTTCTCTTTTAATTCATCTCAACCATTGTGGGGTCCAATACAGCTAAGTCATAACGACGGCTTTTGTGACTATGGGCAACTAGAATCCAAAAATAAGTATTTTGTGTTCCGGGTGCTGCTACAGTCGGATGATAGCCTCTAGGTGCAAGTATCATATTTCCACTTCTTACAGGATGAGCCACAATAGAATCAACCTGTCCAGGTTCTATATAACTGAGATGAAGTCCAAAATGTGGTTCATCCATATCAAAGTAGCAGTATACTTCTTCCAGATCATTTTCATGTTGATGTGGCTGCCAGCTAGTCCAAGCACCATTTCCTCCCCATGTAAGACCGCAGAGCAGCCTTGAAGATTCCACTTCTGGATTAATCGTCATAAAAACCTCTCTTTGTCCTACTCCACTTCCATGAATCTGATGAATTTCACCGAGTGGAATGGTTAAGTCACATTTACGAAAGAAGGGTTTCCCGTAGCCTTCATCTATTGCTGCTCCAATATAGAAAGTACAATCTTCTTTCGCTTTAATAAAGATTTTCATCTTACTGACCACATAGAAGGAATCAAATTTATGGCATGGTTCCTTAAAGGCTTCACATTCAATATCTGCACTACCTTTAATACAAACAGGATTCATCTCCTTGTCGCCTGTTTCCAGAAGATACCGTTCACCTTTTCTCAAATTCAAGCGGTAAACATTCGCTACCTCACAATCAGCTTTCTCCGGCGAAATAACCTCATGGAATCCACATTCTTCATTGGATGTAAATCGCCATGCTTCAATTCTTTCTTTTGTCATGCTGCCTTTTATCATGTCTGCCTCCTATCTAACCAAATAGCCTCCATCGACGGGAATTATTGCACCGCTTAAATAATCAGATGCTGATGAAGCAAGGAATACGCATGGACCTTTCATATCTTCCGGTGTTCCCCACTGATGGGCTGGAATTCTGTCTGTGATTTCCTGATATCTGGGATTGGATAAATCTGTAAGTGCACTATTCATTTCAGTATCCATATACCCTGGTGCCAACGCATTTACATTAATCCCTTTGCATGCCCATTCATTGCATAATGCCTTCGTCAACTGTGCTACCCCACCTTTGGAAGCAGCATAAGCAGCAACCGTGTATCCACCAAAATAAGACAGCATCGAAGCGATATTAATGATCTTTCCTCCACTTTCCTGCTTCAAGTATTGCTGTCCTGCCAATTGACAAAGTTTAAAAACGGCATTCAAGTTGATGTTGATGACATATGCCCAATCTTCAAGGGGAAACTCTTCTGACTTATACCTTCTTTGAACACCAGCACCATTTACAAGGATATCCAAATGATTCCCAAGCTTTTCAACCGCTTCAGTAAATCCTTGCATTAAACTGCTATCCTCTCCGAGATTGGAAATCACACTGTGACAAATATAGCCCCTACTTTCAAAAGCCTTTGCTACCTCATGCGTATTTTTATTGATATCCAAAATACATACTTCAGCTCCCGCTTCCATTAATCCTTCAGCCATTCCATAAGATAAGCCTTGAGCTCCTCCTGTTACAATTGCTTTTTTCCCCGTAAGATCTGTAAAATTTTTGTTTTTCATCGTTCAATCCCTTTTACACATAAAATGGTCTCCTGATTGTTTTATGTGTTGTTTTTATTCAGTGTTGTTTATCCAAAGAATGAATGTTAATTATTTAACATTCATTCATGCAATCTAGCGGAACTAACTTAAATTTCTTGTATTCGAACTTAGTAATCGTACTTCTTTTTCTATCAAAAATCTGAATCTAATAACCATGTGTAACGAACATCATCAATTCTATCCACCCAAGGATTCCCTTCAAGATGTCTTATCATCCAGCAGGTGTACATCTCGTATCCAGGAGCACAGGCTTGAGGATGAGTCTTTCCTCCAGGTATTGCACTAAAACTTCCATCTTTGATCTTATAAACATCATCACCGATAAAGCTTGCGCCAAAGCCTTCAGGCCTGTCGAACATAAAGTAATAGGTTTCTGGTTGAGGGTGCTCATGTGGGATGTATCCAGACCAATTCCCGCGATCGTTAACCACTTCGCCAATGACCATATTGGAATAAGGTGCTGTGTTATAGTCGAACACTGTGCTTACTCTTCTAGCTGCTGTATTTTGAAGCTTATCTTTACAGACATATGCCCATGGGGCATCTTCGGGTCGATATAATTTACTCGGAAAATTCTTCTCATTTTGTGTAGATTGAATTAAGATTTCAGTTTCTTCCTCTGCGATGAGTCTTACGAGTACATCTTTAGAAACATGCAGACACCAAAGTCCTTCAGAAAAAACATCTTTACGGCTTGCCAGGTATTCTTGATCTTCCCACTTATAGCTAATTTTTCCGCTTAATAATAGAATTGCTGTCTCTTCATGCATCTTGTGGATGAATTTTGTTTCTCCCTTACTGAGCTTATAAACACGAATATCCATCAGCATGTCACTGTAGTCATTATCGTATGTCGTTAATATTTTCTCTCCACTACTGTTAAATTCAGGATATCCAAAAGTCTTTCCCATAACGTCCCTCTTTTCAATCGTTCTCGATTTCGATGAATTCTATGTTTCTTTTAGATGATTAAAGGTTAATTATAGATAGACTTTTATTTTATTGATCAAGTCTAAATATTCTCCATCCGCCAGAAATACATTTCCAGGATTCATCTGGAAAATGCTTCCCCATTCCTCTCCATCTTTATACTTCGGTACTAAATGAAGGTGCAGATGGTGTCCTGTATCTCCATAAGCGCCATAATTCAGTTTATCCGGCTGAAAAGCAGCATGGATTGCTCTTGCCACTTTAACGACATCCTCCATGAACGCGTTCCTGTCTTCATCGCTAAGGTCCACTATTTCATTTTCATGATCCTTATAAGCTACAACAAATCTTCCCAGTTTACTTTGTTCCCTGAAGAGGACTAATTTGCTCACCTTCAGGTCGCATACAGGAATCCCAAATTTATCCAGCAAGTCACCTTGCATGCAATATGCACAATTTTCATCTTTCATCTTTCTTACCTCCCTAGATTTTTCTTCAATGTCACAATCCTTGCTTATAATTCGCCTAGCCCGCTTTCGATGGCCTCTACGATTGTCCTCAAATCTTTTTCTTCACATTCACCCTCACAACTCACTTTGACCTCTGCGCCACATTTAATGCCTGCAGACATCAAAGATAAGATGCTTTTAGGATTAACGTCTTTTTCTCCATCAGAGATGGTAATCTTCGATTTGCATTTCGTTGCAATCTGCGTCATTAAACTTGCTGGCCTCATATGCAATCCGGAAGGATTCTTTACTACTACATTCTCACTTACCATAATATCTCTCCCATTAAATCCTTTATTTTATATCTTATTATTCAAATTTAATTTCAATCTCATCGGATAAAACTTCCATATCTTCAACAACAGACAGGGTTTCTTCTCCGAATGCTTCTAACAGATCTTCAAAGTCATTCATTTCCCTTAGTTTTTTAATGGTATTGTTTCGACCAAGTCTTCCAGCAAGATCTCCGAGTAATTTTAAATGCCTGCTATCATATTGATTCTTTGATACAGCAAATAAAAAAATGAGGTCCACGGGTTTGTTGTCCAAACTTTCCCATTCAATCATATTTTCGAGTTTTCCTATGGCTATTCCTATACTCCGAACGGATTCGGATTTTCCATGAGGAATGGCAATGTGTTCTCCTATTCCAGTTATTCCTTCGTTTTCCCGTTCATAGATATCCTTAACAAATTCCTCAATATCTTCTATATAGCCGGCTTCCTTCAGCAAGCAACTAAGGTGCCTAATGGCGTCATCCTTATCTTTAACTTTCATGTTCAAATCGACTACTCTTCTATCTAGCACATCTAAAACTGACAATAAAAACTCCTCCTTCTGATCAACTTATTAGATATTTATACATTTCTGCTCCAGATGGTATTTTTCTCAAAATATCCACCTTTTCATCGGTAGCAGTCAGCTTGATTAAGTGCTTGTAGAACAACTGAATGATTCCCATTTCCTGATGTGACTTTGCTCGAAATGCAAGGAAAAATATCACATCAACGAGATCGTCATCCCATTGTATTGGCTTTTTCAAAATACATATGCAAACCTTAGATTCATTTATACATGTTGAGAAGCCATGAGGTATGGCTACCCCATTCCCAATTGCTGTCGTCGTAGCCTGTTCCCTCTTCATTACGCTTTCATAATAACCTTCTGAAACACACCCATTTTCTATCAATTGGCTTGTCAAAAGCTTCAATACTTCTTCCTTTGAATTTGCTTCAAAAGAGGTATACATGAGTTTGGGCTGAAGTAGGGTGTAACAAGAATTATCTAACCGCTCTTCTTTCTTAGCGATATCCTCAGCAATTTTCCTTACCTGCATACTGAGAATCATCACGGATTCATCCGACATCGTGGGATCAATAAGGATGAAATTCTCTACTTTATTCGGTAGGGGAGTTGGCGAAAGGATGATATCATTGTGGCTGCAATTTTTGTAATCAAATCCCTCAAAACGAGCAATTTCAATATCCTTAATCTGAGGAATCAGTTTCTTAATCTTTTCGCACAGTAGCTGACTATAGCCAAGTCCTGTCTGTGAAACCAGGATGGCATGCATTGGTCTTGTCTTTCTTTCCAATGCCACCTGAACATAAAGCGTGATATAAATTAACTCATCTTCCGTAACCTGAACATCAAAATACTCTTCAAACAAATAACTTGTAGCCCAGGCTGCTCGATAAACCTTTTTATAATCATTTTTGATATACCCTATTTTGGTTTCAGATTTATCATTTCTATAACGAAGCCTGAAAATCGCGGGACCCATATGCTGCAATAGACTGTTAAACAGATCCATGTCATCACTAAGGTCTTCATCAATAATTGCACTAATTGTGCTGATCGTTTTACTCACAAACTCTTTTAGTTTCAAATCATAGGCTAATACTTCAACAGCCGGTGAATCTGCGATCACTCTGCCTAAATAATTAGCGCTCAGTATTTCTTTAGCCAAAGCTACTACTTCATTATGTTCTACTTCAATCGCAAATTCCTTTTCAACCTTTTCAAACAAGGTTTGTGTAAAAGAATACTCATTGCACTTCACAATAATCTTTTCTTCTTCACTGTCAATTTCCACTTTATTCTTTGTCGTATTCATTCTATAAATTGCGATGCAAAGCTCGATCCAGATTTTTTTAAACGACTCGTCACTGAAGGAAAGTCTCCACTGTTCTTCATTCTGAAGCAATATGGTTCGAACTTTGAGCGAATTTAATCCTGGCATTAAAGTTTGAACCTGACTTTGCAAAGCTGCAGCATCGTTTTTATGAAAAATAAAATTCTTCAATGCTCTTCTATAATGAATTTCCTCTCCCTCGACGCATATCCCCTTGTTTCTGACCAAATATACCTTGACCCCATTTTCTCCAAACCATTCCACTGCCTGTTTAAAGATGCCTAAAGTCGTTGGAATACTCAAGTATAGTGAGGACGCAAGCCCTGTGATGGTCTTACGGCAGTTGTCTTTCATTAAAAATATGGAACGAATAACTTCATTTAAGCGAAGATCTGAGTCTTGCAAATAGAGTTCACTTGTATTTTCTGAGATCATATTTTCAAGGATGATTTTCGTTTCATGTGTCGTATTTAACCAGACACCTATTCTCTGTTTCTTTTCAATAATTCCCAGGTTATTTTTTTTCAAAAAATCGTTAATGACTTTAAGATGATTACGTACAGTCTTTTCAGATAATCCAATTTCCTGAGCAATGAAACAAACTGTGATCACTGGATTTTCTAGCAGCATCGCTAATATTTTAAAATTATACTGTTTCTCTCGCTCTGATTTCATCAATTATCCACCTACTTTACCTTTAATCATCTATTTTATAACCAGGTCATGTCATTTCATCAACAGATACCTTTTCTGATTCGATGCTATCCTCGGCTAGCGTATAAAAAATACCATCAATATCAATTTTGCTCAAATTACTCTTCTTTTGGTGATGGATCTCTGTTATTTTACTGATCAGCTCATTTCGTTCAATGACAAACCCTTTAGTCTTTTCACCAGTCGCATTTAGTTTGGGGTGATTAGAACTAATCACGAAAATGTTAGTTTGAAGCGAAAGGGAATGATACACTGTATTCTTCAGCTGATCCTCTATATTTAGGTTCATGAATTTTTTAACTTCCGAAAAAACGTTTTTGGTCTCATTATTCACCGCAATTGTATAGCATCCACTAGTAAGAAAAACAGTAGCATAAGCTGATCTTGCGCCATTCCCTTTTTCATTGATGTGGTACAGAATACGATGGGGTCCAAATACCTCTTTCAATTGGTAGCTTTCTGACATTCCTTCAATTGATTTTTTACGCATTCGGTATTCTGTAAAACTACTGTACAGTACTTCATACACACTATTCTTATACATATAAAGCTCAAATAAGAATTTGACCAGCATAAAAATAATGAGGACTATGATAAAACCGATTGTTAGAATATCCATAAAACACCCACTTTAAATCTTTAGTAATTATGATCGAACTTCTAGGATTAATAGATCCATAATGAAACTTATCCTGATTCATACTCTTATCATACAATATAGGCGTAAAACATCAAGGTGTTATCATCTACTCATGACCTGCATATGCAGCATTCCCGTAAATATAGCGATTAGAGGATCCGATTACTTTAATATATTCTACTACAAACTTCTTCACAGCCTTTTCAACTTCCATGGAGATCGCAAGATAGTCCTTCTCTGTTGTACTCTGACATTCTTTGATAAAGGCTTCTTTAGCAACCTCAAATGCATCTGTGCACACATTGATCTTATTAATTCCATAGGCTACGGCTTTTCTAATATTCTCTTCCCCTGCACCTGATCCGCCATGCAATACCAGAGGCATCTTCAGTATTTCTTTCAATTCCTTCAGACGTTCAAAATCCAGTTTAGGAATTTTTCCTTTTGGATATGCGCCATGGGCTGTTCCGATGGCTACAGCTAAAGCATCCACGCCTGTCTTCTCTACAAATTCTTTTGCCTGAAGAGGATTGGTTAAAAAATCAGTATGTTCATCATCCTCATCTACAGCCTGTCCTACATGTCCAAGTTCAGCTTCTACGCTGATTCCCTTTCCGTGTGCGAGTTTACAAATGATGTTGGTTCGATCTAAATTCTCCTCATATGCAAGGGATGACCCATCAAACATCACATTGGTAAATCCTAGTTTCATCATGTCTAATAAGTCTTGAAATTCGGAACCATGGTCCATATTAAGGCAAACTGGAACGTTAACTCTTTCTGCCATTGCTTTTACCATAGGGAACATTTCTGTTGGATGAGCATGTTTTTTCATCTGACCTGGTCCCATCTGGATGATTATCGCAGAGTGCATTTCTTCTGCCGCTTCGATGGCTGCTCTGGCCATTTCCATATTAATGCAATTTATTGCCATTACCGCATATTTATTTTCATTAGCATGATCTAAAATGGTCTTCATTGTCACAAACATATATTGCCTCCTAAATTCTAATCTCATCGTAGATGATTTACTTTGTTATCTTGTACATTTATTTAAATGATTCAGAAGGAAAAATCCTTCTGAATCATTTAGGCCTTTATAAAAATTACAACACTATGTCGATATCAATATCTACAATTTCTTCTTCTCCAGCACCTTCTTCGCTTGCTTTTCTGATCATTGCATAGCTGACACCCGTTACTGCGGATCCAACAATCAATGCAATAATGAACCAAACTGGATTTACCATCATTGGAACAACGAAGATACCACCATGTCCTGCCACTGATTCAACACCCATAGCTACAGCTAAGCCGCCAGCTACAGCGGAACCTAGCATGGAAGTAGGGATAAATCTCAGTGGATCAGCAGCTGCAAAAGGAAGTACACCTTCTGTGATAAAACATAATCCCATAGGAAGAGCTGTGATTGCTGTGTCTTTTTCTACTTTTGTGAATTTCTTTGGTGCAATCAGCGAAGCTATGAATAGCCCGATTGGAGGAGTCATACCACCAACAATTTTAGCTGACATAGGTCCGTATACACCATCTGCGCCTAGCGCATTTGCAGCCATCGAGGCTGTCTTATTAACAGGTCCGCCTAAGTCAAATCCCATACATGCGCCGATTACAGCTCCGATGACGAATTTTGATCCACTTCCCAAACTCATAATCCAAAGTTTGAAGGCATCCATGATATAAGCAAGAGGTTGAGCAAAAATACTTAAAAATAACATTCCACAAACAAGCGTTGCAATTACAGGAATGACCATAACAGGCATTAATCCTGCAAACCATTTTGGTACTTTCCAAGTCTTCATCCAGATGATGAAATACCCGATAACAAAGCCCATCAACAAGCCACCTAAGAAGCCTGCCTTACTCATTGCACATGCATATCCAATTATAAGTCCAGGGACAATACCAGGCCTTCCAGCCAGAGAATAAGCGATTCCTGCTGTCATTACAGCAACAGCGAAGCTCATGGCATAACCACTTAGCATATTGACGCCCCACCAGAAACCTAACCAACTGAATGGCACCATTCCTGTAAATGGAGTAGCCCATCCTTTTGTATCGTACAAGGCACCAATGTCATAGCCTCCAAAGCCTTTTGCCAAAGCACCCAATATACCACCAGCTACAACAATTGGAATCATATAAGAAATACCTGTCATGACGTGTTTTTTAACTTGCATTTTTTGTTTTCCCATTACTAATAATTACTCCTTTCACTCAATATCCCATTTTTTTTGCTATGGACATAATAACTGATTTAGGTGACTTCATGATCATACTGATCGGAATATCTACTACAGGTTTTCCAGCAAAGCGCTCTTTATCCACTTTGATGTCCGTTACTAAAAGGACAACATCTGCTGATTTGATTTCTTCTTCTGTTAATCTGTCTTCAACGCCAATAGATCCCTGTGTTTCAATTCTTGCCTCATGGCCTAACTCTTTAGCTGCCATAAGGATCTTTTCTTTTGCAATATAGGTATGTGCAATCCCTGCAGTGCATGCTGTAATTCCAACTATCTTCATCTTTCCACCTCCTCTTTGATAATATTTTATCTTTTTCAAATCATGTATTAATCTTAACAGTTCAAAACGTTTTCACATAAAATAATGAAGCCAACTAATCCGGTAATTTTTAGTTTATTCAATTAATAGGAGCAGCATCTTCTTGATTGGCTTTAGAAACTTCTCCTCAGCCAATTGTCTAACTTTCTGACTGACAAATATGACCTAAATCTGTATATAACCACAAGTTCTAGTAGTAGATTGAGTGTAAATAGAGAGTTTAACCATCAATCTTTATAATCCTAAACCCTATTCAAGTTCCCTCTAACGATTACTCCATTTAGTGACCACTAGATACTCATATATAATCATAGTAATAGTGTGTGCGCCTCTTGTTAGGTAAATTCAAGTCAAAAAACAAAATAGTTTTTTTGCCCCTAGAATAAGAAGTGCTTATATTTATAGATAAGAAAAGAGCTTGCTTTGTACCCCATGTTAAGGGTCCCTTGCAAGCTCTTCTTATAATGTTACGCACATCAAAAATATATCGTGACCTCAGTTCTTCGTACAGGATCTTTCATTGAATCAGCTTAAACATAAATTGTATGAAGCTGATTTCTCCTGTAAGTGTCCCTCTTCATCGTGCCTTATTTATGCATAATATGGATGGCAAAGCCTCCGAACTCACCGTCTATATAGACGTTCTTCATTTTCCCATCCTCGAAGTAGGCAGCTGTATCCATATTGAAAGAGAATCCCTTTCCCTTCAGCTCCTCGACAGCAGCATCTAAGTCTGGTGTACGCATGGCAATATGGCCATTTGCACCTAGAAAAGGTTCCTTCATGCATTCAAAGTAAGGACCGCCAAATTCAGATTTCTGGCCATGACGCGGCTCCAAGTTAAAGATAAGACTAAGAAGCTTCGCTAAATTCTCTGCTTCCTCAGGATTTGGCGTATTGATTCCGATATGTTCCAGTTCAAATTTACAGTTCATTCTATTTCTCCTTTTCATCTCATTTGAAAGAGCTGGCGACTTAAAGCCGTCCTTTCAAGCTACAATCTTATTTCTCTATTTCTGATGTCTGATATGAGAGGCCTCAAAAGAATGAAGCTCTCTCATCTCCATCAGGGTACAAAACGAGGTTTAAAGATAGATCTAAGTCAAAAATATTACATTGGGAACAGAAGCAGCGCACCAGCACTCAGTGCCAGAAGTCTGATGAAATACATCGGTACCGTAAACTTCCAAAACTCAATAAGCTTATACTTACCAAGACCCATGATCATGGCAGGCATACCGTCAATTGGCAGGAAGTGTCCATTCCATCCTGAAATAACGATGGCTATTGCTGCAGCTGTCGGATTCAGTCCAAGACTGATACAGGTAGCGATAGCAAGAGGTGCGAATACATACACCGTACCGATAGTGGAACCGGTTAAAGTAGCCAGAACACTGGTCAGTACACAGAAGGCAAATACAAGTACAAAAGGATTGATGCTGGTTCCAAGCATTGTTGCAACTGTCTTACCAACAAGAGCAGTTAGACCCGTGCTTCCTAAAGCATCCGCTATGCCGATAACACCAGCAGACATCAAAATGATTGGGGAACATATGGCATCACGGATTTCCTTGAAATCCATAACATTTATCGCCAGAAGAACTGCTACAGCAAGTCCAGGCATAACATAACCGGCATCACCGATCTTGCTCTGAAGAATCATACCCGCAACAGCAAATGCGAATGCTAAGTAGGTAGTGGTTTCTTTCCACTTAGGCAGTGTAGAAACCTTTGCACTTGGTGCATCTATCTTTTCTTCTACAGTGTCAATGGCGTGGCTTGGCAGTCTCTTATAGGCGAGGATCGTCCATGCGAGGAAAGCCAGGGATAAAATCAGGTTTACCATGGAGAATTTAAGCATTGAGATTTTGCCAACGGTAGCGCCAGCTGCCTGAAGAACCGCAACCACAATACCATACTGCAGCGCAACGTTCACAGGAATCAGCGGATGGTTAGCCGCAAATCCGGAAGACATGATGATCTTGGAACCAGGAAGTTTCTCATTGAAAGGAATTGTTGAAAGAATACCAAGGGTCAGTACATAGTATGCTGTAGATCCTGTACCAAAAATACTGCTTCCAAGCATAACAATGAGGACTAATAATACATAAGCCTTGAATCCGCCTCTGCTTGCCATATTAAACATGGCCTTCTTGAAGGACTCAATAAAGCTTGTTTTCTGCAAAGCCACCATGATGGCCATAAAGGATGCGAGCATGACGATGGTGGAGTTGGAAAATCCGCCAAAGGCTGTCTTGATGTCTACAATTCCGAAAAGAACCATAAGAAGACATGCAAGAAGTGGTGGGGCACCAAAGGGCAGCTTTTCAGTCATAATTAAAATAATCATAAATACGGTGATAACAATAGCAATAATCATTGGGGTCGTCATTTTTTGAACTCCTCTCTTATTTTAAGTATTATTTTATGAATCTGTAAGATTTCCTAAAAATAACCGTTCCTTGATAGACCTCTTGATCTTAGTTTTCTTTCTTGGCTTTCACCATCTGGATGGCATAATCGATGGCATTGACTAGGCTGACTTCACTATTGCGTCCGCTTCCAGCAAGTTCAATTCCTGTGCCATGATCCACACTGGCTCTAATAATCGGCAGACCCAAGGTGACATTCACCCCTTCTACTGCTTCCCAGTGCTTCTCCTCGCGGTTATAAACAAAACCCTTAAGCTTCAGCGGAATATGTCCCTGGTCATGGTACATCGCAACTACAATGTCGTACCATCCGCCAGCAGCTTTTGAGAAGATAGTGTCAGGCGGTGTAGATTTCTTATCCGGAATGTTGATTCCTTCAGCCATTGCTGCCTCAATGGCCGGGTGAATTTCTTCCACTTCTTCCCAGCCAAACAAGCCGTTCTCTCCGCTGTGAGGATTAAGTCCCGCAACACCGATTTTTGGCTCCTTGATGCCTAAGGCTTTGCATGCTTCGTTGGCAATTCGGATGCAATCAAGAACTCTGTCTTTCTTTACCAGATCACAGGCTTGACGCAAGGATACATGGGTGGATACATGAACCACTCTGAAATCTCCATGGGCAAGCATCATCGTGTACTTCGGTGTGTTTGTATAGTGTGCATAGATTTCTGTATGACCGGCAAAGTGATGTCCTGCCATATTGATGGCTTCCTTACTTAAAGCATTGGTTACCGTTGCATCAATACTTCCCTTCAGGGCAAGCTCAATAACCTTCACCACATACTGGAAAGCTGCTTCTCCACCTAGTTTGCTGGCACCGATGCCAAAAGGCTTTGGTGCGTCCAAATCAGACGTATCCGGAATCTCCCCTTCAGGGACCAAGTTAAGATCCAAAAGGTCCAAGGTACCAAAGGTATACTTCCCTTCCTCAGGTGTCTTAACCACATGGAGAAGAAGATCCACGCCATGAACTTTCTTTGCCACCTTCAAGGCATATCTCATCGAAGAGGCATCCCCAACAACTAGTGGTCTGCAACGCTCATAGAGTTTTTCATCTCCCAGGGCCCGGACCGTGATTTCCGGACCATTCCCGAAGGGATCCCCCATGGTGATCCCAACTAATGGTTTAAAGTTACTGTTCATTCTATTTCATCCCTTTATCTTTGTTCTCTGCTAGCACCTTTTTCAGTTCTTCCACACCTTCTTCAACAAGGTAGTTAAATGGACGTCTGCAGTCTCCTACTGGATAGCCAAGAAGAGAAACCGCCTTTTTTACTACTGTGTTTGGATTGCCATACTTAAATACCGCACGGAAAGTTGCTATGGAGTCCTGAGCAGTCTTCGCTTCATCAAGCTTTCCTTCTTTGAAAAGATCATAGATGGAAGCCATCACATGTGGGTATACGTTGGCACATCCAGCAATACCGCCTGCTCCACCTGCCTGAAGGCAAGGAAGAATGAGGGAGTCATTTCCAGACAGAACACGGAAGTCCTTATCCAGGTCCTTTGTCAATGTGATATAGGCAAGAAGGTTATCCCAGTCTCCGCTAGAGTCCTTTGCACCCATGATATTATCCACATCTTTAGCAAGTTTTGCTACAGTTTCAGGAAGGAGCTTGTTCCCAGTTCTTGCAGGGATATTGTAAAGAACGATTGGAATATTGACGTTCTTTGCCACTTCTACATAGTGATCATAAAGTTCCTTCTGGGAAGCCAGGGCAAAGCTTGGGGTAATGATGGACAGTACGTCTGCTCCAAGTTCTTCAGCTTTCTTACTCATACGGATAGTGTCTTTTGTAGAAATACATCCTGTACCAGCATATACTGGAACACGGCCTTTCACCTGGTCAATGGTGACACGAAGGACTTCGATTTTTTCTTCTTCGCTTAGAATATATCCTTCTCCATTCGTACCGAATGGGAAAATGCCATGAACTCCACCTTCCAGCATTCTTTCGATCTGGTTTCGAAGCTCCGTTAGATTAATGCTTTCATCTGCATTCATTGGGGTAAGAATTGGTGGAATAATTCCTTTTAGTTCTACATGTTTCATCATTGTTCTCCTTTTTATTTGTATATTTTTACAGAATTTCTAAATATAGCTTTCTTGCATCCTCTTTTGTGACCGGACGCATATTGTTGACAAGAAGCCTTTGAACTTGCATACCTGCTTCTACGAGACCCTCAAGGTCTTCCTTGGGAACGCCAAATTCTTTGAGGCTAGTGGGTATTTCAAGCTCTTTGACGATCTCCTCAATCTTACGGATGATCCACTCTGCTTTTTCCTTCACTGTGAGTGTGGTCTCTTTTGGTTCATGGCAGCATCTGTCATAAGCCACGGCCAATCTGTCCTCGCAATAAGGTGCGTTAAAACGCATGACTGGTGCCAGAAGAATCGCATTGGATACCCCATGGGCAATGTGGTACTTTCCTCCAAGAGGATAGCTTAAAGCATGAACGGCTGTGGTGCCTGCCGCGGTGATGGCGAACCCTGCATAAAGGGCAGCAATCTGCATTTTGCTTTTATCTTCCATGGCCTCTGGGTTTGTGCAGGCTGGAACGATATGACTCAGAATCATATCCAGCGCTTCCAAGGCAAAGGTATCAGAGAATGGGTTGGCCTTCTTGCTCGTATAGCACTCGATAGCGTGAGCCAGGGCATCCACCCCTGTCGCTGCCGCAATATGCTTAGGCAGATTTTTCACCATTCGAGCATCAAGGATCACATAATCCGCGATCATGTTGGCATTGACAATCCCAACCTTCAGTTCTTTTTCAGGAACCGCCACAATGGCATTGGGCGTTACTTCCGCACCGGTACCTGCTGTGGTTGGAATTAAGATGGTTGGCACATATTTCTTTGCACGAAGTGGATCACTTAATAGCTCTTTTACGCCATACTCATCAGTAACCAGAACACTGGCAAGCTTTGCTGCATCCAGGACACTTCCTCCCCCGACAGCGATAATGATATCCGCACCGCTTTCCTTGAACTGGTCCACAATCTTCTGTACCGCTTCATAGGAAGGCTCTGCAGGAATCTCATCAAGGATATAGTACTCTGCGCCAGCAGCCTTAACCGCCGCTTCAGGCAGAGCGAATAGTCCCGTGGCAAGGATTCCCTTGTCCGTGAAAATGGCTGCTCGCTTTACGTTTCTACTTTTTAAAATAGTTGTAATCTGATCTAATGAATTTTCCCCGCCATAGACAGCCTGGGGCATTTTCAAATTATATGCATTTAGCACTTGGCATCACTCCTCACTCTACAATTTCTTTAGTTTCTTTTTGCCCTTCTAAAGGCTTATTTTGTGCCTTCTCCGGAAGTTGGGTTATATACGCCCATATACTCACGCTTTTTGCCGATGACATCTTCCTCTGTGAAAGATACATACTTCACGCACTGACGGGTATAGGCTGCATAGGTAAGATGGAGTCTTCCATCACTGCTTTGCATGATGTAGGGATACTCATACTGCTTGTTGTTGGTTTTGTTTTCATCTCCGATGTAGCCTTCTCCCCTTTCCATCCATCTGATGAGTGGGAAAGTCAAGCCGCCATCTTCCGATAGCGCAACTGCTACAGGATTTCTTAGTCCTGGCCATGCTGCTTTACCTTTCACAGGAACCGGTGTGGATGTTGGGTTATATGCCACTGCAACCAGACCGCTTAGGGTTCTTATTGCGCTGATGGAAGAATTGTTGTTTGGTAGCGGTGTTGGCTTTGGCTCTGACCAGGTTTCACCCCAGTCAAAAGACTCACTTCTATAGATAAAATCAGCTTCACGGCTTCTCATAAAAGCAGCAAGGTGTCCATTCTCAAGCTCTACTACTGTAGGATGTACTCTTCCACGGCTGTTTGGCATTTCTACCATCCGCCAGGTTCTTCCTTCATCCTCTGAGATTTGGAAAACACTAGGGTCTCCTGCAAGGCCTTCTTTGGAATCTGTGCACAACCAGTTGCCAAATATCCAACGACCATTCTGAAGCACTTGGATTGGCTGTCTGCAAAAACTGCCTTCTCTTTCGAAAACGGTTGCATAAGGTCCCCAAGTAAGTCCGCCATCAAAGCTTTTCTGACATCTGATCTGGGAGGTGAATTGCATATTGTCCTTGCCATTTTCTCTGGCCAGCTGTGCGGTATACATGCACCATACAGCGCCGTCCGGACCGTTAAAAAGGGAGGGATTCTGCTCGCTTCTCTCTGGATCTCCAGAGACTAAAACTGGTTCAGTCCATCTGTCTGCACCTTTAGGCAGACGGGCACAGACGATGCTTACATCTGGTTCCCCTTCATAGGTTCCTGCAAACCAGCAGCAGAGAAGATCTCCGCTTTTCATCTCCAGCATAGCTGGAGAATGGCAAGTCAGGTAACTTCCTGTTGGTATCTTTGCCTCTATAGTACCCATTTCTTCATTATAGTAGAGTCTTCCGTCTAATGTTAATCCTGGCAATTTTGGATAGTTCATTTTTTACCTCCATACATTCATACTAATAAATCATTTCTGCAATTCTCAGAAGAAGATCCTCATCCCCAATTCCGCCGGATTTGGAAATCATATTGTAGGTTCTTCCCTTATAAGTGAACTTCGTTGCAACAACACCGGGTGCCAGTTCATAAATAGGGATCAGTTCATAGATTCCAAGAACCTTCATGAGGGCCATAAGGGTATCTCCCCCAGTACAAAGCACCGTTGCCTTCAGGCCGCCGTCCAACATTTTCTTCAAGATGGCTGCGAAATTCTCCGAAATGGACTCTCGAAGATTTTCTGTGGTTAGTCCATGTGCTTCTTTATACTGCTCCGTGTCATCATCGCCCTCTGGGTCATTGACATCCAGAATAAACCGCTTC
The DNA here is from genome assembly GCA_049657765.1 of Clostridiaceae bacterium. GTDB lineage: Bacteria > Bacillota > Clostridia > Clostridiales > Clostridiaceae > Proteiniclasticum. Next base: position 27,701 of record JBASOA010000024.1, read on the forward strand.
ACGCCCGATGCCATCTGAATCCATCTTTTGATTTCTTCATTTGATTCATCCATTTCGAGCCAGCTTCTTTCAATCTTCTGCTGCGGAGTCAGTTGAACATGGGGGAAGCCTGCTTCCCTTGCTGCCTTCAACTGGCGTATCGTTACCGGATTCACACTGCCGCAGGCAATGAAGAGATTTTCCTCCAGCTTTTCACCCTGATGAGTGGGTCCATTTATACCTAGAAGATCTGCTAAAGTAGATGCAAAGCCTGCGCACCCTGCTGAAAACCTCAGTCTTTCCAGTCCCAGCCCTTTTCCGATTTCCTGAAGATCTGCTTCTGTTTCCGCATCAAACACCTGTATTCCTGGATCCTTCATGTCAAAGCCATTTTCTCTACTCTGTATCACCACCGGAACCTCTGTCTGATGTTTAATAATTTTTTCCACGGAGGAATCCAGAATGGGTTCAAAGGGATCTTTTCCAAACACACTCTCCGCTACCGGTATCCCATCTATATAATGTATACCTTTACGTGTCACCCGCTGAAGAACCGGGAATGCTGGAATGAAAGGAAGGGTACTTATCTTTGCTGCATCCATTAGTGCCTTCAGTTCACTGCCAATATTTCCCCGAAGAGCGGAGTCCGTCTTTTTGTAAATATAGGAAATGCCTGCTTCAAGTGCTCTCTTTGTAATTTCATTTACAATGTCATAAGCTTCATTTGCTTTCAGATGCCTTGTCTCTGTGACCATTACAAGCACTTCAACCTTTGGGTCCAGCGACTTAAAATCAAAATTTAAGTTTGTGACAACGACAGTTTCAGCACCTCTTCCGGCAAACTGTACCCCGGTATCTAAAGCACCGGTGAAGTCGTCGGCAATAATTAGTAGTTTTACCATAGATCCACCTCTCATTGTTTCATTTTGAAACAATTTTGAAGAACTTATTTTTTCTTTTGTATTCAAATATCAACTGTTAACGTTTAACTCTTGAATTTAAACTCATTCTACACAATATCTGAAACAATCGTCAATGAAATATCACTATATAATCGTTTAAATTTGAAACGTTTGTGATATAGTTGCTAACTTCACAGATTATTGCTATAATGTGTTCAAATATGAAACATAGCTGTGAGGTGCTTATGAAAAACCGTATTCGTGTATTAGGGATTGCGCCCTATGAGGGAATGAAAAATCAGATGCTCACTTTGGCCAAGGAATATCCGGATCTTGAACTGACTGTCTATGTAGGCGATATGGAGCAAGGTCTCCTCATTGCTCAGAACAACTTTCACGGAGATTACGATGTGGTCATTTCCCGTGGAGCCACTGCAAAGATGCTGAGACAGAAGCTTACCATCCCCGTCATTGAAATTGAAATTTCCATGTATGATATTCTCTGTGCCATCAAGCTCGCCAATGGGCTCAAAAAGAAAATCGCCATGATTTCCTTTGCCGATATTAGAAATCAAATGTTACCGCTTCGGGACCTTCTGGACTTCAGCATTGACGTTCATGTCGTGGACTCCGTAGATCAGGTGGAATCTACGCTTCGTAGCCTTCAGGAGCAAAAATGCGAGACCATTTTATGTGACGTGATTGTCAACACCACAGCCCAGAGACTTGGCATCAACACCTTTCTCATCACCTCTGGCATAGACAGCATCAGAAGTGCTTTTAACCAAGTGCTGCTCTTAAGCGAAAGTCAAAAACACTTGCGGGATGAGAATATTTTCTTCAGAGAACTGATCCGTGGACAGGTCGGCCAAACCATGGTCTTCGACAGCCAAGGCACACTTTTTCTGTCCACGCTTGAAGACCTCAAGCCTGAGCTTCTGGATATTCTCCGCCAAGAACTCCCAAAGACAATGGAAACAGGGAACCAGAGAATCATACGTTCGATAAAAGGCATGCGCTACTCCATCCGCATCCGCCAAATTGTAAGCGGATCACTTGAGTATACTGCCTTTTTCATCGACGAAAGAAAATTACCCGTCTCCTCCAGCCAAATCGGCATCAGCTACTCTACCCGCAGCGAAGCAGAGAAAATCTATTACAATAGTATTTTCAGCTTTGTAGGAAATCTTCAGGGCTTCCAGCAGGAGATGGAGCAGATCAACCAAGGCACGCTTCCTGTGATTTTCACGGGGGAGGATGGTACCGGCAAGGAAGCCATCGCTAACATGATCTATTCAAAAAGCACCCTTCAAAGCAATCCTTTAATCACCATCAACTGCGGACTCCTCAATGACAAAAATTGGATTTTTCTCATGGAACACCATAATTCTCCCCTAGCAGACGAGGGCAATACCCTCTACTTTCAAAATGTTGATGTGCTGCCGCTTGAAAGACAGTATCAGCTCATCGCCGTGCTTACAGAGATGGAGGTCTGCCAAAGAAACCGCCTCATGATCTCGTGTGTATGCCAGAACGGTGAATACATCTCTAAAGTAGGAGCTCTCTTCCGCGAAAAATTCTCCTGTCTCTCCCTTTACCTGCCACCGCTCAGGCAGCTTTCTAACGAGATACCAACTTTACTTAACCTTTGTCTCAGCCATATGAATCTCAATATACCAAAGCAGATTCTCGGCGCAGATGAAGAAGCCATAAGACTTCTTCAAAGCTATGATTGGCCCCATAACTATACGCAGTTCCGCCGTGTTATCGAGGAACTCGCATTCACTGTTACAAGCCAGATCATCACCGCAGAAAATGTATCTCAAGTGCTGAAAAAAGAGAGGCATGTAGGTGCCTTCAACGCCCAGAAAGAAAACGCAACAGCCCCATTAGATTTGAACCGAACCCTGGCAGAAATCAGCCAGGAAATTGCAATGCTGGTCGTCAGTGAAACCAAAGAAAATCAAACTCTGGCAGCCAAAAGACTCGGCATCAGCCGTACCACACTTTGGCGTCTTCTCCAGAAATAGAATTTAACCGCTAAAAATAAGTTTATTTTTCATTTTAAAAAAGAGCCTTTGCAAGGAAGAATCTCATTAAAATT
>JBASOA010000025.1:0-26899 GCA_049657765.1 Clostridiaceae bacterium
GAACCCATCATGGAACCAATTTTGCTTAGGGATTCATAATCAATGGGGGTATCGAGATCTGCCTCAGTGATGCATCCACCTGAAGGTCCACCGGTCTGAACAGATTTAAACGCATGACCACCCTTAATGCCTCCACCGATTTCATAGATGATTTCCCTTAGGGTGATGCCCATAGGAACTTCTACAAGACCAACATTGTTAATTTTACCTGCCAGCGCAAATACTTTCGTTCCTTTTGAGTTTGCAGTTCCAATGGAACTGAACCAAGCGGGTCCTTTTTGAAAGATGATTGGAATATTCGCCAGGGTTTCAACGTTGTTGACGCAGGTCGGTTTTCCAAACAGTCCAGATTCTGAAGGGTAGGGAGGCTTCGAAACAGGTTCTCCGCGATGACCTTCAATACTTTGGATGAGCGCAGTTTCTTCACCGCATACAAATGCGCCAGCACCATACTTGATATCCAGTTCGAAATCGAAACCGGAATTCAAGATATTTTTACCCAATAAATTGTATTTTTTTGCCTGATCAATGGCGATTTTCAGTCTTTTAATCGCCAAGGGGTATTCTGCTCTAATGTAAACAACACCTTTAGTTGCACCGATGGCATAGCCACCGATGGCCATTGCTTCAATAATGCTGTGGGGGTCACCTTCAAGAATTGATCTGTCCATGAATGCGCCAGGGTCTCCTTCATCAGCGTTGCAGATCATGTACTTCTGATCGCTTACGCTTCGAAGCGCCATGCCCCATTTTGAACCAGTAGGGAAGCCTCCGCCGCCACGACCTCGAAGTCCGGATTCTTTCATTGTATTAACAACATCGATTGGTTCTTTTGTAAGAATCAGTTCGGCAAGGGACATATAACCATCATTAGCTATGTACTCTTCAATCTTTTCAGGATTTAAGAGTCCACAGTTTCGAAGAGCGATTCGATTTTGCTTGCCATAAAAATCCATATGGTGCTGGGTATCAATCCTGTTTTTTGATTTTGGATCGAGATACAGTAGTCTCTCTACTCTCTGTCCGCCAATAATATGGGATTTCAAGATTTCATCGACATCAGATACTTTAACTTCGGTATAAAATACATCGTCTGGAAAGACTTTGACAATCGGACCTTTTTCACAAAATCCAAAGCAACCGGTGATATGACAGGAAACCTTATCCGTAAGGTTCATTTTATCAATTTCATCCTTGAAGATTTCTACAATTTCCTTACTCATGGAGCTGTGGCATCCCGTACCTCCACAAACCAGAATTTCTCTTTTTTCACTTGAAGTTTGTGGGTTTTTTCTAAGGAAGAGGAGGCCCTGGTTATCCTCTCTAATCTTTTTTAGTTCATCAATACTTCTTAGCATGCTACACCTCACACTCACTAATAATTCTTGCGATATCATTGGTTTCGACTCTGCCGTATACTTTGTCGTTCACCATAATGACAGGAGCCAATCCGCATGCACCGACACATCTTAGAGAATCAATCGTAAACATTTTATCAATTGTAGTTTCTCCAGTTTTAATCCTAAGCTGAGATTCGACTTCACGTAAAATCTTCTCCGAACCTCTGACAAAGCAAGCGGTTCCCATACAGACATTAATGACATTCTTGCCTCTGGGTTCAGTCGTAAAGTAGGAATAGAAACTGACAACCCCATAAATGCTCGCTTTTGGAACACTCGTCCTCTTGCTGATATGGGATAAGACATCTTCCGAAATATACCCAAAAATATTTTGTGCCCGGTGAAGTACAGCGATAAGATCTGATTCTGTTGCCTTGATTTCATTTATAAAACTATCCAGTTCTATAATTCCTTGATTTTGTGAAATATCACACATAAATTATCCCCCTTGTTAAATAATTACCAACACAGACTGATTATACCATCTGACATATGTTTATCAAGCGATTTTTAAAGTTGCAGCGTAAATTGTAAACATTCACAATTTGATTAGAAACCGATTATTGTTCCTCTATCCATGAGTTGCCTATCTCCGAGACACTCATAGCGAATATTTCTTTGTCTAAAAAATAACTTGAGCTCTTTTCCGTAGAAATAAGAATCGAGACTACCTGAAATGAGGACAAGTTCTTCACCCTGGATTGTAATTAAGGAAATGGCTCCCCCGATAAATCCAAAATCAAATCCTTCGAGATACACATTGGAGTGCTTTCTATAGAATACCTGTTTCCCGAGCGCTAGGAGTTTATCAGCCATGACGATATCTTCTGTAATGTAAGAATTGTTTCCGACATAGGCGCAGGAGCATCTGGAGTAGCCCTGACGTACATTGACCAGACTGATTTCCTTTGATTTTTTTAATTCTTGTATTTCACTTAGAATGACCTCATCCGTTGCATCAAGTTTGTGCATGAAAAGATCTGGAGAAAGTAGGGCATTGTATGGAATGTTACGAGGATAAGGAAGAGAAAGGGAAGAGTTCCCAAGGATGATGGAAGCGCCGAACTTACTCAGAAGTTCCCTTTTATTTTGATTCAGATCCTTCTGAGCAATGATCTTTTTCTCGATACGAAAAAACTGCAAATCCGGATGGCCATCTACAGCCTCATAAAGTGAAAAAACCTTGTCCGTAGGGATCAGGTTGAATCCAAAAGAAAGGAGCTTTCTTAGCTCCTTTTCTGAAGTCCTGTAATCTAATATAAGATTCAATGGCTTATCTGCCATAGTAGGAATCCCGGTCAAGATTTAGGATATATAGGGAAACATCATCAATTTTTGTTCCAGAAAACAAGTTGACTTCATCCTTAAGAATATCGGCCAGTTCCGTTTTTTCAAGCAAAGATATTCCAGGATGTACGATGACTTCGATATGAACGAAATCGCCCAAATTCGATTCGGTGTCAGAACGGAATTCAGATTCGTAAAACATGACCTTGACATCTCTGTCTTCTAGATTGAATTTTCCCGCTACTCGATAAACAATGCTGGAGATCAGCCTGTTTTTTCTTTCGTGGCCGCTGCATCTAGGAAAATGTAGTTTTATTGTAATCATAATGCCCTCCCGAATAATCATAATCTTAAGAATATTATATCTTATGAATCCTTTACATCCTACAAAAATGTTATTAATCGTTTATTTTTATCAAACAACAGCTGGGAAGAACAACCAAATTTATTCAATTCGTTGACTTTTAAGTATCCCATTGGATATAATAGAGTAAATTCATATGAAACACACGTTGAACAGGAAGAGTAATGTAGGAATTCTTTAAAGAGAGGCTGGAAAATGCTGAAATCCAGCTATGATAAACTTCATGAAAACCACCTGGGAGTGTAATACGAAGACGAATGTATAAGTATTTACGTTAACCGCGTTAAGGTTTTGAGCGAAAGTAGTTTTAGAACTGCTTTCAATTAGGGTGGAACCACGACAACTCGTCCCTTTCCAGGGATGGGTTTATTTTATTTGAGGAGGAAACATGATGATTAATTTAACTTTAAAAGATGGAAGCTTATTGCAGGTTGAAGAAGGAACCACAGTAAGAGACGCAGCCTATTTGATCAGTCCTTCATTAGGACGTGAAGCACTAGCAGGTACAGTCGACAGAAAGATCGTAGACATCCGATATCCATTGACAAAGGATTGTATTTTTGCGGTAAAAACTTTTGCTGATGACGAAGGAAAGCATGCCTTCAGGCATACTTCTTCCCATATTCTTGCACTTGCAGTAAAAAGACTTTTCCCTGGAACAAAACTAGCCATTGGACCTGCAATTGATGATGGATACTATTATGATTTTGACAAGGAAGGAAGCTTCTCCGCTGAGGACCTTATCAAGCTTGAAGCAGAAATGAAGAAAATCGTCAAGGACGACCTGAAGCTGGAAAGATTTACCCTGCCACGGGAGGAAGCCATCAAACTAATGAAAGAGATGGATGAACCTTATAAGATTGAACTGATTAACGACCTGCCTGAAGACTCCGTATTGTCTTTCTATAAAATGGGCGAATTTATCGACCTTTGTGCAGGACCACATATCGAGTCCACCAAGATTGTAAAAGCATTCAAGTTGACACAAGTTGCTGGAGCATATTGGAGAGGTTCTGAGAAGAATAAGATGCTCACAAGAATCTACGGAACATCATTTCCAAAGAAGGCAGAGCTGGACGAATACCTTGCCATGGTTGAAGAAGCCAAGAAGAGAGACCACAACAAACTCGGACGTGAACTAGATCTCTTTACCACCTCTGATATCGTCGGACAAGGGCTTCCGCTTTTCAAGCCTAAGGGGACAAAAATTCTCCAGGTCATGAAGAGATTTGTTGAAGACCTTGAAGAAAGCCGAGGCTATGTCTATACACAGACACCGCTGATGGCAAAATCGGACCTCTATAAGGTTTCAGGTCATTGGGATCATTACAAAGACGGCATGTTCATCATGTGCCAGGATCCTCATGGTCATGACAATATCTTAATGGATGATGTCGACGGTGAAGTCATGGCGCTTCGTCCAATGACTTGCCCATTCCAATTCACTGTTTATAACTCGGATCAGCATAGCTACCGTGATCTTCCCATTAGAATGGGAGAGACATCCACACTGTTTAGAAATGAGTCCTCAGGCGAAATGCATGGACTAACAAGAGTAAGGCAGTTCACCATTTCTGAAGGCCATCTTATCGTAAGGCCAGATCAGCTTGAAGAAGAATTTAGGGGTGTCCTTGATCTCACAAACTTTGTAATGGATACCTTAGGCATTAGGGATGATATTTCCTACAGATTCTCCAAGTGGGATCCAGATGACAAGGAAAAATATATCGACAATCCAGATGCCTGGGAGAGCACTCAGAATCTCATGAGAGGCATTCTTGACCATGTTGGATTAGATTATACTGAAGCTGTGGGAGAAGCTGCATTCTACGGACCAAAGCTTGACCTTCAGATGAAAAACGTACATGGCAAGGAAGATACAATAATCACTGTGCAGATTGACTTTGCACTTCCAGAAAGATTCAACATGACTTATGTAGATAAGGACGGACAAAAGAAGAGACCTTATGTCATCCATAGAACTTCAATCGGATGCTATGAAAGAACGCTTGCCATCCTTATCGAAAAATATGCCGGAGCATTCCCACTTTGGCTTGCACCGGTGCAAGTAAAACTTCTTCCAATTTCTGAAAAGTACCATGACTATGTCGAACAGGTTATGGAAGAGATGAAGAAAATGGGAATCAGGGCTGAGATGGATACCCGAAATGAAAAAATTGGCTATAAGATCAGAGAAACCAGAAATGAACGAGTTCCTTATTTTGTAGTTATCGGAGAACAGGAACAGGAAGATGGTACATTGTCCGTAACAAGCAGAGAAAAGGGCGATGAAGGAAAACACCGTAAGGAAGATTTCATTCAAAGACTTCTTCTTGAAAACAGCACAAAGTACAATTACCACGCTCATATTGAAAAAGGCGACAAATAAAGCCAGGGAGTGTTCGTTTGAATAGATGCAAAGTTTGTGGCAATCCAGGGGAAAAGCATCATATCATCCATAAGGATGAAGGAGGCCTTGAATATCCTTTGAATCTCATCTACCTTTGTGAAGTACACCATAGAGGCCCACATGGGCCTCATCGGGATGAAAAGGTCGATCGAGCTTACAAGCTGAGCCTCCAGACGTCTCTTAAGAATCGTTTGGTGAAAAGTTTCTATCAGGAAGACGAACTCAGAACCCTTTTGAAGCTTTCTCAAAGTCTCACGAGAACGCTCGTGAGGACATTAAAAATTCATAAGGAAGGCTACAGGAGCGATGAGATTATCGACTTTCTCATGGGCGGAAATTTGATTCTCGATGAAAATGACTTTTTAGAGAACGAGTAAGGTTTCCATTGAAATCCCTTAGAAAGGCTTTTAATCCTATCGAAGAACATAGGCTAACAAACAATACAAGTGATTTCATGAAAAGGAAAGGAAGGTTTTGAACACCTTTTCTTTCCTTTTCTTTTATCATTATTGATGCTGACTATTGTCCTAAATCAATAGAATGATTTACTTTGGGTCAATGGATATGTTAAGATAATTTAAATATGTCACAGCGATAAGGATTGAGTGTAAACGAATATTGTTAATTGGGGGGAATCAAATGAGAAAAACCATCATTCTCTATAATTCCAAAACAGGATATACAAAGAAATATGCAGAGTGGATCGCTTGGGAACTTGCTGCCGAAATCAGCGATCAGAAGAATTTCAACTCGGAAAGATATAAAGAATTCGACAACATTATTTTTGGAGGCAGTCTATATGCCACAGGGATAAGCGGGATAAAGAAATTCATGAAGAGCTTGGAAGGGATGGAAAGCAAGAAAATTATGGTTTTTGCGACGGGACTCTCCATAAAATCTGAAGAAGTTAGGACAGAGGTCATGAAAGCCAACTTCAAGACACCTGAGGAAAAACTAATCGAGTTTTTTTATTTTCGAGGCGGATTTGATTTTTCAAAACTACCAGCGACTGATAAGTTCCTCATGCAAATGAAGAAGATATCCATCGAAAGAAAAGCGAAAAAGGGAACCGAACTCACTTCTGATGAAAAAGGGATGTTAGCCGTTTATGACCACGCGGTTGATTATACGAGTCAAAGGTATATCAGAGGTTTGGTAGAATATGTCCATTCCCTTGAAAGTAATCAGGAAAGTATCGATTAAACGTAACAGAAAACCATAGCAACAAAAGTAAAGCTTAGGGCTATTTTGGAGGAACATATGCGGGATTATATTATTGTAGCAATTTTAGGCTATCTACTAGGAAACTTCCAGGCATCCTATATTTTTGGAAAGCTCATCAAGAAAGTAGATATACGTACTCTTGGACATGGCAATGCCGGAGCCTCCAATGCTGTCGAATCCCTCGGATGGAAATTTGGCGTTTTGGTCGCTATATTGGACGTCTTAAAAGGCGTCATCTCCATCTTGCTTGTAAAGTATTTCTATAAGGTTGGATTTGATCCTGATGGAGCATTACTCCTTTATATTAATGGATATTCAGTTATTCTTGGCCATATCTTTCCATTCTATATGGGTTTCAAAGGCGGAAAAGGAACAGCAACACTCATAGGGATTATGCTCGGAATGCACCCTTGGGTTGGCTTTGTTGGCCTCGGCATCATCATTTTAGTGACCTACCTTACAGACTATGTTGCTATTGGTACCTTGGCCTTGACGCTGTATTTTGTTTTTACGACGATATTCAAAGACCTCGGACCTGGACCCATCATCATCAGTAGCCTGGGGGCGCTTCTCAGCCTCAAGCTTCACCTCATCAACTATAAGAGGATCTCTCTTGGTACAGAAGGAAGACTTTCCTTAGTGCTAAAGAAAAAGAAGACAACATAAGCGCTCCGATATTCTGAAATCGAATAAAGAATGGAGAAAAGCAAAACGCATGCAAAGATACTCTTTGCATGCGTTTTGCTTTTACAATCAATCATGAAACATTTCCTGGTTGTTGTTATTTGAACCAGATATTAATTTCTCTTTCAGCATTTGAAATAGAATCTGAAGCATGGACAGTGTTATAAGACTTATCGATGCCATAAAGCGCCCGGATTGTACCTTTTTCAGCTTCCAAAGGATTAGTCTTGCCATTGATTTGCCTGACTGTGCTTATGGCCTCTTCACCTTCAAGAACTAGAGCTACAAGTGGACTTCTAGTGATATAACTGATAAGTTTTTCGTAATAGGGTCTACCCAAATGTTCAAGGTAGTGTTCTTCCGCAACGCTTTTTTTTGCCTGAATCATTTCAAGTCTGGTGATTTTAAGGCCGTTTTCTTCATACTGAGCAAGAATTTTCCCGATGAGGTTTCTCTCAACGGCATCTGGTTTAATCAGAACTAAAGTCTTTTCCATATGTGCTCCTTATCATTTAACGTTTTATTTATTATACCAATGATATGGCTCTCATGGAACAGTTTCAATACCTAATCCTAAAAAATCCGGATGTATTTTTGTAAAGTTACATGGTCATTGATGATGTATTCAAAATGATAAATGACCATAGGCATATTTACGTTGTATAATGAAAGAAAATACGCGTGGAAAGGAAAGTGATAAACTTGGAAAAGAAATCTGTTCGAATGATTCATCCTATTGAGCCTATCTATGATGAAAATTCACGAATTCTGATCCTGGGCAGTTTTCCTTCAGTAAAATCCAGAGCGTCTTTATTCTATTATGCCCATCCTCAAAATCGCTTCTGGAGACTCCTTGCTAGCATATTCGACGAAATAGAAGTGCCAGTGGACAATGCGGGAAAATCAGTATTTCTACTTGCCCATAAGATTGCGCTTTGGGATGTCATTGCCTCCTGTGAAATCACTGGATCGAGTGATTCAAGTATTCGTAATGTCATTCCTAATGACCTGACTCCAATCCTTAAAAAAGCGGATATTCAGGGGATTTTTTGTAATGGAAACTCGTCTTTCAAGCTGTACGAGAAATATCTGGAGAAGATTACCGGAATTAAAGCACATCCTTTACCTTCGACGAGTCCGGCCAATGCCTCCTGGACAATTGACAGACTAAAAGAAAAATGGGCTTCAGCAATAATTCCGATCTTGCAAAGTAAAGACGAGGAAATTAGGATCTAAAGATGGATTTTTCTTTTTAAAAGTAAACTATTACTCGTGTTCACCCAATAAAGCTCTATCAAATATGATTATTAGAGACTAAGCTAAAGACAGTTTATACGATTCATGGTAAAGAGTAAGAATAGAGATTTCTCTATTCTTTTTTTATTAGGATGAATTGAATGAAATTACACAAATGACATTTGGATTGAAATGTAAGGGTAATGGCGAAACAATCTACAGAAATAAATGATTCTAGACTTAATATTTCTAGTGATATTTTAAAAGAATTAAACGAGAATCCTTAAATCGTGAAATTTAATCATAATTATTAATAAAATGTTACGTAATTCACATAATGTACATAGTTTGGATTTGAGCAGTTCATTATAAACTAATATACTAAATATAACTTAGATATTTTAGAATAATTAATCCTTCATACTAGAGAAGAAGACAACGCTCATCACTTTTCATTAATAGACCTAATTGGTCGATTAGGAAATATTTTCTCTAGTGTTTAATTTTCCCTAATGTCTAATTTTCTTATTTTTTGGAAACCAAATCATGAAATTCATGACGAAGGTTCAAAAAGTGAATTTATCGAAACCAATTGACCTACAGTCAATTTCTAGAATGACGAAACTATTCAACTTAGAGACGTAATATTTCAATTCCTTCAACTAAATTATATCGATGAATCAAGAGTCTCGAAGGTTCTTGATTTTTTTGTTGAATTCAAGAGATCGTCCAATCAGAGAAATAACCTAATGCAAAAATAAGAGGAGATACAAAGATGAAAAATCGCACTAATAACAAACTACTTTCATTATTACTCGCTACATCTATATTTGTGACTATGGCAGCACCTAGATTGGCCATGGCAGCAGAGGATGCTGTAGAAGTAGGAACAACATCAAACTTCGCAATTTTGGCTGGTGAGACAGTTACCAACACGGGAACAACTGAAATCACTGGTGATGTAGGCCTATATGCAGGATCAGCATTCCCTGGAGCCCCAGATGTCATCCTGAACGGAGCCATACACTTGTCTGATACAGTGGCGCAAATTGCGAAAGATGATTTAGTTACGGCATACGATGATTTAGCAGGAAGAACCCCTCAACTCATCAACAGAGAACTAGGCGGACAGACTTTACTCCCTGGTGTCTATGTTTCAGAATCTAAAGATTTTCAATTGACAGGAAAACTGACTTTAGATGGTCAGGGAGACCCTAATGCCATCTTCATCTTTCAAACAGATACGACACTGATCACTGCATCTGCAAGTAGCGTTGAACTTATCGGTGGTGCCATAAAGTGTGGTGTCTTCTGGAAAGTTGGTTCATCCGCAACACTGGGTTCAAATTCGAATTTTGCAGGACGAATCTTTGCACTGACTTCTATTACACTACAGACAGGAGCAGAAATTCAAGGACAGCTTCTAGCCAGAAACGGCTCTGTGACATTGGACTCGAATAAGATTAATGGAGATGCTTGTGCTGAAGAAGAATTCGCAACTCTTCATCTCATCAAGAAGGTAGTTAACGCAGACGGCGTAACAGCTGTTGCTGGAGATTTCAACATTAGTGTCCTTAAGGATGGAATAAACGTTGAAGGAAGCCCTAACGTAGGAATGGATACCCCAGGTAGACCTTACACTCTAGCTGCAGGTAATTACACGGTCACTGAAGCTAATGCTGAAGGCTATACCATAAGCTACAGCGGTGATTCAACAGATGGTAAAATTACATTAAACGCTGGGGATGCCAAGACAATCACGATTACTAACACTGCAGCGTATGGAGTCATTGCCTTAGAGAAACTTGACGAAAAGGGAAACCTTCTTTCGGGTGCTGAGTTTACACTCTACAAAAATGATATTCAAGTAGGAGAGCCTTTGGTAACAGATGAAAATGGCAAACTCACTCTGACAGGACTTCCTTTGGGTTCTTATACCCTAAAAGAAACAAAGGCACCAGAAGGATATGTTCTTAGTGATGTCATTGAGAAGATCGATATTGTTAAAGCAAATGAGACCGTAGAGATTTCATTTACCAACACAAGAATTATGGGACAGATCAACATCACAAAAGTAGATAAGGATACAGATAAGGTATTAGCTGGTGCTGGATTCATCATTACAGACAATGCCGGTACAAAAGTATTTGAGGGCAAGACAAACGATGCGGGTCTACTCTCAACAAGCCTTCCATATGGCAAATACATCGTCGAAGAAGTAACTGCTCCCACGAATTATTCAAAGTCAGAGGAGAAATATTCTGTAGAAATTACAAAGAATGGACAGGTATTTAATCTGGAAGTTGAAAATACAAAAACTGCAGATAAGATAATTGCCCCAACAAAAGACACCCTTCCAAAAGCTGGTAGTACGACAGACGCCATCTTCCTATTTATAGGTGGTATAGCAATCATCGGTGGTATCTTACTGATGAGAAATAGACCAAAGCAAGCTTAATTCCATTCCGCTCATAAAATCCCTGACAGGCGATTTGTATTGCCTGTCAGGGATTCTTTATGTAGGGTCGAATTCGATCTCTTCTGTTCGTTTGAAATTAAATTTAGAGGTATCCACTCTAGAATGCAACATAGATAATTCTTTCTTGGTTTTAGCAGATCAGATTGAAAAGTGCTATCCCTATTGAAAAAATTTGAAAATTGAAATAAAATATCACTAAAATGATGACCCATTGGATAATGAGGTGATTGACATTGGAAAGAGTATTTTTAGTCACCGGAGCAAACGGACATCTCGGCAATACAGTCGCTAAAGCACTGAAAGCCAAAGGGGAGAAGGTCCGCGGCTTTGTCATGCCAAAAGATAAATCTACAGCTCTTCTAGGAGTTGATTTCGAAGTGATCGCAGGAAACATTTGCGATACTGATTCTCTAGATTTGCTTTTTCAAGGTCTTCAGGATTATGAACTTATCGTTATTCATACGGCTGGAATAGTGACTATTGCAACCAAGCATGATGATCTGGTTTACGAGGTAAACGTCAACGGAACGAAGAACATCATTAAAAAGTGTTTGGAATATCACGTCAAGCGTCTCGTCTATATTAGTTCCGTTCATGCCATACCTGAAAAACCAAGAGGTGAAATCATCGAAGAAATTTCTGAGTTTGATCCTGATTTAGTCAAAGGACTTTACGCAAAGACCAAAGCTGAGGCGACAAGACTCGTGCTTGAAAGTGTGGGGGATGGCCTCGATGCTGTTGTCGTCCATCCTTCTGGCATCATCGGTCCTAACGATTATGGCTTTGGAAACCTAACGCAGCTGGTTCTTGATTTCATTGATGGCAGACTTGGCGTTACCATAAAAGGGGGATATGATTTTGTTGACATCAGGGATGTTACAGACGGAATCCTTGCAGCCATAGAAAAAGGAAGAAAGGGTGAATGTTACATCCTCTCCAATCAGTTCTACACGGTAAGGGAATTCCTGGATCTTTTAGCTGAAGTCAGCAACAAGAAGAAGATAAAAGTAGTGCTTCCCATGTGGCTTGCAGTCTTTACAGCTCCACTTTCAGAATACTGGTATAAGCTGAGAAAGAAACCACCTTTATTTACGGTATATTCGCTATTCACTTTGACGAGCAATGCTTGTTTTAGCCATAAGAAGGCGGACAAAGAACTTAATTACACCACGCGGGATATGAGGGATACATTAAGAGAAACTGTTGCATTTCTGAGAGACGAAAACCGGATGAGAAAGTCGAAAGTCAGCAGATAAATTGCTCAGAGTATGTTGATAATAGGAGAACTAAAATAAGCCAGCAGTTCAAACTGCTGGCTTTGCCCTTTAATCTTTGGTCAGAAGTTTTGTATGGGTAGCATCTATCCCGATTGCTCCAAGAGGAGCTGTGATGATGATGGCAAGAACAGCTACGGTTAAAATGGTGTTCCCGGCTGAAACACCATAGGACAGTGGAATAGAGCCGATAGCAGCCTGTACGGTTGCCTTGGGGAGATAGGCTATTGAAGTAAAGAGCTTTTCCTTATTGCTTAGATTTGAGTTTAGGAGAGACACATAAACCCCTACTACCCGAATAACCAGGGCAAGTAGAATTAACAAGACCAGATTGAATCCGGCACCAGATAAAGCCCTGACATCAACTGCCGCACCGACAAGCACAAAGAGAAGAATTTCAAATCCCACCCATATTTTTGAGAATTTCCCGACCAGCCTCTTGGCCAAGGGCTCATACTGCTTTAAAATTACCGCACCTAAGGCAATAACTGCAAGAAGGCCAGATATGGGAATGACCTTGCTTAACAGATCTTCTACAGTCATAAAGAGGAATGAGGTGCTTAGAATGATCAGGACCTTTACGGTATCTCTCATATGGAGATGTTTGAAAACCCATACGATGATGATTCCGGAAACAGCCCCAAGAACAAGACCAGATACCACAGAAACTGGAACTGAAAGGATGCTGGAGGCCTTAAAGCCTTCTCCACCATACATCTTGAGAAAAGCAGTAAAAAGTACGATGACATAGATGTCATCTACCGATGCACCGGCCATAATCATCTGGGGAATCTTTTTCTTTTTACCATAGCCACTTTCCATCAAATGAAGCATTCTCGGTACAACGACAGCAGGGGAAACAGCGCCAAGAACAGCACCCATGATGGCAGCCTCAAGGGTCGTGATATGAAGGAGCATTGGCGCAAGCAGCGTTACAGCAAGGATTTCAAAGGTTGCCGGGACAAAACTCAAGAGAAGAGCTGGACGACCCACCTTCTTCAAGTCTTTGATATCCAGAGACAAGCCTGCGCGGAGCAGGATGACAATAAGTGCAATCTCTCTTAAGTCAGTTGAAATGGCGAGAATCTCAGGAGAAATCAAATTCAGCACATAGGGCCCGAGAAGGATGCCGGTAAATATAATTCCGATTAGACCAGGGATTTTAAACCGGTTCAAAATTCCACTTAGAGAAAAGCCGATGATGAGGATGAGCGCAAGACTTAATAACATTTATAATACCTCCAAAAAAATAAAGCTGAGGATTCCTGCAATTTTGTTGCAGAAGCCATCAGCTCGTAAGCGGTTTTAGCATGGTTTGCTAGGGGAGATCTTCATTCCCGACTTTTCTATACTATCACAGGGAAATAAGTTTGAAAAGACATCTTTAAATTTTTATGATTTAGTTTCCGCCAGTTCCATTTCTATATCCATTCATCATGCCGTTGCCAAAGCCGTTGCCATTACCGTTTCTGTATCCGTTCATCATGCCCTGACCAAATCCAAGTCCGTTCATCATTCCACGTCCAAAACCTGTACCATTGCAATTTGACTGATTGGTTTGAACATTTGCGAGGATTTCATCTGCCTGATCTTGGGTAAGTGTTCCATCCGCTACTCTTTCCTGAAGTATTTCTTTCTTCTGTTCGAGAATTTCTTCTTGGAATTCATCAAGTTTTCCGACTTCATCAACTTGGGCTCCTAAGGTCTTATTTTCTTCCTGCCTTATTTTCAAGACCTCTTCCACAGATTTTCCAGTGAGTGCTGCAGCAGCCTCAGCAGGGGAATCATATTTTGCTACAGCAAATACAGTGACTGAGGTAACACCCATAGCAACAACGATAAGGGAAGCAACGATAACATTTCTTAGATTTTTCATTTTTGTTTCCTCCTATTTGATTTGGATTTCTTTTTTACAATTTCAATTTACCAATTGTTTGTGACGAAAGTTTGTTTTTATTAGTCTCTTTTTGTGTCGGTATATCATATCTTGAAATACAACTTACCCTGGGCTGATTTAAATGATGTGATAGAAAATGAATCGAAATTAGTTTTATTCACTATTCATTTTATTTAACCTCCCTGATTAACGAAGATATATTTGTTGATGTCACCAATTTACCAAGAGCTTAGGTCAAAAGTGTGTTTTTAATTTCGTTTTTTTGTGTTAAGTTTAGGATGAAGGCACAGAAAAGACAAAAACATCTTCTATCATGGAGATATAAAGGTAGAAATGAGCGGATATTTCAAATTCCGAAATTAAGGAAGTGTAAGGCATGCTGAAAATTCTTATTGCCGATGATAACAAACAGATTACTAATATTTTAAGTGAATATGCAAAAAAAGAAGGATATGAGGTATCCATCGCCTATGACGGCGAAGAAGCCCTCAAGATGTTTGAAGCGGGGGAGTTTGATTTGATTCTCCTAGATGTAATGATGCCGAAGAAAGATGGCTTTGAAGTCTGCAGAGAAATTAGAAAAATTTCGAATATACCCATCATTATGGTTACGGCCAGGGGAGAGGACTTTGAAAAAATCATGGGACTGGATATCGGTGCAGATGATTACATCATCAAACCTTTCTCGCCAGGAGAAGTCATGGCAAGGATCAGGGCGATTTTAAGGCGGCTTGAAAAAACGCCAGGAACAGAGCTCCACGCTCAACTCTTCGCTTATGATAATCTTGAGATCAATTTGGATGATTTCAAGGTCAGTGTTTCCGGGGAGTCTGTAAGTCTTACGAAGAAGGAAATCGAGCTCCTTTGGACCATGGCTACAAACAGGAATAAACTATTCACCAGAGAGAATCTCTTGAATAGCTTATGGGGCTATGACTACTTTGGAGATTCAAGGACAGTAGATTCCCATATCAAAAGATTGAGAGCGAAGCTTGATGCTTATGACCATGCTGCTTGGGAAATCAAAACCGTATGGGGGATGGGTTATAAATTCGAGGTGCATGATGAGGTATAAGATCACCAGAAAACTAATCCTTTTTATTACGATTATTCTCCTTTCCTTTTCGATCATCACAGCTTTCTTATTTTCTTTTCTTTTCAACCGATACACGGTAGATTTTAATAAGGCTGATATGGAGCGAAGAGCTTTAGTCGTCGCTGAGACCTTGTCGACTTATCTCGAAGCAGGAGATACTTTTCCAACAGGGATGGGACCTGGCATGGGCATGGCGGGGAACATGCACGGGTTCAGGCCTTATCTCAATGTCATCGACAAAATTGCCATGAGCGATGTCTGGGTCGTGGATGAAAACGCTGAAATGATTGTGAGGGGAGAAGGCGCAAACCTTAATTTAAGCGAGCTTCCCACAGCTGGAGAAGCCCTGATTCAGGAGGCCTTGAAAGGCAACATCAGTTTCAGTGAAAGCTTCAGCGATGTGCTCGGTTCGAAGTATCTGACGATTGGGGCTCCAGTTAAAAATTCAGCGGGAGAAATTATTGCAGCCGTCCTTCTCCATGCACCTATCAACAGCATTGAATCTTCGTCGATGGCTGGCTTCCAGATTCTTAGCCTAAGCACACTGATTGCCTTGGCTTTAGCCATAGTCCTGACTATCATATTATCGATGAAATTCATCAGACCACTTAAGGAGATCAACAGCACTGCAACTAAACTGGTGGAAGGGGATTATTCCGTAAAAACCGGAGTTACCTTAAATGACGAGATTGGTGAACTTGCTGGAACAATCGATATCCTATCCGAAAGACTCCTTATCGCATCAAATGAAAGCGAGCGATTGGAGAAAACACGAAGAGACTTCATCTCAAACATCTCTCACGAACTTCGAACCCCGGTTACTGTTCTTAGAGGTTCCTTGGAAGCGCTTAAGGACAATGTCGTTGTGGATCCTGTGCAGGTAAATGAATACCATAGTCAGATGCTTAAGGAATGTATTTCTCTGCAAAGGCTTGTGGATGACCTCTTAAGCCTCACGAAACTCCAAAATCCGGATTTCAAGATGGATATGGTTCCGTTAAACCTCTCTGAGGTTCTGAGCGACGTCGTCAGAAGCATGAAGACTCTGGCTGAAAAAAAGAATATCGTTTTGAAGTGCGAGAATCCATACAAAACCCTGAAGATTCGTGGAGATTATGGAAGGCTTAGGCAAATGATTATGGTCATTATTGATAATGCGATCAAGTTTTCCCCTGAAAATGATACCGTAATCTTATCAGCGAAATGTAATGAAGATCATTGCAAACTGTCCGTTGAAGACCACGGAAGCGGGATTGCGAAAGAAGATATCCCTTATATCTTTGATCGTTTTAACAAAGTGAGTGCAAAGGAAAATTACCAAGGAACAGGCCTTGGTCTTGCCATAGCGAAGGAAATTGCCTCCAGGCACCATATCGGACTTTTTGCGGAAAGCGAACCTGATCAAAAGACCGTGTTTACCTTTGACTTTACTAAAGAAGAGTTTATATAATTGAAGAAAAACCACGATAAACTCTAAATTCATTCATTTCTATCCGCTTAAGACAAGGCTCCTTGCTTATTTCACCAATTTAGGATATGATAAACGGGTAGATTGTAATATATTGTGATTTACCTGTTGACACGGGTAACATATATGTTATAATAGTACAGTGCAAAGCAGAAACAGCCGTTTCTCACCTTACGACTCACGTTGTATGGTCACGATTCATTTTTATGTGAATTCGAGGACGGTAATACCGTCCTTTTTTAATGTCATTTTTTTGAGATTAAAAAAGGCATCTGAAATTCCGGAGGTGAAAATTATTAAACAAAGCAACCCAATTAATTATGAAATAAGAGATAAAGAAGTCAGACTTATTTCTAACACAGGCGAACAGCTGGGCATCGTTTCAACAAAAGATGCTATGAATATGGCTGAAGAGCAGAATCTTGACCTGGTGATGATTTCCCCATCTGCAAAGCCACCTGTATGTAGAATCATGGATTACCATAAATTCTCATATGAAAAGGCGAAGAAAGAAAAGGAAGCCAAGAAAAACCAAAAAGTGATCACTTTGAAAGAGATCAGGTTCAGCCCAAAGACTGAAGAACACGATATTATGATCAAAGCCGCAAAAGCTAGAGAATTCTTGGAAGACGGCGATAAAGTCAAAGTCACTGTTAGATTCAGAGGCAGAGAAGCAGCATACGCTGAAAACGGGTATAAAATCCTAGCAATTTTTGCAGCAAAACTTGAGGATGTCTGTGTCATCGAGAAACCTTCCAAAATGGAAGGAAGAAACATGATAATGATACTGACTCCAAAAAAGTAAATTTAAACTTTTAGGAGGAATTTAACTATGCCAAAAATGAAAACACATAGAGGTGCAGCAAAGAGATTTAGAATTACAGGAAGTGGAAAACTCAAAAGAGGTAAAGCTTTCAGAAGCCATATCCTTACTAAGAAGTCTTCTAAGACGAAGAGAAATCTTAGAAAGACTGGGTATGTTCACACCACTCAAGAAAAGGCAATGAAGAAATTGCTACCATACCTATAATAGAAGGATACAGGAGGATTTAAAATGGCAAGAGTAAAAAGAGGCTTAAATGCCCATAAGAACCATAAGAAAGTACTAAAGCTTGCAAAGGGCTACTACGGTGGTAAGAGCAAGTTATTCAAGACAGCTAACGAAACAGTAATGAGAGCAATGAGAAATGCTTACATTGGCAGAAAGCTGAAGAAGAGAGATTTCAGAAGCTTATGGATCGCTAGAATCAACGCAGCTGCAAGACTGAACGGTCTTAGCTACTCAAGATTCATGAACGGTCTGAAACTTGCTGGTGTTGATATCAACAGAAAGATGCTTTCAGAAATCGCAATATACGACCCACAGGCATTTACAGCTCTAGTAGAAACTGCAAAGTCTAAACTGGCATAGTAAACCTAAGCCATTCTTCGATGTGAACCATCTAAGAATGGCTTTTTTTGCGTGCTTTTTTAGTTTACCCACTGAAATTTGCAACCCATTTCAAAATATACTATAGTGAAATAATAGAACTATGGTTATACCTGATCTTTGTTAAAAAATATTTATTCTTAAGGCTATCTTGAACTTTATAATAGAAGTAGTACAATAAGCTGTATGACTCTGTGAAGAACGATTTTAGCTGTGCTGGATAACCTTGAGAATGCGATTATTTATTGCTGAAAAGTACTCGACCTCACTCAATGCGTTAGGCCAGAAAGCAGTCTAAATGGATGTTTTCACAAGATATATTGTGGAAATTACCTTGCTCCATTGAAAATCAAAGGATTACTATGCTGATCTTCTAAAGGAAACAATTAAAACTTCACTAAATCTATACTTACATTAGTCGCAAGATAGACTTGGTGGGTTGACTTTGTCAAACGAATTTGAAAAGAGGTGTGATCATGCAAAATTTCAATAAGAAGAAAAAGACTCTAGACGCCTTTAGAATCCTTGCTTTGGGATTTGCCACAGTAATTTTTACTGGCGCAACGCTCTTATCTATGCCTTTCTCGTCTGCAACCGGACAATTTACAAATTTTCTAGACACGCTTTTTACCGCCACATCAGCGGTATGCGTTACAGGACTGATTACACTGGATACAGGACTGTATTGGTCAATGACAGGAAAAACAATCATCATCATTCTCATTGAAATTGGTGGACTCGGATTTATGGCCATGTCTACAATTTTCGCCTTAGTGCTCAAAAAGAAGATCACACTAAAGGATCGACTTGTCATGCAAGAGGCATACAACACCTTTAATTTACAAGGAATCATCAGCCATGTCAGGTATATGATCATCTTTACCTTATGTGTGCAGGGAATTGCTGCACTTGTTCTGATGACACAGTTTATCCCGATGGTTGGCGTTGGGATGGGTATTTATTATGGCATATGGCATTCCATCTCTGCCTTCTGTAATGCAGGATTTGACCTTCTCGGAAACTTTACCTCAGTTACCGTAGTCAATGATAACAAGGTAATCCTTCTGACCCTGGCCAACCTCATCAATATCGGCGGCCTCGGTTATCTCGTTTGGAGAGAGCTCCTTGGTACACTGAGCAAGAAAAGGAAATTGAGAAATATTTCCCTTCATGCAAAAGTCGTGGTAACCATTTCTTTGATTATGGTTATTGGAGGAACGCTTGCCTTCCTGATTTTGGAATGGAACAATCCTCTGACCATGAAAGACATGACTTTTGGTAACAAACTCGTCAATTCCTATTTCTCCACAACCACACCAAGAACCGCTGGATTTAACAGTATTTCAAACTCTGGCATGTCACCAGCAAGCAAACTGATTACGATGGCTTATATGTTCATCGGCGGTTCGCCAGGTGGTACTGCGGGTGGTGTTAAGACCACAACTTTCGGTATTATCATCTTTACGCTCATTGCTGTCCTAAAGGGCAGAAGTGATGTGGAGATCTACAAGAAAAAACTTTCCCAATCTACAGTTTATAAAGCGATAGCCATATTCTTCCTTGGGCTAACCATCGTTGTCATTGGCGTAGTTATTCTATCCATCAATGAAATCGGTGCTTCCTTCGAAGAAATCGTCTATGAAGTGCTTTCAGCCTTCGGTACGGTAGGTCTTACCATGGGAATTACCCCAGGTCTTCAAAGCGTCAGTAAGTTAACGCTAATATTAATCATGTACATGGGCAGAGTAGGTCCATTAACCGTAATGCTGGCCATATCAAACAAGCAGGAGAAAATTAATATCAAATATCCAGAAGGAAAGCTTCTAATAGGTTAAGGAGAGTAGAATAATGAAATCAAAACAGTTTATAGTCATTGGATTAGGTAAATTCGGACAAAGTGTTGCAAAAACACTATATCAGCTAGGCTATGACGTCTTAGCCGTAGACGACGACGAAACCATCGTACAGGAAATTTCAGACCAGGTAACGCATGCCGTTCAAATGGATGCGACGGATGA
Organism: Clostridiaceae bacterium; assembly: GCA_049657765.1. Lineage (GTDB taxonomy): Bacteria > Bacillota > Clostridia > Clostridiales > Clostridiaceae > Proteiniclasticum. The sequence goes on from JBASOA010000025.1 coordinate 20,267, forward strand.
ATATTCACTAAGAACACTCGGCATAAGAAACTTTGATGTCGCTGTTGTTTCCATTGGAACAAACGTCCAGTCCTCCATCATGGTCACGCTTAACCTTAAAGAGGCAGGGGTAAAGAAAGTCATTGCAAAGGGAAATAACGAGATGCACGCCAAACTTCTGAAGAAAATCGGCGCAGACAGGGTTATTCTTCCAGAGGCGGATATGGGTGTAAGAGTTGCCCATAACTTAGTTTCTTCGAACATCCTCGACTTTATCGAACTTTCACCTGATTATTCCATTGTTGAAATTTCCGCGCCTACCCAATGGCTTGGAAAGAATATCAAGGATTTGGATGCCAGAGCAAAATACGGCATTAACATCATGGCCATCAAAACGGATTCCAACATCAATATTTCACCGATGGCTACAGATATCATCGGAAAAGAAGACATCCTTGTCGTCATAGGTTCTATCGAGGACTTAGCAAAAATTGAAAGTATGACGGCGAATGATTAATAAAATTTCAATCGACAGTAAGCATAATCCGAGACTCAAAGAGCTAAAAAAGCTCCAGGAGAAGAAACACCGTATAGAAGAAGGCAAATATCTTGTTGAAGGCTTTAGGCTGCTTGAAGAAGCGTTTAAGGCCGGAAAAAAGGTACTTACGGTAATCTATGACAAGGAAAAGGAAGAAAATTTCAATCTGTATATCATGCCCTACCTTACAGACGAAGAAATCATCGTCTCTAACCACGACGTGCTGAAAGAGTTGACAAAAACAGTGAATCCACAAGGTGTGGCTGGCATTCTTTCCATGGAAGAAGAAATAGAAGATGTGGAAAACAAGCTTAACACCGAGACCTCTCTTTTTGTCTATCTTGATGGACTTCAAGACCCCGGAAACCTCGGAACGATCATGAGATCAGCTCATGCAGCTGGGGCAAGCGGAATCCTTTTTGGCTCTAACACGGTCGATCCTTATGGCGACAAGGTGATCAGAAGTTCTATGGGTTCCATTTTCCATATCCCATTATTTCTCGAAGGAGAAAGGGTTCTGGATGAGCTTGTCAAAAAAGGTTTTAAAGTAGCTGTGACAAGCCTTGCTGCAGAAAAAAACCTCTACCACGAGAACCTAACGGGCAATATCGTCATTGTCATTGGCAATGAAGGCAGCGGAATTACAAAGGAATTAGAAAGCAAAGGGGACATCCTTTTACGGATACCAATGCCTGGTGGTGCTGAAAGCTTAAATGCCGCAGTTGCTGCGTCAATCGTACTCTTTGAAAGAGTACGACAGCTCGATGACGGTAAAGCCTAGTGCCTGGATTACAGATTGCAGATTCAAGAGCGATTTTAAGGTTCAAGTCTTGATTACTGCTAAATAATCCTCTATAATAATAAGGAACATGAATAAATGCCTCGATAAAGAGAGTAGCTATAGAATAATCTTGCTCTAGGGAAAGGAAGCCGCAGACTGGGAGTTTCTTGCAAGAAAGCTATAGTGAAGTTCACTTTGGAGCATCAAGGGTGAAATTTAGAGTAGTCCTTGACGGTTAAAACCGATATATTTGACTGAGCGGGTAAGGTTTCCTTACCAAGCAGGGTGGTACCACGGAACTTTCCGTCCCTTTTACGAGGGACGGTTTTTTATTTTATAGAATTTGGAGGAAGAAATGCAAGAACAAATTGAAGCCATCAAAAGAAGTTTCAACGAAAAATTAGAAAAACTCGTTTCCGGTGAAGAACTTGAGAAATTAAGAGTAGAGTATCTTGGAAAGAAAGGCGAATTCACCAAGGTTCTAAGAAGTATGGGTTCCCTGTCTCCTGAAGAGAGACCATTAATGGGAAAATTCGTCAATGAAGCCAAAGAGGAACTGGAAGAAAAAATTCAGACGCTCAAGGAAAAAATCAAAGAAAAGATGACAGAAAAAAAACTAAGCAGTGAGATCATCGACATTACCCTGCCTGGAATCAAGTCACCACTAGGTGGAAAACATCCGCTCATGATCACCATGGAAACCATCGAGAACATTTTCCTCGAAATGGGATTCACCATCGAGGAAGGTCCCGAAGTGGAGCTTGATTACTATAATTTTGAAGCGCTTAATATTCCTAAGGATCATCCAGCAAGAGGAGAACAGGATACGTTCTATATCAACGACAATGTCGTATTAAGAACACAGACGTCGCCAGTTCAAATCCGGACCATTGAGAAGCAACAGCCACCGATAAAAATGATCTCCCCTGGCAAGGTATACAGGTCGGATGACCTGGACGCTACCCATTCCCCAATCTTCTATCAGATAGAAGGCCTTGTTATCGACAAGGGAATCACTTTTGCCGATCTTAAAGGAACACTCGAGCAGTTCGTCAAAAAACTGTACGGAGATTCTACTGAGGTTAAGTTCAGGCCACATCATTTCCCATTCACAGAACCTTCCGCAGAATTAGATGGAACCTGTTTCGTCTGCCATGGAGAAGGTTGTAAGGTGTGCAAGGGAGAAGGCTGGATAGAGCTTTTAGGATGCGGTATGGTTCATCCTGACGTTCTTCGAAAAGGCGGGATCGACCCTGAAGTTTATTCAGGTTTTGCTTTCGGATTCGGACTAGACAGAATGACAATGCAAAAATTTGGCATCGATGATATCAGACTTCTCTACGAAAGTGACATGAGATTTCTGAAGCAGTTTAAGTAGGAGGGCGAAAGAATGAAATTACCGATTAATTGGCTAAAAGATTACGTCGAAGTAGATGTAGACGGAAAAACACTGGGTGATGCCCTGACCCTTTCAGGATCAAAGGTTGAAGGACTTGAAAATCCTTTTGAAATCATTCAGAATGTCTACACTTCTAAAATCGTGAAGATAGAAAGACACCCGGAAGCGGATAAGCTTGTGGTGTGTGATATCGACCTCAACCAGGGGGAGACCATCCAGATCGTCACTGCAGCAACCAACATGAAGGAGGGTGATATTGTCCCGGTAGCCCTTCATAATTCGACGCTTTGGGGTGGAGTAAGCATCAAGAAAGGAAAACTTAGAGGCGTCATGAGCAATGGCATGTTCTGTTCTGAAGAAGAACTTGGACTAAAGGAAAAAGGGACCTGTACAGGACTCATGATTCTCCCTGAAGAGACCAAAGTCGGAATTGATATTAAGGAAGCGCTGGGTCTCAATGGCGGTATCCTTGATTTTGAAATCACTTCAAACAGACCAGACTGTCTTTCCGTTCTTGGACTGGCAAGAGAAGTCGCTGCAATCTATAAGAAAGAGCTTAATAAACCTGACTTAAGCTACAATACAGTTAAAGGGGAATCTGAACCGATTCAGGTTTCACTTGATACTCCACTTGCAAAGCGATTTATCGCTAAGGAAATTATCGACGTCAAGATCGGGGAAAGTCCGGAATGGATCAAGCAAAGGCTTCTTGAATCTGGCGTGAGGCCGATCAACAACCTTGTTGACCTTACCAATTTTGTTATGCTTGAAATTGGCCAGCCAATGCACGCATACGACAAGAGAGAGATTACCTCTGGAACTATCCGTGTTACGGAAGCCAAGGAAGGGGATAAGTTCACAACCTTGGACGGTATGGAGAGAACCTTAAAGGCACAAACCATCCTGATCAACGACGGAGAGAAAGCCATTGGCCTAGCCGGACTCATGGGCGGACTTGACTCGGAAATCAAAGACGATACCGAAAGGGTCATCATTGAATCCGCAAGTTTCGACGGCGTGACCATCAGAAAGTCATCCGGTTACCTCAACTTAAGAACTGAGGCTTCAGGAAGATTTGATAAGGATATTGATCCAAATCTCGCACAAATTGCCATGGACAGACTTTGTAATCTTGTGGAAGCTTTGGGCGTAGGAAAAATTCTTGATTATACCGTGGATGTTTACCCTGAAGTCAGAACACAAAATCATCTGGAAGTATCCGTAGCCTATATCAACGGCTTCCTTGGAACACAAATTCCAGAAGAAGAAATGAAAGATATTCTTAGCCGCCTTGAAATCAAGACTGAACTGAAGGAAGGAATCCTTGTCATGGATACTCCGACATTCAGAAACGACCTTGCCATCAAGGAAGATATTGCTGAAGAAGTCCTGAGAATCTACGGATATATCAATGTCCCTTCGACCGTTCCTCACGTCAACGCCCCAAGAAGCGGAAGATACAGGAATCAGATTTTAAAGAAGAAACTGGAAGAATATATGGCCGCACAAGGGCTTTATGAGTCCATCAGCTACACCTTTATCTCCAGAAAAGACCTGGATAAAATCCTTATTCCAGCAGATTCCCCTTTAAGGGATATGGTAGAGATCAGAAATCCTCTAGGCGAAGATTTTTCCGTCATGAGAACTTCTACCCTGTCCTCCATGATGGAATCAATGAACAGAAATTATGTCCGAAGCAATGCCGAAGCCTACCTGTATGAAATGGGAAAGGTTTTCCTGAAGACTGGCGGACAATTGCCTGAAGAGAAGAATGTCCTCACCATCGGAATGTATGGCGGAGATCTATTCTATAACCTGAAAGGAATTGTTGAAGTCATTGTTGAGGAGTTCCTCCTGAAGAATATTTCCTACAAGAGAAGTGAGAACGGATTCTTCCATCCTGGAAAATCCGCAGATATCTTTTTAGGTAAAAAAGCCCTTGGATCTTTCGGAGAGGTTCATCCAAGAGTCCTTTCCAACTACAATATGGATATCCCTTGCTATATTCTTGAAATGGATATGGATCTTCTCTTCGAAGAAGCGAATATTGAAAGAAAGTATAGCGAAATTCCAAAATATCCTTCCGTAACAAGAGACGTAGCGGTTCTTATCGACGATGCAATCCTTGTGCAGGATATCGAGAATGTCTTCAAGAAACAAGGTGGTTCCTTACTCGAAAGCTATAAGCTTTTTGATGTCTATAAAGGAAGCCAGCTTCCAGAAGGAAAGAAGAGTATCGCATACAATCTTGTCTACAGAAACAAGGAAAAGACCTTGACGGACAAAGAAGTTGAAAAGGTACACGAAAAGATTGTGAGAACGCTTGAGCATGTCTTAGGTGCAACGCTTAGGTAGTAAAAGGAAATTCTCAACCAAAATTAACAGTTTGGCAGATTTATAAGCCAAAAAATTTAATCCCATAAAAATACACCGGATCGCGGATTAATTCGTGTCATCTGGTGTATTTTTTCAGCAAAAAAGACTATAATACTTTTACAGAATCAATATTATTTTGAAAATTGTAAAATATTGTGATACTTCGATAAAAATAGTGTATGATAAAGATATGGTTTTAAGGGGGGGATATTCGATGAATAAAGTGACTGTGCGAATAAACGGTCAGGAATATACGGTAAAAGGTGAGGAACAGGAAGAATACTTAAGAAAAGTAGGAAAAGAAGTTAACCATCTGATTTCCAGCGTAATGGAAAGAAATCATCAGATTGACATGTCTTCCGCATCAGTGCTAGCTGCCTTAAATGCCGTGGACAAATTCTATAAGAAAGAAATTGAGATTGAATCGTTAAAAAGGGATGAAGGCTCTGTTTATAAGCAGGCTGAAGGTCTTAAAGCAGATATTCACTTGCTCGAAGAAGCCTTGGAAAAGATGCAATCGGAGAACAGTATTCTAAACGAAAAAATTTCTCAATTTAAAAATGCGGATGAAAAAGACAAATTGAATAAAGAGAGAGAAATCAAGAGACTGGAAACTGAACTCAGGCTTACCCAGGACAGCGCCAAAGAGTACCGGGACGAAAATGAAAACCTCTCAAAAATGAATAAGGAATTAAAATTTGAGCTTCAGTCTTATAAATATAAGGTTTTGGAGCTTCAGAAAAAGCTATTTGACAGTCAGCTTGCGCAAACCAAGGAAAAGAAAGAACGAAATCCAATCCTTAAGGAGAAGCAAAAGTAGCGATTCCTATGGGTTCTATCTCGCTTTTTTGAAGATCGCATGATATAAAAGTGATTACCTCCAAAGTATGAAGGCAGGCAGGAAATTGACTAAAAACATGTACAAATTGAAATTGACAGGGATAGCCTAAGTGCTATCCCTCTTTTATGTTATAATGGATAAGGAAATTTATGAAAATGAGGTTGAAAAATTTGAGTGATATAGAATTACTAGCCCCTTCTGGAGATATGGAATCTTTAGTGATGGCCGTTCAAAATGGAGCAGACGCAGTTTATCTTGGGGGAACGAAGTTCTCTGCAAGAGCATATGCCTCCAATTTTACGGAAGAGGAACTGGAGAACGCTGTGGACTATTGTCACAGCTATGGTGTGAGAGTACATATCACATTGAACACCTTGCTAAAAGATAGTGAATTAAACGAAGCTTTGGATTATGCAAAGTTTCTATATAAGATCGGAATAGATGCGCTAATCGTCCAGGATACTGGGCTTATTTACCATCTCAGTAAAATCCTTCCTGACTTCGAACTGCATGCCTCTACGCAGCTTTCCGTCCATAACGGAGATGGTGCAATCTACTACACGAACAAGGGAATTAAAAGAATCGTCCTCGCAAGAGAACTTTCTTTCCCTGAAATCAAACATATCAGTAAAGAGCTCGGAATCGAAACAGAAATATTTGTCCATGGGGCTTTATGCATTAGCTACTCAGGTCAGTGCCTGATGAGCAGTATCTTAGGG
>JBASOA010000026.1:0-40322 GCA_049657765.1 Clostridiaceae bacterium
CTTCCAGACTCCATTTTGATGAAAATGCGCCAAAAAGATCACTTGAAAATAGTGTCTTTGTTTCTCGATCATAAGTTGCGATTGCTCCAGGGAAATGAAGATAAGGGGTTTGAATAAAGTTAAGCTCCCGTCCCGAACTTAATTTAAGGCTGAATTTATGATTATTAACAATGTAATAGGGTGAAGTTACCCCGTAATATTTAATAAGGGTCTGTGCACGCCAATGGGTAACGATTTGAAACTTTGCGCCCATTTTTTCAAATAGTGGCACACTGGAACAAAGGTCAGGGTCCTGATGGTGAAGAATGACATATTTTACTTTTTCTATTGGAATAAGCTTTGTAACATTTCGATAAACCGCTTCGAAATCAAGCACGGAGCCGGGATCAATCAAAACGGCTTCATCTCCGTCAATGATTAAGTACGGATTGCACTGAAGAAATTCATTTTGGTCATGGCTACCTAAACTGTAGATATTCTTGGCAATTTCAATAGGAAGTGGAATCAGCATTTGTGTTCTCCTTTATCTGTCAGCATCATATTTTTAAGTTCTTCAATTCTATTCCTTATTTATCTCTTGACCCTTCTTTTATTACTTCAAAATGAGTTTCCTCTTCATTCATGGAGGAAATACTCAGCTATATCATATATTACACTATTCCTATGAATTAAATCCATATGATATTAGATAATTTAGGATGAATTTATATTGAGTGCCTAAGGATATGGATATAATTAAGCTTAGCATCGAAAAGAAATGATCAACGTCTATCCTTACAGTTTAGCTTCATTCTTTAAATTTGAAGGCACTCTATTCTAGGATGATGTTAACTGATGGCTGGGATGGGATCATGCTAACTTTGGACAAAATAAAAGGACTCTTTCGAATCCTTTTTTCTTGATAAAAATCATACGTATTACTTCGCTATTTCAAAATAAGCATAGTAATTAGAGAGGTCATAACTTCCTGTGCCTTTAAAATCCATAACTTCTTTTCCGATTCTATAGTTGCCCCAAGGAAGCTCTCCATATAACCAGCCCCAGTTGACTTCCAGTTCGGTTACATCGTTCTTGAAGATGATATAGGCTTCATCGGTCCAACCAAGATCATGCACCGTAGGCAGCATTTCTACGGTGACCCACTTCTCGTCTACTTCCTTTTCCAGCCAATAGTAACTTCCCGTTTGCAAATCCCCTTGAGCCTTCCCTCCTGACTGATTAAACTCGAGGGTTAAGCCCGTAGGTTCAATTTGGGTAGCGGTTAATGTCACTCCCCAGTCTTCTCTCTTTTCAAATTTAATCCATTCCTTATCCATCATGACCACCACATATTCAATCCTGTCCTGAATCTTTGCATATTTTGTATCTGGTTTTGAAAAATTGATTTCTCCGTCCTTTGACGGCAGTTCATTTGCCTTGATTACCGCGGTAACAGTCTTCATTGCACTTTCATCTGGCTCAATAGGAAGTTCAATGCCCGATGAGATGTACAGCTTACCTTCCACCATAATCGATGGAGGAAGTGAATTGGGTAATTCAGAAGCATTCTTTTGCCGATCACATGCAACTAAAGACAACATCATAGAAATAGATAGAAGCATTAATGCTAATTTTTTCATTTTACCTCCTCTGGGTTTTAATGACCTCAAAATGCTAAGTAGATAATATTTCATTTTTTGTACCTTAACTCGATTTTATCCATGGTCCACGAAACTAAAGTTCAACGGTTTTTGTCGCGATATTATCACAAAAGTCACGATCATGCTCCACAAATAATAGGGTTGGAGAATATTCCAGCAAAAGATCTTCGATCTGCATACGTGAAATAATGTCAACGTAATTAAGGGGTTCATCCCAGACATGAAGATTTGCTTTCTCGCATAGACTCCTCGCAATCAGCACTTTCTTCTTCTGTCCATCGCTAAAAGATGACATGTCTTTTTCAAATTGAACTCTCGAAAAATCTAGTTTTCGAAGTATCGCCTTAAAGATGCTTTCATCTATGCCGCTTTCAAATGCATAGTCTGTTAGATTTCCCTTTAGTTCTGAGGTATCCTGCGAAACATAGGAGATCTTAAGCTGATTTCCTTTGATTAAATTTCCAGTGAAGTTGATATCCTCACCACAGATCAATTTTAGGAGACTTGATTTTCCAGACCCATTTTTACCTTTGAGCGCAATCCGATCGCCCTGCTCTACGCTAAAGCTGACCTCACTACAGACGTTCATTTCACCGTAAAAAATCGAAACATGGTCAAGTTCTACAAGCCTCGTTTTATGATAGGCAAGCTGTGAAATCTTCAGGTTACTTGCATTTTCAATATTTTTAAGCAGCTTTGATTTTTCTTCAATGGCGATCTGCTGTCTGTTCTCAATGGACTTGGAACGTTTCATCATTTTAGCCGCCATATGGCCAACATAGCCCTTATCAAGCTTTGAGCCAGAATTTAGCGTTCCTATTTTTGATTTTTCCACTTCATCTGACCACTTGCTTGTTCGTTTGGCCGCTTCTTTTAGGCGATTGATATCTTTCTTTAGTTTATCATTCTCACCAAGTTCAAAATTATCCTGCCTTTTCTTATTTTCCCACCAGGTCGAAAAATTGCCTTTTTGGATCTCAATATTTGTTTTATTGATAGAGAGAATATGATCGATGGCATGATCGAGAAAGGCTCGGTCATGGGAGACCAAAATGAATCCACGCTTGCTTTTCAAATAATCACTAACCAATTTTCTTCCATTTAGATCAAGATGATTTGTAGGCTCATCGATTAAAAGAAACCGGTTCTCTTTAAGAAACAAGGTAGCAAGAAGCACTTTAGTCTGCTCACCAAAGGATAAGGAATCAAATGAACGATATAAGACCTCTTCATCAATTTCCAAAAGTGAAAGCTCCCGTATTAGTTTCCAGTGAAGATAGTCGGGGAAAATCTCTCCAATGACTTCAATGGTCAACCGTTCTTGATTGGCAACTTCAAAAGGGAAATATTCAAAGTGTTCATTAGCGGATATTTGACCACTATATTCATATTTACCCAGCAGCAAATTGAAAAATGTAGTCTTCCCTCTTCCATTTCTTCCAGTAAAACCCAATTTCCAATCCGTATCGATTTGAAAGCTGACATTCTCAAAGATATTGTCATAACTTCCATCATATGCAAACGTCAGATTTGTGATATTGATGATCGACATCACTTCGCCCTCCTTAAGAAGCTTATATGACTACTTCCCTTAACTTCCAGCCACTCAAGCTTTAATCATCTCTAGACTTAATTTGATTTTACCATAATGTCTAGTATTAATCAGGTTCGAATTTAAGTTGTGTTACCAGAACACGTCTCGATGTTTTTCATGATCAATTATCATGTTCAATTAACATCTTAAAATTGATTTATTATAAAGAAAGAAGTTGCACCATTGAAACAATGACGCAACTTCTTTCTTTAAATCAGGATGCTTAATTTGAGACTATGAAATGATCAGCTGTCCAATTTCAGGAAAATCCTTTCCTTCATGAAATTTTACAATTGAAAGCGAAAGCTCATCAAATGGTGATCAGTTCATATTCCTTGTTTCCAAGATTAAGCTTTACCGCATGTTCGATGGTCACGTTCCAGTCGGTGTTAGGATGCGTATCTTGGAAGTGGTCCTGATGGGTATGTTCTCTCTTGTCGAGAAGACTTCCAGGCATAACCGGCTGACGATTGACAGCATCTGCACAGGCAACATCCAGCGCAACTGGATCGAATGAAGCAAACATTCCAATGTTTGGTACGATTGGAATATCATTTTCTGAATGACAATCGCAGTATGGGGATACATCGATAACGATGCTGATATGGAAATTCGGACGCCCGTTTAGAACTGCCCATGAATATTCCGCAATTTTCTTGTTTAAGATATCATTGGATTCATCCGATGCTGCTTTGACTGCATCTTTAGGGCATACGCCGATACATCGTCCGCAGCCTACGCATTTGTCATGATCGATGCTTGCCTTGCGATCAGTGAGGGTAATTGCACTATGGGCACAAACCTTATAGCACATTCCGCAACCGATGCACTTGCTCTGGATAACATGAGGCTTTCCGCTGCTATGCATCTCCATTTTTCCAGCTCTTGAGCCACAGCCCATTCCGATGTTCTTCAGGGCTCCGCCAAAGCCAGTTGATTCGTGTCCCTTAAAGTGATTAAGAGAAATAAAGATATCGGCATCCATGATGGCCTGACCGATCTTTGCTTCTTTTACATACTCGCCATTTTCCACAGGAACAAGTTCCTCATCCGTCCCTTTCAAGCCATCGGCAATCAGGATGTGGCAGCCTGTTGAAAATGGAGAAAATCCATTTTCATAAGCGGATTCCAAATGATCCAACGCATTCTTTCTTCCACCCACATATAAAGTATTACAATCTGTCAGGAATGGTTTCCCCCCGAGTTCCTTGACCATATCCGCAACAGTCTTCGCATAATTAGGTCTTAGAAAAGCCAAATTGCCAGGTTCGCCAAAATGGATCTTGATTGCCGCATAACGATGACTAAAGTCAATTTCACCAATTCCAGCGGTCTTGATGAGCCTTTTCAATTTTTGTTGTAGATTTTCTTTTGAAGTTGCATGCATATCCGTAAAATATACTTTTGATTTTTCCATCATATTTCCCTCCCAGAACAATACATTTTTTTATTATGATCGAATAATTATTCCCGACGACATTGATTAAATATAACACACCAATCAAAGTCATCCTTTCGACACTTCATTATAAACCATATTTCTATAATTCACTATTCCAAATTACCGCCCACGCCTTGGATACAACTCATTTATCCTTAATTTTTGAAAATAAATCACACCAGGGAAGATGATGATAAACATCATATTCCTTGGTGTGCTGACGAAATCCCCTATATCTATTATACTTCCCGACCAACAAAAGAGTCGTGCTCATAAGATTTATCTCAGCGTTTACTTTTTATCCGAGAAAATCATTGTCTTTCCCTTACGCTCTTTTGGTGAATATTTTTTCGATTTCGCCAATCCGATCCACTTTTGCAGTGGATCCGCCTCCAGCAAACTCTGATTCAAGCCAGACATCAACCAAATACTTGGCAAGTTCAACGCCTACAACTCGTTCTCCCATAGTCATGATCTGACAGTCATTGCTTTTTCTTGACCTTTCTGTGGAGTATGGGTCGTGACAAACAGCGGCTCTGATTCCTGGCACCTTATTTGCTGTAATGGCCATACCGATTCCTGTTCCGCAGAAGAGGATACCTCTTTCAAATTCCCCACTGGCAACCGCTTCAGCTACAACATAAGCGACATCAGGATATAAGACCACATCGCCTTTCTTTGAGCCGAAATCTTCAAATTCGATCCCTTTATTTTTTAAATGGTTCATGATTTCTACTTTAAGGCCAAAAGCGGCCTCATCGCATCCTATTGCAATTTTCATTTACTTACCTTATCTTTCATTTATTTTTGATGATACCATATGCTAGAACACGGTCATCAAATTGTTCTATTTATCTATTTCTATAATTCTAGAATAGCCTTGAAGTTGTCTTTAAGTTTTGGATATAAAGCATCAAATTCCTTGTACACCTTATCGTATTTCTCACCACTTAAGGCGTTTGGCGTATACACCTTGTCTCTCATCTTGATGATTTTCTCGCAGGCATCAACGACGCTTGGGTATGCTCCGCAGCCTACTGCGGCAAGTATTGCCACGCCAAGTGCAGCACTGTTTTCTGACTTCATGTCAGGTAATTGGACTGGCAGTCCGTAGACATCAGCAAGAAGCTGTCTCCAAAATTCACTCTTGGAACCACCACCGCACATATGTACGCGGTCAACATCCACTCCAGTATTCCTGATGCCGGACATAATGTCACGAAGTGCATAGGTTACGCCCTCCATTACCGCACGAGTCATGTCTTTTTTCGTGTGGATGGCTGCAAGGCCTACAAATGAACCTCTGCAGGTCAGATTGAAATGGGGGGATTGCTCTCCATTTAAGTAGGGAAGATAAAGCAGTCTATTTGCTCCGATATTTGATGCCCTGGCATCATCATTAATCGCTTCATATTCTTTATCTTCAGGATAAAAGTTATTTCTCCACCACTTCAGTGAACCCCCGGCTGAATTTACACTGCCCATATAATGCCAGGCACCTGGAATAGGCATGCAGAAAGTGTATACAGACTTGTAGGGATCAAGAAGAGGCTTCTCTGAATAAGCAAATACCGTACCCGATGTGCCAATGGTTGTCATGGCACGTCCTGGTGCGACGATTCCTGTACCCACTCCGGCAGCGGCATTGTCACTGGCACCGCCGACTACGGCGCACCCTATAGTAAGTCCTGAAGCTTCAGCAACATCCGGAAGAAGATAACCTGTAATCTCATGTGATTCATAGACCTTGCCCAGCATTTCTTCAGTCAGTTCCATTTTTTCTAGAATTTCTGTTGCCCAGCATCTATTCGGAATATCCAGAAGCTGCATTGCGGAAGCATCCGAAACTTCTGTAGCATATTCCCCAATAAGCCGATATCTCAAATAATCCTTTGGAAGCTGGATATGGGCAACCTTCGCATAAAGCTGAGGTTCATTGTCCTTGACCCATTGGATCTTTGCTGCAGTAAGACCTGGTCTTGCTGGTGTAAGAGCGTACTTGATGAATAAATCGTCTCCAACAATTTCCCTGACATGTTCACATGATTCTGATGTCCGACCATCATTCCACAAGATGGCATTTCTTAAGACCTTCCCGTCTTTGTCCAGCATGACAGCCCCCATCATCTGTCCTGAAATCCCAAGTCCCTTTACAGATTCCTTAGGAACTCCACTAGCGTCCATAACATTTTTCATGGTCTTGATCGATGCCTGGTACCAATCTTCAGGATCCTGCTCACTCCAGCCATTATGTGGCTGATAAAGCGGATATTCCATTTCTGATACTGCGACTTCCTTGCCATTGACATCAAATAAAACTGTCTTTAGACTGCCTGTGCCCAGATCCAATCCCAAATAATAATCCATTTCATTTGCTCCTTATTCCCCAATTATTTTAGTTGTTGATTTCATTATGATTACATTTCTTTTTGAAAATCTTTCCAAGGAATATTTAATTTTGCACCTTCATTAAGCAATCCGTCCACATGCATTAAAAGTGGGAAGTCATTAATATCCAGCTTTCCTCTTTTCCCAAGCGCTTTTACTGCACGTGCTGTCCTTGTTGCGATGACCACAGCTTCCAATGTCTGTCCAGCCAATTTCTCTGTTGCTTCTTCAATGGTATACCCCTTTCCAAGAAGAAGTCCGACAGTTCTGCTTCTCCCTGCTGCCACAGTGACATTTAGGTCGCCTGCTGCAAACATGATGTTGTCTACTCCCCCACCGACAATTCTTAAAAGAGCAAGCATTTCCTTCACGCTTTCTTGAAACAGCGCAGATTCGGAGTTATTGTGACTTACACCATCTCCTTCCAGTTTTTCAGCCATTCCGATAGCCAGTGCTGTACCCAATGCATAACCGTTTTTTAATGCTACCGCACATTCAAGTCCAACTACATCTTTTGTCAGGCTGATAAAATAGTAGTCCGTTTCAAAAAGGCTGCGAATCCATCGGAGTTTCTCCATATCGCGTCCACAAAATCCGACGAAGGACTGGTCATGGTCAGCAAGGTCCCTTGCTGTACATGGGCCTCCAATGGCATAAATCTCTAGTTTACTCTCCTTCGGAAGCTTTTGCTCCCAATACTCCGGATAGGTCAAAAGCGAACCGTCATCTAAATCAAGCATTCCCTTGGTTATAGAAATCAATGGAATCTCTTCTGGGATAATCGGAAGGATGTTTTCTGCGAACCAATCCACCCCAAAGCTGGATACTCCACAAACTATAAGGTCCGATCCCTTCATGGCTTCCCGAACATCGGCAATTTTATAATACTTAATTCCTTCATGCAAAGTTCTTTTTAGGTTCGTGTGATGGTTGTCTTCTCTTAAACGATTGATAATCGAGTCATCAAGCGGACTTCCAACCAACCTGACTTCATGTCCATTCTCAAAAAGTGGAAAAGACAGTGCTGAAGCCATCTGCCCTGAACCTATCAAAGTAACGATACTCATTTTATCTACCTCCAAAAACGTTTACTTTTTTCGTGTTGCTACTATCTTAATTCTTGTTCTGGGAAAAATCAATACCCCCTTGGGAAAAATCCCATAATCGGAAAATATCGCCCATAAAATATGAAATTATTCCCATTACCCTGTGGAAAATGTTTACATCGTCAAAAAGTTTGTCTTTTTGAGGGAGCTGTAGATTTTTTTCTTATGTGCTTTCAAATCTTCTTTCTTGACAGACATCCTCCAAGACCTTATCGTTAAAGTAAATCATGATATCTAAAACGCTGGTGAGAATATCTGCAACAAAATCCATGATAGGAGAGCAATATGAATTCAAACAAAATCAATCAGATCTTAAGAATTTCAAAAATGTATTACGAACTGAATATGGGTCAGGTAGAAATTGCAGCCAAGGAAGGGATCAGTAAATCCAGTGTGAGCAGACTGCTCAAAAGCGCTATGGATATGGGTCTCATTGAAGTTCGGGTAAAAGAATCTCTCCTCTCCTATAGCAGCCTTGAAAAGGAGCTGATGGAGAGATTTCCTCTAAGACGCGCGGTGATCGTACCGGATCTAGTGGGAAACCGTCAGGTGCTTTTACAGGATGTCTGCGGTGCACTCGCTGAAGATCTTCCAAGATTCATCAAGAATGACAGCATCCTTGGGGTTCACTGGGGCAATACGCTGGCAGTTCTAGCGAAGCTACTTCCTACCATGAAAAGGAATGGCGTTTCCGTCATTCAGCTAAGTGGAGGATTTTCGAGGGCAATCTATGAATCCGGCGCACTTGATATTCTTAAAAGCTTTGTGGATTGTGTCGGGGGAACCGGATACCAAATTCCTGCACCAGCCATGGTGGACCAGGCATTCATCGCTGATGCCATTAAGCAGGACCATCAAATCAGCCATATCCTTGAAATGGCTGACAGGTGTGATACGGCTGTCTTTTCTGTAGGTAATCTCGAAAGGCCCTCTGTGCTTTATGAAATGGGACTCATCACAGAAGAAAACTATAGGGAAATCCGGGAAAAAGGTGGAATTGGAGATTGTTGTTCTCATTTCATCGATAAGAATGGAGAAATCCTTGATCCGGAAATGGACAAAAGAGTCATCGCTACGCCTCTTTCAGTGATCAAAAAGATTCCCAACAAACTTATGGTGGCTGTAGGCAAAGAAAAAGTCCAAGTGATTAATGCCGCACTTAGAGGTGGCCTTGTCGATAGTTTATACATCGATGCACCAACGGCTGAAGAGATTGTAAGACTAAATCTAATTTAATTTATAATCATGTAGGTGTTATTGCTTACATGATTTTAGCCCAATCGTGTGGTGTTCATACGCCAAATGATTGGGCTTTTAGGTATGCTTTGCATTTTGCCCATAGTTGCCTAAACACAGTTGACGGTTTAACTTGATTTCAACTGTATTTTTTCCTTCTACCCTATTGGATTGATCATACAACGATTTTCACGATCTTATCTGCATCAGACATTAATGTGTAGCACTTCAGATATTTCGTGGTAAAATGTAGATAATCTAACAATTGTGGGTGGTGACAATTATGCTTTTAATCACGATTTCCAGGCAAACGGGTAGTCTGGGTGATGAGATTGCCGCAAACTTAGCACAAAAATTAAATATTCCGCTGATCACAAGAGATTTTGCACTAAGAAAGTGGTTTCCGGAAGTAGCCAGTAAACATGAACTGCATATGCTTGGAGAAAGTCCCAACTTCTATTCTAATCTGTCATCAGAAGGAACAAGCTTTGCACTGTATCTGGAGAACAGACTTCGTGATTTTACCCAAAATAATTCTGCTCTGATCAATGGGATGGGTGCAGAAATCATTTTTGCGAAAAATATCAATGCCCTTCATGTAAAGATCTTATCCTCTCTCGAGGTTCGCATAGAAAGAATCATGAAAATCAACAATCTTCTGAAGAAGGATGCAGAAAGGATTATTGAAATCGCTGACCGCAAGCATACCCGATATTTGAGGACCATACATCATACCAATTGGTCTGATCCCTTAAATTATCATCTGATCATCAATACAGATTTTTTAACTGTAGAGGAAAGTGCTTCCATGATCTATCATTTGATCAATACCAAAAAGACAACCTATGCGCTTTCTTTAGAGGCTGATTTGGTGAAAGTTGAAAAACCTGTGATCTATAAAAATCCATCAGAAGAAGAATTTGCTAAAATACTCGATATGTACGAATTAAAGTGGGAATATGAGCCGAGAACCTTCCCCATCAAGTGGGATGCCGAAGGAAATATTATCCAGGCTTTTTCTCCTGATTTCTATCTGCCGGATTTTGACCAATATATCGAACTGACCATCATGAACCAGAAATATACTTCGGTGAAAAAGAAAAAAGTAGAGCTTCTAAAAAAGCTCTATCCCGGCATCAATATCAGTATTGTCTTTAAAGATGATTTTCATAGCCTGATTAAAAGATTTAGTATGTTTGGGGGAGCTGATAGCGAATGAATGTTTCGGGACTTGGAAAAACCATTTTCACGGAAGTGCAAATTGAGGAGAGAATTAAAGAGATTGCTGAGGAAATCAATCGCGATTATAAGGATACAGACTTGGTCGTAATCAGCATTCTAAAAGGCTCGATCTATTTTCTTGGAGACCTCACAAGGCTCCTTACAATGCCACTAAGCATTGATTTTCTGTCCATTGGAGTTCAGAAAGGCGAAGGCAGTAAATCGAGGGTGATTAGTTTTAGAAAAGACTTGGACATCGATATCAAAGGCCGTCATGTCCTTTTAGTCGAGGATGTCATCGGTACCGGATTGACACTTGGTTATGTTCTCCAGCACCTGGGGTCCTATAACCCCCAAAGCCTCAGAATCTGTACACTGCTCGATAACCCAAAGAAGAGGCTGATAAATATCAATATCAGCTATCACTGCTTCAATGTTCCTGATGTATTTGTTGTGGGTTATGGCCTTGACTACAAAGAACGCTTTAGAAACCTTCCCTACATTGCCATGTATCATCAAGAATAATCTTATTTCCAATCAAAGAGGATCCGGCAATAATGCCGGATCCTCTAAATTTATAGACAATAGAAGAGCTCCAACGAACCTTCATCAACTGTACGCTTATTTTGCTTTCCACTTTTGTTTCCCATGAGCTACTTTCTTTATATTCTTCGTCTGATTGGATCGAGGTACTTATTGTTTAAATTAGGTTTCTTTCATTTCAGCTTTTATCATTGGGTTAATGTAAACCCTTTGTCCTATTACTTCAATGAAGTCTATCCTACGGTAAACCCTTTCTCTTTTTCTTTTCAGATATAGCGTCTCTTTCGATTTGCCGAGATAAAAATCTAGTAGTGATGTTTCGTTTCTGTTTCCAGCTCTGTAAGTTTTTCGTTTTAGGTATTCCTTGGAGCTCATCTTTATAATAGCAGAATTAACTGAAAAATCAAAGGCTCAAAAAAGGCCAAATAAATTGACTAGCATTGACTAGGATTACATTTCTCTTCATTACTCGTTTATTCACTGTATATTAGCATCTGTTAAAATTTGTCAAACAAATGAAAACGCTTGTTTTTCAAGGGTTTAAACCATATTAAAGTTATTTATCTTATGGATATTTGTTAATAATTATACAACTTATCTAGATTTTATGCATGTCATGACAACCCTATCACCAGAGGAAATTTGCCAAATTTCTTTCTGAATAAAGAATTACTGGTCATCCCTTTTACCTGCTACTACTTTGAGTGGACCTCTATTTTTCATAAGTTTAGCTGTCGAGCAATGATGCTGCATGAAACTCAAATAATAAAAGTATCTTTTTTTCTCCCAATTATCCTAAAAGTTAAAAAATACTTCATCTACTTTTCATTAAAAAGACTATACTATAGGCATATAGAAAGAAAGGATGTGTTTGTATGGCAATTTATGAAACCGCGCCTTATGAAGTCCTGAAAAAAGACGGGAAATTTGAGATTAGATCCTACGAAGAGCTCATCACAGTAGGTGTTAAAGAGAATAATCTGGTTTCTGGAAATGGCTTCGGATCGATTTTTCAATACATCAGCGGTGATAATGAAAATAGAGAAAAAATATCCATGACTACGCCCGTAATCAATGAGCTGAATGAGGAAGGTGTGACGACAGAATTTGTTATGCCAAGGCGCTATAATGCCTCTACCCTGCCAAAACCAGAAAACAAAAATTTATCGATCAAAAAACTTGAGAGCAGGACGGTTCTAGCCATTACTTTTAACGGGAGCATCAATGATCAAAGGCTTAGGTTCTACAAGAAACTACTCCTTGATTATGCGAAAAAAAACAGCTTGACGACGACAGGTATATTTCGCCTTGCGCGGTACAACCCACCTTTTATCCCTTCATTTTTAAGACGAAATGAACTGCTTATAGACCTTAAAGGATACGAAACGAATTCAACATCATCATAAAACAGGAGGAACTAAGTTGAGTATATTAAGTGTTAAAGAACTGACCAAAGATTATGGAAACCATAAAGGGATTTTCGATATTACTTTTTCAATGGATGAAGGAGATGTATTTGGTTATTTAGGTCCGAATGGTGCAGGCAAAACAACGACCATAAGATGTTTGATGGGATTTCTTAATCCAAATCAAGGCAGATGTTCGATCATGGGCATGGACTGCAGATCTCAATCAGAAACCATACAGGAAAATATTGGTTATCTTCCCGGAGAAATCGCTTTTTTTGATGAGATGACTGGAGATAATTTCCTGGATCTCATGGCGTCCATGAGAAATCTAAAAAACATGGAGAGACGCATCCAGTTAGTGGAACGATTTCAGCTGGACACCAAGGGAAAAATCAGAAAAATGTCTAAAGGAATGAAGCAAAAACTTGCAATTGTCAGCGCCTTCATGCACGATCCAAAAGTATACATCCTGGATGAACCCACTTCCGGTCTTGATCCCCTTATGCAGAACGTTTTTGTTGAACTCATTTTAGAGGAAAAGAAAAAAGGAAAAACCATCCTGATGTCGTCTCATAATTTCGAGGAAGTCTCACGCACCTGCAATAAGGTGGGCATCATCAGAGATGGTACTTTGGTTGCCGTAGAAGATATCTATTCACTTCTCTCCGTGCAGAAGAAAAACTACTTGATCACCTTTAACTCACCTGAAGAAGCCAATGTTTTCTTGAAAAAAGTTCCCGAATCAAGAATGGCTGGAGAATTAATCGTTGAAACCTGGGTCACCGGCGATATTAACGGTTTGATTAAAACCATGGGCGACTTTAATATTAGGGATATTCAGGTGAATAGCCGAAACTTAGAAGAAGTCTTTATGCACTATTACGGAGGTGATTCCCATGATTAGTTTTCCACTGTTTAAGCAGACACTAAAGTCCAATTATAAATTCTTTATTATTTTTCTTTTGATTTTAACGATGTATTTCTCTGTTATCATCACCATGTATGATCCAGCCAATGTGGAATCGATGCAGCTACTTCTGCAAAGCCTCCCCAAAGAAGTCGTCAATGCCATGAATTTTAATCTCATCGGGACCACTTTTACAGGATTTCTTGCTTCTTATCTCTATGGATTTCTTATGATCATCTTTCCGATGATCTATATTATAATCCTCGCGAACCGTCTCGTGGCGAAACATATCGATAATGGCAGCATGGCTTATCTCCTTGCTACACCAAACAGCAGGAAGAAGGTCGTATTTACACAGATGATTTATTTCGTGACAAGCATCATCCTCCTCATGGTGTCTTTGTTCGTGCTATCTTACATCATCTCTGAAATTGCCTTCCCAGGGCTGATTGATATTAGCATCTTTGTTATGCTCAACCTTGGCGTACTTCTTTTGCATCTTGCCATTGGTTCCATTGCCTTCTTATCCTCCTGTATATTTAATGATTCGAAGGATTCTCTGGCATTTGGAGCTGGAATTCCAATATTATTCTTTCTAATACAAATGCTCGGTAATGTTGGAGATAAGCTATCATTCCTCAAGAACTTCACTTTATTCTCCTTGTTTAACCCACAAAAAATTCTTGAAGGAAGCGCTTCAGTTCCAATAAGTTTTGCCGTTCTTTTTATCATAGCAGTTGTACTTTTCACTACAGGAATTGTCGTCTTTAACAAGAAGGATTTACCAATTTAAGTTACTTGCAATCTCATTTGCTTTTGAAGATGATTTATTCAAATTTAGTTTAAAATAAAAAACAGGATCATCGACGTATAGAAATTGATCATTTGATTAATGCTCAATTTGTACACGTTACGATCCTGTTTTAATTTATAGGGATACTATTTTATTTTGCATTCTCGTCAGGCTGATGGATACCGATGATATTACCTTCAGTATCGATATAATACCCCTGCCAGGCCATCCCTATCAGTGCGGTCTTTGGCATAGCTAGGGTTCCACCAAGTTCAAGGATTTTAGCTTCTGTTGCATCATAATCTTCAACGCCTATGGTGCAGACAAATGCATTTACACTTTGTCCCATTTTAGGTGATTCGCCATTTCGTTGCATTAAGGCCCCTTCGATTCCTCTTTCGCCTTCTTTTCCGGTTACCGTTCCCCAATATGGTGAACCAGCGAAAGCGGTCCAGTCTTCATAAGTCCACCCAAACACTTCACTGTAAAATTTCTTTGCACGATCCATGTCATCAACATGGATTTCAAAATGTACTACTCTTCCCATGATTACCTCCTATATTTTGTTCGTTTAAATTGATTGTCTGATTGAATCTATACGTGTTGATTCATAAGTATTGAATTTTCATTGGGATCATCATTGATAAAAGAGACAGGTCCTACCGTGGTTAAATCAACTTTTGCAACAAATTGAATCTCTTGTACTTCTAGTTTTCCTATAAACCTCAGAATCCCTTGCTTATCTCGGACTTGTTAACCTTAAATAGAAAAGAGGCCCTAAAAATACTGCAATTAGCGCGATATAATAGGTCCATACCCCAAATGTCAAAGGTAATGTGTTATTCAGTATTCCAAAAATGAAATCCAGTACGACTACCATTCCTGTCCAAATGATCGCTTTTCTGAGGGCATCTGATCTATTTTGTATTTTTGAAATCCAGGTTACTATCACTGTCCAAATTAGAATGGGAATGACGGCGATTAGATACTCATAGTTCTGGGTTATTCTTAATGATGGTGATTCTCCAGAAAAAGGATCACGAAAAGGAAGCGCTGATAAAATCTGAATGGCGACAATTCCAATATATACCAATACACCATATAGGATGTCAATCGCTGTTTTTTTCAATATCATCACCTCATTTCATGTGAATATTCGATAATCTCATCTTCTACTTCTCACTATACTCCGGGGAATTTAAAAATCCGTATCTATTCTATTAATTCGATGGCGCCTCTTCAATGTTTGTTTGTCAGGTTCATACTTTGCTAATCTCAACTTATTAATAAATATTGATAGTTCAAAGAGGGTGTTTTTCCGTTTACAGAAAAACACCCTCTTTATTGAACTAGCTATTCTTTTTTCCTTCAGCATCATCATTTCTTTGATTTGGCAGTTCGGTTTATCCTGCTCTAAAATATATGATCAATAAGCCATAATTTCTTTAATCATAAATTCTTTTCCGCTGAGCAATATCCATTCATGGCTTTTGCATTCTGGACAGCAAGCCTCGTTTTCAATCAATCGATACTCTGCCAAGCAATTGCTGCATTTTGCAAATCCTTTTAAAATCTCAATTTTTAATTTTGTCTCTTCTAATATCGTTCCATCCACCGCTGCCGGATAGCAGGATTTGATGTAAGCGGGAATAATTGTAGAAAGTTCCCCGATTTCGATCACCAAGGTATCAATTTTTGTCAGATGATTTTGAATCGCGATTTTCTCAACTCGTTTGACCACTTCAATGATGACCCCTAATTCATGCAATAGCACTCACCTCGTTTCTATATTGCAAACTTGTATTCTCTGATTCACTCTAGTGAAGATTCTTCATCTACAGCGTTATTGAGGTTTACCTGTTTTAAAGGCGCCGGTAACGAAATTATTGATTTTTTTCAAGGTGATGCTTCCTTTACGTTTCAGCATCTGCTTCATTACAACTGGTTTCAAGTTTTCAAAAGCGATATTTTCCATATCGTATTTTCTAATGAGAGAAATTGCCCCAAATTTGCACCGTGTCGTGCAAGCACCACAGCCTACACACATGTATTCATCAACTGTGGTCGCTCCGCAGCTAAGGCAGCGTTCTGTCTCCAGCTTCACTTGTTCCTCTGTAAAAGTAATTCGCATATCCAAAAAGGATGTCTTGGCCTTTGCGCCGTCAACTTCTTTAGCTTTCTGCCTGGGCTGCAGGTCATATCCCTGGAGATCAAGGTTTTCTTTATCCAGCGAATGGAATTCTCTTCTGTCACGGCCAATCACAAGGCTTTGTCCAGGCTGAACGAATCTATGGATGGAAATTGCTCCTTCCTTACCTAACGCAATAGCATCGATGGCAAATTTTGGTCCTGTCATCGCATCACCACCGGCAAATATATCACTTTCTCCTGACTGTAGCGTAAAGGGATCAACCTTGATGGTTTTGTTAGGATTAAGCTCGACTTTAGAATCTATGAGTAAATCCCCCCAGTCCATGGCCTGCCCTACTGAAATGAGGATATGGTCAGCTTTTACAATTAAGCAATCAGCCTCATCAAATACGGGACTAAATCTCTTGTTTTGATCAAAGACAGAAAGACATTTCTTAAATTCAATTCCAACAACTTTGCCGTTCTCTTCAAGGATTCGTTTTGGTCCCCAGGAATTATTGATCTCAATGTCTTCTGACAACGCCTCATGGATTTCCTCATCCTGAGCAGGCATTTGCGCTCTGTTTTCCAGACAGAACATCCCTACTTTTGTTTCTCCAAGTCTTGCAGCAGTTCTTGCGACATCAATCGCAACATTTCCTCCGCCGATAACCACAATGTTTCCTTCGAGTTTAACTTCATTCCCCCGATTGACCTCACGTAAGAAATCAACCCCAGTAATCACTCCTTTGGCCTCTTCTCCTTCGATTCCAAGTTTTCTTCCCGACTGTGCACCTATTGCAACATAGAACGCTTCATAACCTTCTGTTCTGAGCGCTTTAAGACTGATATCTTTTCCCACTTCTATTCCTGTTTTAAACTCAACCCCTAGTTCTCTAAGAATATCAATTTCTGCCTGAATCACTTCTTTCTCCAGTCTGTAGGAAGGGATTCCATAAGTCAGCATTCCCCCAAGGGCTTCCTGTTTCTCAAAGACCGTTACCTTATATCCATCCTGGGCAAGATAGAATGCGCAGGATAATCCTGAAGGACCTCCGCCTATGATTGCAATCTTATTCCCGTATTCATGCCTTAGCCTAGGCACATAGCGTGTATCGACTTTAAGATCTTGCTCTGCAATGAACTTCTTGATCTCATCGATGGCGATAGCACCATCCAGGTCTCCTCTTGTACATTCGGATTCGCATTTCCTTGGGCATATGCGTCCGCATACGGCTGGAAATGGATTTTCATGTTTGATCAGTTCAAGGGCTTCCTGATATTTTCCTTGGGAAGCGAGCTTAATATAGCCCTGTACAGAAATATGAGCAGGACATTCGGTCTTACAAGGACTTGTTCCGGTATCGACAACATTTTTTCGATTTGTGCGATAATCGGGATTCCATTTCTCCGAACCCCACTCTGAATTTGAAGGGAATTCTGTTCTTTGCTTTTCTATAATAGGGGTAATGCTGCAGACTTTTTGTCCAAGCTTTAGCGCATTAACCGGGCAAACCTCGACGCATTCTCCGCAGGCAACACATTTTTCCTTGTCAATTTTTGACACATAGTTTGAGCGGACCATGTCATTATTGTAGAACATCTCAGCCGTCCTTAAAGAGAGGCATCCGCATCCACAACAGTTGCAGATGGCATGGGTTTTTCCTGGTCCGTCAGTATTGGGAATCTGATGCATCAGTCCATTCTCTTCAGCTTTTCTTATAATTTCAAAAGCTTCTTCCCTGTTGATGCTTTTTCCTTTTCCTGTTCGGATATAGTATTCAGCCGCATGGCCTAACTGTATGCACATGTTTTCTTTTAGGTGGCCGCAACCTTCTCCCATGGATTCTCTTACAGTACGGCATGCGCAATCGGATACGGAGAACACACTGTTTTCATTAAGATATTTTGAGATTTCCTCATAAGATGCTCTTCTGCTTTCCCCATCTATAGCGGTTTCTATAGGGATAACACGCATTAGTCCTGTAGCTACTGGAAAATTACCAACAGTCTGTGAGCCTCTGACTCTTCCGTAGGCTTCAAAAGCCTCTGCAATTTGAGGATATTTTCTGACGTTCTCAAGATTATTGCTCATCATTTCCATTACACCGGGAACCCAAATTTCTGTCCAGTATTTATCGACGCCGTCGATTTCATTGACGAAACAGACGCCTGCGTCTGCTAATTCCCAAAGAAGTCTTTTGGTATCCTCGAGTGATTTCCCACATAGCGGTGAAACTTCTTCTGCGCTCATGGGTTTACGGAATTTAAGGCTAAGTCCGACTTCTGCCATTTCTTCTGTGACAACAGGTTCCAAAATCATGTATTCCGGATCAGTTACTTTATACTTTGATTTTGAATTCGCTTTTTTACGACCGATATGATTGGCAAGTTCCAGTACTTTTGGTTTCAATGTGCTTCATTCCCTTCGAATTTAGTTTGCTTATTAGGCGTTATTCCACTTTTTCACTTCAAGGCGTAACCAATTGGCCCATTCCTCAATTCCTTCTCCACTCTTCGCAGAGATCGGGATAATCTTAATGTTAGGATTTAACTTTGTCGCCCGTTCAATAACAGCCTCCATATTAAAATCGAAATACGCCATCGTATCGATCTTATTGATGAGAAGAACATCAACAACTGAAAACATCAAAGGATATTTTAAGGGTTTGTCGTCGCCTTCTGGAACACTTAAGATCATGGCACTCTTGGCTGCTCCTGTATCAAAGTCTGCAGTACAAATTAGATTTCCAATATTTTCAAGGATGACAAGATCGACGTCCTCAGTCCCTAGTCCTTCTAATCCCTGCTTCGTCATTTCAGCATCAAGGTGACACATCCCTCCGGTATGCAGCTGAATGACCTTGGTCCCGGTTTTGGACACAGATTTTGCATCGACATCAGAATCGATATCCGCTTCCAATACCCCTATTCTCATATCTCCCCTCAAAGCTTCAATGGTTCTAAGGACAGTCGTCGTTTTACCTGAGCCTGGTGAGGACATCAAATTTAGGAGAAATGTCTTTTCACTCTTCATCGTTTCTCTAAGCAGATTTGCCCGCTCATCGTTGTTTTTAAATACGCTCTCTTTTATTTCCATGATTTTAAAGGAATCCAATTTCATCACTCCACTTCGCCTTTTGAACGATTATATTTTAAATCGTTAGGTTTTTATCAATTTTATTGTATTTGAAAACGGTAAACATGTCAAAATGGAATTACGTTGATATTAGAGCGTTTATTGACTTTACCTTTTGAGTATTATTTACACATTTATTTCTTTTAAACCCTTAAATACCAATGATTTATTCAGTTTTTTAGTTCATTACTGTAAATTACACTTCAATGTAAAAAAACTTGCTAAATTCGAGTTATTTTATATGAAATCACTAGTAATTAGGACCATATTTTGTTAATGTTTTATCATAAGAGAAAAAGCAGTAACTTCTATTGTTGGTATTTAACTTTGCTTATTTCTTGCCCGTACGAATCTTCTTCAAAATAAAAAAGATTGAGGTGCAATTTTATGTTCTTTTTCGAATCTATTCCCTGGTATTCCGTTATTATGTGGTTTGTTGTCCTAGGAATCCTCTTGGTTTTAAACGAAATCTCACGTGCGAGCAAACTAGCTAGCATCATCATGTTTATGGTTATTCCTGTTATTTTGACCATCGTATGGATTAGTAAGGGAGGTAATGAGATTACTTCTTGGTTTACATGGGTGAAAGTATACTCAGCCTTAGCCGGATGCTTGATTTACATGGTGGTCCGTTTTACGAGCTACCATAAAAAGCATAAAGGTTACCTTGCACTAGTCCCTTTTATCCTGGCTTTTAACATTTTGGAAGCCGTCATTAGGGAATTCCAGGTAGGGTTCGCCGGCTTTAATGGTATGGTCGATGGCATGAACTATATTTCTGGAGGATGGAACTATGTCAATGCAGTGGCGGGGATTATCAATATCCTCATGATCTGCGGCTGGGTTGGGATCTATGGCGCATCGAAGAAACGAAAGGATATGATCTGGCCTGACCAGACCGTCTTATATATCCTTGCCTACGGAATTTGGAATATTTCCTATGTTTTTTCCTGTGCTCCCGGAAACGCCTTTTATTCTGGATTCGCCCTTAACATCGCTGCGACAATCCCTGCGCTCTTTTGGGCAAAAGGTACTTGGATGCAGGGCAGAGCGCATACGCTTGCTTTTTGGATGATGTGGGTAATGACTTTCCCCTACTTCTTTGCAACTGGAAGCAACTTTAATGTGAGCGTAAGCTACAATCCGCAGGCAAACTGGTCTCTTGCCATATTGTCACTGACCTTGAATGTCATTCTTGCAGTTTGGCAAATCGCTAGAATCCGAAGGTACAATCTTCATCCACTTAAAGATGAAATTTGGTCATTCGCGAAGAAGTCTTCAGATCAAAAAACACGGGTCTCCTAATCTGGTTAGGAAGGTTCAAATAAAAATAACAACGCAGGTGGGAAGATTCTCTATTTCAGAGGGTCCTCCCACTTGCGTTGTTTTAGTCAGGCAAACTGTTCCAGGAGATTACCTCCGTTTTAGGTCATAAGTTCATATTATTTGACCGCTTAAGTTTTAGAAGAAACGTCGAATGAGATCCTCCGAATACCTAATACAGTTATCCATAGAGAGCGTACTCATGATTTCGCCTGCAAAATAAACATGATTTTGCCCTTGCATGGATTCCATTAAATCATAGAATCCATTTTCGAGAGCTTCTTGCCCAACATAGGGGCAATGCTTCCAACGCTTGGCCTGATAGAGCTTTGGATTTTTTATGCCAAGTTTCTGTAAGTCTTCTTTAATCAGTTCAAAAGAGGTCAATAAAGAGCTGTCCTCTTGATTATAGGCATAAACCATCATCATCCCCTCTCCATCTTTTTCTTCCCACCTGGTATTCCACATGATCATGTGTCCTTTGCTATAAAGGTTAATATTTCCGAGAATACAGCCACAGCCTTTGGGAACATTTTCTGCAATGATGGCATAGACGTTAAAGTCCTGATATTTGATATAGCCAAAGTTTCTTTTCATGTCCTCATGTATCACTTCGCATTGAGAAAATTGTTCCAATGGCGCAGTGATGATCACTTGGTCAAATTCCTGAACTTCATACACTGTATGGACGGCTAAAGTCTGATCTTTTAGAACAGAAATATTTTTAACTTCCTGACCGATCCGGATATCCCTGGTATTTTTCATCAGACTTTCAATTAGTGTAGAAGCTCCTTCTTTCCATGTGATGAACTGTGGGAGACCCATGAAGGACATCAGATTCTC
Source organism: Clostridiaceae bacterium (assembly GCA_049657765.1). Lineage (GTDB taxonomy): Bacteria > Bacillota > Clostridia > Clostridiales > Clostridiaceae > Proteiniclasticum. Next base: position 21,714 of record JBASOA010000026.1, read on the forward strand.
ATCATTAAGGATTCGAAGTGCATAAAGCGCTGGGACATCATCAATCCCACCTAATCCAAAAATCGTAAAATATTGGACATAGACCATTTTTAACACAATAAATCTGTTTTCATCACACCATTTTGAAAATGGTTGCATTAATGAAGTTTCCACATGCTCCATACTGGCACGTTTCAGTGACGGATAGTTTTTCAAGACTTCCGGAAATCGCTCCAGTTCCAGAAGGTAATCTCCAAGAATTTCTTTGGGCATCGGCATGACTTTTTGACCATAATCATCATAATTCGTTCTTGATAATTTCGGTCCATCACTTTTAAGCTGGTTTCTTTTCATTAGTGACCTTAGATACTGATGAGAAGGCAGCCCGAATATGGCCCCCATTTCGTGAGACTTTCCCTTATACCAGATTGTATGAAGTTTTCCACCTACACGATCTTCCTTTTCAAAAACAGTGATATTTTGGTATCCTTTTTGACTGAGTTCATCAGCGATGACAAGTCCTGAAAGTCCTCCACCAACAATAGCAATTCTATCACTTTTCTGATTCATTCTGATTACCTCGTCCTTGGAACTCGATTAGCGCTAGAAGCCATAACGGAAGCGTATCTAAATTGGCCTGATTTTGAGTAGCTTCGCCAAGTACGGTTTCAGCAGGCGTTTTACCTTTAAAGAGTCCACTACTGATAACACTTGAAAAATTATACGTTCTTACAAATTTCTGTATAGAACGTTCTACTTTCTCAAAAGTATCAAGCGAATTGTCGCCACTTATCTTACGATAAAATCCTTTGATCAGATACTCACTAAAAACGTTCAACTCATCAAACAACGTATTGTTTTCAGGCGAAACAAAATAGTGGCAAATCTCGGCATTCTCTAGAATCGAAAGGTATTTGTCGTCTTTAACAAAATATGGGACGAAAGTTTTTGTCTTATCCGTGATTAAATGATCAATTTTCAAATTAAAGGTCTTGATCAGATAAAGAAGTTTGTGTTCGAAGAATTGCCAGACGTCGATATCCTGCTTCCTGTTATAGAGCTGAACAAGCCCCCAATTGGAAGCCATATCATAAATTGTGTATTGATAGATTTTGCCAATTCCGTCAAAAGTCCCCATATATTCTAATCTTTGGATCATCAAATACCCTGGATGCTCATTTCTAAAATTCTTAAAGTGAGGCACTTTTTTTACCAACTTTTTATCTCTTATCATGGACTTCACTTTGGTTTTGGCAAATTCAATCCGCTTTATTTTTTTCGAGAGATTGTGCCTTTTTAAAACATTATAAATTCCTGATTCTCCAACAGTCGAGCCTTCGGTTTTCAGTTCGTAGTAAATCCGTTTGGGTCCATCTGATGGATTATTTACAACATACTCTAAAATTTCTTGCTCGACTTTCTGATTTACCTGATTCGGCATTTGAGGTTTCTGTGGTTCTTTTCTTTCGAGACCAGCCATGCCATACTGGTCAAAAGCATTTTTCCAATGATAGAATGTAGCCCTGGAAATTCCAAAGAGCTCACATGTCTTCGAGACATTATTTCCCTTTAGGGCATGTTTTAGAATCACGGACTTGGTATAGGCATTAAAAATTTCAGTTTTCACAAGGCTACTCCTTTCATGAGATTCCGTTTAAAATTGTGATGGTCAATTAAAATTGCTATTCGCTTAAAACGTCACCATCTTATCGGCCCATTCTACAAGTTCCACGCAGTCATTCATTGTAGAAAGGGGACAAGCTTCTGAACCATCCATATTTCTTGATTTCAGGCACGTTCCACAGGCAAGAATAATTCCGCCCATATGATGGAATAAAGATACCTGCTCACTTACATTATATTTTTCATTTGAAAGGTTCTCGATTTCAACAGCTTCACCCATGAGAAATACTTTTACCTCATGACCTTTCTTCTTTGAAGCGACAGCAAAACGCATCGCATTCCATGCTTTTTCAGGTTCCTTGGTTTCAATGATCAAGCCAAATTTCAAAACTTCCACTCCTTAAATTCTATAATCGATTAATGATTTTCTTTAAATCCTCTATCACCTGGTCTAGTTCTTCTCTTGTCGTATACCTGCCAAGGCTGAACCGCACAGCTCCTCGTCCGATATCATTAGTTACACCCATGGCGTTTAATACTGGGGATACTGAGGTCATTCCTGAGTGACATGCAGAGCCTGTAGAAGCGGCAACATCGTTTAGCTGATTCAGTAGTTCATGTCCGTTATATCCGATAAAACTGATGTTAAGCGTGTTAGGTAGTCTTCGCTCTGGATGTCCGTTTAGATGAATGAGTTCACCAAAATTATTCTTTAGGTTCTGATAAAAATAATCTGTTAGTGCTTTAACCTCAGATATTTTCATTGCTGAGTCTGCTATAGAACAGGCTTTTCCTAAGGCTACTTCAAATATGATATTCTCCGTTCCTGCTCTTCTTCCACTTTCATGTCCCGCACCGTGAATCAGAGATTCTATAGATATCCCATCTTTTAAGTATAATGCTCCGATGCCCTTAGGGGCATAGAGCTTATGACCAGCAAGTGTCAGGAAATCCACTCCAAGCTCTTTTACATCAACAGGAACTTTCCCAATGGCTTGGGAGGCATCTGTATGAAAAAACACCTGGCGCCTATGACAGATCTTTGCAATTTCTTTTATGGGCTGCATCGTCCCAGTCTCATTGTTCGAATGCATGATGCTGACTAGAACTGTCTTTTCCGTCATGAGGTTTTCAATATCCTTTGGATTAACGAGGCCATATTCATCAACCGAAACATAACTGACTTCAAATCCGATTTCTTCCAAATATTTGCAAGGTTCAAGAATCGACGGATGCTCCACCTTAGAAGTGATAATATGATTACCTTTTTCTCTTAAGGAATGGGTAGCCCCCTTAAGTACCATATTGTTCGATTCACTGGCACAACCGGTAAACACGATTTCCTTTGGTAATGCATGAAGAAGCTCGGCTACCTGCTTTCTTGACAGCTCTATCGCATTCTTGGCGTTTACGCCCAAAATATGTTCACTTGAAGGATTCCCAAAATTACCATAAAGATAAGGCAGCATGGCCTCAGCCACTTCCCTATCTATTGGTGTCGTTGCATTATAGTCAAGATAGATCATATCGTTCTCCTTTCTTCCTTCTGTAGACTTATTCTTTTCATTATATCAAAAAAGACCTCGCTATCCTATCACAATGGTTTACATTCTTTACTTTCCAGGTTCTGATATTTTCAAAAAAAATGCAGCCAAAAGATACACGTTGCTTTTCAACAACGGTTACCTTTTGGCTGCAAATCTTTGGAGTCAGATTTTCATTTACATCTAATCAAGTTTAATTGGAGGAATCAACTAAATGATCGAATCAAGAAATTTTAAAGCTTCTTCAAAATTTCTTTTCTCTTTTTATATTCTTCTTCGTCTATTTCCCCCTTGGCAAATCTTTCTTCCAAGATTCTCATGGAACTATCCTGGCTTTCACGATAATTATCTTTATAATTATCCGTGTGTCTTGGTCTTAAGAGAAGTACAATCAAGACAATAATGGCTGCAACAAAAATAATGATCCCAATAATCATTCCAATCCAGCTATTCGGATTGTTTCCGGGCCACCAATTATACATCATTATAAAAACTCCTTTCTATTGTTTCTTATAAAGTATCGAAATATTGAATTCCGATAATAAAGAATTTATTTTTATTACGTCCATATTATGGTTTCTTTAAGATATCCTTTTTCTTTTTATACTCTTCCTCGTCAATTTCACCTTTTGCAAATCTTTCATCCAAAATTCTCATTGGATGATCTTGAGTTTTCCGAAAATTATCTCGGTAAATGTTCGTGTGTTTTGGTCTAAGTAAAATAACTATCAAGATTACGATGGGTGCCACAAAAATCATCATCCCGATAATCATTCCGATCCAAGTATTGGGATGATTGCCTGGCCACCAATTATACATCATCATAAAAACTCCTTTCTATTGTTTCTCCTATCGTATCGAAACATTATGTTAAGTTGATGAAGGATTTGTAATTTGTTTAATAATATTAGCAAATTTTCTTTTTCCTCTCATATCTCATGATATAGCCCATTTATGTTTTTGCTGTGTCATTTACCCTAATCAAGTGAAGATCCATGCATAATAGATTTTATAGCCTTTACACCTAACTTTACTAGATTTATGAACAAAAACAGGATAAAATTTCAATCGAAGTCACTGGGGCTTATCAATCCTATGTTACTATTTCTCTAAATAAAGTTGCGTTCTCTTTTGTGAAAAAGGTGAGGATAAAAATGAATCAAAAACTTGCAAGTATTGCGAGAATCGAAGCGGAGAAGGATCTCCACGGTACGCTCGAAGGGTTAGATTCAACCCTTCAGCCCATTGTCAGCCTCTTCCCCGTATCGCCGACTTGGAATGATAAAAACTGGGACAATTCCTGGTGCGCAGCTTTCGTCTACTACTGTTTCATTCTTTCCGGAATTAAACTCCCTGTGAAATATCCAAATGAAATGGTCTCAACGAACTTTTCAGGTTGCTATGCCTGGGAAGAGTGGGCAAAACTGAAAAATAACGGGTACTGGCATGACCCAGACGAAGAATACTTTGTTCCGGAAGAAGGCGATCTTGTTCTCTATGACTATGCTTTTATCGATGAGGAACATGATCATATGGGCATCATCCTTGAAGTGCATGACACATACCTGCTTACTGCAGAAGGCAATGTCAAAAATAGATCTGCCATCCTTAAAAGACCTTTTGACTCCCATATCAGGGGTTATATCAGGTACTAGCTCTATTCGCGATGATATTTTGTGATTCGTTTTTAGGAAATCAAGTTCAGAACTTAACCCTGCACGCTAGAAGTACGGTTGCAGTTTTCAATCAGAAATTTTTTCTTTTACTTTTGCCGAAAAAATAAGAGACATGAATCCTGTTTACCAGCATTCATGTCTCTTTCTCTATCTGTTTTTCATCCGATTACCTTAACTATCCCAGTGCAATCTGCACTTTTTTTAGATCTTCTATGATGGTAATGGATTGTGGGCACAAGGGTTCGCAGGCACCACATTCCTGACAGGCTGTAGCTCTTTTTGCTTCATCCATTTGTGCATACTTTTCCTTTGCACCATTCAGGTTTTCGTAAATAGATCCCTGATTCCATATCTTGAAATTTCCTGGGATGTTCACGCCAAATGGACAAGGCATACAATACCCACAAGCTGTGCATTCATTTAATTGACGGCTGCGATAGATCTTTGTCACCTTATCAACGGCCTCCATTTCCTTCTGATCTAACTTTTGGAAATGGCCAAAGGTCTTCAGGTTATCTTCTAACTGATACATTTCAGTCATCCCGGATAATACAACCTTTACGTTTGGGAGTGAAGCAACATACCTCAGTGCCCAAGAGGAAATTGACGCTTCTGGATTTACCTGATGAAAAGTATCCTCCATGACTTCAGGAAGTTTCGCGAGCGTACCTCCTTTGATCGGTTCCATAATAACCACAGGGATTCCCAGCTCTTCTGTAAGGTCGTATCCCTTCATCCCTTGCTGGATGACGGTATCCACGTAGTTCAGCTGCATCTGGCAAAAATCCCAATCCCGATACGTTAGAATCTCTTCAAAAACAGGATATTCATCATGGAATGAAAATCCAATGTACTTGATTTTTCCTTCTTCGCGTAATTTTTCCACTTCAGCAATCATGTTCAGTTTTTTAATTTGTTCCCATTTCCCCTTATCCAAGGAGTGAAAGAGATAAAAATCAATATGATCGGTATTAAGCCTTCGAAGCTGCTCTTCAAAATACACTCTGACGTCTTTCGTCTCTTTAATAAGCCACACAGGAAGCTTTGTTGCAAGAGTATAGCTATCCCGATTGTATTTTGCCAAAGCCTTTCCTAAGAAGGATTCGCTCTGCTGATTATGATAAACATAAGCCGTATCAAGATAAGTCACGCCGCTTGCCAATGCTTTGTCGAGAAGAGCCCCCGCAAGTTCTTCGTCAATGGTCTGATCTTCCTTTAATGGAAATCTCATACAGCCATACCCAAGAAGTGATGATGATATTCCTAATTTTTCAAATTTACGGTATTCCATTTTTTCCCCCTAATCTTCTTCCACGACTTTGCATGGTTTAGTGTGATAAACTGATCTTTAACCTAAACCTATTTTAACACAAAAGCTTTTCACCCGAGTAACTGTCGATCAAAAATCCTAATGTATATTCCGATTAAGCTTAGTTTTGAAATTAATATTTCGATTAATTTATTGCAGAAAAAAATCGGGCATTACTCCCGATTTTTATGGCCAGATTTATAGGTTAATGTGCTGCATTTCTTTGACTTCGAATTCATTCAAACTTGCAAAGATTTCATTCACTTCTTCGGTAAACTGACTATGGCTTCTTGCCAATTGGCTAAATTGCTCGTTGAAAAGGCATTGTTCACTGCTTAACTTTTCATTCAATCCCTTAACGCATTTCATCAATTCCACCATTTTAAGTTCAGCTCTTGAAGCTTTGGTTTTCTCGATTTCTAATTTCTCCTGGAGTTCATTATTTGTTCTGACTTGTTCATCTGAAAGGTAGTCAAGCTGTTGATAAAGGTTGGCAAACTCATTTTTAAACCCGTTGATCTTGTAACTGGATACCAATGCCTTCTCCAGTTTAAGCTCTTGCTCAGCTTTAGCTGCAAGTACCTTCTGCTCCTCGACCTTCATCATAATTTCCGAAATTCTTGCTTCTAGAGCTTCGATTTTCTCATTGGCAGAATTTAGGCTAAGCTCGAGTGTTTCATTGCCTGTCTTTTCAGCCATGATTTTTACTTCAAATTCATTCTGAATTCGATCAAGTTCTGCCTGATCCATCATGATTGCTGCAGGTGCGTTTTCAAGTTCGTTTATTCTTAACTTATAATTATTGCTTTCTTTTTCAATTTCTGATGCAAATCCTTTGATTTGCTGAATTTCTAATTCGGTATCAGATAATTTCAAGATGAGTTCATTCTTTTCTTCGGACAATCTCATAATTTCATTTTCCAGCGTGGATATTTTCTCGAACGCCTGGTTGATGACATCCTGCATTTGTGTCATCCCATTCTTCATCTGGAGAACTTCAGAATTCTCACTGCTATTCATTCGTTGCAATTCTGAATTCAATTGACTGCATTCATCCATATAGGAGGTTAAGTTTTCTTGCGATTCTTTCAAACTCTCTTCAAGTGACTTTTTATCCTGAAAAGTAGAAGATTTGAAATTTTCAAATTCCATCACAAGACTTCTTCTGGAATCACTGAGTTCGCTCATGTCCTTTCTAAGTTTCTGTTCAATTTTTAGAAAATCATCCTCAATCCCCGTAACATACTTAATCACATCATCTGGATTCAATCCACCAAATAATTTTTTTCTAAATGTATACTTAATTGAATCCTTATTCAGTTTCGTTTGAAGATACATAAGACTATCTTGGTTCATCGTTCATCTTCTCCCCTTTAATTAATTTGAATGAACTTTTTCTTTGTAAGATTTACATATAATTTCTTTTGGCTAGATATAATTTAAATTCTTATGTTAGCACTTAAGTCGATAAAAAGGATATGATTAGTCTTCACCATAACCATTTATATGATGAAAAAAACAAAAATATATAATTAGCTATATTATAGCATTTCATTTCACATAAATCGACACATTTTTGATAAACATCATAATAATCTGGTCTATAAAGATTAAACGTCCATATGATTATGCCTCTTAACGATAGATTTCATGTGAGAACAAATACATTCAACTACTTAGGCCAATATCCTTGTTTCAAAAAGCAATGTGATGTATATTGACTAAGTTTAAAATTTGATTTTCTCAAGAAACCTTTATTTTCAAATATCTTTTTGGTAAGGATTCAAAATTAACCCAAATGAAATCCCTCATCGGATATCATCTGGTTTAGTCAAAGTAATCAAAACGGATTTTAGGCATTAGCCTTTGTTCGCACATGTCGCCCCTAGGATGGGCTATTTGTCATTTCAAACTAAATCCAAACTGCATGTTATATTCTACTTTGTTTTCTAAATCCCAATCGAAACGCTTACAGGATGCAGACTACAACAATTCTGAAATAAGTTTCTCCAGGGCTTATTTTCATGTATACTGAAGAAAAGAAAGTGAGATTTGAGATGAAACCATTGAAGAAATTGACTTTAAAAGTCTTATCCAATTTCGATTTGAATATCAAAAAAAATTATAAAGTATATCGCAGGGTATTAACTGCTATAAATACAACGCAAAAACCAATTTATAAGACTTGGGATCATAAGATCATCACCGATGGAAGAGAAATTCCGGTTCGAATCTTCGTTCCTAATGAAGATGGAGGCACAAAAATCCTTATCTTTTTTCATGGTGGCGGCTGGGTTACCGGTAACATAGACTCTTATACCAACGTCTGTACAAATTTAGCCAATGAGACAAACCATACGGTAATCTCCGTTGATTATCCCCTTGCCCCAGAGAATCCATTCCCCATCGGGGTTGAGGACTGCTACTATGCGACGCGTGAAATCTTTCAAAATAGCGAACTCTTTAATTGTTCCAAAGACGATATTACATTGATCGGAGATAGTGCAGGTGGTAATTTGGCTGCAGTAGTATCTCTCATGGCTAGGGATCGTAAAGAGTTTATGCCCAAAAAACAAATTCTTATCTATCCCGCAACGAACTATGACCATAGTGAAAACTCGCCCTACCCTTCCGTGAGGGACAATGGAACGGATTATATCCTGACTTCTCAAAGAATACAGGATTATATGGATCTCTATGTTCCGAAACCTGAAGACAGGTTAAGCCCATATGTTGCTCCACTTCTCTCTGAAGATCTCAGCAATCAGCCAAAGACGCTGATTATCACATCAGAATTCGACCCGCTTCGAGATGAAGGAAGAGCTTACGGATTGAAACTTCGAAAATTCGGTAATGATGTCACGATCCAAATGATCCGTGATGCATTACATGGTTTCCTTTCCAATCCCCTAAGTACAATTGAAACTGCTAAAGCCATGGGGATTATCCGAAGGTTTTTAGGGGAAAATGAAACTCAGCGAGAGGAGTAACACAATGAAACCATATAACAAAGTAAAATGGACAAGAATGGATAATGCTTCGAAAATTTTTCCTGCGACAAGCAATAACAGGGATACCAAAGTGTTTCGCTTCGCCTGTGAGCTTTATGACGAGGTCGATCCTTCTATCCTTCAAAAGGCTCTGGATATTACACTTGAAGGCTTCCCGCTATTTAAATCGGTCTTAAGGAGAGGATTTTTCTGGTATTACTTTGAGGCCAGCGACATCATGCCTTTAGTTGAGATTGAATCTAATCCGGTTTGCGCTCCTCTTTATATCAAGGACAAGAAAAGCCTTCTCTTTCGATTGTTCTATTTCAAGAACAGAATTAACCTTGAAGTGTTTCATGCCTTAACTGACGGTGCAGGAGTCATCTGGTTCATGGAAACCTTGGTGTATCACTACATGACGATCAAGTATAAGGATATTTTTCCTAAGGATATTTCAAAGATCAACTATAAGGCTTCAATCAGCCAGAAAATGAGTGATAGTTTTGAAAAAAACTATCGTAAAGGAAGCAGCGCTTTCAAAAAGCCTCGTCTATCTAATGGAAAAGCCTATCAGATGAGAGGCACAAAGGTAGATGAAAATCGGACAAAACTCATTGAAGGGGCGATGTCTGCGAAGGCTGTACTTGAACTTGCCCATGAATATAAGACAACCCTGACTATATTTTTAACTTCGTTGTTTTTTTATTCGATTCAAAAGGATATGCCTTCAAAAATGAAAAAGAAACCTGTAGTCTTATCTGTACCCATTAATCTTCGGCAATATTTTGAATCTTATACGGCGAGGAACTTTTTCTCAACGATGAATGTTTCTTACGATTTTGAAAACAAGAGTACTGAACTAAGCGATATCATCATATCAGTTACCGAAAGCTTCAAGGAAGGCCTGTCCATGGAAAATCTCAATAAACATCTTGCCGAGCTGATGTCTCTGGAAAAAAATCCGATTGCAAGGATTATTCCTCTTACCCTTAAGGATTATGCTTTAAAAATTGCGAATGTCATAGCAGACCGAGGCGTTACTTCCTCGATCTCGAATATTGGAAGAATTGTGATGCCTCCGGAATTTACTCCTTATATCCATCAATTCAGTATCTGCGTCAGTGCAAGAAGACCTCAGATCGTTCTCTGTTCTTATGGAGACCGCCTGGTGATCAGCTTTACTTCCCCTTTCCAGGATACTGACGTTCAGAGAATATTTTTTCAGTTTTTGACCGGTAGAGGAATTGATGTTGAAATTACGACTAATCTTTAGAAAGGAGTTGAGTCAAAATGCAATACTGTAACCATTGCAAGGTAAGTATCCGGAATCCAAAAGAGCAATGTCCATTATGTGGCAATAAACTCGCTCCTTTAGATGATGAGCTCGAGAAAAAGGAAATCTTCCCAAGTATTCCCTCTTACCTCAAAAGTCATCTGACGTTGAGGATTCTCATCCTTGTCTCCATTATCCTTGTTGTTTTTAGTTTTTCTATCTATGCCATATTTCCTACCAAGATGAACTGGCCACTACTTTTAACCTTCGGTATTGTGAGCATTTGGCTCGATTTAATTTTTCTTGTCCAAAAAAGGTTCCATATCCCTAAAAAAATTGTATGGCAAGTGGCGATCATTTCTTTACTCTCTGTTTTCTGGGATTGGAAAATCGGATGGATTGGCTGGTCAATCACTTACGTCATTCCATTCCTTTGCCTGATTGGGATGATCCTCATGTATTCTATCGCCATCATCATGAAACTTAGCACCAGGGATTATATCACCTATGTTTTTATCGATGCCTTGTTTGGGATTATCCCGATTATATTTATCCTGTTTAATCTGGTAGATGTTATCTACCCCTCCATTATCAGCATTGCCATCAGTGTCATATTTCTCGCTGCAATCTTTATCCTGCAGGGAAAGAGCATCATTAGCGAACTCGATAAAAGGATGCATATGTGATTAAATTTGAATCTTATTGTGACTGAAGTGTTTAAGCTAACTAATATTTGTAACTAAAAGGACTCCATACCTTGACTTATCGCTTGATAAGCTTGGAAATGGAGTCCTTTTAATTAAAATGAAGTATTTATAAATTATTCCTTCTGGTCCCGGTCAAATATATCTCGATTGAATTCTTTCTCACTTATCGCAACGAACAAGGTACAAAGAACATCGTCAATTACATTAAGAAGCGTCCTTGCAATGCCCGCAAACCAATCCACTCCAGCAATAAGTGCAACACCCGCTACAGGAAGACCTGTCATGCTAAGTGCAATAGAAATTGCAACTAACGCACCTCCAGGTACAAGTAAATTTCCAAGTGTACTTAAGGTCGATACAGCGACGATGACAATCTGTTGTTGGAAAGAAAGGGTAATCCCATAGAATTGCGCAATCATAATGCACGATATCGAAATGGTCATGGCCAATCCATCACTATTTAAAGACATGGCCAGTGAATTCACAAGCTTTGAAATTCTGGGACTGATTCCAAGCTTATTTTCGCAATCATTCATTTGGACAGGCAAAGAAATTGCTGAGGATGTTGTAGTAACGGAAACAATAATCGTATCTTTAATTTTCGTGATAATCCTAAAGGGATTGATCTTTCCATAAAAAGAAACAATGGCAAGGTGTGTTGAAAAGATTAGAACCGTAGCAATAAGCATAGCCGCAAGATACTTGATTAGTGGCAATATGACACTCACGCCGATTGAACCAGTTATGCTGCCTAAAAGCGCAAACACACCGATCGGTGCAAATCGCATGACGAACTTGATTATTTGCATGATGACTTTTCCAAAATCAACAACCATGACATAAATTCTCTGTGCACTTTCGTTTTTTTGTAGCACAGATATGGCAAGTCCAAAAAATATACCGAAGACTATAATATGGATCATGTTGCCCTCTGACATGGATTGAATGATATTCTTCGGAAAGAAGCTGGTAATAAGTTCAGGGATGCTGAAGTTGAATACCTCTCCATCAATTACTGCGGGCTCGATCCCTTGGACACCCTGCCCCGGTTTTATCACGTTGACAACAACCATTCCAATAAAAGCACTGTAGATCGTAGTAACGGCAAATAGGCTCAAAGCCTTTAGGCCGATTTTTCCCAAATCTCCAATCTCAATTGATCCTACGGATTCAATGATTGCAGTTAAAACGAGAAACACTACAGACATCTGAATGAGACGTAAAAAAATATCTCCTATAAAACTAACATATTTCATATTCTCCTTGAATACCAAACCTGCAATCAGTCCAAGGATTGATGCTAATATTATCTGCTTGCTAAAACTTATCTTTTTCATGATTCCACCTCCTGGACGCATTCATGGGACAGCATGATTACTCATGCTGCCCCTCTGACTTATGCGACAGATTTGACATCTTTTGGTTCGTCTGAATTGAAAATTTCCATGTCCAGTTCTTTTTCACTTACAGCGACGAGAACTGCGATTAATACATCATCGACAACATTGAGAAGAGTTCTGATGATTCCTGCAAACCAATCGACTCCAGCCATAATGGCTATACCCTCAAGTGGGATCCCGGTCATCTGGAATCCGATGGCCATGGTTACTAAGGCGCCACCAGGAACTGCAAGGTTAGCAAAAGTCGCGAAAGTTGACATGATGCCGATTAAGATATAGTTGGTAAATGCAAGCTCGATCCCGAAGAACTGCGCTACAGTTACACACGCAATGGCTACGGTAATCGCTAGGCCATGACTATTGAGATTCATCCCTAATGGGTTAACTAGGCGAGATACTCTTTTACTAATTCCGATTCTTAATTCAGAGTCTTCCATTTGTATTGGTAGAGACACCGCAGAGGATGTCGTTGTGATGGCAACGATAATTGTATTCTTCAATTTTTTAACGAGTCTGACTGGGTTCAGTTTTCCGTAGGCAGAAACGATAAGAACCAACAGAACTAGTACTGCAAGACATCCGACAGTAAGTGCAATAAGGAATTTACCTAATGCAAGCAGCATTGATACCCCTGATGAGCCTGTGATAGATGCAACCAGTGCAAAAATACCGATTGGTGCATAGACCATGACAATCTTGATGATCTGCATGATGACAACATTAAAATCCTTGATGAATCCCAGTACTGCCTGTCCGCTCTTATTTGTCTTCAATATGGACAAAGCGAGACCCAGGAAGATAGAGAACACGATGACCTGCAAGATACCTCCAGTAGCCATAGATTCAACCACATTTTTCGGGAAGAAATTTACAAGAAGATCCAATGGATTTCCTTCAGGTAGTTTACCTTCATAAACTGCACCTTGTACACCGGTAACGCCAATACCTGGGCGAATTATGGCGGAGAGGATGACCCCTACGAATGACGCAAACAAGGTAGATATTACAAAAAGTCCGATTGTCTTACCACCGAGTTTTCCGATATCATGGATATCCAAGCTGCCAATGGCTTCTGAAATGGCACCCATGACCAGGAATACAACAGACATCTGCATGAGTCTTAGAAAGATATCTCCAAGAAATTTGATATTACTCATACTCTTTCCGAAAATCAAGCCAAATACAATACCAAGAACTGAGGCAATAATCATCCATGAACTGAGCTTAATACTTTTTAATTTTGACATTATTTTCTCCTTTTTGCTCAACCCTTTGGTTGATGCAATATTTATTTTGACAAATGAATGTTGTAATCTTAGCTCATTTTTTGATGTGTTTATGATTAAATCTCAAATTTATACATTGTAGTTTTCAGCAAAATCCAGAATCGCCTTTTCAAAACACTCCATAGGAGGATTCGCAATACCGGCACCTATCTGCCCTCTTCCTTTTTCCTTATGAGCGATTCCCGTTGTAATGATTGGAAGAATTCCTGTCTCAATAACTTTACGAATGTCAACACCTGCTGGCGCTCCTCTGAAATTAAGGAAAGGAATCGTATAGTTTCTGTTTTCGCTCCATGTGATCTCATACATCTTTTTAACGTATGATATCGCGTCAGCAACAGTTCCTCCGACAAACTGAACGATGGCTGGTGCATTTCCAAGGGAAAATCCGCCTAAACCTGCGGTTTCAGATATCGATGAATCACCCATATCACGTGTAGAATCGGCCTGAGAGAATCCTGGGAAAAACAGCCCATCAACCAGTTGTGCGGGTCCTACAAACCACTTTTCTTTTCCAAGTCCTGATACTCTAATTCCAAATTCTTTTCCATTTCTGCAAAGTGCTGTGACAATGGTACTGTTTTCAACTCCTGTTGCAGCATCCATCTGTGCCTTACTGGAGGCCATAGAAATGCTGAGATGATAATGTTCATTGCTGTTGATGAATTCGGAGACTCTTAGGATTGTTTCCTTGTCGTAATCCGTCTTCAATAACCAGGGAAGAATTTGTCTGTAGAACAGAATTGTTGATGCCTTGTTTCTGTTATGACATTCGTCGCTCATGTGCAGAGCTTGTGCGATGGTTGAACCGGCATCGATTCCTCCTGAGAGTCTTAATGCATCGTTTAGGACAGGCCTGAACTCGCTATCAAGCCACTTGAGTCTTTTAATTACACCTTCATCCCACGAACCATAGCGTTGAACCGTATAGCCGGATCCTTCATGTACGGTTGAAAAACCATAGTTTCCATAGGTTTCATTTTTAACAACATGTACGAGCATATGGGCTGAGGTTACTCCTGTCATTGCACCTACCATCTGGTGATTATGGCAAGGTTCAAAGGAGATTTCACCGGAAGTGGCTAGTGTCAGTGCGTCATCAGAATTATCTGCTAAACCTTCATAGATGATCGCGCCTATGACAGCGCCTTTCATAGGTTCTGGCATGTCATCGAAAGCTATAGGTGGTCCTGCATGAAGGATAGTCTTAAGTGTCATTCCAGGAACCACATCTATTGCTCTTGAAACACCTTCAAGAATCAATCTTGAGTTCATCATAATTTCAATGACCTTGTCATTGGCTTTATCTATGCTATCCTGATCTGTTAGTTTTCCAAGTGCTTTGATTAGCTCAGGATTTCCTGCAGCTGGCGGATTCCATTTCACTTGTACGACCTGTGCTCCCTGAAGGCTTGCATCATCCTTAAACAGATCCATACCCAGATTAGCGACTTTAAGCTCGGTTTTAAATAGTTGATTAATGCTATTCATCTATCTGATTCCTCCTATAAGTTCAAGGCAAAGTCTTGCAGCCCTTGCGTTGCTTTTTGCCACGATTACGCCTTCGTCTTGAAGCAACCTTACTTGTTCACCATAGCCTTGAAGGTCAGTCTTTGTTCCAAGAACATAGGCTACGAAAAGAACTTCTCTATTTTCCTTTGCAAGCTTAAGCTTGGACTCCTTAATTGCTTCTATTGCTTCCTTGGCAGGATTTCTATGGGATCCATATCCAAGCTCAACATCGAACAATATTATCGCTGTTTCAGGATCCAGAGCTTCCTTGATAATCCTTGAATTTCTTAAACTAGGTTCAATCATTGGATGAGGTCTTCCTACGGTGTACTCATCATCTCCTAAATCGATGAAGGCGTTTCCGATACTCTTAGAACCTTTTTCAAGCCTGTTCACCTTACCAACATTGCTATAGACACTGTCCGGATAAACCTTGTCAAAAATATATGCAGTCTCATCGCAGATTGTACCTCCACAGTAGAGGCCTCTAACATATTTCTGAGTTTCGTTCTTTTTTCCGAGGAACTCCTCCTTTAACTCATTAACATCATATCCATCTTTTAAAACGCCTGGTTCCTTGCCTGTCGCAAGTTTCACAGCAACTTCAGCAGCTTCTTCCAGGGTGGAAACAAAATGCAGATTATCTACATTTTCTCGTTCATCGCTATTGATAAAACAAATAACAACTGGTTTTGTGCTTTTCTTTGCGGCTGCCAATATCCTTTCAGCAACTTCTTCTACGGGAGGCTTTGAAATCAGCACAAGCACTTCTGTTTTTTCATCCTTATCCAAGGCTTCTATAGAGTCGAGCATCATAATTCCTCCGACTTCAAGAGTCAGGTCCCTTCCCCCTGTTCCAATAACTTGGGTAACTCCTCCTCCAAAGTGGTCGATCAGAACAGTTACTTCCTGGGTTCCGGTTCCGGATGCTCCGACAACTCCGATATTTCCTTTTCGAATACTATTTGCAAAGCAAAGTCCGATATCGTTTATTATTGCCGTCCCACAATCAGGTCCCATCATCAGCAAACCTTTCTCATGAGCTAGTTTTTTTAGAGATATTTCATCTTCAAGTGAAACATTGTCTGAAAAAAGCATAACATTCAAGCCCTTATTAAGCGATTTCCTGACCTCTTGAGCTGCATAATTTCCTGGCAGCGATATGACAACCAAGTTTAGTTCTGGGTATCTCTTACATGCGGATGCAATGCTTGTAGGAGGGGCATCTTCCTGTTTATCGTCCTTGACCTTTTCATTTAATTTATTATCGATTATTTTAGCAATATTATCATTATCGGCATCATCATTGATCATGAATGAAATAATAAGATCGCTAGGCTTTGCAGCATTGAACTCTTCTGTTAGTAATCCTGCAGCTTTCAATAGCTCTTTGTTCATTTCAGTACCCATGCATACCATTGCTCTCTCTACACCATCTTGCTCTTCAACTGCTTTTGATATTTGCATGAGACTGACTGAATCGTAATAGGCATTATTCCGTATAAAACCGTTAATTTTCAAATAATTCACTCCTCATATAATAAATGTGTTTACTTACATAAAAGCATGCTTTATAATTTAACTGTGCAAGTGGTTACTTCAATACTATATCACTAAGTAATCGTTGTCAATAATCCAAAAAAATTTTTTTGGATTATCATCGACTTGATTTATATCGCATTGGTTGTTGTCAATCAATTTGATATAATCATATAAGTAACATATTAGAAGAGAGGTAAAATCATGAATGAAAGTTGGATCAAGATAATTGAAGCTGCCTATCCCATGTTTATGGAGAGTGGTTACAAGGGAACTGCAACAGCTGACATTGCGAAAGCAGCAGGTATCAACGAAAGCACTATCTTTCGCAACTTTAAAAATAAGGAGAACCTCTTCCAAGCTTCCATTGAGCATTATACCAAGAAAGCCATTAAAATTGACTTTGATATTCTAGAATACACTGGTAATTTAGAGATTGACCTAAAGCGAATGATTCAAACCATGTTCCAGTTGACTCTTGAGCTAATTCCATCCTACAGACTCCTAGTCAAACGTTCACTTGTTAATGATGAGATCTTGAAAAGCATTAAGGGTGAGTTGATTAACCAAGACAGCCTATTCAGCCACTACCTAAAAGGCATGCAGAGAAGAGAAATGATTCGAGAAATCGATACTGAAATAGTAACTAATCTCATTTACAGTCAGGTCTTCGTTTCTTCTTTCGAGCTTCTGGTGACTAAAAACGTTATGACTTTCCAAGACGATATGGAAGACAGGATAGAAGAAGTAACAAACTTCTTTATTAAATTATTAATGAGAAGAGGTGATTAAATTGAAACAATCCATTCAAGAACAGATCGAGGAGACTTCTCTTCAATATTTTTCCGAACAAGGCTTCAATGAGACCAGCACCTCCGAAATTGCTTTAAAGGCCGGGGTAAGCGAAGCTTCCATCTTTCGTATTTACAAAACTAAACACGACCTGTATATGCATGTCCTTACCAAGTATGGCAACCAAGCTAACCTTAATACAAACCTCATCTTCACTAAAATCACCTTTGAAGACTTAGAATATGATTTGGAAATCATTGTTGAGTATTTTATCAAGTTCTATTTTGATAACATCCATATCACTAGAATTTATATTTCAAACGCGATTCAATTTAATGAAATCATGGGATTCAACTTTCTCATTTACCCTCAACTCAGAGATTTTTTAGAGAAATACTTCGAAGAAATGTCTTCCAGAGGACTTGTGGACGGTTCCAGCGGCCCAGAACTTACAAAACTGATCACCGCTTCCGTCCTTCAGGACATCATCATCCTGACAACTTTTGAAAAACTGGAAGTTCTGAATGAGGCAACAGAAGAGAAACTGAGGGAGAAATGGAAGAAAATCATAAAAGAGCTCGGAATGCTTTTTGGCTGGCACTCCGTAGAAAGAATATGAATAATCTAATCCCTATCAAAAATATCAGTGAGCGTTTTAATAACATCCGTAAAAGCATGCATTGCGCAACGGTTATTTCCTCTTTCTCCAAAGTGGTAAACATCATGACGCCCATGGGGGTTTTCACCTTGCAGGAATCATCTGTCCCATTTTCACCGTTATCCCTCGTCCTGGAAGATTCAATATTCATGCAAGAATTTGGCTTAAAGCCAAATGACACGATTGAAATCACTGAAACCAAAATATCCTGTCACGGCATCTCTTTCTCCTTTGAAAACGCTTCGGTTATCAATACTGTGCTTCATTCTTATTCTCCGGAACATGATGTAATAAAAGTATTGCCCTGGTATAAGGATAACC
>JBASOA010000027.1:0-219390 GCA_049657765.1 Clostridiaceae bacterium
AACCAGCCATGAACCAGTTGAAGCCATAGCCATAACGAAAGTTACAGCGAGGCCCATGCCGATGGCAGCATCCTTTTTCTTAGAAACGCCAAGGAACGAGCAAATACCTAGGAATCTAGACAATACAACGTTGTTGACCAGCATTGCATTGATAAAAATAAGTAATATTTCCATTATTCAGCATCCTCCCTGTTTTGATATTTTACATTGTAAGGATTATCAAATCCGACACCCACAGCGGTCACGTCATGAATATCGTTTGAAGCATTTCCTTGTTTTAGCTTTCTATAATTGAGGAAAGCCATGATCATAGACAAGGTCAAAAATGCACCTGGTGCTAAAATCATCATGTTAGCTGGTTCGTAAAATGCTGGCATGATTTGAATTCCAAACAATGTTCCTGCGCCTAAGAGTTCTCTGAAGAATCCGAGGACCAAAAGTGCCAGTGTAAAGCCAAGACCCATGCCTAGTCCATCCCACATTGAAGCGATAATACCATTCTTGTTGGCATATGCTTCCGCACGTCCTAAAATTACACAGTTTACAACGATAAGCGGAATGTAAATTCCAAGTGAAATGTAAAGATCTGGTGTATAAGCAGCCATGATCATATCAATTGCAGATACGAAACCTGCGATTACAACGATATAGCTTGGAATTCTGATCTTATCTGGAATAAATTTTCTCAGCATAGAGATCAGTATATTTGAGCAAACCAATACTGCTGTCGAGGAGAGTCCCATACCGATCGCGTTGGTCATGGAGGTAGATACTGCCAAAGCTGGACAAGTGGCTAGAACTTGTACAAATAAAGGGTTCTCGGTAAACAATCCATTTTTCATTCTATCTAAAAATAGTTTCATTAGTTGCCTCCTTGCAGCATAATTTCGTTAAAGTAGCCTACAGCCTTATTGATTGCTGTGATAGCTCCCTTTGAACTGAATGTAGCGCCTGAGTATACTTGGATTTCCTGTTCTGCTGCATCCTTGCCTTGGAAAAGCTTCGCAAATTCTTCATCTTCGATAACATCTCCAAGTCCTTTAGTCTCAGTTTGCTTTGTAACCATGATATTGGTAATCTTTTTCGATTCCTTATCAAAAGCAACTGCAACTTCAATTGGTCCTTCTTCTGAATAACCATTGTTTTCTGCGTAGATGATGTAACCTGTTGTAACACCTGCGGTTTTGACTTCAAAAGCCTTGAACGCGCCAGGCAGTTCAACCATTTCATCACCAGCTAAAAGCATATTTTCTATCGTTGGTTCTTCTTTAACTTCGCCAACTGGGGCTTCAGCTTTGAGGACATTAACTTTATAGGAACCAACTGCTGTGTTAACTGCAGTCACTACCGCTGTTGAAGATATAGTCGCTCCTGATACAGCTTCAATCTCGTTCTCTGCTGCTGGAGTTGTCTTTACAACTTTGAATTCATTCTCCGTATTTTTACCGGCGAATTGTCCAATAAATGGCTGATTGACAACATTGGCTCCAAGTCCACCCGTTTCTGCATGGCTTGTAACGATGGCTGCAATCACATTACCTTCATTGTTTAGTCCGATAAGAGTAATAAGGTCTGGTTTGTATCCTGTAACTCTTGTCTTGTAGATATATCCAACCGTGTCTGTTCCCTTAAGGGCTTTATATACTTCGAAAATCGTATCATCTGCAGGATACTCTGCAGTGACATCTTCAATGGAATCACTTTCTGGCATAACAATTGCAAGTTGAGCCTTATTAATCATATTGTTGATCTTGATTTGCTCTTTTGTCGATTCGTAAACGTAAGCGACAATTCCGGCAACAACGAGACAAATGACAGTTAATACAGCACCAAGTTTAAGGAGTTCTGCACCAAGTGACTCTTTTTTCGTTTTGTCCATTATGCTGTCGCCTCCTTTTTGGTATCGACTTTTCCCTTGAAGAAAGTATCGATAAATGGCGCGAAGACATTAGCAATCAGAACTGCATAGTATGCACCTTCATTGTTTTTTCCGATACCAACAAAGACACAAATTGCAAGACCTAGAAGAGCAGCATATATCCATCTGCCTCCATTTGTAATTGCTGAGCTTGCATAATCATTGGCCATAACGAACGCCACAAGGTAAATGCTGCTGTTAAGTCCAAGTATGGAAATATCCTTTAAAACGAACTGGGAGTAAAGAAGACACACGATAATAATCGTGAAAGGAATTCTCATTCTGATGACTCCTCTTAAGATAAGATAGAGTCCACCAATCAGTATAGCGATGATAGAGGCTTCTCCAAAGTTTCCACCAGCCATTCCTACCATTCTATCTGCTGATGCAGCATTTGAGAATCCACTATTGATTACGACTTTTCCATAAGATACCACTGCGAATATCTTTGCCACGACAGCAGGATTCATGAAATTATTACCAAGTCCGCCGTAAAGTTCTTTTGCAAACATGATGGCAAAGAAGGAGGATACCACCCCGACCCAAAGTGGGGTTGAAGCTGGCAGCACTAGAGCCAGGATCATACCTGTCACTATAGCGGAAAGGTCATTCAAACTATGCTTCTTGTGTAGTAGTTTTCTAAAAATCACTTCAGCAAGCATACATGAAATGACGGTTGCAATCATCAGCCATAAGCCTTTAATTCCGTTGAAATAAATCCCTGCGGCAGTTATTGGAAGAAGTGCGATGATCACATCAAGCATAATCATGTTCACTCTCAGATTTGATTTAATATGAGGTGATGAAGCTACTGTTATTATTTTATTTTCCATCTCATTACCTCCGATCTTTCAATTTTTTAGCGGTTTTGAATGATTGTAATAGATGTCTTTTTGATGGACATACATAAGAGCATCTTCCACACTCTACGCACATTCCACCACGCTCTGCAAAAAAACCAGCAAAATCTCTCATGATCACAAGAGAATTGAGGTCGTATGGCAGCAATCCCATTGGACAGACATCTGCACATCTTCCACATTTGATGCAGTTGATTTCTTCTTCCTTGGAAACTTCATTTTCACTAAGGAAAAGGATTTCGCGAATCCCCCTGTTGATTGGCGCATCCATTGTAAAGACCGCATCACCTGAAAGAATATTTCCGGCTACGATTCTGAATGGATTTACCACACCCGCCATTTCTATAACAGCATCTAAAGTTGTTCCACTGACCACTTTATAGATGCCTGGTGATTTAACGGCTTCACCATTGATGAGTAGAAGCTGATAATGCGTAAGCCTATTGTCAAGAATCCCTCTGGCAAGAGCAGGAAGCATGAACGCATCGATAACAGCGGTATCTTTCATGGCAAAATCGCCAAAAACATCTCGTGCTGCCAAATTCATATCATGATAGAACTGCGTAGGTATTTTATTCACAACGTTTACACCTGTGTCTTTAAGAAGCTGTGAAAAGCCGATGATCGAATCCGCATCAGTCGTAGCAAGAAGTGTTATATTCGCTCCTTTATACAGGGACTTTAGAAATTCTATCCCTCTAAGGAAATCAACTTTTTCGGTGCTATAGAGATAGGAATCAACTTGTCCGTATAGACCGCTTTCCTGAGCATTTAAGAGAATATTTTTTGCTTTTTCCTTAAATGAAAGTTGCATGCCTCTTTTTCTGTTGGATAGATTTTGTGTCTCGATCAAACCTAAGGATTTGATTACTTCTTTTAGTTCGTTAAAACTTAAATTTTGAGAATTTGAAGCTTCTCTTGGTAGTTTCTCATAGAGTCCATCATTCTCAATGATGATACAATCGACTTTCTGACCTAAAAGGTCAATTCTTGTTGTCAATTGTTTGACTGTACCGGATACGCTTGAATAGACTGGAACAACACTGTTATTTTCTCCCTCTCCAATGACTTGGTTGACTAGGACCCGATCTCCCCGCTTGACTTTAGGAATGCAGGTTAGATTATGTTGTTGAGAAAGTGAATATACCATGGTTTTAGGTGCTTCAACATCGATAATATTTTCGAAATGTTGAGCAAGCTTAAATTTTGGTACATGCACTGCTTTGGACATAGAAAACAGTTTCATATACATCCCCCTAAATTTTATCTAAACTATAACAAATACACCTTGTAGTATAACATTGTTAACATTCATTAACAATATTTGATACTTTATTAACAAGGCGGATATAAGGAAAACCGCTGTTTCGCAGCGGTTTTAAATAAATTTATATGATTTGGGACCAGTGTTATGAATAATATATTAAGTGAATCAGATATATTCATACGAAATATTCAACTGACTCACGAGCAGATGAAAAAGGATGTCGAATTTTTATATTGACCAATGAAATCTTCCACATTGAAAATTATTTAATGAGCGATTTATAAACTCTATTGCCTATAGTCTGGATGATCTGAACCACGAAAATGATAATAATCACTGTAATGACAAGGATTGTGTCATCCCAACGGTAATATCCATAATTAATTGCCACTGCACCAAGACCGCCGCCACCAATGGTTCCAGCCATAGCTGAATAGCCGACGATATTAATGAAGATATTGGTGATTCCCTGTACAAGGTTAGGCAGAGCTTCAACAAGCATCACCCTGAAGATGATTTGGGAATTCTTTGAGCCAAATGATCTGGCTGCTTCGATGATTCCAGCATCAACGGTATTTAAAGAACCTTCAATTATTCTTGCAGCAAATGGTATTGCAGCAACAGTTAGCGGTACAATGGCCGCTACGGTACCGATCGAAATACCGACAATGAGTCTTGATAAAGGAAACAGCATGATCATCAAAATAATAAAAGGAAAACTTCTAAATATATTAATGATAAAATCCAAAGTATTATATAACGCCGGCTTTGGATTTAGTCCGCCTTCCTTCGTATAAATAAGAACGATAGCCACTAGAAAACCAAATAAAATGGAGAGCACTCCGGAAATACTTATCATAAGAAGGGACTCCAGTAATGCTGTGATATAACCGCTACTATTCATTGATGATCACCTCCAGAGGAATTCCTATTTTCTCAAGATAAGAGATGATCTTATCCTTATCTTTATCTTCAATGCTAATCACGAGGCTTCCTAGTACGTTCCCACTGAAATTTTCAAGCTTTCCCCAGACGATGGAGAAATTCACATCAAGCTCTCGAGCCATATTGGTAATGATGCTCTGATTGCTGAATTCTTTCGTGAAAAATAATCTGATACTTGTTCCCTTGGGGAGAACTTCGAGTTCATCTTCACCGATAAGTTTCTTTAGGCTTTTACCTGGGTTTAAGAAAAGTTCATCTACTTCTCCAAGTGCGCTGACCATTCCGTTTTCCATGATTGCTACCCTTTGACAGATATCTTTGACGACTTCCATCTGATGGGTTACCACAACAATCGTGATTTTAAGTTCTACATTGATCTTTTTGAGCAGCGAAAGAATTTCCTTAGTGGTATTGGGATCCAACGCTGAAGTTGCCTCATCGCAAAGTAGAATTTCAGGATTCATGGAAAGTGCTCTTGCAATGGCGACTCTTTGTTTTTCTCCACCTGACAGTGCTTTTGGCTTGCTGTCATACTTGCCATTTAGTCCGACAAGGTCAAGTAGTTCCTTTGACCTGCTCACAATTTCGCTTTTTTCCACTCCCCATATTTCCATGGGAAGAGACACATTTTCCAAAGCGGTTTTCTGATTAAGCAGATTGAAGTTCTGAAAGATCATGCTGATCTTCTTTCTAAGCTGCCGAATGCCTTCTGTATCAAGACTGCTTATACTTGTTCCATCAATCAGGATGTCTCCACCTGTAATAGATTCTAATGCATTGATACATCGAAGAAGTGTTGATTTTCCCACACCACTTCTTCCAACAATACCAAAGACCTCTCCTTCTTTGATTTTAAAGGAAACATCTTTGATTACCGGTTGGTCTCCATATTGTTTTTCCAGATTCACTATTTCAATCAAAATTACACCCCTAACTAAATTACAGCGGGTATCCCGCAAAATAAAAATAAAAAATCGTCTAAGAATAAACTTAGACGAATCAATCTAAAATTTACTCTCATCTCCCAACTTGCGTTGTAGGAATTGGCACCATATACATTGTATTGGTTGCCGGGCTTCACAGGGCCTATCCCTCCACCTCTCTTGATAAGAAATACCATATTTTCCTGTATATTAGTGTAACATTTTTCATGAAGATGTCAACGTTAGACTTTTAGCTTGATCAACCCTCGTTCTGATCAAGCTATCTCCGTCTAAATTCGCCAAAGTTCTTTAATTAAGTTTCTATCCTGAGGGCAAAGAATACCCTCAGGGATTTTCATTATCATATTCTGCCGATATCTTTTCTAAAAATGAGATCGGGTTCCTGAAGCTCATCCAAGTATCCGTATACCTTTTTAAAGACGTCGTCACCCTTTCCGCTGGCGACCACTGAAAGCACTCTTCCACCCTGGGAATAAATTTTGCCGTTTAACTCATCACTGGCATAAGCGTAGATCTTCACCCCTTCTGGAGCATTCGCAATAACCTGTGTCACATCTATATTTTTCTTGTAGCCTAGCGGGTAACCTTTGGAAGCGAGTACAACGCATAGCGCTGTATCTTCGTCATAATGAATGTCTTCTTCCGAGAGATTCCCCTCAAGGGATTTAACCATAACATTTACCAGGTCGCTTCTTAAGGTATAAAGGAGTCCCTGCGTCTCAGGATCTCCAAACCTTAGGTTGTATTCCAAAAGATATACACCTTTTTCTGTGAGCATTAATCCAAAGAAGATAATTCCTCTGAAGATCAATCCCTCACTTTTAAGACCCACTAGCGTACGCTTAAGAATATTCTCCCTGAAATCATCTTCTACAGTTTGGGTGAAATAAGGATTAGGAGATATGCTCCCCATTCCTCCAGTATTCATCCCCTTTTCTCCTTCCAGGATCTTCTTGTGATCCATGGAGGATCTTAAGGGGATGATATGCTCACCATCAAAAATAGTGATGAGGGAGGCTTCTTTTCCTTCAAGAAATTCTTCGACGACGATTTTTGATGAAGCATCTTTAAATTTCTTCTCCATGATATAGCTTTCGATGACGAAATTGGCTTCAGCTTCAGATCCGGCGATTTCTACGCCCTTTCCCTGAGCCAGTCCGTCAGCTTTAATCACAACAGGGTAACCTAAAGATTTTGCATAGGCTTTTGCCATTTTCGCTTCTGTGAACGTTTCATACTTTGCCGTTCTGATGCCGTATTTGACCATAAAGTCCTTGGCAAAGGATTTGGAACCCTCGAGAAGTGCAGCTGCTTTATTCGGTCCGATGATCTTCAGTCCTTTTTCTTCGAATAAATCAACAATTCCTTCCATAAGACATGCCTCAGGACCAACTACAGTTATTCCAACGCCTTCGCTTAATGCGAAATCTCTTAACTCAATCAGGTTATTGATTTCAATATTACTACATTTCTTTTCATTCCTTGTCCCCCCATTTCCGGGGGCGACAAATATTTTTTCAACGAAGTCTGATTCGCCAATTTTATGGGCTAAGGCATGTTCCCTTGCGCCGTCACCAACAATAAGGATATTCATTTTTGCCTCCTAATGCTTGAAATGTCTCATGGCTGTAAACACCATGGAAATACCTTCTTCATCGCAAACCTCGATGGAATCCTTGTCCCTGATGGATCCGCCAGGTTGTATAATGGCCTTGATATGATGAGCCGCTGCCTCTTTAGCCACATCTTCAAAGGGAAAAAATGCATCTGAAGCCATGACCACACCTTTTCCAGCTGCTTTTTCAAGCGCAATCTTTGCTGCGTCGATTCTGTTCACCTGACCCCCACCGATGCCTATGGCCATCCGGTTATTTGTCACGACAATAGCATTGGATTTTGCATATTTTACCACTTTGTAAGCGAATCTAAGCTCTTCCATCTCATCATCAGAAGGTGCTTTTTTCGTCACAACATTGAGCTCATTCACATCAAAAAGATCTTCATCCTGAGAAAGCATGAGTCCATCTAATGAAACATAGGCTTTCTTTTGAGAAGGTTTTTGAGGGCACCTGATTAACCTGATGTTCTTTTTCTTCTGTAGGATTTCTAAAGCTTCTTCAGTAAAATCAGGCGCAATGACCACTTCGAGAAATATTTCGCTCATCTTCTGTGCGGTTTCAGCTGTCACTGTGCAGTTAAGGGCTACAATCCCCCCGAAAATGGAGATTGGGTCACAAGTATATGCTTTAGAGTAAGCCTCAACATCATCTTTTCCGAGGGCAACGCCGCAAGGCGTATTATGCTTCAGCGCACAGCAGGCAGGCTCTACGAATTCATTTACAACTTTCCAGGCAATATCAAGATCCTTTAAGTTATTGTAGGATAGTTCTTTCCCCCAAAGGATATCCATATGCTTGAGTGCTCCTTCGGTATCAAGGGATTCATAGTAAGAAGCCTTCTGATGGGGATTCTCGCCATATCTTAAGTTGCTTACCTTCTTATACGAAAGGGAAAGGTATTCCTTATCCTCTTCTGCAAGAAGATAATTTGCAACTGCACTATCATAAGCGCCCATGAGGTTAAAGACTTTTCCTGCAAGCTTCTTTCTAAAGATGATCTGGGTCTTTTCATCATTTTCAGCATAAATCTTCATAAAGTCACTGTAATCCTTCGGGTCGGACAAGGCATAAACAAATTTAAAATTTTTGGCTGCAGCTCTAAGCATTGTCGGGCCACCGATATCGATGAATTCCACTTGTTCATCTTCTGGAAGATTCTCCTTAAGCTTATCAAAGAAGGGATAAAGGTTGACACAAACGATGTCGATTCCCTCAATTCCAAGTTCTTCAACCGTATTTTTATCTTCCGCCATATCTCTTCGATAGAGGATTCCCCCATGAATCATGGGATGAAGGGTTTTTACCCGACCATCCAGGATTTCCTTGGAACTTGTGATGTCTTCAACCTTTAGAGGATTGAATCCCTTTTCGACAAGAAATTTGTAAGTGCCTCCCGTAGAAACCATTTCAATATTTTCGCTTTTAAAGAACTCAGCCAGTTCCAGAAGCCCTTCCTTATCATAAACACTTAGTAATGCTCTCATTTGTCTTCCTCCTTTGCAATTAACCGAATGGCGTCAATCAATGCGCCTTTTTCTACCGATGTCACTTTTTCTGCCACTTCTTTAGCAGATTTAAGGTCGCTGATCCCGACAATTCGTTGCAGGATGAAGCCTCCCCCATCGATCTTATCCGTCACATAATGAACAGTGCATCCTGATATGGTCATATGGTTATCGAATACTGCCTGATGAACCTTTGAACCATACATCCCTTTTCCTCCAAATTTAGGGAGAAGCGATGGATGAAGATTAATGATTTTTCCTTTTAGCTCTGTAAGAATCGGTCCTTCGAGGATGGAAAGAAATCCGGCGAGGACTACGAGGTCCATATCTTTTACAAGAAGATGGATGTTTTCAGAAAGTAGGGAGTCTCTCTTAAGAATCATAAAAGGAATGTGATGATCCTTAGCATACTTAATTCCACCAGCTTCACGGTCCGCAATGACGAGGGCCACTTCATAAAGATTGTCTCTTAATGAGTCATCGATAATGGATTTAAGCGTGGTCCCGGCTCCCGAAATCAGCACGGCTACCTTAAACATATACTTTCCTCTCCCTCATCCACATATCCTAAAGCTACAGGGTCTTCTCCATGACTTTTCAAAAAATCGAGAAGTTCATCTTTTTTATCCGAGTCAATGCAGAAGACATAGCCAATTCCAGTATTGAACGTATTATAGAAGGACTCCCTATTCATGCCCTTCTCTTCAAGCAGTTCGTATGCCTTAGGCAGTCTGTAAGAGTCTTTAATGACATTGATCCTTAGTTTGTCATCTGCAAATATCCGTGGAAGATTCTCGATGAATCCGCCCCCAGTGATGTGAGCCATACCGGAGATCTTGAACTTTTCAAGCACCTTCAATACGATTTCCGTATAGATGCGTGTTGGCGTCATTAAATATTCACCGATGGTCATTTCTTCATAAGGCTCATTTAAATCTGGAAAAGCTTGTCGAAGTAGTGAATATCCATTGGAATGGAAACCAGAAGAGCGAAGTCCAATAAGGACATCTCCGGATTTAATCTCTTTTCCGGTGATGATCTCATCCTTTTCTGCAACACCTACGGCAAATCCAGCAATATCATATTCTCCATCCTGATAGAATCCAGGCATCTCAGCAGTTTCGCCGCCGATCAAGGAAAGTCCCCCCTGGATACATCCATCTGCTACCCCTTTGACGATTTCTGAAGAGATATTGGCATCGAGCTTTCCGCAGGCAATGTAGTCAAGAAAAAAGAGCGGCTTTGCGCCATGGCAGAGAATATCATTGACGCACATCGCGACGCAATCAATGCCGAAGGTATCGTATTTTCCGAGTTTGAAGGCAATTTTCAGTTTCGTTCCTACACCATCGGTCCCGGAAATGAGCACGGGCTTTTTGTAGCCTTCAGGAATTTCCATCATCCCAGCAAAAGAACCGATGCTGTTAAGAACGAGAGGACTTAATGTCCTCTTCGCATACCCCTTGATTTTTTCAACAGACTTATAACCTTCTTCAATATCCACACCAGATGATTTATAATCAAGCATTTTCAATATCCTCCAAAAATTCATTAGGCGCTCCAAGAGGATATTCCCCGGTGAAGCATCCTGTACAGAAGGTATCTCTCCCTAAAGACTTAATGAGTCCCTCTTTTGAGATATATTCCAGTGAAGTACAGCCGATGTAATCCTTGATCTCGTCCTTGCTCATTACCGCTGCAATCAAATGTTTACGGTATGGGGTATCAATACCAAAATAACAAGGAAACATGACCTTAGGAGAGGATACCCTGAAATGAACTTCTTTCGCACCAGCCTTATAGAGAAGATCCACTAAGTACTTGGAGGTTGTTCCTCTAACGATAGAATCATCGATGAGAACAACTCTCTTTCCTTTAACGACATCTTTTTGCGCATTCAGTTTTAGGGATACGACCTTTTCTCTGGCTTCTTGTGTCGGTGCGATAAAGCTCCTGCCAACATATTTATTCTTTGAAAATCCAATATCAAAAGGAATCCCGGAAGCTCTTGAGTAGCCAATGGCTGCTGCCAGTCCTGAATCAGGGACACCAATGACGACATCAGCTTCAATAGGATATTCTTTAAAAAGCATTTCCCCAGTTTTAACTCTCAATGTATGTACGTTAATTCCATCGATCGTGGAATCGGGTCTGGCAAAATAGATGTATTCGAATGAACAAGTCTGCTCCTTGGTCTTTTCAGAATAGACATAAGACTTGA
The DNA here is from genome assembly GCA_049657765.1 of Clostridiaceae bacterium. Classification (GTDB taxonomy): domain Bacteria; phylum Bacillota; class Clostridia; order Clostridiales; family Clostridiaceae; genus Proteiniclasticum. The sequence goes on from JBASOA010000027.1 coordinate 11,280, forward strand.
CCTGTCCGTCTTCTACAACCACCATCTCTCCTGCTTTCACGTCTCGAAGAAGTGTTCCTCCAATGGTATCGATGGCACAGCTTTCTGAGGCGAAGATAATGTCTTCATCTCTCATGCCCATGACAAGCGGTCTTATTCCAAAGGTATCGCGGATTCCGATGAGTTTGTTGCCGAATGCAATGACCAAGGCAAAACTGCCTTTTACCGTCTTTATGGCATCAAGAACTGCATTTTCTATTCCCTTATGGATCCCTCTTGCGATAAGATTGACGATGACTTCGGAGTCTGTATCGGTTTGAAAAATCGCACCACTATCCTCTAAAAGACTTCTGATGACTTCAGTATTAACTAGGGTCCCGTTATGGGCTACTGCAAGTGCACCGAATTTAGATTTACCGGTCAGAGGCTGTGCATTAAGGACACTGGAATCCCCTTTTGTGGAGTACCTGACATGTCCGATAGCCATGCTCCCTTTAAGCAGTTTGAGGTCTTCAGAAGTAAGTGCATTGGCCACAAGTCCCATACGTTTTCTTACGAGAAGCTCCCCCTTTTCAAAGGAAGCAATGCCTGCGCTTTCCTGACCCCTGTGCTGAAGTGCATAAAGACCATCATAAACATCATATGCAGCTTTCTTGTCTTTGGTCCAAATGCCAAAGACTCCACATTCTTCCTTTAATTTATCGATTATTTCTATCATTATTCTCCCTGCCTTATGCGGTTAAGCACCTCAAGATAAGCATCTTCCACATGTCCAAGATCTCTTCTGAATCTGTCTTTATCGAGTTTTTCACGAGTTTTTTCATCCCAGAGTCTTGCAGTGTCAGGGCTTATTTCATCAGCAAGCAGAATATTTCCATCTTTGTCTTTTCCAAATTCTATTTTGAAATCCACAAGAATCAGGCCAGCCTTTTTAAAGTAATCTTGAAGAAGCGTATTGATTTTTCCTGTAATCGTGTAAATTTCCTTAAGCTCATTAAAGGTTGCAAGTCCGAGTGCCACGGCATGGCTGTCATTAATTAGAGGATCGCCCAGATCATCGTTCTTGTAGCAAATTTCAAAGATTGTCGTCTTCAAATCGGAACCTTCTTCAACGCCTAATCTTTTAGAGAAGGATCCCGCAGCGAGGTTTCTTACAATGACTTCTAACGGAATGATTTCTACACGCTTCACCAGCTGCTCCCGATCGGATAAGGTTTTAATGTAATGAGTCTTTATTCCGTTTTCTTCCAGATAAGTAAAGATTCTTGTGGTGATTTCGTTATTCATGGACCCTTTATTCAAGATTGTACCTTTCTTCGCTCCATTTCCTGCTGTGGCATCGTCCTTGTAATAAACAAGAACCGTATCCTTATCCTTGGTTAGAAATATTTTTTTTGCTTTTCCTTCATATAGTAATTCATTCATTAGTAGATTACCTCCTGGGCATTATCCCGTCTAAATTTTTCTTTGATATTTTTTCTATAGGCAATGAGTTTGTCCTTCAGTTCCGGGTATTTTATGGCTAAAATTTCAACTGCAAGCATGCCGGCATTGTAAGCATTTCCTATTCCAACTGTCGCAACTGGAATCTGTTTGGGCATCTGAACGATAGAGAACAAGGCATCGAGCCCTTCAACGGCTCCTTTAAGGGGGACGCCGATAACTGGGAGGATTGTCTTTGAGGCGATGACTCCAGGAAGATGTGCCGCAAGGCCTGCACCTGCGATGATCACTTCGAATCCTTCAGATTCCTTTTTGAGCAAGACTTCTTCCAAAAGTTCGGGCGTCCTGTGCGCTGAGATGATATAGGATTCTGAGTGGATATCGAATTCATCCAGGGCGGTTTTTGCCCCCTTCATGACTTCCTTGTCTGAAAAACTTCCAAAAATAATGAGTACGTTCATATTTTGTCTCCTTTGATTGAAATTTCTAGATGCAAAATTTTCTAAACCAATGAATTGAGTCCTGGTTATTTGGATTTTTTGAAATAATCAACACCCGCTTTGAACATCTCTGTATAATATTTGCCACTGTAATTCTTATACAGTCCGTCTTTCACTCTTTCCGTATGGCCCATCTTTCCAAAGATCCGGCCATCTTTTGAACAAATCCCTTCTATCGCCATTATGGAACCATTTGGATTGTAAGGTCCTTCCATTGTGACATTCCCCTCAAGGTCAGTATACTGCGTGATAATCTGGCCATTTTCTGAAAGTTCATTAAGAATCTCCTCCGTTGCAACAAATCTACCTTCACCATGGGAGATGGGGACATCATGAATGTCACCTAAGGAGGCATAATCCATCCAAGGGGTGTTTTTTGAAGCCAGCTTGGTTCGAGCAACTCTCGACATATGTTTTCCAATGGTGTTGTAAGTAAGGTTAGGCATGTCTTCCCTGGGTTCAATGATTTCACCATAAGGAAGAAGTCCTGATTTTACCAAACCCTGGAATCCATTGCATATGCCAAGGATTAGTCCATCGCGTACCTTGAGGTGCTCATGGATTGCTTCTTTTATGGAAGGATTACGGAGCACATTTGCGATGTACTTTCCTGAGCCTTCCGGTTCATCAGCAGCGCTGAAGCCACCCGCAAGCATCAAGATATTCGTTTCTTTGATCAGGTGAGTGAACTCCGCTATGGATTCTCGGATGAACTTTTCTCCATTCCTGAAGATGAAAATTTTCACCTCAGCGCCAGCTTCTTTAAACGCATATTCCAGGTCAAGTTCGCAATTTGTTCCGAAAAATACCGGGATGAGAACTTTGGGCCGATCGACTTTCACTTGACTCTGTGGATAGGTTTTGATGGATTGTTTCGCTTCCAGAAGATTTCCATCTGCGATATACTCGTTAAAGATATTTTTCAATGGTCTTTTCTGGAGAGTTAATAGTTCCAAGATTTCAATAGAAGTCTCTCCGAAAATCATCTTGCTTCCGTCATTTGTTTCCCCGATGAACTTTCCTTCAACATGCTTTTCATTCATAAGTTCTTTGAGCAAAGAAACCGCTTCAGGTTTGACTTCCAGAATAAAGCTGCCAGGGTCTTTTAGATTCTCATTTTGGTTAATTGTATTCACCCTGAATCCAATCCTGTTGCCAAGCGCCATGTTGACAAGGCTCTTTACTACGCCTCTTTTCAAGGTGTCTGCACTGAGGAGATACCCTTCATCCCGGAGCATATAAATCAGGTCCGCGTTCTTCTTGAAATCCTCATAGACATATAGTCCATCTTTTTTTAATGTCCTCAGGATCATCAGAATAGAATTATTACCTTTCATCGTGTTATCGATGATGTTTTCCTTTGGAAGTGTCGTTACTGCAAAAGAGATCAAGGTATCTGGAACATGGATTTCACCAAAACTTCCCGACATGGAATCTTTTCCACCAATGGCAGGTACGCCGAAGTCAACCTGAGCCTTTAGGGCACCTAGAAGAGCTGAAAGTACTTTTCCCCAGTTCTCCTTCTCATGGCCAAGTTTTCTAAAATACTCCTGAAAACTCAGTCTTACACTCTTATGGTCTCCGCCCAAAGTAACAACCTTGGCTAAAGATTCCACGACTGCCTCATATGCACCTCTATAACCATCAGTTTCCATGGTATAAGGATCATAACCATAGGTCATGACACTGGCATCATAAGTTTCAAGATTCTTTAAGGGAATAAGGGAAACCATCCCCTGGGTTTTGGTATCCTGATAGGCTCCGCCATAAGGAAGAAGCATATTGTTTCTACCGATCGTAGAGTCAAAATTCTCCAACAACCCTTTCTGTGAGGCAAAATCAAGTTCTTCAAGGGATTTTAGGATATCTTCTTTGCCTAACACAGAGTTTTTTAGACTCTCATCCAGAGTCGCTTTCTCAGTCCTTGCATTGACATAAGCGCTCTCGAAAGACTTTGCACCACTGGTATTAAGAAAGTCACGTCGAAGGTCACAGACAAGGTCTTCATCATAGAACATTCTCAATCTGCCTGTTTCAGTCACTTCAGCCACTACAGTGGCTTCAAGGTTCTCTTCCTCGGCCAAAGTGATTATTCTGTCTGAGTTGATTCGATCGACTACGATGGCCATCCGTTCCTGTGATTCGGATATTGCAATTTCTGTAGGATCTAGCCCCAAGTACTTTTTCGGTACTTTTTCCAGATGGATATCAATAGAATCGGCCAGTTCTCCGATAGCCACAGATACGCCACCAGCTCCAAAGTCGTTACACCTGAGAATCATCTTCGACGCTTCTTCATTTCTAAAGAAACGTTGTAGTTTTCTTTCCTCTACAGCATTTCCCTTTTGAACCTCAGCCCCTGAATCATTGATGGAATCCTTAGTATGTCCTTTAGATGAACCTGTTGCTCCGCCTACCCCATCTCTCCCGGTTCTTCCTCCAATGAGCAAGATGAGATTCCCAGCTACAGGCACTTCTCTGATGACATTTTCTTTCAGCGCAGAGGCGATTACAGCTCCGGCTTCCATTCTCTTGGCTTTAAATCCCTCATGGTAGATTTCCTCTACAAATCCTGTGTTAAGGCCAATCTGGTTACCGTAAGACGAAAAACCCTTAGCTGCGCCTTTTGTGATTACTCTTTGTGGCAATTTACCCTTGAGCGTGTTGCTTAACGATTCTCTTGGATCGGAAGCCCCGGTGATCCTCATTCCCTGGTAAACATATGCCCTTCCACTTAAGGGATCCCTGATGGCCCCACCAAGGCAGGTTGCCGCTCCGCCGAAAGGCTCGATTTCACTCGGGTGGTTATGGGTCTCATTCTTGAACATGACGAGGACTTCTTTGTCTCCTTCATTTGTCCTTACGGTTCTCACCATACTGCAGGCATTGATTTCTTCAGATTCATCAAGATCGCTAACGAGGCCTTTATGCTTAAGGAACCTTGTTCCAATTGTAGCCAGATCCATAAGGGTTGTGTTTTTCGCTTCCCTGCCCAGGACTTTCTTCATTTCAAGGTATTCATCAAAGGTTCTCTTTTCAAGCGTTGCATTCTCGTTAAATACAACATCTTTAATGATGGTATTGAAGGTCGTATGTCTGCAATGATCCGACCAGTAGGTATCAAGAATTCTGATTTCTGTAATTTTAGGATCTCTCATTTCACTGATGAAATACGCCCTAACAATCTTAAGGTCTTCACTGCCCATGGCTAAAGCATAACTTGAAATGAAATAATCAAGTTCTTCGTCCTTTAGATTTCTAAAATCCTCAAGTACTTGAACCTGATTCCCTTTTTCCGGAACACGCTGAAATTTCTCATCCAGGATACCTATTCGCATTTCCACAGGGTTTAGGACATAATCTCTGATTCTTTGCAGTTCTTCGTCACTAACATTTTCAAAAAGATAGATTTTCTTGTATTTCACTTCTGCACTAAAGTTTCCCAAAGTTAGCTGAATGCATTCCTCTGCCGCTTTTGCCCTCTGGTCATATTGTCCGGGTAAAAGTTCCAGAATAAAGTGCTTTTTTCCGATAAGAAATTCGTCATTTTCATAAATGTCATCGATAGATGGCTCACTAAACACATTACCTCTGACAAGCCTTAAGGCATCACTTTCCACTCCCTTTATGCTGTATAGATTGACGATTCTTGAAGTGGTCTCTATTCCCAGCATTTCTTGGAGATCTTTATCTAAGTTTAAAGCATCATTTTGAAACCCATTTTTCTTTTCCACATAGATGTTGTTAATTGTTTCCATGAATACCTCCCGAACGTTTCATAACTAAATTGTAACATCACCCTGTTAAATGTCAACAATTAATCATAAAATAGTAATAATCATTCGTACAGGTACAAATATTACGATTCAGGTAGTATTTTTTACTGTATTATTGTGTAATATATAAGACATTTTACAGAAAGTATGATATTCTATGAAGGTAGTCTTTAACGAGCGCTAAATTTCTATAAATTAGGATTTGCATTTCACGATAGTTCCGTAGATGATATAATAAATTAATATCAATTGAGGAACTTTATAAGTACCTATTGGAAAGAAGGAAGACGATGACAGATTATATTAAGGTTTCTGCAATTTCACCCAATTTAAAAGTTGCAGATGTGGAATTTAATAAGAATGAAATACTTCTCCTAATAGAAGAACTTCGCGAGGACAAAGTTAAAGTTGCACTTTTTCCAGAACTTTCACTAACGGGATATTCTGCTGGAGATATTTTCTTTACGACCGACCTTCTTGAGGCAGCAGAAGCTGCACTTAAAGATGTCATGGAGAAGACAGCCGGGATGGATATGGTTGTCATTTTAGGACTTCCCCTGAGACGGTCGAATAGACTTTTTAATGCCGCTGCAGTACTTTTTGATGGAAAGATTCTTGGAATAATCCCCAAAAGAAATATCCCGAACTACAACGAATTTTATGAAGGCAGATGGTTCACCCCATATACTGATTCCTTAGGTAAATCGATCAATCTTTTCGATGAGATGGATATTCCTTTCGGTAATTTGGTTTTCGAGACCTCTGACTACAGTTTTGGCGTTGAAATCTGCGAAGATCTCTTTGCAACAAACTCCCCTTCAGCTAACCTTTCACTCGATGGTGCTGAAATTATCTTTAATTTGTCCGCTTCCAATGAACTTGTAGGAAAAAGCGGATACCGAAAGGATCTCGTGAGAATCACCAGTGCCAAAAATATAGGCGCTTATGTCTATGCTTCATCTGGTGTAAATGAATCCACAACTGACCTTGTCTTTGGTGGACATCTGATGATTGCGGAATTTGGCTCACTTCTTAAAGAGAACGAGCGGTTTAGCGTTCAATCCGACAAAATATCGGAATTCATCGATATTGCGAGAATTAAGGGCGAACGATTGAGAAACACTACCTTTAGAAATGAATCCTCGAATGGACATGAGAAATCTGAGCATATCCACTTTTATCAAAAAGATTTTTCCTTGGATAAATTTGATCGGTTTATTGATGCTCATCCCTTTGTTCCGAAGAATCCTCGAGAAAGAAAAACAAGAGCAAAAGAAATTTTAAGCATACAAAGCCATGGTCTGTGTAAAAGGCTTTCACACCTCAACATGAAAAAAACGGTCATTGGAATCTCTGGGGGACTTGATTCCACATTGGCGTTACTCGTGATTGTAAAGGCCTATAAAATCATGAATCTTCCCCTGAGCGATATTATTACGATTACCATGCCTGGTTTCGGAACTACTGACAGAACCTACTCGAATGCCATTGAACTGTGCAAAGAATTGGGAACTGACTTTAGAGAAATCAACATTGTTCAAGCAGCACTGAGACATTTCGAAGATATCGGTCATCAAAAAGATATTCATGATGCGACCTATGAAAATGTACAAGCCAGAGAACGTACCCAAATCCTTATGGATATCGCAAACAAAGAAAACGGCATTGTCGTTGGAACTGGAGATCTTTCTGAGCTCGCCTTAGGCTGGTGCACCTATAATGGTGACCAGATGTCCATGTATGGAGTTAACGCTTCTGTTCCAAAGACCTTGGTCAGGTATCTCGTCAGGTATTTCTTTGAAGAGGAATTTGAGGGCAGGATTTCCATGATTTTAAGGGATATCCTCGATACCCCGGTAAGTCCTGAACTACTCCCAACCGGAGAAAACAATGAAATGCTCCAGATGACTGAAAATATCATCGGACCCTATGAGCTTCATGACTTTTTCCTCTATCATTACATGAAATACGGCGCATCCTTTAAGAAAATCCTTTTTATGGCAGAGATTGCTTTCAAAAAAACTTACGAAAAGGAAGAAATCAAGAAATGGCTTAAAGTCTTTATTAGAAGATTCTATTCTCAGCAGTTTAAGCGCTCAGCCATGCCTGATGGCCCAAAGGTTGGAAGCATTTCATTATCACCTCGTGGTGATTTGAGAATGCCGTCTGATGCTTCCTTTAAGACCTTCCTTGATTCTATCGATTAATACATTACTGATCTAAAAAAAACGAATAACTTAAAATAAAAGCAAAATTATGTGAGGTGGTTTAATATGTGGTTTAACAAGTCTCAGATTGAAGCTCTTGAAGAACTAGGTGTTCAGGCAGAAAAGGGTCTGTCGGACGCTGAAGTCAAAGAAAGACAAGAGAAATACGGTGAAAACAAACTCCAAGGAAAGAAGAAGGTTTCCCTTTTCAGATTATTCTTCGCACAACTGAACGATGCACTGATTTATGTGCTTCTTGCAGCGACTGTGGTTACATTAATCGTTGGTGAATATGCAGATGCAATTATTATACTTGCTGTTGTATTTTTAAATGCCACCATTGGTGTTATCCAAGAATCGAAGGCGGAAAAAGCCATTGAAGCTTTGAATAAAATGACGACTCCCCGATCTGTCGTAAGACGAAATGGAGAAAACAAGGAAATCAATTCCGTAGAAATTGTTCCTGGAGATATTGTCATCCTTGATGCAGGAAGATATATCCCTGCTGATTTAAGACTGATTACAAGTTCTAACCTTCAGGTTGAAGAATCAGCACTTACTGGAGAATCCGTCCCTTCCGACAAATATGCAGAAAATATTTTTGAAGAAGAAAGCATGCCAATCGGAGATCAGTCCAACATGGCCTTCATGTCCACTCTAGTCACTTATGGACGTGCAGAAGGTGTTGTTGTATCAACAGGAATGGATACCATTGTTGGTGGAATCGCAAAGAGCCTTAACGAAGATTCCGATACGATGACCCCACTTCAAAGAAGAATGGATGAACTTGGAAAGACACTCGGTAAACTGTGTGTAGGAATTACTGCCATCATGTTTGTTGTTGGTTTATTTCAAGGAAGAGAGCTTCTTGAAATGCTCCTTACCGCGATCAGTTTAGCAGTTGCCGCTATTCCTGAAGGACTACCTGCTATCGTTGCTATCGTTCTTGCCCTCGGCGTGACCAGAATGAGTAAGATCAATGCCATTGTCAAGAAGCTGCCTGCAGTTGAGACCTTGGGATCAGTAAATATCATCTGTTCAGACAAGACCGGTACCCTTACCCAGAACAAGATGACTGTCCTCAAGTATTATACTTTGGATAACAGTGTCGATTTAGATATCAAGGAACAAAAATACACTGCTGAAGGCGAAAGCAAACAAATGATCAAATCATTTGTACTGTGTAGTGATGCGACAGCTAATGGAACTGGATCCACAGGAGATCCAACTGAAATTGCGCTGATTGTCCTTGGTAACAAGAGCGACATGACAAAGGATGCGCTTAACAAGGAATTCCCAAGAGTCGATGAAAAACCTTTCGATTCTGATAGAAAGCTCATGTCCACCTTGAACAAGGAAGAAAATGGATTTAGAGTCCATACAAAGGGTGCTATTGACAATATCCTTAAAATTTCTTCGAGTGTTCTCGTTGACGGAAATAAAGTTCCATTAACCGATGAAATCAAAGGTAAATTCCTTGCGGAGTCCGAAAGACTATCAAATCAGGCACTTAGAGTTCTTGGTGTAGCCATTAAGGACACAGAGGCGAAAATCACTCCTGCTGAAATGGAAAGCGAACTGACACTCATTGGATTTGTCGCGATGATCGATCCACCACGACTTGAAGTGAAGGATTCCATAGCTGCAGCACATAATGCAGGAATTACAACCATTATGATTACTGGTGACCATAAGAATACAGCTGTGGCAATTGCCAAGGAACTTGGCATCGCACAGGACATCAAGCAGTCCATCACTGGAACTGAAATTGATGAGCTTACCGATGAAGAGTTCTCAGAGGAAATTAAAAACTTCAGAGTATTTGCAAGAGTATCCCCAGACCATAAGGTAAAGATTGTCAAAGCCTTAAAGGCTCATGGAAACATCGTCTCCATGACCGGTGACGGTGTCAACGACGCTCCTTCCCTTAAGCATGCCGATATCGGTGTAGCCATGGGTATTACAGGTACCGACGTTTCCAAGGGTGCTGCAGACATGATTCTTACCGATGACAACTTTACAACCATCGTCGCAGCGATTGAAGAAGGAAGAAACATCTATAACAACATCAGAAAAGCTGTTATTTTCCTTCTCTCTTGTAATCTCGGAGAAATCATTGCCATTTTCTTCTCCGTACTCTTCTCCTTTGCCGTTCCCCTTCTGCCAACGCAGATTCTGTGGGTCAACCTTGTAACTGATACACTTCCTGCTATCGCTCTTGGTATTGACCCAGGCGATCATGATGTCATGAAGAAAAAGCCAAGGAATCCAAAAGAAAGCTTTTTTGCTGGCGGTGCAGGCTTAAGAGCAATTATCGGAGGTGTCCTCATTGGATCCCTTACCCTACTAGCCTTCAAATGGGGGCTGAACGAAAGAGGATTCACCTTGATGGAATCTGGGATTAAGAATCCTTCCGCTGAACTTACAAATGCGCTAGAGTATGCAAGAACCATGGCTTTTGTTGTGCTTGCAACCTCACAGCTCTTCTACTCCTTCACCCTTAGAAGTGAAGCGAAGTCGATATTCCAGGTGGGTATTTTCAAGAACAAGTATCTTGTCGGCTCACTTTTTGCAGGAATCATCCTGCAGATGGGTGTAATCACCATTCCATTCCTAGCCGAGGCATTTAATGTTCATACCCTTCCTGTAAATGACTGGCTTATCGTATTTGGTTTTGCGCTGATTCCGCTGGCTGTCAACGAAATCATCAAGATCTTTATGAGAATGCATAGAAAAAAATTCAATATCCCTTACTAAACAAAAAGTAGTTTAAGACAAAATAAGAGCACCAGAGAAGTTCGCGATGAACTTTTCTGGTGCTTTCACTTTCCACTATTTGTTCAAGTAAGTCAGGGTAACCAAATCTCCTATGAGTTCTACATTTTTAAGCAGCAAGTCATTCTGCTTTCCTTCCCCCCTAAAAAGTGGAATCCCTTTGCCAAGTATCGTAGGGGTTACCGTAATTTGGTACTCATCAATCAGATCTTCCTCAAGAAAAGCCTCGATGGTCTTTCCTCCACCAACGAGCCAGATGTTTTTCCCACCTAATTCTTTAAGAGATTCCATATAGCTCTTCTTAAATTCATGGATGACCTCTATTCGTTCATCTTTAATGTTAAGATCGCTTGTCAGAACAAGACATCTTTTCCCTGGATAAGGCCAGTCGTCCTTTGCAAGATCATTAACGATTTTTAAGTAGGTTCCTTTACCCATGATCAATGTATCAATTGTCATCAAGAATTCGTCTATTTTTTCAAAGACTTTCGAATCGTTGAATTTATCAAGCCAATCAAGTTCTCCGTTTTCTCCTGCGATATATCCGTCAAGGCTCATAGCAATATAAAGTATGATTTTCTTCATGATCTACCTCCAATTAATCGATTAAATCAGGACATCTCTTCATGAATATGATAATATGTTTTAAACAAGATTACAAAAAAACGATTTATTAACAAAAAGAGGTGAATCTTACGGAAAAAATATTAAAGCCATTTATCTTGAAGAAAGAGGCTGTACTCCTGGATTCCTGGCTCTATATCTTTAAGTCTATGCTTGCTATCGCTGCAGGTTACTACCTCGGCAGCATGTTTAAGGTGACCCGGTTAGATATGGTTTCAGTTCTACTCGGGGTCATGTACAACCTCGAAGCCACAAATATATCTGCGGTTAAAAATGGAATCAATCAACTTCTCGCCTCTTTTCTTGGTGCCATGATTACGGGTATTCTCGTCTATCTGTTAGGTGTTAATATCATTACTATCGCGCTAGGAATGGGACTTACTATCTATATCTCAGTGAAAATCAATTATAGAAGCATTTCTGCTGTGGCGATCTTCACCAGTATTTACATGACTCAGCTCATTCAGCACGATGCTTTGGGTAACCCCAATATCCTGCTGACCATAAGGATAAGGATTTTTGCCCTGGGTCTTGGTATCCTTATTGCTGTCATTTTTAACTATATATTCTCCTTCCTTTATTATAAGAAAATAATCTATAAGCGACTGGAGTTCATTAAACTCAAAAGTCTAATGGCATTAAAACTGACAAGAGATTATGTCGAGGCAAAGGATGCTGAATTATCTATCCCCTACGACAGCATTTTTACCGGTATATTTGCCGATATCGAAAATGTTCGTTCAAGTATTTTTGCCATAAAACAAGAATCTGTAATTCCCTATAACAGTTTAGAAAAAGAAAATATTATTTTAGCGGAAGACATGACTACCAGTCTTAAAATCATTGTTCATATGGCGTATGATCTTTGTTATGTCAAGGATGCAGGGAATCTGGAATTTACAAAAAGCGAGGCTCAGCCTTTAAACGAACTGATTCATTCCTTAGAAAAACATGATTTTCAGAACCTGAAAAACGAAGTGCATCAGGACTATCCTCTTCATGCTTCATTGAATGTACAATTTCATGAGGATATAGAAAAGGTACGGGCACTCCATAGCCTGAACCTCATGCAACTTGAATATGATCGTCTAGAAGAAAACATCAAAAAAATCAGAGCATAATATTGGATCAAAAAAGCCGGAAGCATTTGAGAATGCTCCCGGCTTTTTATTGCAATTCATTTAGAACTTTGCTTTACGGTTTCTATAGGCTGGCTTCGAGAAGCTTCACAAGTTCTTCCATGGAAGTCTTTTCCAAATCGCCAAACCTCGCAAAGGATGGACTGTCAATATCCAAGACACCGAAAATGGTATCTCCTTTATAGATCGGGACTACGAGCTCTGATCTTGAGGCTGAATCACAGGCGATATGGTTTTCCAGTTCCAAAACGTTTTTGACGACCTGAGTTTGTTTGGATGCAACTGCGGTACCGCAAACCCCTTTACCAATCTCAATCCGGTTACAGGCAGGCTTGCCCTGGAATGGCCCTAGGATGAGTTCTCCCTCGACCATGAGGTAAAACCCCGCCCAGTTGATATCATCCATGTAAGCGGCGATAATGGCGCTTATATTTGAAAGGTTTGCTAGAAGGTTCTTCTCATTCTTCAGTTGAGCCTTCACGAATCGGATGGCTGTGATAAGGTTTTTCTCGCGGCTTACACCAGCCTTTTCTATAGTTTCAAACATTCTCTATTCCTCCTGTCAGGGCTTTGCTAAAATTACTTAACTTCCTTATTTTCCTTAACTTCCTTCAAATGGGTTCCTTTTTCATCCTGCGTGATCAGGCCTTTCTTCATGAGGTTACCGAGGGCAATCTTGAAGTAATTCTTGCTGCTGTTGAATTTAGCTTTTATTTCTTGAGGCGTGGATTTGTCGCTATATGGCATTGAGCCATTATTTTTTTTCATATAGCTTAGGATTGTATCAGACAAGTCTTCCTTCGCTTCAATCATTTTCTTTCTTGGTGTAAAGCTTAGTCTGCCATCTTCTAAAACCTTCTTTACGGTTCCTGTTACACGGTCGCCGGGATAGATATCAGTGAAGTATTCATTCTTCAGAATAATCCCCTTGTATTTGTCGTCGATTGCGACTTCAAGAGTTCCGTTTGTCTGCTTATCATAGACAATTCCTATAACGACATCCCCTACTTTAAACTCCTCAGCAGGCGCGGTATCGAGATACCTTTCAACTGCGGTTGACGCGGCAAGTCTTCCCGTTTTGTCTTCATAGACAAATACCAGGTATTCCGTGCCTGGTTCCATGTTGTATTTCATTTCTCCTCTTGGTACCAGAATATCTCTTTCCAGTCCAAAGTCCAGAAACGCGCCAAATTCAGCAACTGATACAACCTTTAGGATGGCTAGGTTATCTACAGTAACCTTTGGCTTTTTCATTGTTGCGATAGGTCTATCCTTAGAATCCTTATAGATAAACACTTCCACTTCATCGCCGACTTTAGGTTTTTCACCAACGATACTCCCAAAGGGCAGTAAAATGTCATCTGTGGTACTTCCGGTCTCTTTGTCTAAAAAAAGGCCAAATGTTGCCTCTCTTTTTACTTTCATTATGTTGTAATCTCCGAACTTAATCATGTTTTTCTCCTTCATGCAGCATCGCATAATCATAATAGTGCTTGGCTGAAGATTTAATTTTCTCCAGCTCTTCCGACGTGATTTTTCTCATAAATTTTGCAGGCCTACCCAGCCACAATTCACCTTCTGGAATGATTTCCCCTCCAGTGACAAGGCTTCCAGCGCCTATGATCGTATTTTTACCGATAATAGCGCCATCAAGCACAATACTGCCCATCCCGATGATGCTATTGCCTTCAATCTTCGCGCCATGAATGATTGCCCCATGCCCTACGGTAACATTGTCCCCAATGAAGAGTACAACACCGCCGTCCGTATGGAGAACCGCATTGTCTTGGATATTGCTCATTTTACCGATCCTAATTGACCCGACATCTCCCCGGAGGACCGCACCATACCAGATTGAAGATTTCTCTCCGATTTGGACATCTCCGACGATGATTGTATGTTCAGCAATATAGCCTGTTTTATCTATAATTGGTCTGATTCCATTGATTTCTTTTATCATCATACCTCATATTCCTTAAATCTTTATGTTTACTATACAATAACAATCATTTTTCCAAATTAATTTTTTCAGTGGGACTCAATAACTTTCTGTAAACTAAATATAAATATCTATATATTGTGGTTTTTAGAGTTGATTTACACAATATATGGTATTATACTGAGACTATCGAAGTTTTAATCAGGAGGTACATAATGAAAGACATAAAAGACTTGTTCAAACGTTATTATACTAAAGAGCTGGAAAATAATAAAGATAAAACTGTATATGATTTATTTAGTTGGACCAAAAGAGATGTTCTGCTGAAGGACTATAAGTCAGGCAGAATTATTGTTGAAATGAAAGATCTCGATTTTCCAAGCCAATACACACAGAATGCTGTTGATATCATCGCTTCAAAGTATTTTAGAAAGGCAGGAGTCAACAACGAATTTGGATACGAAAATTCAATGAAGATGGTTGCCCATAGAATGGTTAACTTTTGGATGGAATCCCTCGCCGATGAGGGCGTAATCAAAACAAAGGAAGAAAAGGAAATCTTCTATGATGAAATGGTCTATGGACTATTGAATCAGATGTATGCCCCTAATTCACCTCAGTGGTTCAATACAGGACTTAAACTGAGTTATGGAATTGAAGGCGGTCAAAATGACCTCTACTATTATGATGATCAATTGAAAAAAGTCGTAAAATCCCCAGATACCTATACAAGAACTCAGGCTTCTGCCTGTTTCATTCTTTCCGTAGAAGATAAACTTCTCGGAGATCATTCCATTTCAGAACAGTATGTTACTGAAACCAAACTCTTCAAAGGTGGTTCAGGTACAGGCACCAACTTTTCAAATATCCGTGCTGTTGGTGAACATCTTACCGGAGGCGGCGTTTCTTCCGGACTGATGAGTTTCTTAAAGGGACTTGATAGAAATGCTGGCGCAATCAAATCAGGCGGAACGACCAGAAGAGCTGCTAAAATGGTTTGCCTGGACATCGATCATCCAGAAATTGAGCAGTTCATTCTTTGGAAAGCCAAGGAAGAGGATAAAGTACGTGCCCTTGCAAAGATGGGCTACGATGCAGACATCGATGGAGAAGCCTATGAGACTGTTTCAGGACAAAACTCAAACAATTCACTAAGAATATCGGATGAGTTCATGAGAAAAGTCAAGGATCTTCAAATCGACCCTGATCAGACCATAACCCTTAAAGGAAGAGTTGATGATTCTGTAAACAGTGACATCAAAGTCAGCAAGCTTTGGGAAGAATTTAATAACGCTGCCTGTAAATCAGCGGATCCTGCACCACAATTCATCGATACCTTCAATGCATGGCATACCTGCCCTGCCGGAGAAGATGGTGATGTATGGGCAAAACACAACAGGCTTAATTCAACAAATCCATGTGGTGAGTATGCATTTTTGGACGATACAAGCTGTAATCTTTCTTCCATAAACATTTACAGATTTTACGATCCAGAAACTAACACCATCGATATCGCCGGTTTGAAACATATGATCAATTTAAATCAGATGCTTCTTGAATCTTCCATCCACTGGGGTCAATTCCCTACTGTCGATATTGCAAGAAAGACCTATATGTTTAGAACTACTGGCCTTGGAATTGCGAATGTCGCTTCCCTTCTCATGGCACGTGCAATCCCTTATGATTCAGATGAAGCAAGAACACTTTCAGCTGCACTCATCGGACTGATTACGGGTCAAAGCTATGCAGTTTCAGCGCTTATGGCTAAAGCAGTCGGCACCTTTGAGAAATATGACATCAATAAAAAATATATGAACAGAGTAATCAGAAATCACGCAAGAGTTGCGGGTGCTCTCGACACTGAACTTGAAGAGCTCCATTATGAACCATTTATCGTGAATCATGGGTTGCTCCTTGAAAATGACCTGAAAGGACTTTCAGAAGCCCTTAAAGAATCATGGCTCGACGCAGTAAGCATCGGTGAAAAGTTTGGCTACCGCAATGCACAGGTCAGTGTAATCGCACCTACAGGTACAATTTCCTTTGCTATGGACTGTGCAGCTACGAGCATAGAACCTTTCTTCTCTCATGTTGTCTACAAAAAGCTTGTAGGTGGTGGATTCATGACCATCGCAAATCCAATTATCGAAGTTGCGCTTAAGAATTTAGGTTACAAGAAAGAAGAAATCAAAGAGATCATGGCTTATATTGGCAAGGAAAACAATGGCATGATCATGGATGGTAAAATTGAAGGTGCCCCATACCTCAAGGAAGAGCATCTGCCAATTTTTGATACCGCCAACGTTTGTGGAACCGGAAGCAGATTTATCCAGCATTATGGACATGTCTATATGGTTGCAGCGCTTACCCCACTGGTTTCAGGCGCAATCTCAAAGACAGTCAATCTTCCTAAGGATGCCACGGTTGAAGACTTCAAGGAAGTTCATATCAGGTCTTGGGAAACTGGTGTTAAGGGAATATCCTTATACAGAGACGGATCTAAGTTTGCACAGCCATTAAATACAAGGATTGACAAAGCAGATGAGAATCCAGATCTTGATAATCTCACTTACCCCGTTCTCCTTGAATATACGAAGTCACTGATCGCAGAATCACCTAAGACTCAAGGTGCATTCAGAAGAGAAAAGATGGCTGGAATCCGCGCAGGACACACCCATCCTGCTCAAATTGATGATGTTAAGGTCTATATCACTGTAAATAGAAATGCCAGAGGTGAAATTTCTGAAATCTATATGACTACAGATCGAGAAGGAACCCTGATTACAGGTCTTCTTAACTCTTTGTCAAAGACAATTTCAGTAATGCTTCAGTATCATATCCCACCAAAGGACATCTCAAAAATGCTTAGAGGCCAGAAATACGAGCCCTATGGTTTTGTTTCCAAACATCCATACATCAAGAATGTCAGCTCTATTTCAGATCTGATTTCAAAGGTTATCGATATCGAGCTTGGTGATTATTCCAGAGTTCAGATCAAACCTGAAGAGGATGATGTCATCACAAAACCTAGATCTAAATTTACCAATGCCACCTTCGAACCTGAAAAGGTAAAACAGCTGCATATGGTTGTAGATGACTCAGATGTTAAGGATGTCATCAAGGATGCAGAAAAAAACGGAGAGAAACTTTATGATTCCGTGTGTTCCACGTGTTCCAGTACAAGAATGGTCAGAAATGGCGTATGCAAAGTTTGTCTGGATTGTGGTTCAACTACGGGTTGCTCATAAAAGATTACCGATTAACCATATGACATAAATAATGTTTTCAAGAGCAAGACAATCAAAATTGATTGCCTTGCTCTTTTTTGTCGGCAGTGTTTGGAGATAATGTTGAAATTGAGACATGATAAAAGGGATTCGGTAGAATCCCTCTTATTGCAATATTGAATAATACGAACCGTTTCAGTTGTTGTTTTGCTGCGTCTCCTTCTTTTTTCGTGAAATACGAAAAGCTCGGTTTGCCTGATAAATTAGAAGAGCGATTAAGAACAAGTCCATCAGCCCACTAAAATCAAATAATCTAATAACCACACCAACTACAAAAATTATACCCATGATGAAATAATTCCAGTTATAAATCTTCATTTTACACCTCTTCACAAATTTTATAATGCCAATATACGCTATGAATGTCATCGTAATATTCTAAATTAATGTTACCACCTTCCTTATAAATTCGATGGTTGGCATAAAGACACCTATATAATTATATATACACATATAATATACAACAATTTTGAGAAGTATTCCATTTTCAACATAGATTTCATACAGTGCCATTTTTGTTCAAGATATTTTATGATGTTCGGGAAATCTATCCTTTGGGTGAAATAATCCATGAATCGTGATTCGAATTCCGAATGTTACTTTTCATCCTTTCGCTTCAACTCAAAAAATGTCTCAAGGCTACTCGAATAATGGATAACTTGGTTAGTTAAATTAACCCTTTAGTTTCGTCGTATTCCTTAGAATTAGTGGGGGCTTCAATTGACAATCCGCAATAATTCTTCACTTTTTCAGCATTTCTTTTATCCAAATCTCTCCTTCAATATGGTTTATGAATGATTTGAGACAACAGTTTAACATTTTTATAATTCAAGCGAATTATAAAAAATAATGGTTATTCTCTCCTGTCAAAATGGTATAATAAAAACACGAACATTGAAAACGTATAAATGGTTTTCATAGAATATCTTCAAATTATTAGGAGGTTCATGTAAATGAGCGTAGGAAAAAGCGAAAAACGTGTTGATGCTTATGAGAAAGTCACAGGCAGAGCAAGATATACAGATGATTTAGCTGACAAAAACGCGTTAATTGCAAAAGTATTCAGATCCACTATTGCAAATGGTTTAGTGAAATCCATCGATATCAAAGAAGCTTTGAACATTCCGGGTGTCGTTAAAATCATTACCTGTTTTGACGTGCCCAATTATAAATTTCCGACTGCAGGACATCCATGGTCAACAGATCCCCAGCATCAGGATGTTGCGGATCGTCTGCTACTAACGAGTCGTGTTCGGTTTTATGGTGATGATATCGCTGCAGTCATAGCTGAAAATGAAGTTGCTGCTGCACAGGCATTAGAAGCCATAAAAGTGGAATATGAGGTTTATCCGGTAGTTCTCGATGTGCAAGAAGCGATGGAAAGTGATGCTCCTCAGCTACATGAAGAGTACCCTAATAATATTTTAGACCATTCTGGTTTTGAAAATGGAGATTATGAAGAAGCATCCAAGGAACCCGGTCTCATTAAATTTGAGGGCTGGTATGATACACCAACGGTTCAGCATTGTCATATCGAAAACCATGTCTGCTATTCCTATATGGAAGCTGGACGCGTTGTCGTTGTCTCCTCAACTCAAATCCCTCATATTGTCAGGAGAATTGTTGGTCAGGCTTTAGGAATGCCATGGGGAAAGGTCCGAATTATTAAGCCGTATATCGGTGGTGGATTTGGAAATAAGCAGGATGCTTTGTATGAGCCACTGTGCGCATACCTTACTACTCAGGTCGGTGGACGTACGGTCAAGATCGAAATGACCCGTGAAGAGACATTCACATGCAACAGAGTGAGACATGCCATCAGGTCACATATTATCACTTACACCAGACCTAATGGAGAATTTGTTGCCAGAAGACTAGAAGCATATTCTAACCAAGGGGCTTATGCCTCTCATGGCCATGGCATCTGTGCCAAAGGAGCCAGTGCGTTTGCTCAGATATATAAGAGTAAAGCCTGTAAAGTGGATGCCTACACGGTATTTACCAATCGCTCTGTTGCCGGAGCCATGCGTGGATATGGAATTCCTCAATCAACGTTTGCGTTAGAAAGCCATATTGAAGACATTGCAAAAGGATTGGGCATGGATTCCATTGAACTCCGAAAAATGAATATGATGGAGGTTGGGTACGTAGATTCATTTTCAAAGAATGAAAACTATTTTGACAGCCTTAATCAATGTATAGAAAAAGGAAAAGAATATATTCAATGGGATGAAAAAATTAAAAAATATGCCAATCAGACGGGACCTGTACGCAGAGGCTTAGGTATGGCAATTTTCTGGTATAACACCGGGGTTTGGCCAATATCACTTGAATCCTCCTCCTGTAGAATGGTCCTTAATCAGGATGGTTCAGTTCAGCTTCAATTAGCTGAAACTGAAATCGGACAAGGTGCGGATACTGCTTTTGGACAAATGGCCGCTGAAACCTTAGGGATTTCATTCCATGATGTCCACACGATTTCAACACAAGATACCGACGTCACTCCATTTGGTACTGGTGCCTATGCATCTCGTCAAACCTATATGGGTGGTTTCGCCATCAAACAGACTGCCCTACTCATGAAAGACAAGATTCTCGATTATGCACACTATCTAACCCGAATGCAGATCCACGACCTTGATATCGTCGATGGACACATTGTGCATCTCATCACAGGCAAGAAGTTGATGACAGTCGGAGAGCTTGCGACCGAAGCCTTATACAGCTTAACCAGAAGTGAGCATATCACAGCAGAAAGCACCTATCAGTGCAAAACAAATGCGTATTCCTTCGGCTGCAGTTTTGCTGAAGTTGAAGTTGATATTCCCCTATGCAAGGCAAAACTAGTTGATATCATCAATGTCCATGATTGTGGTCAGCTGATCAATCCGCAGCTTGCTGAAGCGCAGGTGCACGGTGGGATGAGCATGGCTATCGGCTACGGATTATCAGAGCAAATTCTTTATGATCCAAAGACCGGAAAACCGCTTAATAATAACCTGCTTGACTACAAACTGCCGACAACACTTGATCATCCTCACCTTGAGGCTCAATTTGTCGAGAATTATGAGCCAACAAGTGCTTATGGTACCAAGTCATTGGGCGAACCTCCAGCATTATCAGGAGCTCCTGCTATTCGTAATGCGATTCTACAAGCCACAGGAGTTTCAGTCGACATGCTACCCATCAATCCACATATTCTCTTTGAGCGATTTAGCCAAGAGGGTTTGATTAAGAAGGAGGTATAGAATTATGTATGATATCAAAGCATTATATGAGGCAACATCTGTTGCTAACGCTATAGAACTACTAATCGCACATCCTGAGGCGCTTATCATTGCCGGTGGCAGTGATGTTCTCGTTCAAATGCGCGAGGGTCGCCTTGCGAACAGAGAACTCGTCAGCATCTTTAAGCTCGACGAACTACGCGGGGTATCCATGGATGATGATGGCACAATCCGCATCCTCCCCTTATCAAATTTTTCGACAATCACGAATCATCCCATTATCCAAAAATATATCAACGTTTTGGGTGAAGCGGTGGATATGGTCGGCGGACCTCAAATTAGAAATATTGCAACAATCGGTGGAAACACCTGTAACGGTGTAACTTCCGCTGATTCGGCTTCTACCCTCTTTGCATGGGATGCAATTATGGAAATGACTGGTCCAAATGGAGTGAGGCAATTACCCATAAGTGAGTTTTACGTAGGACCTGGCAAAGTCGCTTTGGAGCACGCTGAACTTCTCACGGCAATTCTCATCAAAAAGGAATCCTATGAGGGTTATGCTGGACATTATATTAAGTATGCCATGCGTAACGCTATGGATATCGCAACCACTGGCTGTTCAGTAAACGTTAAGTTGTCACCGGACAAGAAGATGATAGAAAATGTTCGAATTGCTTATGGCGTAGCAGGTCCAATGCCAAGACGCACCAATACTGCAGAAGAACTGATCAAAAACAAACCGATTGAAATGGAACATATCAGTGCATTTGCCAAAGCGGCATTAACGGATGTGAATCCAAGAACAAGCTGGAGAGCAACCAAAGAATTCAGACTTCATTTAGTTGAAGAGCTCGCAAATCGAGCATTGATTGAAGCGATAAAACGCTCTGGAGGTGTCATCTAATGTCACAATTACAACTAGTCAAATGCACCATCAATGGAAAATACACAGAAACCATGATTGATGTCAAAGCTTCTCTCACGGATATGCTTAGAAACGACTTTAGTCTGAATTCTGTTAAAAAGGGTTGCGAAGTTGGTGAATGCGGAGCATGTAATGTCATCATCGATGGAAAATGTTATAACTCCTGCATCTATCTCGCAGTTTGGGCTGATGGAAAAGAGATCAGGACGCTGGAAAGCCTTCTAGGTCCAAACGGTGAACTTGCTGACATTCAGCAGGCCTTTATCGATGAGGCTGCCGTCCAATGTGGTTTCTGCACACCTGGATTTATCATGACGGCTGTAGAAATCCTTGAAACCAAAAAAGAGTTTTCACGAGATGAACTACGCAAGATGCTTTCAGGAAACATGTGCCGTTGTACAGGATATGAGAACATCATTAACGCCGTGGAAAAGACCATGTTTAGAAGATTAGGAAAACTATAAATATAAGATTTTATCGCAATAAAAAAGCAAATGAAGTAAATTTACTTCATTTGCTTTTTTTATCCGATTCTTCCCTTCTCCATTTCCTTAGGAAAATCACTCCTAATGTCAATCGTAATGAGAACAATCGGTATCTGTATGATTTTTGAAAACTTTTATTTTACTGTTTTTTTCTTGAAAAGCTTACTTTTCTCTTTTTTTGGATCAAGTTTTACGATGTCTTTTTCATCAACATACTTGAGCTTGTTTGGTTTTGCTTTTGGCTTGATTTCTTTAGGTCTGGCTGCTTTAGGAGCGCCAACATTTGACAATCCGGATAGGTCTGCATACCAAAGAAAGAAAAACACAAAAATTGCAGTTGGGATGTAGTTTACCCAAATGTTCGTTGAGAATAGTGGAAGGACCAATCCGATGAGAAGAAATACGATTGATACACCCAAAACGACCCATTTGTTGACTTTCAATTTTGACAAATATAAAGAATTTGCAAATGAATATGCTATAAAGATAGCAATGGACATGGCGAAAATAATTAATATGCTATTCCAGTTCAAGTTAATACCTCCCTTAATTCTATTTCATTTTATGTTATTATCCGCCATAAATCAAGTAATATGCGAATCCGCTGTAAAATCCCCTTTTGATATTCATTCCGGGAAAGTTGAAACGAAATATATTGTAAAATTCATCGAAAAAGAATATTTTTTTTGCGATATTGCTATTTTAAAAAATCATTATTTGATATAATATATAATATACATTATGGGGGTGCATTTATGACAAGCAGTGGAAGTATCAATCTTGATGACCTTGACCTACAGATATTGGAAATCCTGATCCAGGATGCCCGTACGCCATATCTTGAAATTGCAAGAGTATGCCATGTTTCTGGAGGAACAATCCATGTAAGAATGAAGAAAATGGAAGACCTAGGAATTATAAGAGGTACTAAAATCCTTCTGGATATGCCCAAACTCGGGTATGACGTCTGTTGTTTCGTAGGTATATATCTGGACAAAAGTTCATCTTTCTCAGAAGCTATCGACGAACTTGCAAAAATCAATGAAATAGTTGAACTACACTATACAACGGGAGATTATTCCATATTCACTAAATTGGTGTGTAAGAATATCTCTCACCTACAGGATCTTTTATTGAATAGTATTAATGTCATTACTGGTGTGCAAAGGACTGATACCTTTATTTCCCTTTCACAACCATTGGACAGAAACATTAAGCTTTAAAATCCATCCTGGTGTTCATGAAGAATCTATGGGATATAAAAAAGAGGCCACTACATCGTTATTGAAGTAGTGGCCTCTTTCTTATCACCTATGCTCCTGTAAACTCATCAAGCTTTGCCTGAATGCGTTTCTTAACATATTCATCAATATTCTTTGCGTCTTCAGGATCAAGCCTGTCGAGGTATATAGGCTCTAAAAAGGCAAGGTGGACATCTATGCCTTTTTTTACCTTGTAAGTCTCTTCGAAGACCTTATAGGCATTGTTGACGACCATGGGAATGATGGGGACTTGCGCTTTTTGTGCGATTTTAAAGCTCCCTTTATGAAACTCTCCCATTTCCGTTCTTTTTGACCTGGTACCTTCTGGGTAAATCAACACATCGAAGTTTTCGTTTTTGATCAAACTGATCGCTTCCAATATGGTCTTAAGCCCTTCCCGTGGATTCTCGCGATCAAGAAACAATACATGATAATATTTTGCAAGTTTGCTGATGATTGGAATCTTTTTAATCTCTTGCTTTCCAATTAATATAATATTTCTCTTTATCGTCAGCGTATTTAAGGTGACATAAATATCAATATAGGATTGGTGGTTACCCATAAAAACCACAGGTTTTTCTGGAATGTTTTCAAGTCCTTCGACGAAAAGGTTTATTTTTGCAATGTTGATCAACTCATCCGTATGCTCCTTGGCCAAAATCTTTACCAAGGGATAGGAAGCCTTACTTCCTTCTTTTTTATCAATGGATGAGATTTTAAAAAGTTTGAACCAAAGACCGATGAGGGAAAATCCAAACCTTATCTTACTGACAATATCAAATAGCATAATCTCTCTCCCCTTTATTGATCTATAAGATATTATAAGCTAAATATGCAATTTATTGAAATGAAATTTATCATTTATCATTTTTAGCTTCAACTGCATGTTTATTATTTTTATGCATAGAATAAGAAGTATCAGTCAGAAGATTCCTATTTAAACTAAAAGAAGCTTTTTAAGTGATTCTAAAGATGTTAAAATGAACATAACGCAATAGGGAGGTAAATTATGAGGAAAAGAAGTTATGCCCCAATAATCCTGATTATTATTCTGGTTCTTGGACTGATTGGGATATATGTCATGCTGGATTATGGAATCATAGGAGTAGAAAAATCATCGGATGTCTCGAGAATCCAAATGGTCAAAGCGCCAATTAAAGTCCATTTTATTGACGTTGGACAGGGAGATTCTATCCTCCTTCAAGTAAACGACAAGAATATTCTCATCGATGCAGGTGAAGAAGATCAGTCTCAAATCATCATTGATTACCTTAAGACGTATGATATCGAAAAGCTGGACATGGTATTTCTTACACATCCTCATGAAGACCATATTGGAGGAATGGGCGAAGTTCTGAATAGCTTCTCCATTGGAGAGTTCTATGCGCCTAATAAGGTTATCGTGACCACTTCCTATGAACGGATGGCTTCTGCGCTAAAATCGCAAGGCAAGGTCATCAATGACCTCACCGGAGGAATGGAATTTACTTTTGATAATGGAATTTCCTTAAGTATACTCTCCCCCAATAAGCCAAGTTATTTGAGTCCAAACAACTATTCGCCGATCATGAGACTCAGTATGGGTAACAGTGCATTTCTCTTCACAGGAGATGCAGAAGAGCTCATCGAGACAGAAGTTCTTAAAGCTGGGTTGAATGTCACAGCAAATATTCTAAAGGCTCCACACCATGGCTCAAAAACTTCCAGTTCAGTGCCTTTTCTAGAGAAAGTCGCTCCCGAATATATTATTGTCACGTCAGATGAGGGAAACGACCACAATCTTCCCTCTCCAGAGATCCTCGCAAGGTATAATGGTACTGGGGCAAAAACGCTATTGACTGAAGAAATGGGAAATATCGTATTTTCAACCAATGGCAAAGAAGTCCTGCTTTTAAGCAATTGACAGACTAAATCATAATAGTATAATTAGATAGAACATCGGAAGTTTTGGGATACACCAAAACTTCTTTAACCTGTAAGGAGGTCATTATGAGTAAAATTAGAACAAGGTTCGCACCAAGCCCTACCGGTTATATGCATGTAGGAAACTTGAGAACTGCACTATATGCTTATTTAATCGCAAAACATGAAAACGGGGATTTTATCCTCAGGATTGAAGATACAGACCAGGAAAGACTAGTAGAAGGTGCTGTTGAAGTTATCTTCAAAACTATGAAGGAAACAGGCCTGATTCATGATGAAGGTCCGGATGTCGGTGGAAAATACGGTCCTTACGTCCAAAGTGAAAGACGTGATATTTACAAGAAATACGCAGAAGAACTCGTCGCAAAGAAAGAAGCTTACTACTGTTTTTGTACAAAAGAGCGTTTGGATATGCTTAGAGAAAATTCAGAAGCTCAGAAAAAGCCTTTCAAATACGATAAGCATTGCTGCTATCTAAGCCAGGAAGAAGTTGAGGGAAATCTTGCAAACGGACTTCCTTATGTCATCAGACAGAATAACCCAACCGTTGGAATCACTAAGTTCGAAGATGTTATCTATGGAACAATCAGTGTTGATAATGAAGAATTGGAAGATATGATTCTCCTGAAGAGCGATGGACTCCCTACCTATAATTTTGCCAATGTTGTTGATGACCATCTCATGGAAATCACCCATGTGGTAAGAGGTAGCGAATACCTTTCCTCTTCACCAAAGTACAACAGACTTTATGAGGCATTTGGATGGAATATACCTGTATATGTTCATTGCCCACCGATCATGAAAGATTCCCAGCATAAACTTTCCAAGAGAACTGGTGATGCATCGTTTGAGGATCTCATTGCCAAGGGGTATCTCAAAGAAGCGGTACTGAACTATATCACCCTTCTTGGATGGAATCCAGGAACAACACAAGAAATTTTTACGTTGGAAGAACTCGTAGAGATCTTCGATTACAAAAACATCAATAAAAGCCCAGCGATTTTCGATACTGAAAAATTAAAATGGATGAATGGAGAATATTTGAAAAAGCTTACGCCAGAACAATTCCATGAGCTGGCACTTCCTCATATTCTGGTGGACATCAAAGATAAGCCACTTGATACGATGAAGATTTCCGAACTCCTTCATCACAGAGTTGAAGTCCTGTCGGAAATTGAAGGACAATTGGACTTTTTCTATGAGCTTCCTGAGTATTCCACAGAGATGTATACCCATAAGAAGATGAAGACCAATAGCGAAGTAGCCCTTGCTTCACTGAAAACAATCCTTCCTGTACTAGAAGCAATTGAAGAAGAAAAGTGGACCCTCGATAATCTGCATGAGGTTGTACTTGCAAAGGTTGCTGAACTTGGAATGAAGAATGGAGCGATGCTTTGGCCACTAAGAACTGCTCTTTCAGGAAAGCAGTTCACACCAGGTGGTGCATTTGAAGCAGCTGAGATTCTTGGAAAAAAAGAATCCCTTGAAAGAGTTAATAAAGGGATTGAACTTTTAGAAAAAGCACTCAGTTAATATCGATTGGCAAGAATTTAAATCATCAATTTTAATACGAACAAACCTTGGAGACTGAAATCTTATGATGATCAGTCTCCTTTTTTGCTTTATAACACTTTTGAATAGAAGGATGGCAATACATAAACTACACGCTCTTATTCGTTATCTCACGATAAAGTATGAGCGTATTTTTTCTAAGGTCTTATCCCCGATTCGATCAACGTTTAGCAGATCATCTACGGAATTGAATCTTCCAACTTCCTCACGGTAATTGATGATATTATCTGCTGTAGATGGCCCAATACCAGGAACAGTCATGAGATCTTCCTTTGTGGCCTTATTGAGGTCAATGGTCTTCTCCTTATTTTCAGTTCCGCCTGATTCATTTGGAACCACCTCTTCCTCGCCTAATCGTGGAATATAGAAGCTATCCCCATCGATAAGCCTAATTGCCAAGTTAGTATGTCTTAAGTTAGCCTCAGCCGATGCTCCTCCTGCCTCAAGGATGAGATCATTAAGCCTTGAATCTTTCTTCATGGGATATACCCCTGGTTTAATCACTTCTCCTTTTATCTCTACAATTAAAACCTCAGCAACTTCTTCTTTGACAGATACGGTAATTCCTTCATCAGGCACATCTTCAAAAATATCTTTTTCCCCGCTACACCCAGCCATCAGCAGGAGTCCTAAAATGATCAGAAGAAGTCCTGCATCTTTAGAAAGAGAGCTAAACCATCTTTTTACTAACCATAATTTAACAAGCATTTTCCTTCCTCCTTATATCAACCCTCATGAATTTGAAAGGTTCCTATAAATATTATGCATAAGTTTGTATTTTTTATAGTCCTGATACATGATTTTTGATATAATAGTTGGAGCGAGGTGTGATTAAGTGAAGATTAGATGTAAAAAGAGTATAAAATTGGTTATTTTAGCACTACTCATCAGTACGATATTTAATTCAAGTGTATTTGGCTCAGTAATTAAGGATGGCCCTCAGCCACCAACGACCTACTCACAGTCTATTGTCGTGATGGATGAAAAAACTGGTCAGATCCTTTATGAAAAAGGCGGAGACATTCAATGTATGCCAGCATCAACAACAAAGGTTATGACAGCCATTCTGGCTTTTGAAAACCTGGATCTTGATTCAATGGTAACCGTTGGTGCAAAACCTCCATATGCTGAAGGTTCTTCCATGGGATTCAAGGAAGGCGAAATTGTGATGGTACGTGACCTTCTATATGCACTTCTTCTCCATTCAGCTAATGATGCTGCTGAGATCCTTGCAGAAGCGGTATCTGGCTCTACAGAAGAATTTGCAAAGCTGATGAATGAGAAAGCTGTAGAACTCGGAACAACGAATACAACTTTTGTTAATCCATCAGGACTTACTGGAGAGGTGAACAATTTAACTACTGCAAAGGACTTGGCGATTATTACAGCCGCAGCAGCAGAAATACCTGAACTGCTTGAAATCTCACAGACGCTAAGTTATAAGCTGCCATTTACCAACCTGGTTACGGATACCAACAGATGGGCAACCAACAAAAACAGCTTGATGATTAAATCGAGCGAATACTACTATGAACCGATTATTCTTGGAAAAACCGGATGGACTTCAGATGCCGGATATGCTTTCACCTCAGTCGGTGAAAAAGACGGACAAAGAATAATTGTATCGATGCTCAAATCTGTAAATCAAGGAACCTATTGGAAAGAAACCAAAGAGCTCATGGAATGGGCTTTCAATAATTTCAATATATCTAAACTTTATGAAAAAGACCAAAATTTGAAAAAGGTCATTGCAAAGAATGGAGATGAAATCGATCTTGTTGCAGACAAGGATTTCTATTACATCGGAGTCAAGGGCCTCACAAATCAAACACCTCATCTTGAATTCAATGAAGAACTAGCCATTAACGGAAGTTTTAAAGCGGGCGAAATAATCGATACGGCCAAAGTCATCCTGGACGGCAGCGACATCGGTTTAATCAATTTGGTCGCTAAAACGGATATTTCCCTTGAGGATGAAGATCAGCCAATTGCTGGTGAGCCTTCTACGAATCCTGCCAATCTTACTCCGGTTAAAAAGGCAGCTTCCTATGCCATTGGAATTTTTCTTCTTTTTACACTGGTTATCATAACGATCAGATTCATCAATCGAAGCAAACAACGTAAAATGAGAAAAAGAACCATGTCTGCCAAACGACTTGAATATTATAAGAATAGAGATAATTTTAACGCCAAATAGTAATGATATATAAAAAGGAGACCTTTTACAGGTCTCCTTTTCATTTCCTTTAATTCAAGATTTATTATTGGTTTACAGACTAAAAATATTGAAACTGGTTCCTTTAAGAATATATTCTTTTGTTAGAATCTCCTTGTAGTGAGAACTCAGGTCTTCTAACCCAATCGTATCTTCAAGGATCAGCCTGGTATCTTCCGGATCTCTATTCACGATGACAATCATCGCCTCATTTTCATAGGTTCTTAGATAACCAAAGATATTTTGCTGGTAAAATGGGATAAAATCGCCTTTAGTGAATGCCAGGTTGGATTTACGCAATTTTATCATGTTTCGATAAAATTCCATGATTTCACTATTCTCATTTCCCCAAGGATAGGGTCCTCTGTTATTAGGATCCGACTCCCCTTTCATTCCTGCCTCATCCCCATAATAAATGCAAGGCACGCCAGGGTAAGTCATCAAGAGACCGATGGCAATTTTAAGCTGTTCGATATCTTCAATTTCTGTATAAATTCTTTTGGTATCATGTGTTCCTAAATTGTTTAATGCGCTGTAGAATGCTTCTGTCGGATAATTTTCCTTGAGCGACATCAGTTTCATGTAGACATCCCATGCTCTAACGGAACCTTTAACGAAGTTTATCACCGATTCCTTGAATGGATAATTCATCGTGCCATGAAGCTCATCTCCTAGGAGATACTTTCTTCTAGTCCCATAAGAAATTTTATTGGATGCATCTTCCCAAACTTCACCAAGAAGTACAGCATCATCCTTAACGCCATCCATAGCGTCCCTGATGTCCTTGATGAACTCGTCAGGCATTTCATCCGCTACATCAAGTCGCCATCCTCCTACGCCCATTTTGGTCCATTTTTCAATAACCCCGTCTTTTCCCACAATGTAATCTCTATAGGTTTCATTATGTTCATTGACGTTCGGAAGGTCTTTAACTCCCCACCAGCATTCGTAGTCCACCGGATAGTTAAAGAAATTAAACCACTCGTAATATTTTGAGTCCTTGCTCTGTGCTGCACCTATTTCATCATAGGTTCCAAAAGCGTTAAAATAAATTGAATCTGCGCCTACATGATTGAAAACACCATCAAGGAGGATTTTAATCCCTCTTCGACCAGCTTCATCAATCAGCATTTTAAAAGTCTCGTCATCACCAAACATTTCATCGATGCTCAAATAATCACCAGTATCATACTTATGGTTGCTTCTCGCTTTAAAGATTGGATTCAGGTAAATTCCATTCACGCCAAGCTCTTTAAGATAATCTAGTTTTTTGATGACCCCTAGTAGATTTCCACCAAAAAAATCCCATCTGAGGATTTCTCCATGAATATTTTTGATATACATCGGTGTATCTTCCCATGTGGAATAAATGAAGGAATTCTTTTTGGGATGAAGCACCTTGCCGTCCTCGTTTCCATTGTAGAAACGATCGACAAAGATTTGATAAAACACTGCATCCTTGTACCATTCCGGAGAAGGGTCAGTATAGTCGTGTAAAGTAATCTGATAGGGAATAATATCCCATTTATTTTCAATGATTTTACCTTCTCCGCCATAGCCGAGGGCTGTTGTGCCAAGATAAACCGTATGATTTGAATCATGATCATTAAAATTGATGATAAAGTAATAGAAGTATAGGCCGGTTTCATTTGAGGCTGTTACAATCGAATAAAATCCACTTTCTTCAGGAATCATTTTTAAAAATTGTTCTCTTTGGCCTTCTTTTGTCAAAACTAAAGTTGCATCAATATTAGCGATACCTTCGATTTGAATTCGAAATTTGATGTTCTCACCAATTTTAACAGCTCCAAAAGGAGTCTTGTTTTCCGTATGGAAAGAGTTATATTCTATATTGATATTCTTATAATTCATATTTTGGACTCCTTCAAATGATGAACATGAAAATGTCCATCCATCAATTCGTTTCAAATTTTTAGCAAGTCCCGAGGCTTCCCCCCCAAGGACTTGCTAAAATAATTCCAATATGATTCCTTCACATTGCTAAGTTTACATTATCTTTCGATGATCCTTGTATTCCAAATTCCTGCTGCATACTGCATAACAGTAACATCAGCCGAGAAAACCCCCGATGACGAAATGTTTTCAATGGACATCTTGTTCCAGTTAAACCTGTCTTTATAGAGTTCTTCAATCTTATTCTGTGCTTTAAGATATGAATCAAAATCCTTAAGGACGAAGTATTCATCATTATAGTCAATCAGACTTCTAAAGACATCTGTACCCTCAACGCTTATTCCATTGATTGTCCCATCGGTAAGGCTGTTCATGACTCTTTTAATTCGTTCATCGCTATTATAAAGATCCCGGGAAGTGTATCCGCCAAATCTGTAGTAATCAAGAACTTCTTTTTCAGTCATTCCAAAAATCACAATATTAGGGGCTCCAACTTCTTCCAAAATCTCAACATTGGCACCGTCAAGCGTTGCAAGCGTAATCGCGCCATTCATCATAAATTTCATATTGCTGGTACCGGAGGCTTCCTTTGTTGTTGTAGAAATCTGCTCTGATACTTCTGAAGCAGGAATAATCTTTTCTGCCAAGGTTACCCCATAATTTTCCATGAAAACAATTTTTATACGATCCTTCACTCTTGGGTCGTTATTGATCTGATTAGCCAAGGCGTTGATAAATTTAATGATTTCTTTGGCATAATAATAACCTGGTGCAGCTTTTGCCGCAAAGATATAGGTTTTTGGCAGCATATCAAAATTTGGATTGTTTAACATTTCCAAATACTGATGCTGGATATGAAGCGCATTAAGCAACTGTCTCTTGTAGGCGTGAAGTCTTTTCACATGCACATCAAAAATAGAATTCGGATCGACAATAATGTTATTCTTCTCTTTAATGTATTGCGCCAATTTTTCCTTATTATGATGTTTGATCGCATCTACTTTATTTTGCACTTCTCCATCGCGCTTATACTTCTTGAAGAGTTTGAGGTCCTGTGGATTTCTCCGCCAAGATTCACCAATAGTCTCGTCAAGAAGATTAGAAAGTTCAGGATTTGCAAGCATTAGCCATCTCCTATGAGTTATTCCATTTGTCTTGTTGTTGAACTTATAGGGATATAGCATATAAAAATCCTTCAGTTCCTGAGTTTTTAAAAGCTCAGTATGAAGTTTTGCCACACCGTTTACGCTGTGGGTTCCATGGATACATAGATGCGCCATTTTAACATAACTACCGGAGATGATGGCCATTTTTTCAATCTGATCCTGATTATTATCAAACTTTTTAGCAAGAATTTCTCTAAACCTGCGATCGATTTCTTGAATGACGAGATAAATTCTTGGCAGAAGCGTTTTAAATATGTCAACAGGCCATTTTTCAAGTGCTTCGCTCATGATGGTATGGTTTGTATAACTCATCGTGTTCTGAGTCACGTGCCATGCGTCGTCCCATTCCATCCCCTCTTCATCAACAAGGATTCTCATGAGCTCTGGAATTGCCACAGCAGGATGAGTATCATTGATGTGAACGGCAATCAGGTTATGAAGCTCATTCATTGGAACGTTTGCACTTTTTTGCTCTGCAATGATGGATTGGAGTCCAGCAGATACAAAGAAATATTCCTGTTTCAATCTCAGGAGTCTTCCTTCCTGGCTAGAATCGTCAGGATAAAGGACCTCCGAAATACTTTCAATTTCCCGTTTGTTGTTCAAAAGCTTATTGTAGTTGAGTTCTCCTTGAATATTATCTTCGAACGGAGGCACTTCAGCACTCCAGAGTCTCAAGGTATTCACTGTTTTATTCTGGTATCCAACAAGTGCCGTATCATAAGGGACTGCAAGTACTTCCTGAAAGCCAGTATAAATTGCCTCTAATGAGCCATCCTCTCTTGGTTTCATCCAGGCATCGCCATAGAACTTAACCCGAACAGCTTTATCACTTTTTCTGATTTCCCAGACATTGTCATCACGAAGCCAGTTTTCTGGCAGCTCAACCTGGTAACCATCAACGATTTTTTGTTGGAATAAACCATATTTATATCTGATTCCGTTTCCGTTTCCGGGTATCCCGTTAGATGCCATTGAATCCATAAAACAGGCAGCAAGTCTACCCAGGCCACCATTTCCAAGCCCTGGATCTACTTCCACATCCTCGATGTCCCCTAGATTGATTCCGATTTCGCTTAAGGCTTCCCTTACGGTATCTCTGATTCCGAGGTTTAAGAGATTGCTAGCGAGAAGTCTGCCGAGTAAAAATTCGATAGAAAAATAATAAACTTGTTTTTCACCGTATTTCTTATATCTTGTCGAAGTTTTGGCCCATCCTTCAGAAATATATTCTTTAAGAAGGTATCCGAGCGTAAAGTATTGCATGTTTGTTGTTGAATTCTCAAGATCCTGGGCGTATAATTTCAACATTTTTTTGTCGAAATCCCTTAGAAATTGTTCTTTGGTTAAAATCATTTATGTTAACTCCTTTTAGTTTCAAGAAGATCATAGAAAAGTTCTTGGTAGATTTTCGCTGAATTCTTCCAGCTGTAATCCATTTTCATGCCTTGAATAATGATATTCCTGAAGGCTTTTTTATCTTTATAGGCATCAAGTGCTCTATAGATTGCTTGTAGCATATCATAACTATTGTAATCTGAAAAGGTAAAGCCGACTCCTTTTCCCGTAAACTTATTGTATGGAATTACCGTATCTTTAAGCCCACCTGTCTCTCTGACGATTGGAATTGTTCCATACCGAAGCGACATCAATTGCGAAAGACCGCAGGGTTCGAAAAGAGAAGGCATAAGGAAGAAATCTGATGCCGCATAAATCCTCTGTGCGAGTTCTCCATCATAACTGATAATTGCAGCAACCTTCTCCGGATATTTGTAATGAAAATACCTAAACATATCTTCATAGCGCCTTTCTCCGGTTCCGAGTACTACAAGTTGAATATCCTGTCTGATAAATTCTTCAATTCCTTCAGCAATAATGTCAAATCCCTTTTGGTCTGTAAGTCTTGAGATGATTGCAAACATAGGGACATCTTCATTGATTTCGAGGCCAAGCTCTTTTTGAAGCTCAAGCTTGTTTTCCAGCTTTGCTTCAATATGCTCTGGATCAAATTGAGCAATGATATGTTTATCTGTTTCAGGGTCATAGAGATCATAATCTATCCCGTTAAGAATTCCCTTCAATTTGTATCCAACTTTTTGCATTAAGCCAGATAAACCTTCTCCGTAGTAATTTGTTTTGATTTCCTCTGCGTAGGTCGGACTGACGGTTGTCACGTAATCTGCGTAATTAATCCCACCCTTAAGATAATTGACATTCCCATAATACTCAAAGCAAAAATCTTGCAACAGTTCATTGCCAAGTCCTAAGAGATTATGTAGGACTTCTGGCGGAAATATGCCTTGAAACCTAAGATTGTGAATCGTTAGAACAGTCTTGATCGGAGCCAGTTCAGTTTTCCATTTATATTTGGTTCTCAAAAGAACCGGAATGACTGCAGTATGCCAATCATTGCAATGAAGGATATCAGGGATGAAATCTATTCTCGAAAGAATTTCAAGAATAGCTTGAGAAAAGTAGGAAAATCTTTCTCCATCATCATAATATCCATAAGGAGTTTCCCTGAAAAAATAATACATGTTGTCAATGAAGTAGTATTCGACGCCTTCATGTTTCAAATATTTGACGCCTAAGTACTGGTCTCTCCATCCAACCTTTATCGTTGTATCAAAAAGATTAATCATTTTCTTCTTGTATTCTTCTTTAATCGTACCATAATTAGGTAAAATCACCCTGCAGTCTTCGCCCATTTCCGTTAATGCCTTTGGTAAAGCATAAGCCACGTCTGCAAGACCTCCTGTTTTTATAAAAGGATAACATTCTGATGTTGCAAATAGTATTTTCATATTTCCTCCTATAGAATCGATCCTTTTCCTACAACTACTGGATTTTTAGGGCTACCCTTTAATTCAGTTCCTTCTGTGAGGATCACTGATTTATCTGTAATCACATTTTCAATCAGACAATTTTCACGGATATCCGTATTCTGCATAATGATGGAATCTTTTACGATTGCACCCTTGGCCACGTTAACCCTTCTAAAAATGATCGAATTGATAACGGTGCCTTCGATTTTACAACCATTGGCAATTAAGGAATTTGTAACATTGGAATCCTCAGAATAATATGTAGGTGTCTCATCTTTAACTTTAGTCTTGATTTTATGGTCATCAAAGAAAACCTCTTTGATATGGTCTTCGTTGAGCATATCCATACTGGCATCGAAGTATCCTTCTATCGAAGAAATGTTTTTCAGATATCCCTTGAATTCGTAACCTACAACCTTATACCTGTTCACCGCATTATGAAGCACATCGGTCAGGAAGATGTTTTGCCCTGTAGTGATGGCATCGGTGATCATATCAGAAATAAGCTCTTTTCTAACAATGTAGATTTCGGTAGAAATCTTCTTCTTGGCAGCTTGTGTTTCAGTTTTCTTGATATTTTTACCAAATGTAACCACTCTGCCATATTCGTTGAGATTAACTGTATTGCAACGGTCAAATCCAAAATCGTCATCCTCAATATTCTTATATACAACGGTAATATCAGCATTGGTCGATAGATGTTCTTTTAAAACCTTATCAAGATCGATATTCAAGATCATGGATGTTCCCGTGATTACAGCGTAGTCACCAGGAACTTCTGTAAAATAATCAATATTTGAAAAATAAGTTGAGATATCTCCTCTTAACTGGCTATGGATATCTGGAGTCGCATAAGGTGAAAACCAGAATACGCCACCCTTTTTTCGATCAAGATCCCATTCTTTACCACTTCCGATATGATCCATGAGTGAACGATATCGGTCATTTAGAAATATTCCAACCGTTGTTACCCCTGAATTTGTCAGATTAGACAAAGCAAAGTCAATCATTCGATATCTTCCAAGAAAAGGAATGGAGGCTATCGGCCTATTATAGGTTATTTGCTTTAAAAAATAATCATTTTCACTGAGATTGATTACTCCAAATAATTTGTTGTTAACCATTTACTTCACCTCCTGATAAATCTCAAATTCGCCTACTACAGCAATTTCGCCATTTTCATCTATGACGGAATCATCTGGAATTACTGCAGAGGATCCGATCATTGCTTTTTTAATGATACAATTCTTGCCGATCTTTACATCATCCATAATAACGGAATCATAAATTTCGCTATTTTCACCGATAACAACCTTTGGTGAAAGTATCGAACGTCTTACCTTTCCATGGACTATGCAACCTTCAACGACAAGAGAATCCTTTACATCTGCGGTTTTCGACAGGTATTGAGGAGGCATGGAAGGATTTTTGGAATAAATTTTCCAACTTCTATCATTAATCTGTAATTCTGAATCCTGATCCAATAGGTCCATATTGGCTTCCCATAAAGATTCCAATGTCCCTACATCTTTCCAGTAGCCTTTAAATGGATACGCGAACACTCTCTCTTTTGCATCAAGGAAAGCTGGAATGACATTCTTCCCGAAGTCATCCATATCTATTCCTGCATTGATATTATCGTTCATATACTTCTTCAGCATTTTCCAATTAAAGATATAAATCCCCATGGAAGCCAGATTAGACTTTGGATTCTCTGGTTTTTCTTCAAATTCGTCAATTCTAAGATCCTTATCTGCATTCATGATACCGAACCTTGAAGCTTCATCCCAAGGAACCTCGAGAACAGCTATGGTCAGTGCAGCCTCTTTTGCCTTGTGGAAATCAAGCATTTCCTCATAATTCATCTTGTAGATATGATCACCTGATAAGACAAGGAGAAAGTCAGGATCATAATCTTCAATATAGGCAAAATTTTGATAAATAGCATGCGCTGTTCCATTGAACCATTTTTCTTCTGTGGCACTGGCATAAGGTTGGAGGATGGTTACACCACCCTCATTCCTATCCATATCCCATGGGGAGCCAATGCCAATATGTGTATTGAGAATTAGGGGTTGATATTGGGTAAGCACACCCACTGTATTCATTCCTGAGTTTGAACAATTTGATAATACAAAATCAATGATCCTATACTTTCCTCCAAAAGGCACTGCAGGCTTGGCCACGTTCTTCGTGAATTTGCCAAGTCTGGTTCCCTGCCCTCCTGCGAGAATCATTGCGATGATTTCTTTCTTCATGTTTTATTTTACCCCCTTGATTCTCTTTGGTTTCAAAATGAGGACGGATAAACCAGGAGAAATGACCTCCAAGGAATATTCCTTCTGATTAACTTTCTCATTTTTTGTATTAAAGGTCTTCTCTGAAAAATCCCATGAACCTCCGAACTCCTTAAGTTCAGTATTAAGAACCTCTTCGTATACGCCTTCAAACGGAACGCCAACCTTTACATTGTCCCGCTGAACTGGTGTAAAGTTGCAGATGATGACGAAGAAATCTCTTGGATTTTTACCTTTTCTGATAAATGTAAAGAGACTTTCGCTCTTGTTATCTGCATCAAGGATTTCAATGCCTTCATAAGAAGTATCGATTTCACTTAAGCACTTGTTTTCTTTATAAAGTTCATTTATTACCTGAACAAAATGTTGATGTTTCTGATGAGATTCATGCTTGAGGCTGATCCATTCCAGTCCTTCTCTAAATCTCCATTCCATCCACTGAGCTAGTTCATTGCCCATGAAGTTGACCTTTTTACCTGGATGGCACATCATGTAAGCCATCAGAGTTCTAAGGCCTTGAAATTTCATCGCTTCATTTCCTGGCATCTTGTTCAAGAGTGAGTTCTTGCCATGAACCACTTCATCATGGGACATCGGCAGAATGTAACGCTCGTTGAAGATATACATGAAGGAGAATGTAATGAGATTATGATGGTTTCTTCTATACAGAGGGTCAAGTTCGAAATACTTCAGGATGTCATTCATCCAGCCCATATTCCACTTGTAATCAAATCCAAGTCCGCCTTTTTCAACCTCATGGGTAATTAATGGAAATGCAGTACTTTCTTCTGCAATCATCAAAGCTTCGGGATGCTCATTTTTGATTATGGTATTCATTTTCTTAAGAAATTCAACTGCTTCTAGGTTTGTATTGCCACCATAGACATTTGGCTTCCATGGGCCATCGTCATAGTCAAGGTAAAGCATGGATGAAACCGCATCCACCCTTAATCCGTCTACATGGAACATCTCGAGCCAGAACATTGCATTGGAAATCAAGAAACTATGTACCTGTGGTTTTCCAAAATCAAAATGGGTGGTCCCCCATCTGATATTATTCGCTTTATCTGGATCTTCGTATTCATAAGTTGGTGTTCCGTCAAAGAGCAATAGTCCGTGAGAATCACGGCAGAAATGCGCGGGTACCCAGTCGAGGATTACGCCGATATCCTGTTTATGACACTCATTGATAAAAGCCATCAGTTCTTCTGGCTTTCCAAATCTGCTTGTAACACTATAATATCCGGTAATCTGATAACCCCATGAGTCATCCAGTGGATGTTCCATGACTGGAAGAAGCTCTACATGGGTATAACCCATTGATTTAATATATGGAATAAGCTCATTCGTATATTCTTCAAAGGTGAAGAATCCGCCATCCCAGTGCTTTTTCCAAGACCCAAGATGAACCTCATAGATGTTCATCGGAGAAGTGAATTTATCTTTGCGTTTGACTTTGCCTCTCCATGTTCCATCTGTCCATTTATATTGGTCAAGATCTTTAACAACAGATGCGGTATGTGGTCTTAATTCAGAATAAAATGCGTAAGGATCGGATTTTAGGAATAATACCCCATCATACCTTTTGATCTTGTATTTATAGATAATTCCTTCTCCTAAACCTTCGATGAAGGCTGTCCAAATCCCGGTTGTTCCTTGAGGAAACATTTCGGATGATCCCCATTCGTTAAAATCGCCCGAAACCCAGACATTCTGTGCGTGAGGAGCCCAGACTGTAAACTGTACACCTTTTTTTCCTTCAAATTCGATCAGATGAGCACCCATAAATTCATAACTTCTGATGTGTTCACCAGTGTTAAATAAATAGTGATTGAAATCGGTGTTCAAAACCTTTGTGTTGTCATCTTTTAACTTAGCCATACTCTCCTCCTAAATGATGTATTTTTTCATTGGTTTTCTATTTAGTGAATTGATTTGATAGGCATTTAGATCAAATAAGACGTTGCTTTTGGTTGTAGGATAATCCTCCAATGTATTTATTCAGTGAAATCAATTTGGCTTCGGTTGAATCTACTATCCTCCCATGGTTAGATGAATTAATAGCATTGAAAGAATATTTCCTATTTTCTATTTATAATATACCATAATTAAAACCTTCCTGACAGTCTAAATATGGGTTTTTAAACGAAGAAAAGGAAAATCAGAAGGGTTACCCCTTTTGATTTTCCTTTATCAATTCAATATTTAATTTATCCATTTCGAACCCTAATTTTCTACCCGCACTAAGAATATCCAATGGCGGTTTTGCATAAACTTCCATCTCTTTTCCAGTGACAGGATGGTTAAAGTTCAAGTACATGGCGTGAAGAGCCTGTCTATTGATGGCTTCCATTTCCCCACCATATAATTCATCTCCGATGATCGGATAGCCAAGATGACTGAGATGCACCCTGATCTGATGAGTCCTTCCGGTAAGGAGTTTCAAAAGAAGCAGCGAATAGCCATTTTTTTGCTCAATCACCTTAACCTTTGTCAGGCTTTCTTGCCCACGCTCATCAACTACTCTGCAAAATGCGCCAGCTTCAGCCTTATAGATCGGAAGGTTGATGAGGCTAATCTCATCTGGAAAATCCCCCTTCACAATCGCAATATAGTACTTATTGACATTGTCTCCCTGCATCTCTTTAGAAAAAGTCGAGTGGACAAATTGGTTTTTAGCCAGAATAATGAGTCCTGACGTATTCATGTCAAGCCTTGAAACCAATCTAACAATTGTTCCTTCATTGTTTTTTAAGTAATGAAACATCACGGCGTTTGAAAGTGTTCCCCCTTCATGTGTTTTTGTAGGATGAACAACCATATTTGCCGCCTTGTTGACGATCAGCATCGCATCATCTTCAAAAACAATATCAAGAGGAATTTCTTCTGGAAGAATATTCTGGGTCTCTTCTGACAACAAGAGAATTGAAAGCTCATCGCCTTCTCTAAGGATATAATCAAGCATGATCACTCTGCCGTTAATCTTAATCCTTTTTTCTATCGCTGCTTTTCTAACAAACCTTGAGGATAGTTCCATCTCATCCTTAAGATAATTCTTAATTTTATTTCCCACATAAGATAGCGGGATGTTTTTTTCTAGTTTTTGAAGTGTCCTCGTCATCATGTTTCCTTTCTATAGCATCTGTTCTGTTGTGAGCATGAGATAATAATTTCTAGCCTTTACAGAAGAGATTAAGATATATTCATTTTTTTCTTCAAGAAAACGCAAACTTGAATTCAGTGCATAAAGCATCGCCAAATCAAGATCTTTCATGGAGAGATCCCTTAAACGGTCTACACCTTCGTAATCTCTTCCTACTTCGATGACATCCGCCAAATATAGCATTTTTTCAAGCGTACTCATTTTTTCTCTTCCTGTCGTATGGTATCGGATGGCATTTAGAATATCATCATCTAAAATTCCGCCTTCGATTCGAGCAAAGATCGATCCCGCCTGTGAATGAAGAACCTTGGTTGCATGAAGAAGCTCGCCAGGATCCTCGCCGTGCTCACTAATGTAATCAATTAAGCGATTCGCACTGGTTTCTTTAAGAATATCATGATATAAAGCAGAGAAACGCGCTTTTTCACGATCAATGCCATATTTTACAGCAAGAGCATCAATGGAATCAACAACACCAAATACATGTTTCAATCTTTTAGGTTTAAGATTGTTCTTCAAATAATCAATAATTTTTTCTTCAGACCACATGTTATTTCCTATATAATCCTTTTCCAATAATATACTCCTTAACCTCCCTTGGAACGAGAAACCCAATTTCTTTACCTTTTCTAACACGATCCCGTATATCTCTGCTAGAAATTTCAAGAACCAATGAATTTAAGAAAATTTCTTGATGTCCTGTTCTTTTGATAAACTCACGAGCTTTGATTAGCTTATCCTCATCATAAAACTTTCTTTCAAAAACCACAAGCTTTGCAAGTTCTAGAATTCTTTCTGGATTTTTCCACGCAGAAAAATCCACGTAAGAATCCTCCCCAATAATGAAATAAAATTCATCATCAGGATTCATCTTCGTGAAATATTCTAAAGTCTCATAAGTATAGCTAAAGCCTTTTTTATCCAGCTCATAAGTTGAAACACTAAACCCGTCAATCCCGCCGAACACTAAATTTAACATCTGGTGTACATCCTCAGGATTTCTTTCATCGGAATCCTTGTGAGGCGGGATATAATTGGGGATAATGATCATTTGATCCAGCTGAAGGCTTTCCTTAGCTTCAAATGCCATATATAAGTGACCGTTATGAATCGGGTTAAAGGTTCCCCCGACTATGCCGATTTTCATCTCTTTGGAAGTTCTATTGTTTTGTTGTTTTTACTTTCTTTGTAAAGGACAATCTTTGAACCGATGACCTGTATACCTTCGCATCCCACGGCTCCGATTAATTTATTCTGAGCATCCTTTGGATCCATGCCACTGTTTTCCAGTATGGTGATCTTAATGAGCTCTCTTTTTTCCAAAGCAGTTTCAACCTGCTTGATAAAAGCGGGTTCTATCCCACCTTTGCCTACCTGGAAAATCGAATCAATCTTATTGGCCAAGCTTCTTAAATAAGCCCTCTGTTTTGTTGTAATCATATTCACTTACTCCTATACGTAGTATTCGAATTCGAAAGTGTTCAGTCTGATTGAATCGCCATCTTGAATACCCATTTCAGTTAGTTCAGCGATGACACCCTTGTTCTTTAGAACCTTTTGGAAATATCTGAGATGATCTGGATTATTGATGTTGATTGCCTTAAGAAGTCTGTCAACAAACGTTCCTGAGACCACATAAACGCCGTCCTCATCGATTTCAATTTCATAGGTGAATCTCTTCACTTCTGGTATAAAGAGGTCCTCATCGTCGTATAATACCTCTTCTACTGGGATAGACTGAAGTTTCTCGGCGCAAGCCTTGATAATTTCAGCGACACCATCCTGAGTTGCTGCAGACATGCTATATACATCCATGAATCCAAGTTCATTTACTTTCTTCTTGAAATCTTCAATAGCACCCTTGTCAAATAAAAGATCAGTCTTATTCATGACGACAATTTGTGGCCTGTCGGTCAAATCGACATTGTACTTTCTAAGTTCCTCATTGATGAGTTTAAAATCTTCGAAAGGGTCTCTTCCTTCAATCCCTGAAACATCAACGATATGAACAAGTAGTCTCGTTCTTTCAATATGTCTCAAGAAATCAATTCCAAGTCCGATGCCTTCTGCAGCACCTTCGATGATTCCTGGGATATCAGCGATAACGAATGGATTGATACCAGGAAGTGAAACAACACCTAGATTTGGTTCCAGGGTCGTGAAGTGATAATTGGCAATTTTTGGTGTTGCCTTGGTAACTTTTGATAAGAATGTAGATTTTCCAACATTTGGAAATCCTAGAAGTCCGACATCAGCTAAAAGTTTAAGTTCCAGTGTGATGTTCTTCTCTTCTCCAGGCATTCCTGGTTCTGCAAAATCTGGTGTCTGTCTCGTTGGTGTGGTGTATTTGACGTTACCTTTTCCACCTTTTCCTCCGCGTAGGACAACAAGTCTGTCATCTCTTCTTGAAAGATCTGCAATAATCTTTCCGGAATCTTTATCCTTGATGATCGTTCCCATTGGAACTTTAATGATGAAGTCTTCTGCATCAGCGCCATAGCACTTGCTTGCTCCACCCTTTACACCATTTTCTGCGATATATCTTCTTTTGTATTTAAAATCCAAAAGCGTAGTCATATCGGGATCAACGACAAAAACAACACTGCCGCCCTTACCGCCGTCTCCGCCATCAGGACCTGCATTTGCCTTATACTTCATATGGGCGAACGAAACCGCACCATCGCCACCGGATCCACTCTTTAAAAATATATCGGCAACATCTATAAACATATTCATTTTCCTCACCTGCCTTAGGTTAATTGATTTTTAAAATGACTTCAAAAAGCTCAGTTCATCTTCATCAGACAAATTCGCCTTGAATTATAGAAATTGAACAATTTTCAGAATCATTTTAAATTGATTACTATATTATATTATACAATATGATTCTTAAGTTTCTAAAAATCATACAATGAATTTCAAAAAATGGGACCTGCTGTGTTAGCAGGCCCCGTTTTGCATACTATTCTGCAATTGCTTCCAGTTCAACTGGGTAAACACTCGCTTTTTTCTTTGCTTTGCCAAGTCTTTCAAATCTAACGACTCCATCAACTTTAGCAAATAAGGTATCATCACTACCCTTACCAACGTTGGTACCTGGGTGGATCTTAGTTCCTCTTTGTCTAACGAGAATATTTCCAGCCAGAACAAACTGACCGTCTGCTGACTTAACGCCTAGTCTCTTTGATTCTGAATCTCTATTATTTCTTGTACTTCCCATACCCTTCTTGGATGAGAAGAACTGAAGGTTTAATATAAGCATGGTGTTACACCTCCTCTTCGATAAGCTTTATAAATTTTCCGTATTGCAATTCAATTGCTTTAATTCCTAATAATAATGTTTCCATTAAAACTTGAGCATCTTTCTTTTCTTTCAAGCTTGAGCTATCGATACTTACGGACAAGTATCCGCCTTCATTATCCATGTCTATCCTGTTTTTGATCTTCATGACTTCATCAAGACCGTTATATACCATCATGCACTGTGCAGTGACTGCGGCACATACGATGTCTTTTCCATAATCATCAAAATCGGCATGTCCATTATATGTAAATGCCACAAGATTCCCGGATTTTCTTAAGAATCTAACCTCGATCATGACTAAGCTTCGATTGATTCGATAAGAATCTTTGTGAATGCCTGTCTGTGACCCTGTTTCTTTCTATAATCCTTCTTGGCTTTGAACTTGAAGACTACGATTTTCTTAGCCTTGCCGTGTCCGATAACCTTAGCTGTGATCTTCGCTCCCTCAACTATAGGAGTACCTATAGTAAGTTTACCCTCATCATTAGCTACTGCTAAAACTTCAGAAAACTCTACAGTTGTATCTACGTCGGCTGTTAACTTCTCAACTTTGAGAATCTCGCCAACGGAAACCTTATACTGCTTACCACCTGTGTTTAAAATTGCGTACATATGAAACACCTCCTCATATCAGTACTCGCCTCGAAGGTACAGTTGAATCCATCAAGAAGACAATAAATTATCTCTTCATAAACTGTTCTGTTTTGAAAATAAATCATCAATTATAGAATAGTTGACTTATTTAATAAAACCTCTTACGTGCGGCCTACATAGTATTATAACAACCCTTTGGGTTCTTGTAAAGAAAATGTTTAGGGGATTAAGCGAAATTTCTCTTTTTCGACAATCTGATTCTTAAAAACCAGCGGATCCAGTTTAAAAG
The DNA here is from genome assembly GCA_049657765.1 of Clostridiaceae bacterium. Lineage (GTDB taxonomy): Bacteria > Bacillota > Clostridia > Clostridiales > Clostridiaceae > Proteiniclasticum. Next base: position 56,113 of record JBASOA010000027.1, read on the forward strand.
GATCGTAGATTCCTGTGAACTCAAGATAAATATTTTTATCAGCTGCTCCGATATCATTTAAGAAAGCACGAACATCATTCATCACGCGATCTTTGTAAATCGTGTTGATTTCCAAATAATAATCAGCAATTTCGATATGTTCAACTTTTCTACCAAGCTCATTTCGAATGAGTTTGATGAGATATTCATATCGAAGGGTTTGACCTCTTCCGTGACAGCAACTGCATTCCTCATCGATATAATGGCTTAAGGGATAGCCTTTCTTCTTTCTTGTGATTTGCATGAGATTCAAATCAGTCAAAGGATAACATTTGGAAAAAAGGGTATCTTTGGATAATTCTTCATTCATCTTATTAATCAGGATTTCCCGATTAGCACTAATTTTCATATCGATGAAATCAATCATTATGATGCCCGAAAGATTTCTAAGCCTTAATTGTCTGACGATTTCTGGGACTGCGTATAGATTCATATGCAGTGCGGTTTCTTCTTTATTTTCTTTTCCTGAGTACTTGGCACTGTTGATATCAATGACAATCATCGCTTCAGTTTTCTCAATGATTAAATTGCCCCCGTCCTTTAACTGAACTTTTTCTTTTCTCAGTTTCAGGAGTTCGTCCTCAATCCCATAAAAATCAAAAAGACTTCTTGAACCGCGATGAACAAGAGAAGGAATTCGATATTCTTCCTTGAGGTATGCTGTAGTTTCTTCGCTGTCAGAGTAGACCATCTGAAGCTCATTAAATCGATCTCTTAAAATTCTGTCCAAAATTGAAAATTCACCGAAAAGTCTTCTGGGACCCATTCCAGTGTCTGCCTTTTTAAGGATGTCATCGAATTCTTCTCTCAGTTTGCTAACTTCAGCTGCAACTTCTTCTTTATCTCCAGCCATCGCTGCTTCTCTATATAAGGTCTTATACCCTTTAATCGGAAACAGATTGCCATGTTTTTCAAGAAAGGCCTCTTTGTCCAACTTCTTCGAAAAGCTGATCCCCTTCCCTGGAAAAAGTACAACATACTTTCCCCCAAGAGAAATCTTATCGGTGACTTTAGCTCCTTTGGAACCTTCTTCTTCTTTGATGACTTCAACAAGAATACTTTGTCCTTCTTTATAATCATTAAGGGCGTTCTTGTCTAAAACGTATAGAAATGCGTTCTTATTTAATCCGATATCGATAAAAATTGAATTTAGCGCTTTCACTTTCTTCTTGATGATTCCAAGAATCAGATCGCCTGACTTTACTGAGTCATTTCTTTCTTCGAAATAACATTCATTAAGAATTCCATTTTCTTTAATGGCAATTCGTCTATATTCATCTTCTTCTATAAATAATTCTATCATTAAAAGCCCTCATCTCTTTCGTTCGTTTGCTCTTATCCAACATGTTTTAGTGTAATCTCTTTTTGAACATTGGAATATTTAGAAAAGGGTTGTTTTCTTCTTCATTCCAACATTCAAGACCATACCAAGAGAGATAAATGTTGTCAGAACAGAGCTGCCCCCATAAGATACCAAAGGAAGAGTTATTCCGGAAATCGGCATAATTCCCATCGTCATTCCGACATTCTGTAAAATAGAGAACAGAAACGAGGAGAAAACGCCTATGGCGATGACAACGCCAAAAACATCTTCTGTCTTTTTAGCAATCTTGACGATTCTATAAAGAAGGAAGAAGTATAACAAGAGGAGGACTACGCCACCGATAAGACCAAAATTTTCAGAAACCACCGAAAAGATGAAATCCGTGTGATTTTCCGGAACTCTTTGATAAAATCCTGGTGTGGCTCTTCCTGTAAGTTTTCCAGAGCCAATACTGATGATGCTCCGACTTAGCTGATAGTTGACGGCAAGGTCACTTACGTCACTAAAAAGAAAATTGCTGAGCCTTTCGTTCCAGTGGGCGGGTAAAAAATTTGCTTTCATGACCACTAGCACTGCAAGACCGATACCACCAAATCCAGACATGATGACTTTCATGGATAACCCCATGACATAATAAATACCAAGAATGATGAAAAAAGTAATCATCGTAATACCCATATCAGGTTGAAGCATGATTAGAACCATTGGAATAGCTGCATAAATCGTCACTTTGATAAAATTGTGAAGATTATTGAGGTTTCCATCAACTTTAGCCAACTGTTTCCCGACCATAAGCATGGTCGTAATTTTTGCAAACTCCGCTGGTTGGAACCCACGACTTCCAATACTAAACCACCCTGCCGCTCCATTGACTTTCCTCGTAAAAAGAACAATAACAAGAAGCACAACGACTATCCAGTAAAGGACATCAACTATTTTATAGACCTGTCGATAATCCATAAGCAATATGACATAAACAACAACCAAGGAAACAACCAGCCAGGAGACCTGAAGCTTTGCATAGCTCGAACCTATCGCGGTATAGATGTTGTATGCCCCATAAAAAAGAATCGCGATGGCAGAAAGAAGTATCCCGAAATCTACTTCTTTCCAATCTTTCTTATCTAGTGTGATTAATTTTAAAAATTTATTCATCATTCCATAACCTTTCCAAACATCTCAGATCTTTGCAATAAAAATAAAAGCTGTATGCCTATTCCATCTTAAACCCTACAGCTTTTACTTTCAATTTAACTTTTTCTTAGTTTTTAATTGACTTATTTTTTTGCTCTAATTGGAATATTAGCTACAAGTGCTGGAACAGAACCGTATTCTGAATCTGTTGTAGTAATTTGTAGGTCAAGTTCCTGTTCTGAATCGAGTTCAACATATTTCCTAAGGACTTCCAGAATATCGTTTTTGATATCCTCGAGAAGTTGTGGAGATACGTCTCCACGATCGTGCATAAGAATAAGTTTCAAACGGTCCTTAGCTGTATCTTTCGAGCCTGCCTTCTTCTTGAAAAAAGAAAAAATATCCATTCTGTAACCCCCTTACTTCTTTCTGAATAGCTTAGATAGCTTACTGAAAAATCCTTCTTCCTCTGGCTTAAGATTAAGTAAAGGAATGTCTTCTCCTGTAATTCTTCTAGCAATATTTATAAATGCAGTTCCTGCCAGAGTTCCCTCTGTAGTCACAATTGGTTCACCCTTGTTTGTTGAAATGGTAATGTTTCGATCATCAGGTACTACTCCGAGCAGCTTGACAGAAAGTATTTCCAAGATATCGTCTACATTAAGCATATCACCATTTTCTGTCATTTCATGATTCAATCTGTTGATGATGACTCTATGGTTTTCTATGCCTTTTGAATCCAGCTTGCCAATGACTCTGTCTGCATCCCTGACGGATGTGACTTCAGGATTAACAACAATGATTGCACTGTCTGCTCCTGCAATGGAATTTTCAAAACCTTGTTCTATACCTGCAGGGCTATCAATGAGAATATAATCGAACTCTTCTTTTAGCTCTTTGATGAGATCAACCATCTGTTCGGTTGTAATGTCATTTTTATCTCTAGTCTGAGCAGTTGGCAAAAGACAAAGATTTGGAAGTCGCTTGTCCTTGATTAAAGCCTGCTTAAGTTTGCATCTTCCTTCAAAATAGTCAATAAGCGTATAGACAATTCTGTTCTCCAGACCCATGAGGACATCCAGATTTCTTAGTCCGGTATCTCCATCGATAACCACTACTTTGTGTCCAAGTTGTGCCAATGCTGTACCGATATTGGCTGTAGTAGTTGTTTTGCCTACTCCGCCTTTCCCAGATGTGATTACAATTGATTCTGCCATTTGGTTCTCTCCTTCATTTTAACTTAATATTCAAATTTAATTGGAATGTATGGTTCAACATAGATATTTCCATTTTTAAGTTTCGCAACCTCCGGAAAGTTTGGTTCACTTTCGGGGGGCCTTGCATATGTTCCTGCAATGGATAGCAGGGATGGTGTCAGTTTCATTGCTGCAACTACTGCATTTTCATTGCCTGATGTTCCTGCAAAGGCTCTCCCCTTTAACTGTCCCAGCACTATGATATTGCCCTCTGCAAAGATTTCTGCGCCAATGTGTACATCACCTACAACGACGACATTTCCTTTGAAATCCACAAGTTGCCCTCCCCTCATGCTTTTCATGACGAACTTTGTACTTCCTTCTTCAACGCCATTAAAAGTTTCCGGGAGATCTTCTTTTCTATTTGATTCTTCAAACGTAATGCTTGAAAGATTAATAGTTTCCATTAGAACTTTCTTGAGGAGATCTCTTTCCTCTTCCTTAAGCCTAATTGGGTAGGTCGTAACATACATTGCATTTCCACTATAAAAATTTTTAAGTGGTTCTAATTTTTGCTTTACAGCATCAATGAGTTCTTCGGTGGATTTGAATTCCAAAAGGTTAATCAGAAGGTTCAATCCTTTTCTGTTCCCTTTAATCTGTACTCGATCAATACTACTCATGAGTCCCTCCAAGTGAATGTAAATTAAACATCTAAAATCTATTCTATAGGATTTAAACGAAGAATTCCATAGCGGTTGGCAAAATATGGTATATATTATTCAAATTTTAGTCATTCTTTCCTTAAAAAAAAGAAAACCTGACAATAATTCAGGTTTTCTAAAATTTCCATTCTTTTTTGATCATGGGAATCCTTCTAAATGCAATTACCCTATTATAGAGGAAAACTGCAAAGAAAAAGGTGAAAATCGGTGCGATGAGTACAGAGGAAAAATTAGCTTTATACCCAAAAAGATATAAGATGCTCACCATCAAAAGGTTTTTCCCTCCTTGGGCAAGGGTAACGAAAAGGACAGGAATCGTTTTGCGACCTTCCTTTAAAGTGACACCCGCTTTGGAAAGACCGAAGAACAGCAAGAGATTTATTAAGATATTTAAGCCAAATACATAAGGAAAATAGATATCTTGAAGGAACCCTACAACGATGGCTAATAGAAATGCATCCTCATAATCAGACAACAATGCAAAAATTCCAAAGAATGCAAACAAAAGACTTCCATAGCTCGCGTTTATTGAAAAAAATGGCACAATCGTCTGGTCAAGAATAAAAAGCAAGATGGCCATGAGCGTAATCAGCAGGTTTCTCATCAGTATTCCACACTTTCCGAATCTTTAGGGATAATAACATAAAGAGATTTGATTCCTTTGAAATTCACTGTGGTTTCAATAATCGCAGTCTTCATCAAATTTCCTTTATCTTCAATTATTTTAGTTACGGTCCCAACGAAAATGTTTGGAGGATAAAATTTCCCAAGCCCTGAGGTAACAATTGAATCCCCTTCTTTAATTGAAGAATCAATAGGCAGATAGTTGATCTTGGCCAGCTGTTTCTTATCAGCACCTTGATATCCCACTAAAATTCCTGTATTTTCTGCGTTCTCAACTGTTGTCACATGGATAGAAACATTCTCGCTCGAAAGGGTTTCTACAAGAGAATATGTCAAGGCAACCTCTGTTACCTGACCTACTATTCCTTCCGGAGTCATGACTGCCATTCCCTTTTTCACGCCATTGTTCGAACCAATATCGATAGTATAAGAGGTAATTATTCCCCCACCGGAGTTCCCGATAATATTTGCACCGACATAATTATATTCATTGCGTCGGTTTTTAAAGGAAAACATTTCCGCTAAATTCTTATTTTCTTCTACTAAAATATCATAATTTCTCAGTTTATCATTCAGTTCAATGTTTTCTTTAAGCAAAGTTTCATTTTCAATCTTTACTGTTTCATATCTCAAAAAGAAGTCAATGAAGTTCTCTACTCTTTTATTTGCGGAATATATGATTTTTTGTACAGGATTTAGGGCGGCTCCTGCACCGCTCTCGATAAGGGTCTTGTTGTCTTTGTATACGGTAAACCCAAAGAGCGTGATTAGAATAGCTGACAAGATCATAATCTTTCTTGTCAGCTTATTTCCAAACAAATTACGCATGAATTAATAGCTTCTTGCTATATTATCAAAATTATCCAATGCCTTACCTGCGCCAAGAACGACACAGTCAAGTGGTGCTTCAGCAATAGCCACTGGCATATGGGTCTCATGTGCGATGAGTTCTCCAATGCCCTTGAGTAGTGCTCCTCCACCTGCTAGCATGATGCCCTGATCAATGATATCTGCAGATAATTCTGGTGGTGTCTTTTCGAGTGTTGATTTGATTGCTTCCACAATATCAGAAACAGGTTCATGAAGAGCCTCTCTGATTTGAGTTTCTGAAACAGAAACAACCTTTGGCAGTCCGGTGACAAGATCTCTTCCCTTAACATCCATGTAGGCTTCTTCGCTGCCTTCAATCTTGTACGCAGAGCCGATAGTCATCTTGATTCCTTCAGCTGTTCTTTCACCAATCATCAGATTGTATTCTCTCTTGATATAAGCGATGATGGCCTGATCCATTTCATCTCCACCAACTCTTAATGACTTGGCTACAACGATACCACCGAGTGAAACTACTGCAACTTCAGTAGTACCACCACCGATGTCAACGATCATTGAACCGGTTGGTTCATCAACTGGAAGTCCTGCGCCTATAGCTGCTGCCATTGGCTCTTCCATAAGGATAACATCTCTTGCTCCAGCTTGCTTAGTTGCTTCAAGAATCGCTCTTCTTTCCACTTCAGTTACACCTGAAGGGAAACATACAATGATTCTAGGTGAAGTAAAAGCAGATTTTGAAGCAGACTTTTCAATAAACTGTCTAAGCATCGTCTGTGTGATATCAAAATCAGCGATAACGCCATCCTTAAGTGGTCTTACAGCTACGATGTTACCAGGGGTTCTACCGATCATTTTCTTTGCTTCAGAACCAACAGCAAGTGGTTTGTTTGTTGTTGTGTTAAAAGCAACTACGGATGGCTCTCTTAGAACAATCCCCTTTCCTTTTACAAAAACAAGAGTATTGGCTGTTCCAAGGTCTATACCCATATCTTTACTCATACCAAAAAATCGCATTAATAATAACTCCTTCCAAATTTCAAAATAAATTCTTTTCCCTGAGACTAATAAATTTTCCATCACCAATGATCACATGATCTAGAAGCTCTATCCCGATAATCTTACCGACTTCCTTGATTCGTCCAGTCGCAGCAATATCTTCGCTGCTTGGGGAAGGATCTCCAGAAGGGTGATTATGCACCATAATAATCGCTGCGGCACTTTTTCGGATGGCTTCTTTATAGATTTCTCTGGGATGGACAATCGATGAATTGAGACTTCCCATCGAAGCATTGTGAATTCCAATGACAACATTCTTCGTATTCAATAAAAGCACTTTTAGAATTTCTTGTTTAAATTCTCTAAGTTCTACCATGATGAGGTTGGCAGCATCGGCAGGTGAATTGATCTTATAAGTATCACCGCTCCTATAGCTTAGAAATCGCTTCGAGAGCTCTGCTACGGATAAGATTTGTGCAGCTTTTGCTTCTTTTATGCCGCTCATCTTCATGAGATCCTCTTGCGAGGCTTCTAAAAGTCCGTTTATTCCGTTGAAGTTTCCGATGATTCTCTGCGACAGGTTGATGATATTCTCATTCTTTGTCCCTGTGCGAAGAATCACCGCAAGTAGCTCGCTATTAGACAGATTTTCTGCGCCATAACGCAGAAGTCTTTCTTGTGGTCTTTCATTCTGGGGCATATCCATAATTTTATTATCCATAAAATCCTCCTAGATTGCCCATTCCACTACAGTAGTATATTATATAATTTCAGTAATTTATATAAGGTATTCAGGGGAAGTCCCATTACATTATAGTAATCGCCCTCTATACCTTCAATAAATCTGCCAGCGAAGCCCTGTATTCCATAAGCGCCTGCTTTATCCTGCCATTCACCCATGTCAAGATAAGTGTTAATTTCTTCATCGGAAAGTTCACTGAATTTCACGATTGTTTTTGAACTGTCAGTGACCAGCAATGAATCTCCTTCATGAAGAAGGGCAATACCGGAATAGACTTCATGGGTACGTCCTGACAAGGCACGAAGCATTGAAAATGCATCCCTCTTATCTTTTGGTTTCCCAAGAATTCTTCCCTCAAGAAATACGATGGTGTCTGCTCCTAGAATATAAGAATACTTATCTGCATTTTTTTGAACTTCAATGGCTTTTGATGCAGCCAGAGTTTTAACATAGTTCTCGGGATTTCCGTCGAAAAGAACCTTCTCTTCATCAAAATCTGAGATGATCACCTCAAAATTATCAATCAGACGATTTAAAAGTTCCTGTCTTCTAAGAGATGCCGAGGCTAAAATAAAGTTCATTGAAATACCTCCAAAGCCTATCATTCTTAAGGAAAATCTCGTTTCTGAAAAATTCCTACTTATTAGTTTACCATCAAGGAAAATATTCCACAAGGGAAAGCATGTGAATTAAAAGCGATTTAAACTTAATTTTAGAAAATAAGCACAAAGTATTAATATAATTCGATTGAATTGTCATGCATCAATCATATTCCTCCTGCCTTCATTAAATCTTTTATCTCTAGTATTCATTCATCGTCTTTATGATTCGATTGAAGTTTATACGCCTCTTTATGCTAAGATCTTCAACCTTTTAAAGTTTACGCAAAAAAACCATGGCATCAAATACAAATTTGACGTCATGGTTTTTAGTTTTATAAAACAAGTTTATAATATAAAATCTATTACTCTGCAAAGTGGGTATCGATTTGAAAAGTCTTTTCACTGAAGATTTTTTCCATCGCAGAAATCAGTTTTACCAGAGTATAGTTGAAAATCAGATCTTCTCTTGATGAATTTTCAATGGTTGCATAATTGGTTTGCTCGATTTCTATCGAAAGCATTTTCATCAGCTTGTTTTTGTTATCAACAGTTATCCGGACTTCCCGGTCAAGAAGCGATAAGGTTTCTGTATAAATATATACTTTCTCAGCCTCTTCAATCATCTGAGTGTAGTATTCAAATTCTTCCTTATTGTACTTTTTGAGAATTGGAATTTCAATGCTCAATTCACTGACCTTGCTTTTATAATCTTCCAGCGCAACCCCCATGGTTGTAAGTCCGTTTTCCAAATTGTAGATGAGCACATCCCCAACGACTTGCTTTGCGATCTTCTTATAATGTATGAAACTCTCTCGCACCCTATTCATCTGATTAGGGGGATAAATTAAGGTGTTGACGATCGTAGCAATGACAATTCCAAGTATGGTGTCGAAGGTTCTTTGGAACGCATATACACCTGGCGTAAATTCATCGGAACCAAGGAGAATAATGATAACAAGAGTAATGGCAATCCCCGTCGTCTTCTTGATATTCAAGTAATTGCAGACAAGTATGGTAACAATGATTCCAAGCGCCATGGTAAGGCCCTTGTACCAAGGAATATATGCGACCATAAGTCCGATGATTCCTCCAAGGATTGTTCCAAGCACTCTGTTATAGCCGATTTTGAAACTGGATACCACTGAGGTTTCTACGCAAATCACACTGGCATAAATCATGGCAAATGGGAGTGAATTTGGAATGACAGTGGACAAGAAATAAGAGATGATGACGACTATAGCCGTTTTGATCGTCCTCATTCCAATAGGCCAATTTCTCATACAGTTACTCCTTTATTACGGTATTTTCATCGTAACTCACAAAGTCGCTGAAACTTCCCGGATATAATCTTGAAGATATACCGAGTTCATCCAGCACCATGACGTTGCTACAAGCGGTAACTCCTGAACCACAATAAACTATAATATCCTTTTTGCTGATGACCTCTTTAAAATTCTGCGTTAGAATTTCTTTGTCTTTCAGTGTTCCATCAGCATGAAAATTGCTTTTGAAGTATACATTTTTCGCGTTTTTAATATGGCCTTTTTTCCTGTCTATAGGTTCGATAATCCCCTGATACCTTTCTTCACTTCTGGAATCAACCAGAGCTTGATGAAGTGGCTCATTTTCTTTAGAGAATTGAAGAACCTCATCATAGGTTGCCTTCATGCGGTCATTGGGTTTAAGGGTGATATTTCCTCGTTCAAAGTTTTCTTCATGATCAGTGAGTAGATCCTCGCCAATCATTTTGAATCCCCCGTTTAAAACATAAACATCCTTCAAGCCATAATACTTCAGCATCCACCAAAGTCTTCCCGCTGAGGAATTATCTCCATCGTCATAAATCAGGACTTTGGTATCATTATCTAAGCCAATTGACCTTAGCTTGTCTTCCAAAACACTAATTTCAGGTAATGGATGTCTTCCCCCATGTTCCTTAACCGGTCCTGCCAGATCCTTATCCAAGTCAAGAAATGCAGCACCTTTAAAGTGAGCCTTCTTATAGGCCGTTATTCCGTAATTTCCATCACTCATGTCGTACCTGACATCAATGATCTTTAAATTTGGGTTTTCTTTAATGAAATCAAGGCTTTTAAAGTTCTTCATCCAATTCACCTCTAATAACGCTTACTTAAGTGCTTTCAAAACGTCCAATAGGAACTCATATACATTTTTCACTGAAGTGATGCTCATGTGCTCATTTGGCGTATGGACATCATAAAGATTTGGTCCTAATGAAATCATATCCAGGCCTTCAATTCTGCCTGCAAGAATTCCACATTCAAGTCCCGCATGAATGGCTTCGATGCCTGGTTCAACTCCATATTTTTCCTTGTAGACTGAAATAAAAGTATCTCTGATCTTTGATTCTTTGGCATACTGCCATTCAGGATATGAAGAAGTCACAACGACTTCGGCGCCATATTTCTCGCCCAGGATTTTTACTTTATCCATGAGCATATCTTTTTTAGAACGTACACTGCTTCTGACTGCAAAATCAAAATCAAGTTGATCATTCCTCTCTGTAAGAACACCAAGGTTCAAAGAGGTTTCAACGAGGCCTTTAATATCCTGGCTTTGACTTTCTACGCCATTTGGGAGCAAGTATAGTAGTTCAATGACATTTTTAGTTGTCATGTCATCGTATGTATGTTCAGGAAGTGGTCCCTCAGTAATCAAGAGCTTGAAACCCTCATCCTGTGTTTTGATTTCATCACCCAGTATTTTTTCAATCACTTTTACCTTGGCACTTAACTCCGTAGGGATTTCATCAAATACAAGCACTGCTTCAGCTTCTCTTGGAATGGCATTGTTCTTGGAGCCACCTGAAAGAGCTGCGAGGTTGAAACGATAGTCTTTTTGCAAAAGCACTAACGCCCTTCCAAGTAGTTTGATTGAGTTTCCTCGTTCCTTATCAATGTCCATACCAGAATGGCCACCTTTTAGCCCAGTCACCTGTAGCTTGTAAGCAACACCTTCTTTGCTAACCATTGATAACGGAAGTTTAACGGTTTGCCGTGCTCCACCTGCGCAGCTGACGAGAAATTTCCCCTCTTCTTCAGAATCGATATTAATCAGCGTCTTCCCTTTGAAAACAGATCCATCGAGATTGGTCGCGCCAATTAATCCGGTTTCCTCTTCAACTGTGACCAGCACTTCGAGAGGTGGATGCTGAATATTTTTACTGTCAAGTATTGCCAGTGCGAATGCTACGGCAATACCATTGTCTGCACCAAGTGTCGTTCCAGTCGCATAAAGCTGATCGTCTACAAGACGCAGTTTCAGTGGATCCTTATCGAAATCATGAATAACATCGTTATTTTTCTCGTTGACCATATCCATATGACCCTGAAGGATAATTGGCGCACTGTTTTCATAGCCTTCAGTTCCAGGTTTCTTGATGATGATGTTCATGAACTCATCCTGAATCACTTCGAGATTTCTCTCTAAAGCGAAATTCTTCAAAAAATCGGACACTTCTTTTTCATTTCCTGATCCTCTCGGGATCTTTGTCAATTCCTCAAAATAATAAAGTACATTTTGGGGTTCTAGCCCTTTTAAAACGCTCATTACTTTTCCTCCTTGAACTTATTCATCAAATCCTTGAACAAATCGCCAAGGGTTACTGCATCCTCTTCTTCGTAATAGCTTTCGTCTTTGTCGTTTCCTTCTCTGATGGAGAAGCTGACTCGCTTCTTGTCATCATCAATATTTAGAAGCTTAACTTTGACTTTTTCACCAACTTTAAGAACATCAGCTGCATTTGTTACGGGTTCGCTGCTGATTTCTGAAATGTGAACAAGGCCGTCAAGCCCATTCTCCAATGCAACAATGGCTCCAGCATCGATAAGTCTCTTCACGGTAGCTTCGTAGATTCCACCAATCTTAAGGTCATGAACCTTAAGCCATGGGTCATCTTCGATATTTTTCAAAGAGAGTGAGATCTTTTCCTTTTTCTTATCAACTTTTAAGACGTAAACTTTTACTTTGTCTCCAACACTGACCACTTCATTGGGATTCTCAATTCTCTTATAGGAAAGTTCTGAGATATGAGCAAGTCCTGTCATTCCGCCAAGGTCAATAAATGCCCCATAGCTTGTAAGGCTCTGTATTGTTCCCTCAAGAATCATTCCTTCTTTAAGTGTCTCGAGAAGTACTTTCTTCTTTTCTTCATTTCCGCTTTTGATGAAAGCTTTTCTAGAAAAAATCAATTTGCGCTCATCTTCATTAAACTCTTCTACCATGGCATCCAGGGTTTTCCCTTCAAACTCTTTAAGGTTCTCCACATAAGTGTCTGAAACCAAAGAAGCTGGCATAAATCCAGAAAGCCCGCGATAAGATATTCTAAGGCCGCCTTTGACAACTTCTGTAGCCAGAACCTGAAGAGGTTTCTTCTCGTTTAGTGCCTTGATGACATCATCCGTTGCTACAATGGCATCTGCTTTTAATTTGGAGAGCAAAACATTTCCGTCTCCATCATCGGCTTTAAGAACGATGACTTTGACCTCGTCTCCAACGTGATAGGTTTCTGTAATGTCTTCATGGTGATTATCCGTCAGTTCCTCTCTTGGAATAACGCCGTCGCAGAAATAATTGATATTGACGATAACCTCATCCTTATTGACTTTAATGATCTTCCCTTCAAGGATATCCCCATCCTTGACCTTGTTCAGCGAAAAGCCTTTCATGGCTTCCTCCATGGACATATCTTGTGTATTATTCTCATCCATTAATTTGTCTCGACTTAATAGTCGTTTCCCCTTTATTTTATTGCATGAGTATCTTTGCTATGACTTGATTTTAACATAAAAAAGCTGAATTTTCTTCAGCTTTCTTATGTTTCAACTATTATACAATCATTTTTTTATTTGCAATTTGGTTATAGCAATAATCGATGATGTCACTTCTTTTGATGATTCCAATAAAAATGCCATCATCGTCTACAACCGGTACGAAGTTCTGGCTTCTTGCTAAAGTGATCATGTTGTTGATATCCGCGTTGATGGTGACTACCTCATGTTTTTTTCTTCTTTCAATATCTTTGACCAATACCTTGTTTGTATTCCTAAAGGAAAGCCCGGGCGTATTTTTAATTTTCCAGAGAAGATCACCTTCTGTAAGTGCACCCACATATTTCCCATCATTGTCAATAATTGGTATTGCTGAATATCCATGGTGTTCCATGCGTTCCAGAACTTGTCTCATGGTTGAATCAACCATCTCATAAATAAGTTCTGACTTCGGAGTAAGAAAAAAAGCTATATTCATTACACATTACCTCTTTATTTCATATTCTTTGCTTCTTTATTTTAACACAGAAACCATACTGAAACCGTCTTCAATCTAATTTTTTAGAATAAGTTCATACTTTTCACGTGAGAGAAATAACTGTTGCATCCTCTTTGATGATTTCCATTTCCCTTTCCTGACAGGTGAAAATAAACAGTTGGTACCTATCCTTTTTGGAAACCAGATAATCAAGAATCTTTCCCAGCCTGATCTTATCATAACTCACAAAGGGCTCATCCAGGAAGAAAGGAACCTTCATCTTGGGAAACATGATTTCAGCCATAGCCAGTCTTAAACTAAGGTAGAGCTGTTCAAGAGACCCTGTTGACAAAAAATCTTCACTGAAGAGCACGCCACCTTCACTATAATTTAATCCAAAAAGTTCGTTGACCTTTATGGTGCGATCTAAGCTCGTGATTTCCGAATAGATCTCTGTAACTTTTTCATTGAGCTCTTTCGAATAGTCGTGCCGTAACTTATCATAAGACTCTTTCATCAAATCGCGTGTTAAACAAAGGACATCATACCTTCTTAAAAGCTCCATCTCCTCATTTTTCAGAAGAAGGATCGTATCTTCAATGAATAAGGATTCCAGGTTTCTTAAACTACTCAGCTTAAGCATAATTTCATTGGTTTCATCTAATGTCTGAAGCTCTTTTTCATTGATGCTTCTTTCTTTTTCTTCCAATTCCTTAAAGTCAATGCCTTCCGTAATTCCAAGTTCGCTGAGCGTTTCCAGTTCTTGCCTGATTTCTTCCTCATCCCGTTCTCCAATGATGCTCTTCAATGAGTATTTCAATGCCTCTTCTCGGATGGAAAGATCCTTCATCCTTAAGGCCTGAGATTCATAATACTCGAGGTAGGTCGTGATATCGTCTTTTAATTTATCAAAACCAGTGGGTTCTAAATGTTTTTCAAAGTCTGCAATCTTTTTTTGAAGTGTTTCATGTTTTTCCTTCAAGAGCTCGTCCGTTCTTTTAATTTCTCTTAATAATTCTTCATTTCTCTCTAAAATTCTTCTGTATTCACTTTCCTTATTGATGAGTTCTTCCAAGTTCGAAGCTTGTGTCTTATTGAAAATTGATTCCTTATATTTTTTGATCTGCTCATACTTCGACTGTAGCTTCAAGCGTTCATCGTCGTCAGGAATACGTTCGATCAGTTGTTTCGACCGTAGAAGTTCCCCGTAATCCATTCCCAATTCCCTTGACAAGTTTAATATACGGTCCTCGTACTCATCTGATTTTTTGAGATGCCATCTGATCCTCGATTTTTCAAATGCACTTAGGATCAGATAAAGAGGAATCGACGAGAAAATCAGCAGTAAAGAATTGATAAAATTTTTCTTGAGTACATAGTATAGGATTCCAGACACAATAATGAGTGCTGGAACAATTGTCTTCGAAAAATCTCTGCTTTTTAATTTATTTAAATGCATCTCATAGCGTTGTAGAATCTTTTTCAGTTCTTGTCTTCTCACAAAGAGGTTCTCATTCATTGTGTTTTTCGGCGCAAAATGCTTTAACTTTTCTTCAAGAAGCAGCTCTTCACCTTGCAGAGAAACCATCTTCAGGATTTCTTCTCTGGACAAATCCTGAAAGCCGTCATAGTCTTCCAGTAGAAGCCCTAAATGCAAGGCGTCACGACCAAAGTTCTCCAACTTTTCATTGATTTCCTGAATATCTTCCTTAAAATTCTGAATATCTTTTTCACTTTGTCTGAGCGCTTTCAGCTCCAAATCTGATATGGGCTTAAAAGAGATGATTCGTTCGCTCTTTAGATGTTCAAGTTCTTCAAGATTTTTCCTGATTCTTAAAAATTCATCTTTTACATTAAAGAGGTGAATTTTATCTTTTAGATTGTGCAGCTCTTTTTTGAGTCTGTCACTTTCTTTTTTTTGGATGGTCAAACTTGCAAGTTTTTCTTCGAGCTCCTTCCTTTGTGCCTCTATTCTTCTGCTCTCTCCGAGCTCTGCATAAAGGGTCGCGAGTTCAGCATAAAGATCCTCAAGCCTTCCATTTTTTCGAAGACCTTTAATTGACTTGATTTCGAGATTTACTTTGTCGATGGCCTTTGTATAGGAGATTTCTTCATCACCCGTTTCCAAGAGATTGGTCAGCCTCGTCGCTAGCCCTTCGTCCTTTTCAGAAAGAAATCGTCCTCCACCCTGATTGATATAGAGTGTTTTGATAAACTCCTCATATTCAAGTTGAAAAAGTTCTTTGCCAAGATTTTCTGAAACGTTGACCTGCTCATAAGTCTCTTTCTCATAAGCCCTGAAAAGATCGTCTTTTTTTGTCTTCGCAATCTTTCTTTCAATAACAATGACTTCTCCGTCTTGTTCAATCTCCATTGTGCCAAAGGTATAATCCTTGTTGAAAGGAATATATTTCTTTCGGACATTCTCCATTCCATTTTTTTTTGTTGTCCGAGCGCCATAAAAAGAGGACAGCATAAAGTTCTGAATTGTGCTCTTGCCCGCTTCGTTCATCCCATATATGATATTGAGGTCCTCGCCAAACGTAAGCTTCTTATCCTTAAGCTTTCCAAACCTGTCGATATGGATTCCTTTTATCAGCATCTTAAAAATCCTCCTGACTTAAGATTCTAAGCCCAAGTATCTTAGCTTCTTCCAACATTTCCTGATCATGTAGGCCTAAACTCTTCTTTTCTTCTATCGTCTTGATAAAAAGTCCCTTCAGCGTATTTGATTCTATGCTCAAAATACTGTCTCCTGAAACTTTTGTTGAATCAACCAGTTTGAATTCCTTTAGTTTTTTAGATAATTCCCGGTCCAGTTCTGACAACTCCACTTTGATGTAGTTTGGTAGAATCCCTTTCAGAATGATTTTAGGAATATCATTTTTAGATTCCAGGGCTGAAAGAATTTTCCCTACCATATCCGACTGGGTTATGCAGGAGGACAAATCTACAGACACTTCCTTATATCCTCTGATATTCAATTTCTTGAATGCCAGGTCAACTCCATCTTTGTAGACATGTCCATAAATCACGCCTTTATCTCCTGATTCATCAAAGCCTCTGCCTTCAGGGATTCCTGCATAGGCATAGCATGTTCTATTTTCACGAAGGATGCCGCTGTATTCATGACGATGTCCAATGGCAATATAACTGAATTGACTTTCACCGATGCTTTCTGGTGTTATGGGATTATATTCATTGATACCTGTGGTCACTTCACCATGCATCAAAAGTATTTTTATCGAATTTCCTTCCGGTGCTACCTTCCCTTTGAGTTGATTTTCTCTCTCATAAGGTGAGGTAAATCCCTGACCACAAACGTAGGCATCAAGCTCTTCAAGATATACTTCCTCATATTCCCGGAAGATGTGCGTATTTTTTGGAAACTCAAATCTATCATATTGGCTTCCATTTTCATAAGGATCATGGTTTCCCGGGGTGATAAATACACGTCCTTGGAATCCTTCCAGTTCCTTATAGAGATAATCGAGTGTTCCCTTTGTCACCCGTGTAGAATCAAATAAATCACCGGTGAGTAGAAGGAGATCAGCTGATATTTGATTTGAAAAATCAATGATTTTTTTCACCGTGAAGAGAAGTTCTTCTCTTCGCATTTTTCTAAATGAAAGATGATGAAGCGTAAGTGGACTATCCAGATGAAAATCTCCACTTTGTACTATTTTTATCCCCTTCAACTTTACCCCTCCTTCTTAAAATGTGAGCAAATATGTACAATCCTATACATTACGCACCTTCTAACCAATAAATTTTATGAAATCTCCAAATCAATTTACACTTTCGTGCGTTGACCTTTTTGCAATGCTTTGTTTTGGATTGAAAGTTTAAAGCCTTTAACTCAGGATACAATGCCGTCACATATCCCGTATGTTTTTCTCCATTTTTGAACGTATAGGAAACCAAATCTCGGTGTTTTATGCCTAAGACATGGTCTGTTTTTGCTTTCGATTTTCTTCTCATGGGCTTGATCATCCATTCCTTAACCTCACAATGAGTACTGTTCACTTTTAATCCCGTGATCACTACGGCATCATTGCCATGACTCTTTTCGATACTCCAGTCTATTCGCTTGTTTGCCGTATCGCCACCATTGGTAATGCTCAATGGTCCCAGCATTGATAACTGTTGCCTAAGATAAGTTTTCCCTTGCATAACGTGTTGTGCGTAGTCAAGCCTTACACTTTTTCCATTGATTAAGCCAAAATACCTTTCTTCAAACTCCCTTTCTCTATTAAGTGTCCTTCCGTGACAACTAGAGCACAAGGTAATAAGGTTACCTAACGTATTTGAACCATTATCTTTTTTAGCTTTGATATGATGAACTTCTAAAACGGTGTTGGTCTTTCCGCACTCTGCGCACTGAAGTTTATCCCTAAGGATAACCGCTTTCCGTAAGTTCTCATCAAGCATGTTGGATTTTTGATATTCCCACGAATACGATTTGTATCCATCGGTCAATGCACGAATATCGCTCATGACATCTTCTAGCCAAAACTCTCGAATTTTAACCCATTTGTTCAACTGGTTGATTACCCTAAGAACAGAGTCTTTTTTCTGTTTAATGCTCGGGGCAATTCTTCACTTTCTTTTGGACGATGCTCGATTGTCAAATCTCATAATTCTATATCTTTTATGATACCTTTTATAAGAGCTGTTGCCACGCCTTAGCGTCATCAGTTTCTTCACATCGTTCCTTTGTTCGATCTGTCCCTTTAATACGACCTTGTTCTTGGTTTTCCATCTTTGAACCAACGCTAATCCAACGTGTTTAGACCCATCATCGATTCCACATAAGGTGTCTGATTTGTCAATTTCATCCTCTTCAATTGATTTGAACAACTGGATGACCATGGGGTACTTGCTGACTAATTTAGCCTTGCCCTTTCGGATCAAAAACCATGCGTTGTTTATTGGAGTGGGACTCAACCGCTTTCCCTCACCGTCTATGACGAATGAATATTCTTTTTCTAGGATCATTTCTGATCAGCCATCCTTTCGGAGTATTATTCGTCTTGTGAATGTCAGATAGAGGACCTGTGTTTCCTTGTGATCATTACAGGACATGAGCAATGTTTCTTGGTTGGCACTCACAGAGCTTTAGACTGACGATTACATCCAAAGGTGTGTCTTTACCTTACTATATAACGTAGTTCATCTCTGCAACATGTCTTTCGACAGTAGCAGTCACTGAGACTTGAAACCTGCTCAATAGTCTATGTGCAATAGGCGTATGTGTCCACTATTGTACATATTTTTCTATGTTATTAGATGCTATTGAGCTAGTCCTCGAACTTCAGTTCGTTTTGTATATTATATCATACTTCTCCACACAAAGAATAGCACCATGACTTGATTTCAGTGAAAATTCACCTTCATTCCGAACGTAAAAAAGAGGACAATACCCGCTATAAAATAGCGGAAACCGTCCACTTTAACTTATTCATTTGCATAGGATATCAATCACTAATCCTTATCCATCCCTTGCCTTGTCCTTATTCTTTATCGATTTCGAAATCTTTAGAGGTATTTACTTCTTCTTTTATTCTCTCCGTATCTTCTTTCGAATCAATTTTATCTTCATCTGATGACGCTTTTATACTTTCATAGCTTGAATCATTTTCGTTATATCCCGTAAACTTGATTTTCAGGTTTAGATCGTTAAAGTTATACTTCTCTGATGGAATTTCTAAAGTAATATCATTGTTTAGCGAAGATAGCAAGATGTCATTATCCATGTCACCGGATTCCTCTTCTGCAAGCTCCAGAGATTCCTCATGATCTTCCTCTTTCCTCAGTGCCTGATTTTCAACTTCATAGGTGCTGCCTTTTTCACGATGTGAGCCGAGCCTGATTCTGATATTCAAATCATTCAAGTTATATTGTTCAAGGGGAATCTCAAGAATCAGTTCCTCTTTTCCTTTCAATGCGATGGTGGATTCACCGGGAGTTTCCTCCTTTGAACTTTTCCTGTTCTTGTTATCAGTATCAGTCAGCTTCAGGATTTTTTTCGCCTCATTCATAAGCTGCTCAGAAGTTTCAAACTCATAAAGTTGTCCCTTATACTTGAATGATGGTTTATCCAGTCCCCACTTTTCCCTTTCTTTAGCCTTAATCGTGATTTCAGGAAAATCTTCCACTAAAAGATTCTGCAGCTCTTCGAATCCTCTGTATTTTGAATTCATCTTTATTTTCATGATGTTTCTCCTCGCAAAATTATTATTAATCCGGACATTTTTTGATTAGCCTTTGGAAAGTGACTGTTTTATCGTTCTCTTCTTGTATTTATCAAATTTCTTTCTCGTTCTGATGATGAATTCTTCCTGACAGTTAAAGGGTTCATCTTTGGTATTGATCCTATGGTAAGTTCCATTGGAATGAAGGAGTCTGCTTTTGACATTATCTTTAAGGTTATATTCAAGGATATTCTTCAATTTATGTTTGCCTTCGGAATTGAGGATAGGAATAAGCAGTTCAATTCTGTTGTTTAAGTTTCGTTCCATCCAATCTGCGCTTCCAATGAAGGTATCTTCATTTCCATTGTTATAGAAGTAAAAAATTCGGGAATGCTCTAAAAATCTTCCCACGATGGAGCGTACATGAATGTTCTCACTAAGCCCTTTGATTCCTGGTCTTAAGCAGCAGATTCCTCTGATGATGAGCTGGATTTCCACGCCATCATTTGAAGCCTCATAAAGTTTCTCGATGATTTTCCGATCGACCAATGAGTTCATCTTCGCGATAATCAACGCTTTTTTACCATTTTTGGCATTGGCTCTTTCTTGATCAATGAGTTCATCGAACTTATTCCTCATTTCCTCTGGCGCTAGCGTTGCAAGCCTCATTTTTTCATATTTGTATTGACCTGAAAGCTTATTGAAGATATCGGAGATATCTTTGGCAAGTTCGCCATTGCAACTTAACAGGGAGACATCCGTGTATAGTTTTGCGGTAATGTCATTGTAATTTCCTGTTCCAACATGGAAGTATCGCTTAATTTCATTATTCTCTCGTCTTACAATAAGAAGCATCTTGCAATGGGTCTTAAGACCCACGACGCCGTAAATGACATGACAACCCGCTTTTTCAAGTCTTAGCGCCCAGCTGATATTGTTCTCTTCATCAAACCTTGCTTTCAGTTCTACAAGGACTGTAACCTGTTTTCCATTTTCTGCCGCTTCTGCAAGCGTTTTGACAATGGGAGAGTTTCCAGAGACTCGATAGAGGGTCTGCTTTATCGCAAGCACCTGAGGATCTGTTGCCGCTTGTTTTATCAGTTTGATGACAGATGCAAAGCTGTCATAGGGGTGATGAAGTACAACATCCTTGTGTGCAATATCAATGAAGATGTCTTCATGATTGATGAGTTCTGGCACCGGGAGTGGAACGATTTCCTTGAATTTAAGATGCTCGTAGCCTGCAAGCTTATTAAGCTTATGCAGGAAATCCAAATTTAGAGGACCGTTGATTCTGAACACATTGTATTCCTGAATTTCAAATTCCTCCATGAGATACTCGAGCAGCTCCGTGGAGATAATCTCCTCGACTTCCAATTTAATGACATTGCCCCATTTCCTCAGCTTGATGGTTTCCCGGATGACCTCCATGAGATCCTCCGCTTCTTCCTCATCATACTCCAAATCAGCATTTCTGCTGATTCTGTAACAGGAGTAATTGAGCACGTCAAAGGAATTAAAAAGATCTTTTAATTTTAGCTTAATGATATCTTCGAGAAGAATAAAATGTTTGCTCTTGGAATCTTTTCTCGGAAGATAATAGTAGCGATCAAGGACACTAGGTACCTGTATGGTGCCAATATGATGCTTCTCCAAGGATTCCTTATCCTCTAAGAGCACCGCGATATTCAGCGTTTCCGAAGAAATTAGCGGAAATGGCCTCGAGGAATCGATGACCATCGGCGTAATGACCGGATAGATGTTATTGAGGAAGAGATTATCAATATATTGAAGTTCTTCCTCCGATAGTTTTTCTGGTTTGACAAACTCGATTTTTGCGCTTGATAATTCTTTTAAGATGTCTGTATTCATCAAATTGTATAAATCTTTCAGAAGAGTTCTCGTCAGTTTATTGATTTCAATTAGCTGTTCCTTTGGCGTCCTTCCTGAAGGATCCCTTTTGTATATCTTCGCATGAACTTGGTCCGATAAGGTACCATATCTGATCATGTAGAATTCGTCAAGATTGGAGATGACAATTGCAGCAAATTTCAGTCGTTCGAACAAAGGATTATTCTTATCTTTTGCTTCTTCAAGAACTCTATTGTTGAATTGAAGAAAACTCATTTCGCGATTGATAAAATCTTTAGAAGGAAATTTATAATCTTCCATCATATCAACTCCATTACAGTTATTATGTATACATTATATCTCAATATTCATTTATTTTTACATGTAAATTATGTATAGATTGTTACAATTACCTCGCCTAACGAAAATCCTTTGAGAAATTTACCTGCCCAAAGTTAACCATTTTATATGATTATTCCACTCAAATTGCTATAATAGAGAAAGAATGAATAAAGATGATGATAAAGGAGGAGCTATGCGGATCGGAATTATAGATATCGGCTCCAACTCCATGAGACTGGTAATCTATGAAGTCTCAGATAAAAGTTATTTCGTCGTGGGTCAAGTCAGGCACTCTGCGAGACTTGGGCAGGATATGATCAACAATACCCTAAGCCTCGGAAGGATTGAATATGGCCTTAAGGTACTTAAGGATTTTAAAGATTACATGGAATCCAAAGATGTTGAAGAAGTCATCGCCGTTGCGACTGAAGCCATCAGAAAAGCTACAAATAAAGAAGTTTTTCTCACAGCTGCAAAAAAAGCACTCGGGAATGATATCAGAATCCTTTCTGGACAAGAAGAGGCATTTTATGATTACTATGCGATTGTCAACACCATGGACCTTGATAACTGTCTTATGATTGATATTGGCGGAAGCAGCACGGAGATTGCACTCATCGAAAACAAGATTCTACAAGAATCCATTTCGATACCTTTTGGAAGCATTGTCCTTACGGAGAAATTCGATATCAAGACAAATCCAAACGGAGAAGAGGACCTTCATCGTTTCCTCAGAAACAATTTCAGGCGAATTCCATGGCTAAAAAATGCAAAGGGTCTTCCAATCGTTGGTATTGGTGGATCAGTTCGAACCTTAGGAAAAATCGATCGGTTTCGAAAAGATAACGCGATGTTCATTTCCCACAACTATAGCTTGGAACAGCGCGATGTTTCTGAAATCTACGACCTCGTCGTCGGTTATCTCAAAGGTGAAGTCAAGCGCGTGTACGGCCTTAGCAGAGATCGCGAGGATATCATCATCGGTTCCCTCGCAACGCTCAATTCACTCATGAAGTACCAGAATTCCAAGAAATTATTTGTTTCAAACGCAGGTGTACGAGACGGACTCCTCTTCGAGCGAATCCTCGGGAGAAACAAAAGAATTCAGGATGTTCTGGAATTTTCGCTGGACAACATCATTAGAAATCACATGTATAAAGGATATGAAGGCAAGGATCTCTTTAAACTGGTCCGAGTGATGTACACAGAGCTCTGCAAAAAGTACCCGTCACTTTTGGGAAACGGAAAGGTGTTAAAAACAGCGACTTTCCTTTATGATATTGGAACGAACATCAATTTTTTCCAAAGAGACCGTAATACATTTTATAGCATCTTGAATGCACCAATCAACGGATTAAGTCAGAAGCAAATTCTCATGGCAGCATCCTCAGCTTCAGTTTTCTCCGCAAATGATCTGTTGAAAGAATTCTTCAACAAGAAAATCCTGACTTCACGTGATATGAAAATCATTGAGATGCTCGGGATCCTCATTAAGATTGCAGAAGCACTAAATCATGGGGTATCCGATGAAACAAAAATCACCAAAATCACACTAACCGATACGTCCATGATCATGGAATGTACAACCCTTTCTGATCCGATATTCAAGCAGGAAGAACTAAAGGTTCACCTGGGCAAATTCAAATATATCTACCGTTTATCCCTGGATGTACGATTCACCCATGTGGAGAAATAAGACCACAAGACACGGGGCTGAAGGAAGATTTGACTCTTCCTTCAGCCCTTTCAAATAGGTTTCTCCTCATATGGATTCACTCACTCCACAAATCAGTCACTCAAATGTTTTAAGACCATCTAATTAAAAGGAGGATGAGATCTGGCTACAGATCTTCATAAAGGGATCATATGGATTTTCGAAAACTTGCTTATATTGTTGAGGTAGCAAAAGAAGGCAGCGTTACAGCTGCGGCAAACAAGCTCTATATCTCCCAACCAGCCTTGTCCCAAATCTTGGCT
This sequence comes from Clostridiaceae bacterium, assembly GCA_049657765.1. Lineage (GTDB taxonomy): Bacteria > Bacillota > Clostridia > Clostridiales > Clostridiaceae > Proteiniclasticum. The sequence continues at coordinate 79,958 of JBASOA010000027.1, forward strand.
CAAGTCGAAAAAGAAGTTGGGATGAAACTATTTGATCGTAAAGAAACACCAATGCGCCTGACTTATGCCGGTGAACTCTATTTGGCTACCGCAAAAGAAATCCTGACCGAGTATGAAACGCTGAAGCGAAAACTCTTGGATGTCAGAGAGGGTGATGAAGGTCAAATCAAGTTGGGCATTCCTGTTGAACGTGCCGGGTATATGCTGCCTGAGATTTTAACATTATTTCAACAAAGCTTCCCAAAGGTCAGTCTAAAACTCGAAGAACATGGCGGTAAAACCCTTCTTTACCTCTTGAAGAATCATGAGGTAGATTTGGTTATTCTTCCTAAGAGCAAGAAAAACTATGGAGATGAATTTGATACCCGCCTGATTTATGAGGAAGAGATTTTTATTGTCTCGAGCAAGCCTTTAGTGGAAGCCTTTAACGGATCCCATATTGATGTCAAAAATCTCAAGTCCTACCCTTTCATTTTGGTTAAGGAAGGTCATGCCATCCGCACCCGTACAAATTCCATCTTTGAAGCCGCTGAAATTTCACCTGAAATCCTACTCGAAACCACCAGTAATCTAACTGCAGTCCAAATGGCCCAAAGCGGACTTGGACTTGCAATTGTCCCCAAAAGGACTGTGGATGTCTTATCTTGCAAAGGGAGTCTCTTCACCTATTCCATTGGAAAAGAAAAAGAAACCTGGGACGTCGAACTCATCTCGCTTCAGGGGCATTACTTCACCCGTTCTGAAGAATACCTGATTAAACTAATGCAAGAGGAATTTAAACACGTATAAGCTATCAATTTCAAATGAAGACATGCCACCTGTAATGACAGGTGGTTTTTATTTTCTCCATATCGATTTACTTATGGCTGCTATCAGGTTTTCGAATTGGATATATCCCCTTTTGTGAATTAAGATGGAAACAAAAGAGATAACGTTTGCTATTCATCCTGAATGCAGTCGTTTCCTCAAAATCTTATTGTATTTTGTTTGAGGACTCTAAAAACTATTAAAGGGGAAATAATTGATGGGATTAACACTTACGGAAAAAATCTTAAAACACGCGGTTATCGGTGGCGATTTAACCAGAGGAAGTCGAATCGCACTATTGGCTGATCAGACCATTTCACATGATCTCAATGTGATCATGACTTATCTGGCACTTGAAAATATGGGTCTGGAAAAAGCAAAAGTAAAAGAAGCTTTCCAGTATGTCGACCATAATATGATCCAGGCTGATTATAAAAATGCAGACGATCATCGTTACATCATGGGGATGGCGAATAAACTGGGGATAAAACTTGCAAAGTCAGGAAGTGGAATTTGTCACTTCATGCACCTGGAAAATCACGCGAAACCCGGAAAAATTATCATTGGTGGAGATTCTCATGTGCCTTGCTGTGGCGGAGTAGGTGGTTTTGGCCTTGGCGTAGGCGGATTTGACAATGCCCTTGCCATTGCAGGCGAACCGGTTTATCTTACCATGCCTAAAATTGTCAATGTTCGCCTTCATGGAAAACTCCAGCCCTTTGTCTCTTCCAAGAATATTATCCTGGAGCTTTTACGCCTTGTCGGTGTAAAAGGAGGAAATGGAAGAGTCTTTGAATACAGCGGCGATGGGATAAATCAGCTTAATGTAGCCGAACGTGCGACTATAACGAACATGGGCACTGAAACCGGAGCAACAAGTTCACTATTCCCAAGCGACGAAGAAACCTTTAAATGGCTAAGGGCTTTCGGGCGCGAAAAAGATTATATGGAATTAAAAGCTGATGAAGATGCACATTACGATGAAGTCATTGACATTAACCTGTCGAGCCTTGAACCCCTGATTGCATTGCCAAGCCTTCCTGATAAGGTAGTCCGAGTTCGTGACGTCGAGGGCACTCCTATTGATCAAGTCATGATAGGAAGCTGCACGAACACTTCTGTGGAAGACCTTCTAAGCGTTGCCAATATCCTAAAGGGACAGGAAGTTGCAAGTCATGTGGAACTGGGTATCTATCCTTCTTCTAAAACAGTCATCCGCGAACTAATCAATACTCGTGCTTACCATACCTTAATCACTTCCGGAGCTCGCGTCTTTGAACCTAGCTGTGGCGGTTGTAACGGATGTGGGTTTGCTCCTGCTACGGAAACCGTATCGCTCAGAACAACGCCAAGAAATTTTGCAGGCCGATCTGGCACTAAAGGAGATCAGATTTATCTTTGTTCACCAGAAACCGCAGCAGCGTCTGCGCTGCGAGGAGTGATTACCGATCCAAGAGACCTAGGAATTTCGCCTGTAAAATACAGCATTCCAGAGCACTTTGATTTTCACGCTGGTGACTATGTCACCTTTGATGAAAAGAAAGACATCGAAATCGTAAAAGGGCCAAATATCAAACCCCTTCCAGAATTTGGTACGCTTGCGAATGAACTTTCACTTCCAGTTGTACTGAAGACGAGCGATGACATTACAACAGATATTATCTGTCCCGCTGGAGCACTTTACCTTCCAATCCGATCTAATATCCCTGAAATCTCCAAGGTATCTTTCCATCTTGTGGACCCTTTATTTCCAACTCGGGCAATTTCCTTAAAAAACAGCATACTGGTTTCTGGAGAAAACTATGGGCAAGGTTCAAGCCGAGAACAAGCTGCTATTATTCCGAGGTATCTTGGGATTCAGGTGATCATCGCAAAGAGCTTTGCACGTCTTCATCTGGCGAATTTAGTCAATTGGGGTGTTCTTCCCCTCCTATTTGAGCATGAAGAAGACTACGCGCTAATCACTCAGGGCGACAAACTGAAACTTACGGGGTGTCTCGCGATGAAAGCCGGAAAATCAGTTTCAGTCTTCAACGAGACAATGGGAAAGTCATTTAACTGTAGCCTTCCCCTATTCCAGGAAGATATCGATCAAATTATTCAAGGTGGAACCGTCAATGCCGTTCGCTTTAAATTAAAGGATGAGGAGAAGAAAGAAAAACATGAAAATTAAAATGAAAACACCAATTGTAGAACTGAAAGGCGATGAAATGGCCCAAGTGATTTGGGAAATGATTAAAGATAAGCTGATTAAACCATACGTGGAACTAAAGGTAGAGGAATATGACCTTGGAATCAAAAACAGAGACAAGACAGATGATCAAGTGACGATTGATGCCGGATGGGCAATCCGTAAAAATGGCGTGGGTATAAAGTGTGCAACCATTACAGCCAATAAAGCAAAAATGGAGGAATATGGACTAAAGGAGATTCACCGCAGCCCAAATGCCACCGTACGGGAAATTGTAGATGGAACAATCATCAGGCGGCCTGTCGTCTCAGAATTCGTGAGGCCACTCGTGACAAGCTGGATAAATCCAATTGTCGTAGCCAGGCATTCCTTTGGCGATATTTACAAATCTAAGTCACTCACTGTGAGTGAGGGTTCAAAAGTTTCCCTCTTCATCGAAAAGGCAGACGGGAGCAAAGAGTATCTCCCCTTCAATGATTTCAATGGCGATGGCGTAGTCATGGTGCAGATGAATCTTGATGATTCGATGAGAAGATTTGCAGATGCCTGTTTCAGGTATGCTTTAGATGAAAAGCTGGATCTTATCTTTTCGACCAAGGATACGGTCTCGAAGACATACGACGTCCGTTTCAAAGAAATCTTTAGTGAACTCTTTGAAGCAGAATATAAGGAAAAATATGCTGAGGCTATGCTCACCTACCGTTACATGCTCATCGACACTGCAGCGTCCATGATTATCCGTTGTCAGGGAAACCTCTTGTGGGCTTGCAAAAATTACGAAGGTGATGTTCTTGGAGATATGATTGCCTCAGGATTTGGAAGCTCTGCCATGATGTCTTCTGAACTTTATGGACGTGATAACTGCTATGAATACGAGGCATCCCACGGAACAATGCCTGATATCTATAAAGACTATGTCTCAGGCAAGCCAACCTATGTCAACCCGACAAGTCTTGTCTATGCCTGGGCCAATGGGCTGGAAAAGAGAGGAAACCTTGATCATAATTTAGAACTGGTCGTGTATTCAAAAGCTTTAAAGCAAGCGGTAATCGCAACGATTAACGAAGGCCACATCACCCCTGATCTCAAAAGGCAATTTTTAAAGGAACATTATGAGATTACAGAAACAGAAGATATGATTAGCCATATCCAAACTCATCTGAGCAAAATACTAGGGTCATAGCCCTTCAATCAGCGCTTTTTAAAATGAAGTGCAAATGAAAAGACACCTGAATAATCTTCGGGTGTCTTCTCATTTGCCTTACATTTTATCGAATAATTTTTCTTCGCATACCTGCTTGATCATCTCCAGGGTCTTTATGCGTGCATATCGTTTGTCATTTCCATTGATGATATACCATGGTGCAATCTTTGTGCTGGTCTTATCGATCATGTCATCGATAGATTCCACATATTTATCCCATTTCTCACGGTTTCTCCAATCGTCTTCAGTGATCTTCCATACCTTGTTTTCATCACCTTGTCTTTCTTCGAATCGTTTCAGTTGTTCATCTTTGGAAATATTCATAAAGAACTTGATGATAATCCCGCCAAAATTGACCAAGGTTTCTTCAAAATCATTGATTTCTCCATATGCCCTGTTGACATCCTTGTTTGTCGCAAATCCTTCAACTCGTTCCACCATGACGCGTCCATACCATGAACGGTCATAGATGCAAATGTGTCCGGTTTTAGGTACCTTTTGCCAAAATCGCCACAGGTAGTGATGTCTTAGTTCGATATCGGTAGGTGCTGCTGTCGTATTGATCTGATAGCCTGTGGGATCAAGTTGCTGCACGAGTCTCTTGATATTTCCGCCTTTACCAGCAGCATCCCATCCCTCATAAACTATAATTAGAGGGATTTTCTTTTCATACAGGGTATACTGAATATTCCTCATTTCTTTCTGAAGTCCTTCTAGTTTTTCCCTATATTCCTCTTTGGAGATGGTGTCTTCTGAATTATATTTTTCCAAGATTCCCGTTGTTTTACCTGAGAAGAAACCGTCTCTTTTCGGCGCAGCCGATTCACGTTTTTTCTTTTCTTCTTTTACCCTTTTCTCTAGCGTATCGGCAACAATCTCTAATACTTCATTTACGACTCTTTCTCGAACATCATATTTTACCGTATGCCAGCTTTTCTGATCGTCCTTCATGATTTCTTCAATGTCTTTTTTGTATTGGTCATCATTTGCTTTGTCATATTCTTGTGCTTTCCACATGGTATGCGGATTTTCAGCCATATTTTTTAGATGATCTTTTCTTTTTTCTTCGCTGATATCCACATAGAATTTTATCAAGACAGTCCCATCGTCTTTTAGGGTCTTCTCAAAATCTTTCATTTCTTTGAGAAGAACTTTGTTTCCGTTGTAGCCTTTAAAATCAAATACCTTGTTTTTCATTCCAATATATAAGGAATACCAGCTTCTATAGAAGATTGCAACCTGTGAATTGCTTGGAATATTTACAAAATATTGCCAAAGGAATGGTCTTCTCAGTTCTGATTCCGTCGGGGTATGTGTCGCATAAAAGTAGGTGTATCTTGGATCTAGAGCAAGAAGCAGCTCGTTTGAGAGCCTTCCTTTTCCAGATGCATGTACCCCTTCAAAAACGACCATTACCGGTACCTTGTATTCCATCAGCATTCTTTGCAGATAGCCGATTTTAGTGACAAGATTGTCTTTTTCTTTCAGATATTTCTTCGTTTTATTGTCTTCCATGGCGCACCTCCTGTTAGAATTATTTTAACACATTTAACTCAGTCTATGATGTACTTGGTAATCTATGATATATTAATAATTAGAAAACTTCATTGTACGAGTTTTGAAGCAAATAAGAATGAAAGATTAAGGTAATTTTGGGAGGATAATGCATGTATACAAGCATAAAACCATACAAAGACCTCACTTTAGATGAGTTGTATGAAATCATTAAATTGAGAATCGAAGTCTTTATCAACGAGCAGGACTGCAATTATCAGGACCTCGATGGAACCGATCATTTGGCTCATCATGTCATGGTCGTAGATAATGGAAGTCTTGTGGCTTATGCCAGAGTGTTCTTCAATGGGATAAAATATAACGAAGCGGCTATTGGTCGAGTTATCACCAAAAAAACTTCCCGTGGAACGAATTTAGGGGAATACCTGATGAAAGAATCAATGAAATATCTAACAGAACATGGCGAAAAGGAAATTAAGCTGTCTGCACAGGTCTATGCTGAAGGATTCTATGAGAAGGTTGGATTTCAACGTACAACAAAGGAACCCTATTTGGAAGATAATATCCCCCATGTTGAAATGATTTATAGAGAGGTATTGTGAATGGAAAAAGTAAAAAGCTATGTCATCGTGAAAAGCGATAAGCCAGCCCGAGTGAGACAATCCTGGAACGAATATTTTATGAATATCGCCAAAGTGCTCGCTGAAAGGTCCTCATGCGATAGAGCCTACGTAGGCGCTGTCATCGTCAATGGAGACAACCGTATCATTGCAACAGGGTATAATGGAAGTGTTGGAAGCAAAACACCACAGTGTGACGATATCGGCCATGTGATGCGCGATGGACACTGTATCGCGACTCTTCACGCGGAAATCAATTGCATTGCTTATTGTGCCAGAGAAGGAATCCCTCTTAAAGGCAGCAAAATCTATGTTACTCATTTTCCCTGTCTTAACTGCACCAAAGCTTTGATCCAGTCTGGAATAACAAAAGTATACTACTTGGACGATTATCGGATGGATGATTATGCTCTTGAGCTTTTTGCGATGAATAACATTGAAACAATCAAATTTACGCTCTAAAGTTTAGATGAATGAGGACTTTTAGTCTGATCAGGAGTTCAGCTTTTATATTAAATAATAAAAGGGACTTCTTAGGAAAGCATCGCTTTCTTAAGAAGTCCCTTTTACTACAGCACAATTACTTGTCAAATACTCCGCCAGTTTTTCTCGTTCTCTTGGCCTTTTTCTCAGCACCTTGCATTTTGGTGTTGAGCTTTTCGTAGTTGTCTTTCTTTGTGCCCTTATTTTTCTTTTGCTCTATGAGTTCCTTCATACGCTTAATTGCTTCTTCAGTCATTTTAATCTCCTCTTTAACCCTTGAGGGATGACGGTTACTCCGTTCAAATCCATCTGTTCTTAGTTCCGATAAATTATATCACTTATTCATCCACTATGTCCAACGAATACTTTTTTTATCATTAGAATTTAATATTTATGGGACATCAATTGATAGAAAAAAAGGTTTTATTATTTTTTCAGTGAGTTTTTGTCTTTCTTTAAGGTAGACATCTGTTTTTTTAGCTCATCCCGCATCATATTCACAATCTCACTTTGTTCGATATTCTTTTCCATATACTCATAAGTTGCTACTTTAACCATCACATTGATATATGCATAAGCGAGCGCAGTTGTGATGAGCGCTGCAGTCCCCCCTGAAATAAGACCACCGACAATCGTCCCTGCTCCTGGAATGAGTTTCAGTAAATTTGATACCACAGCCCTACCGGTGAATACCGCGCCAGAAACTCCAGCGGCTGAAGAAACAATCGACGTGATGAAAGCCTTATTCACAGAGACACCAAAAATACTCGTAATTTTAGCAATCATTGCAATTTGGCTAGAAGCTAGGATTGGTGCATCAGCGAAAGGGATTGGTGTAAAGCCCACCATGAAAGTTTCCGTAATAAAGCCTCTTGCCCATTTTTTGGCAAAATTCGCCTTTACCATGAGATCAACTTTCTGGGCATTGATAAAAGCCCTTTCTGCACTCTCCGGGATAATCTTGATCGTTAGATCCACAAGTTCAGCCAGTCCATAGGAAGGGATAATATGCCCACCTATTCGATATGGCGCAGCAACGAGCATTAGAACCCCTTTGACATTAAGTTCCAGCGACTCGATATATTCCTTGAACTTTTGAGACGACTCGGTGTCGAGGCTCTGGGTGAGCACGATGACCACAGGGAGTTTTGTGGACAAATCTCTAATCCAGTCTTCTTCAAAGGGTTCAAGCCTTTGGCTTGCCGAATTCACGCAATACCAAATCAGATGAAGCCGTTCCTCTTTGCTGGAATATGTCTCCAAATTAAAGATTTCCTGTTCTACCTCTTCCCTGACTTCCTTTTGCACTTTCTCGCTTAATTCAAGTCCTCTTGTATCGTATAAATTAATAGGAATACCTTCTTTTGAAATCTTTTCCAAATGCTTCGTTATCGGTTTTCCAATTCCAGTCTCCGCAAGGCTTTCCCTGAAGATGTTATTGATCAATGTACTTTTCCCCACCCCAGTCTTTCCGATCAGCATGATGTTGATGGGGTCCATATTCTTTACTTCTTCTTCTGTCATATTAACGATTTCTTTTACAACGTTCATAACATCCATTTAAGCACTTCCTTCCTATGATTATTCTGCCCGTTTCAGGTGATTTTTTCTATTATATCAGACTAAAATTAAGGGGAGATTAAGATAAATAGTCGCTAATTCACTTTTTGTGGTCAAAGAAGCGAAAAACAAATGAACCCGAAACTCACTGTTGTGAAATTTCGGGTTCGCATATTATTCATTCAAAAATTATTAGTTTCCAACCACTCTTCTTGCAGTGATGAATTTGTGATAACGCATGGTTGTAACTTCAACGCTCTTTCCAGGTCTTGGGGAATGAATCATGTTTCCACCGCCGATATAAATTCCAACATGGGAAATTGATCCGCTACCGAAGAATACAAGATCTCCTGCCTGAAGATCGGAATAGGCTACTTTTGAACCTGCGCCTGCTTGTGATCTGGATGTTCTTGGCAAGGATACACCAAAGTGTCTAAAGACATAGGAGGTGAAGCCTGAGCAATCAAATCCGCTAGGTGAAGTTCCTCCCCATACGTATGGTGTTCCAAGAAACTTATAAGCATAATTTAAAACAGCTTGTCCTGAAGCAGAGGTCGTCTCTGAAGATGAACCTGCATTAGAATTTGAGTTCGTATTTGAACCTGAGTTAGAATTCTTTGGGGCTGCTGCTTCTCTTGCAGCTGCTTCTCTTGCTGCCGCTTCTCTTGCTGCGGCCTGTCTTGCAGCTTCCCTTGCATTCAATACAGATTTACCTTTTTCAATTAACTCTACAACCTTTGCATCGGTTGTTTCTGTGATAATATTCGGTCTTACGGATCTTAAGTTCGCAATGGCTCCCTGTAAGGATTCATCTGAACTATTAGCATCATTGATGATATCATCGTTATCTCCGATGAAAAACAATTCTGCCATGGCAAGATTTGATAAGATCTTTTGTTCTTCCGCTTCTAAAGTAACCAGTAAAGCTTCAGCTTCTGCCTGCTTGCTCATTGACTTCGCAAGGTTCTCCTGATTCTTTGACTTTAGTGTCTGTACATCATTCATAGCGGTATCGAGTTCAGTCTTCTGACCTTCGAGTTCAACCTTTATTGCTTCGATTTCATCGAGCATTTCTTTATCAATCTTTGCGATTTTTATGATAGCATCCGTTCTTGCGATAAGATCGGCAATACTTTCTGATCCAAGAATTGTTGTGATAAATCCTGCATTGCCCTGTTTGTACATTGCCCTGAGACGATCACCATATTCAAGTTCCTTTTCAGCAAGCTTGACTTTTGTAATTGCAATTTCATTTTCTTTTGCAGTAATCTTTTCTTGAAGAGCAGCGATTTGTGTATCGTTTTCTTCAATCAAAATTGTGATATCTGTAACCTCATCTGCGATAGTCGATATCTGCGATTCAATGTCACCCATCTTTTGCAGAATTGTTTCGTATTCACTCGTAACAGCGCTGAGTTCCTGCTGTTGCTGTTCTGTTAATGGTGAAGCGAAAGCTGGTAATACAGATCCATATAGAAGTGTAGTTGCTATTACTGCAGCAATTACTTTTGTTTTAATGTTTCTCATATAATCCCCCTGAACAGAAATATTATCTTATACTATCTATTTATTACAAACTTATTACAAATGAATTATATAAATTAATTATGAAGAAGTTATAAAGAACTTAAGCATAAATTAATTATTCCTTAAAATTGATAACACATATCGTTTCTACGAGGACTGGATTTAGCAGAAAACGGTTCACATCTAGGCTGAACAAGAGTTTCAAGCTATTTAAATTTTCAGAAACTTTCAATCAGTTAACAAAAAATTTACATTATGTTTTTAAAAATGAATTGACTTTACCATCAAATCTTAAATGAGTCTTGCAACTTCTTTAATAATAGCTATATCTTCATCACCTTAATTACGGTCTTTATCTTTTTGATTGAGTTTTGACTCATATTTCCTTAGATTTAAATCTAGAAATCCCTCTAAATACCGGGTTTTAGCACTTAAAATTTCTTCTCGTTGTTCGCCTTTTAAACTTTATGGTTTTAGTGATATAATCACTTCATAGAAACGAGGTGATACCGTGAATAAAATTTTAATCATTGAAGACGAACCTTCGGTACTGGAGGCCATTTCAGCTTACCTGAAAAAAGAAGGATATGAAGTATATACAGCCGAAAGAGGCTACAAAGGGCTGGAATACTTTAAAGAAGTCCCTTTTGACCTGATTATCCTTGATTTGATGCTTCCAGATATTTCTGGTGAAGAAATCTGTAAAATCATTAGAAAAGAATCAAACGCCTATATTTTTATGTTAACCGCAAAATCAAGCCTTGAAGAAAGAATTAAAGGCCTGGACCTTGGTGCTGACGAATATCTCGTCAAACCATTCTCCCCTAGAGAAATCGTCGCCAGAGTAAATGCCTTGTTTAGAAGAATCAAAGACACAAAGGATTCTCAGAATGTTGCATCCTTTAATAACGGAGAACTCATCATCGATAGAGATAAACGTGAGGTCGTCCTGCAAGGTGATGAAATCCCCTTTACCCCTATTGAATTTGACATCCTTAATCTGCTCTCGGCAAACCCAGGTATTGTACTTTCTAGAGAAATCCTCATAGACAGGGTACTGGGTTCTGATTTCGAAGGTGTCGATAGAACAATAGATGTCCATATCAAAAACATTCGAAAGAAAATAGAAAGCGATACTAAAAACCCGCAATATATTGTGACTGTTTTTAAACTTGGCTATAAGTTCGGTGGTGGTCAATAATTGAGAACCATTAAATATAAATTGACTGTTGCAATTTCGATTAGTGCCCTTTTGTCTTTGCTTATCGCTTATGTAGTTATCAACCTGACATTAAATACAAGATTCAATGATTACCTAAAAATGAATCAAGAAAAAAGAGATGAGCGAATCATAACCATCTTTAAAGAAACCTATTTAAGGGACGATCGTTGGATGATCACTTCAGGTAAAGCTGTCGAAAGAGAAGCGGAAACCTCAAACTTCACTGTTGCCTTGCTCAACTGGGATCGAACCGCTATCTGGGAAATGGATCCTTTAGAACTCGTTAAGAAACAACAGGCACTTAATCCTGATTCTTCTTTTTCTATGGACCAATATGTTCCATATGAACTCCCGATTAAGTATGAAAATCAGATTATAGGCTATGTCGTTATCGGACAATTTTCTCCTCTCGTCATTTCTAGAGACGACGAGAATTTCCTTAACTCAATCACTGTAGGAATCCTTATTAGTGCCTTTATTGCAGTTTTCATCATTTTAATTATTGCCCTTTTTGTTGCCAGACAGCTCTCAGAGCCTATTGAAAAAATATCTAAAACAGCCTTCAGCCTCTCTACTGGTGATTTGAGTGCCAGAGAAAATACCGTTGGTGATGTGATGGAAATTGAAACGCTTCGAAAGAGCATCAATACGCTCGGTGAGAAACTCGACAGACAAGATATGCTTAGAAAGAGGCTGATCTCAGATGTGTCCCATGAGCTTCGAAATCCTTTGAATGTTCTTCAGACAAATCTTGAAGCCATCATTGATGGGATCCTCCCCGCTACGCCAGAAAGGCTTCAATCCTTGAATTCAGAAGTCATCAGGTTTGGAAAATTGATTGACAACCTCAATATCCTTAAGCAATTTGAAGCAGAGAGCATGGTCGCTAAAATTGTCATCTTGGACGTAAAACAGATTTTAAATGATGTCTATAACAATTTCCAAGGACTCACAAAAGAAAAATCCATTAAATTCAAGTATGAATATCCTAAAAATACTGATATCTATATTCTGGCAGACAAGCATTCCATTTATCAGATTGTCACAAACCTCTTGCATAACGCGATAAAATTTACTCCTCGAAATGGAAAAATCACCATTAGGTTATCGAGAGACGAAAATTATTGCTATATCAGGATAAAAGACTCTGGGATTGGAATACCAAAGGAAGATCTCCCGAATGTTTTTGAAAGGTTTTATCGCGTAGACAAGTCGCGTGAAATGATTGAAGGAAACGGCATAGGACTGACCATCGTCAAAAACTTTGTCAAGCTTAACGGAGGAACGATCAATGTCATATCAACCCTTGGCAAAGGATCTACCTTTACGTTAAGATTCAACCTTTACCACGAACTTGATGATCTTGAACTTGCGGATTTGGATGAAGATGAACTTTTACCTTTGTCTGAAAATGAAGAACATACCTTTAGTGCTGGCACAATGAATAATGACCAACCAAGCGATGGCCAGAATAAAGATAAAAGCTGATACCGTAATACAAGTCAAAAAAAGAAGCCGAGACGCAAGTCCTGGCTTCTTTTTTTTGCAAATGCAAATCATATTAATTTAAAGTTCGTGATTATTTCGTGATATTATCTTTAGCTTGTCTATCCAGTTGTTCAAGGATTCCTTTCAACTGATCTCGTAAACCGATAATCTCATTCATTTCCAAAGGAAGGCTGCAGGCAATATTGTTCGGAACTTTTTCTGCTTTGTTCATCAGTTCCCTACCCTTGTCGCTAAGATAGATGATCAGATTTCTTTCATCCCTCTTATCCCTTGTCCGATTAATGTTTCCATCATTTTCAAGTTTCTTGAGAAGCGGTGTCAGTGTTCCTGAATCAAGCTTTAGCTTTCCACCTAACTCTTTCAGCGATATCCCGTCACCTTCCCATAAGACAATCATCACCAAATATTGGGTGTAGGTCAGTCCTAGTGGCTCCAGATATGGTCTGTAAATTTTATTGATTTCTCTTGAGAATGCATACACTGCAAAACATAATTGATTTTCAAGTTTAAGTTCATCTATCATCATTATTACCTCATATCCTATTGTATTCAATTGAATTGTATCATAAATTATAAATTAATGCAATTTAATCCGATTCTCTAAAAATCACTGTCATTGTCCTCCAATTCAATCAGATTCCAAGAAACAACCGATCTCCCAAGAAATCCGGAAGTCCCGCTTTTTCAATGCTTTTTGAGGCTTCTTTGATATTGTAATCGAGCGACTTGAAACTCACTTGCCTTGCTATGGAATCATAAACGACATAGTGTGCCTTCGGAACATTGTTTCTCGATTGTCCAACACTGCCCACATTGATGACGTAATAATTATCGTCCAAAAACAATTCTCCATTACTGGACTTGTAAATTTCCGTCATTCCCTTATCATTTTGCTTGAAAATGCATGGCTTATGTGTATGCCCGGTAAACATGACTTTAACACCTATTTCCGCCATTTTGCTAAAAGTATCTTGGAGATAGATGGAATCCTTATCTTCTGGGAAAACATAATAAAATTGAAGCGGATTGTTCAGCATTCCATGACAGAGGATAAAATCTTCAACAACGAGGCTGCTATTCAGCAGAGCCATACTATTGAGGTATTCTTCAGGAATGTTCTTTATCGAGTAAAGCACACCCAGCCTCGCATTTTCACTGAAATTTATTAACGTATGCGGATTTACTGCGCCATATTCGTGATTTCCAATGACCCCAATTCCTCCGAGTTCCAAGAATTTCTTATAACAAAGATATGGGTCGCCGCCATACCCAATGATATCACCTAAAAAAAGGACCTTATCATATTTTTCAGTTTCCAAGACTTTTATAAAAGCCTGGATATTCGAGTGAATATCGCTAAGTATCAAATATTTCATAATCTTCTCCTTATATTCTATGAAATTGATTTTCGTAACTGATATGATAAGTCTCGTTCTTTAGACTTCCTTCAACGATCAGGTTAAGTCTGCTCTTATCAATAACTTCGATTAATTTTTCAGCTAAAGCGATATCCATTTTATTCTCAACTTTGTTGATAAAAAGAACTTTTTTACCAATGGCGTTCTTAAACAAGGCTTTATCGTTATTGATCACTTCTTTTAAATCTGAGATGGTTACCAAAGAACCGATTTTACTGCCGGTAAGCTCAATAAACTTATCCAAATGATGGATATTGTTGGAATTGACGAGGATACCCAAGGAATGGATATCTATAATTCCAATGGTAAGATCCGTTGTTTTGGGAATGATCGGTTCAAAATCTCTAAATCCTTTTAACGGTCTCCCATTGGCAAATTCACATTCTATGATGGAATTGTCGAAATCAATGGCTAATTTCTCGATTTGCTCCACAGACAGCCCAATCAGCAAGTCTTCTTGATTTTTCGTTATTCCAACAATATAAATTCCAGGTTTTTTGATTCCTTTGAAATCGTAATCGCGTCCATAGGAATAATCGATAAAGTCATATGCTGACACATCTGGTTCGATAAATGATGCCGTACTGGAAACTAGAATCATTTTTCTTTTTCTTAGTTCTGAAGTAATTTTATTGATGAATGTCGTCTTTCCACCAGCGCCAACCAGAGAAATATTCTTAAATTCATTTAGTTTCAAAATCTCATGTAATTTTGTATTCTCTTCTGACATTTCGCACCACTCTTCCTTAGTTAACAAGTCACATTGCCATATCAGACAATTATATTTATATCCATCATTTGATGTTTAGTATTTAAATTCATCATATCGTAAAGTAGCTTGAAATTCAAATTGAATATGTTACCTGACACTATTTGAAACTTAAAACATAGTTCAAAATCATACGAATAAATTGTTGACATCACTTCTGGAAGATGCTAAAATGAACAACGTAGCCACTAGTAGGCCACAATATAGGGGTATAGTTCAACGGCAGAGCAACGGTCTCCAAAACCGTAAATCTAGGTTCGAAACCTAGTACCCCTGCCAATTCAAAATAACAGACTGATGTCTGTTATTTTTTTTGTTTTGCGATGATTTTATTATAAAGTTTCAACCTACTTCTAAACTATGAAGCAAACATTCTTCATCTATATTGCTAATTGTTCCATTTTTAAGCGATATATTGATTTCGCTTTTATGAATTAAAACCACCTTCTGTTAACTTTTTAGAAATATATTTTCATATTATTAGCATAACCTTAAAATAATTTGATTTTATTATGTTTATGCTATTTCACTATAGGAAAACGTAGTAAAAAGCACATTTCCGGAGATAAAGTCAGGGAAAGTCATCTAAACTTCTTTTC
This sequence comes from Clostridiaceae bacterium, assembly GCA_049657765.1. Taxonomy (GTDB): domain Bacteria; phylum Bacillota; class Clostridia; order Clostridiales; family Clostridiaceae; genus Proteiniclasticum. Next base: position 95,382 of record JBASOA010000027.1, read on the forward strand.
CCTTGAAAACCACAGATTTAATCTTTTGAATTAAAGTTGATTTGATATTACAATACTCAGAAAGCTTACAAACCTTTAGATTGTAAATATTAGCTTAAAGGAGTATGTCATGATTTCACTTCGCCAGGACATTTTCGCCGAAGATGCACTTAAGATAGCCGACTGGCTTGAGGATGAGGATATTCTTGTTTATCTAAATGAAGAAAAAAATATCAGCAAAAGCATCAGATCCCTCGTAAAAATATCTAATATGCCCATATATAATCAAGTCTTTAATAAAAAAGGCAATTTCTATTTGATTTATTTGGAGGAAGAACCGATTGGATTTGTAAAGTTCATTCCCAAAAAAGAATCTCATGAAATTGTCATCACCATTGGTGAAAAGAAGCTTTGGGGAAACGGATATGGGAAAAAAGCATTAAAAAAAGCACTCTGTGAAGCTTTTTTGTCTAATCGCTATTCCCGCATCAATGCCAAAATTAAGAACCTTAATTCCAGATCTCTCGCTATGTTCGAACATCTAGGTTTTGATATGGAATTAGAACGTAATGATACGGTCCATCTTAGCATGGATTTTAAAGCATTCCTTAAAAAAGCAGCTTAATTTAACAAATCGGACAATATCAAGCTGTTCATCATTTAATGAAACAAGAAAAACACCTAAGTATACGCTTTTAAAGACGTAAGCTTAGGTGTTTCTTTATCTCATTTTTCGATTTGAATTTATTCTCTCAATCAATTTCAAAACCGTCATCAAAAGTGCTGTATCGATGGGAAACATGACTACATTTTTAAGGATCCGGCTTGCAACCAATACCCCGAATGCATTTCCATACATCATATTAAGCCAAAGTGGTGTCAGGATCATGTTAATGATGATCACATTCATCAAGGAGGCCAGGATTACTCTTTTTAGAGTAACTTGTTTTTTGTAAAATGAAAAACCGTAGATTAGGCCGATGATGAGTGCGTTAAGCGTAAACCCCGGGAAAAAGAAACCATTGGGTCTTGCAAAATAACCGAGGATATCGCTGGCAACGCCCATAATAGCACCTACTGTCGGTCCATAAAGCATCCCTCCTGCGGCAATGGGCAGAAAGGAAAAACTAATCTGCATTAATGAGGAAATGACGATCTTTAAAAAAGATAATACTACGCTAATCCCAACGAGCATACCCGTAATGGATATGGTAGATGTTTTTCTCAATTCTTTTGCTGACATTTGAATCACTGATAATATTTTTTTCAATTAAAATATCCTCCCTTATTTTGGTTTTTTACCACATGAAGAGAAGACTCTTTTTTGTGGCAACGGAATGCGGAAACAGCACCGTAAATTAACAGAGTTGAATTCTGATAATTTTTCGTCCAGCGGCAACTTCCCGTCCAACTGGCACTTAACGCGCTAAATCCTACTTTGCCTTAAATTAAGGTAAATTAGATGATTATTGTGTAAAGAAATCTTTAGTCTTACCCTCCTTTTCACTTCTTCACTCTCCATTAAGAATAGCACTTTTTTTAACCACAGTCATCCAATTATTAAGAATGATCTTCCCATATGACTCGTTGTATCTTAGCTTCATGCTTAAACACAAATCCATGTCCTTTGTTTATTCCTTCTTTTATTAACCCAGCCGTTGCGCTATAATGATTGGTGATAATGAAATGTGAACCGAGGTATATATGGAAATCATAACAAAAAATGTTGAAGAAACAATGAAAATAGGCGAACGAATGGGTAAATCCGTAGAAAGAGGCACAACCGTATGCCTTACTGGAGACTTAGGTACAGGTAAAACTCATTTTGCCAAAGGCTTTGCAAAAGGGATGGGTATTGATGAGAATATTACCTCCCCTACTTTCACGATCGTCAATGAATATCATGAAGGCAGACTGCCCTTCTTTCATTTTGATGTCTACCGCGTAAATGATATCGATGAAATTCTCGATATCGGTTTTGATGAATATATTTATGGTGAAGGGGTCACCCTGATCGAATGGGCAGATATGATCGAAGCCATTCTTCCAGATGACTTTATCCATGTCAAAATTGAAAAGACCGAAAAGCCGGATGAACGAAAAATTACGATCAAGTCCTTTGGAAAAGACTTTGATTTTTTAAAGGAGTGGAAATAACTTGAACATACTAAGTGTGGACACCTCGTCAAATAATTGCTCCATTGCAGTAGTTAATGAAAAAGCAATGCTTGCCGAAGTCAATATCAACTATAATCTCCAACACTCTGTTCTCCTCATGCCGCTCATTGAGGAGCTCTTAGAGAAGCTCGATATGAAAGCCAAGGATTTGGATGCACTTTGCATTTCAGTCGGTCCTGGCTCCTTTACGGGCCTTAGAATTGGTCTCAGTGCGGTCAAAGGCATTGCCTTAGGACTTAACCTGCCGGTTTATGCCTCAGATGGTCTAAGAATCCTCGCCTATGGCGCTTTTGGATTTAATGGTCTCATTGTTCCGATGATGGATGCCCTTCGTGGAGGATATTACACCGGGATTTACACCTTCGAAAAGAACAAGCTTGTTACAATTATGGAACCAACGATTCTCACTTTAGAAGAGCTGAAACTTAAGGTTTCCTCTGAGGAGAAAGAGATCCTCATCTTAGGCGACATCCTGGAGAAGATCAATAAAGATGATGTTCTCTTTTCAGAACATGTTATTCTCGCTCCAGCGAACTTCAACATTCCTAAAGCATCAAATATCCCCTATTTACTTGAAGATGAGATTCGCCTTGGTAAAGCCGCTAATATTCACGAACTTGTTCCTTTTTACATGCGAAAAAGCCAGGCAGAAAACGAATATGAAAAAAAGAAGGGACTACTGAAATAATGCAGGAAATCAGGATAGAAACATTTCAGCCAAAACATATTGACGAGGTTTATGACATCAGTGCTGAGGCTTTCCCCCTCCCCTGGTCAAAGGAAGAACTTCTTAAGGAAACCTACAACGAAACCGCAGTTAATCTTGTTTCGCTCATTCAGGACGAGGTTGTCGGCTATCTTCAATGCTGGTACACGTTTGATGAAGCAGATTTAATCAATATCGCGGTGAAGAGCACCCATAAACGCGAAGGAATCGCCCATGCCATGATGCTATATCTTTTAGAGATTCTAAGACAAAAAGATGTTGCCAATATTTTTCTCGAGGTGAGGGTGTCAAATCTTCCCGCGCAAAAGCTTTATGAATCTTTCCACTTTAAAATTGTCAATAGACGAAAGCGTTACTACATCAATGGTGAAGATGCCTTCATCATGAGTCTTGATTTATAGGTATATCTCTCGCGAAAATAATCCCCATAGATTTAAAAATCTATGGGGATTTATAATTTCCTATATCATTATTTGATCACGCTACTCTTTAAGCTATTTTTGATGTGTGATGCTTGGAGTAGCTCCTTTGAAACCCGGCTTCCTTATTGATCAGGAATGATATCTTGTCATAAAACAGGATGCCTGTTACTGAAATAAGAGATCCTTTAATCAGATTAAAGACTGGAAGTCCATAGGTCATATAAGCCTTGTACATCACAGGATCCATCCCAGTTGGGAAGAATAGTGGAAGTAATAAAAACTCATTAGCAGCCATGGCAAGCGGTATCATAATGATTGATGCTACAATCGTACCTAGAATTGCTGACTTTCTTGTCCTTTTTGCTTTAAAGATCATGGATGCTGTAAAGACAAATGATCCAACGATAATGAAGTTTGCGATTTCTCCGATTCCACCAGTACCGCTACCTTTTAGGGTAAACACGAGTACGTTCAGAAACAGCTCTACACCTACACCTACTAGTGGTCCGAAAGCGAATCCGCTTAAGAGCACTGGAACTGCACTTAGGTCAACTTTTAACCACGGGAATGCAGGAAGCACAGGTAATTCAAAAAACGTGAGAATGAATGCCAGTGCAAGTAGCAGTGAGGCTTTGACGACAACGTTGGTTTTTTTGGAAATGTTTAACATGATGAACCCTCCTAAAGATTTGCTATCTCCAGAAGATTGTTTAAGTAAAAAAGCCCTGATTTCGCGAGAAATCAGGGCGTGAACGCTAAAACAATCACTCTTCTTCCATCCAGACTATACTGTCGGCTTCGGAATTACACCGAATCAACCTTGCGGCTCGTGGGCTTTACCACCGGTGGGGATTTACGCCCCGCCCTGAAGATGCTATTTAATTTACAACTATAGTCTAGCATGTTGTTATAACTCTGTCAATATGTACAAGAACTTGATAAAGTGATAAACTAAACCCAAGACGGAACGGTTTACATTATACGATTTTATCATATTCCAGGGGGTTTTATTATGAATAATTTAAAATACGATAGCATCCTAGAGGAAGGAAGCACTCTGCTTCATACCTTTACCATCACCTATCCTTACGGTCTCTACAAAGACAGCTTTTATTCCAGCACCTATGACGAACTTTCGAAATGGCTGCGCGGAACTATTGATGTCCTAAAAGAGAATTCCATAGAAAAATTCAATGATCCTTTCGTGCAATATTTAAATTCTTTCAGAGGAAAGATCGGTAATATCGATAAGAATGAGTTTATAAAGATATTACAGAAGCTGGAAGAAAAAAAGAAAATGAACTAATCGCCAGATTTCATCGTTAATTTATAAAAACAGAACGCTCAAATTGATGAGCGTTCTGTTTTTTAGGTTTATTTTTGAAGCGCCTCGTCTCCATTGAGACCCTTCATTGTGAGGCTGATCCGCTTCCTTTTATGATCTACGGAAAGCACTCTGACTTCAACCACATCGCCTGATTTCACATAATCCATCGGATTCTTTACAAACTTATTGCTCAGTTCACTGATATGGACCAATCCATCCTGATGAACTCCGATATCCACAAATGCGCCAAAATCAGCAACATTTCTTACAGCTCCGGTGAGCACCATGCCTTCAGCAAGGTCCTTTAAATCCATGACCCCTTTCTTAAAGAGCGGCTTTGGCAAATCTTCTCTGGGATCTCTGCCTGGTTTTTTGAGTTCCTTAAGGATATCTCGTACAGTTGGTTCTCCAAGTCCCGTAAGCTCAACAAGTTTATTTATACCAAAGGCAGTTGCCTTCTCTTCGATGCCTTCCAGTTCCTTTGGATCCAGTTTCTTCTTTTCATACCCAAGTTCCTTTAAGATCGTATAGGCCTCTGAATATGATTCAGGATGTACCCCTGTGTTATCCAGGAATTCTTTTTCACCACGAATTCTAAGGAATCCTGCACATTGTTCGAATGCCTTATCCCCAAGTCTCTTGACTTTTTTAAGTTCTTTTCTTGTGGTAAACTTGCCGACTTCATCCCGGTAAGCCACAATATTCTCTGCTATGGTCTTGTTGATTCCAGATACATAAGATAAAAGTGAAGGAGTAGCGACATTAAGGTCTACACCAACTTTATTTACTGCATCTTCAACTACGCCAGACAAAGATTCATCAAGCTTTTTCTTGCTGATATCATGCTGATACTGTCCGACACCAATCGATTTAGGGTCAATCTTGACAAGCTCAGCCATAGGATCCTGAAGTCTCCTTGCAATGGATATCGCACCTCTTATCGTAACATCCAGGTCAGGATATTCTTCGCTAGCCAGTTTGGATGCGCTATATACCGAGGCTCCTGCTTCATTGGTGATGACGTAGGAAACATCAAGTTTTTCTTCTTTGAGTTCTTTGATCATTTCCATCAGCACCAGTTCTGACTCTCTTGAAGCTGTACCGTTACCCACAGAGATGATTTCCACGCCATGTTTTTTGATTAATGACTTGAGGACTCTTTTAGTTCCTTCAATATCTTGTCGTGGGACAGTTGGATAAACCGTCGCATTCTCCAGATACTTGCCTGTTTCATCGAGGACTGCAACCTTACACCCTGTCCTAAATCCTGGATCATAACCCATAACGCTGTAACCTTTCATCGGAGGTTGCATGAGGATGGATTTCAGATTTTCTTTAAATACCGTAATTGACGAAGTTTCCGCTCTTTCGGTGAGGGCATTTCTGAGCTCTCTTTCAAGTGCAGGAAATAGAAGCCTCTTATAAGCATCAGCCGATGCCTGTCTTAGGAGTTCATCATTTTCATTTATTCCGGTTTGATACTTGGCAAATATGCTTCTCAGATTTCTATCATCATCTGCAAGTACAGTAACCTTTAAAATATCTTCCTTCTCCCCACGGTTAATGGCAAGGATACGATGTCCAGGCATTTTAAATGCCTCTTCCTTATAGTCATAATACATTTCATATGGAGAATTCTCTTTATCTCCTGTGGTCTTGATGACTGCAGATTTTACGGTGAGATTTCTAAGTATTCCTCTTAAATTAGCATCTTCTGACATGTTTTCAGCAATGATATCAAGCGCATATTTCAGTGCATCTTCTACCGTTGGAACATCCTCCCCAATAAATTCCAAAGCTTTCACTTTGGGATTTTCGAGGCCCAGAAGAATATGATTGGCAAGAGGCTCCAAGCCCTTTTCTTTCGCTATAGTACCTCTTGTCCTCTTCTTCGGTCTAAAAGGAAGATAGATATCATCGAGCCTTGTCATGGTCTCTGCTTTATCGATCTCTTTTTGAATTTCTGGAGACAAGTTTCCTTGCTCTTCCAATATTCTAAGAATATCTGTTTTTCTTTGTTCCAGTGTTCTAAGGTATTGAAGTCTTTCATCAAGTTCTCTGATGATTTGGTCGTCCAAAGAACCTGTGGCCTCTTTTCTATATCTGGAGATAAATGGTACGGTTGAACCTTCATCCAAAAGTTTTACTGTGCCTTCTACCTGTGAAAGGTTGATTTTTAATTCTTTGGCAATACGTTCATTAATATTCATTGATATCCTCCGATGATTTTAAACCGCTGCTTTTTTGTTTGAGATATGCACTGATGAACAGATCGATATTTCCATCCATAACGCCAGGAACATTAGAATCTTCAGCAAGGGTTCGATGATCCTTGACCAGGTTATAGGGATTAAAGATATAGCTTCTGATCTGGCTTCCCCACGCGACGTCTTTCATTTCTCCAGTGATATCCTCAATCTTTTCTTTGTTCTGTCTTTCCTTCACTTCAACGAGTTTTGCCATCAAAACCTTCATCGCGGTTTCTTTGTTCTGAATCTGGCTTCTCTCATTTTGGCAGGTAACCACAATTCCCGTAGGAAGATGGGTAATTCTTACTGCACTGTCCGTTGTATTGACATGCTGACCGCCCGCACCTGTACTTCTATAGGTATCCACTCTGATCTCATCGTCCTTGATTGTAATATTCTCGTCATCGTTTAGAAGAGGAATTGCTTCCACTGAAGCAAAGCTCGTCTGTCTTTTTCCGCTGGAATTATAAGGAGAAATTCTCACAAGCCTGTGGATTCCTTTCTCTGCTTTAAGATAGCCATATGCATAGGGTCCTGAAATTTTCAGGGAGGCATCTCTGATTCCCGCTTCATCCCCTTCATTCACATCCAGGAGTTCGACATGGTAACCTTTCTTCTCTGCCCAACGGGTATACATTCTAAGTAGCATGCTTGTCCAGTCCTGAGCATCAGTACCGCCAACACCGCTTTTCAAGGTCAATATCGCATCATTACTGTCGTATTTATCTGCAAGCAGCACCTTAAGATGCATAGATTCTACGCTTTCTTTAAGCTTCTTGACCTCAGACAAGATTTCTAAAACCATATCTTCATCATTTTCAGCGATTTCTACCATTTCCAAGGTTTCTTCTACCCTTTCAAAAAGGTTCTGATACTCTTCTATGGTATTTTCGATTCCCTTTTGCTTCTGCGTGATATTCTTGGCTTTTTCAGGGTCATTCCAAAAATCCTTTTCCTGCATCTTGAAGATCAGTTCTTCCTTTTGTCTTTCTAAACTGGCAATGTCAAAGAGACACCCGGATTTCTTCCAATAATCCCTTAAAATTCTTCAGTTCGTTTACTGCTTCTGTCATTTTAGGCAGCATATACTACACATCCTTTTTTTTGTAATGAGAGCTAATGAATGTACCATTTTATAAAAAATCACATCCATTCCAAAATAGACTTGGTTACCCAAGTCTATTTTTTTATAGTCTATTATTTTCCGGCCCCGTGGCAGTTCTTATACTTCTTTCCGCTTCCACAAGGACATGGGGAATTTCTTCCGATACGGGTTTCTTTTTGCACAGGTTTCTTCGCCATAGTATTATCCGAATTAGTGGATACCTCTGTCGCTACCTGCTCTCTTTCGATGGGCTCTTCTTTTCTTATCGCAACACGCATGATGTATTTGATCGTATCGGTATTAATCGCAGTGATCATTTCATCAAACATTTCTGAGCCTTCAAATTGATATGCCTGAACCGGATCCTGCTGCTTATAAGCTCTTAATCCAATACCTTTTTTCAGATGATCCATATTATCGATATGATCCATCCATTTGGTATCTACAACCTTCAGAAGCAGAACTCTTTCCACTTCTCTCATCTGCTCACCCAGTTCTTTTTCCTTGGCTTCATGCTGTATAACACCGATGTCATAAAGCTTTTCTATTAGTTCGGTTTCTTTAAGTTCAACTAAATCTGAAGCTTTTAACATCTTATGTGGAACAAAGATATCTTCCATATAAACAATGAGGTTTTCCAGGGCTTCTTCCTTGCTTTCGCCGTGGTTCAGGAACATTTCAACTGCACTTGTAACAACCCCGTGCATCATGGACCTGATATTTTCTTTAAGGTCTTTTCCTTGAAGAACCATCTGTCTCTGTCCATAAATAACTTCTCTTTGGAGATTCATGACATCATCATAGCCAAGCAGGGTTTTTCTGGTGTCAAAGTTATTGCCTTCGACTTTCTTCTGTGCACTCTCTATAGATTTGGTGACCATCTTAGATTCGATGGCGTCTTCACCGAGGCCCATATTGTCAATCATTCCAAATAATTTTTCGGAACCGAAAATTCTCATCAGATCATCTTCAAGGGACAGATAGAATCTGGATTCTCCAGGGTCTCCCTGCCTACCGGCTCTACCTCTTAACTGGTTGTCGATACGCCTGGATTCATGCCTCTCTGTACCGATAATTCTTAGACCACCTACAGCAACGACGCCTTCTCCAAGCTTGATGTCCGTTCCTCTACCAGCCATATTGGTGGCGATGGTGATTGATCCGGCTTCACCTGCATGGGAAATGATCTCGGCTTCTTTATCATGATACTTCGCATTAAGGACATTGTGAGGTATCCCGTGTCTCTTCAGAAGGGATGAAATCAGTTCTGATTTTTCAATGGATGTCGTACCCACAAGAACAGGCTGCTTCTTCTCAAAGGATTCCTTGATCTCACGAATAACCGCATTATATTTAAATTCAACATTCCTGTAAATGAGATCTGGATTATCATTTCTCATGATCGGCATGTTTGTAGGGATAACAATAACATCTAATCCATAGGTATGTCTGAATTCTTCTTCCTCAGTCAAAGCCGTACCGGTCATACCAGATAGCTTCTTATACATTCTGAAGTAATTCTGATAGGTAATCGTCGCCAAGGTCTTTGATTCTCTAAGGACCTTTACGCCTTCCTTTGCTTCTATTGCCTGATGAAGACCATCAGAGTATCTTCTGCCTTCCATGAGACGTCCGGTAAATTCATCAACGATGATGACTTCATCATCCTTGACCATATAATCCTTATCAACCCTGAACAAATAATTTGCCTTTAGTGCCTGGGTAATGTGATGCTGAAGTTCCATGTTTTTTGGATCAGCATAGTTTTCGAGGTGGAAGGTGTTTTCAACTTCTTTCACACCCTCTTCTGTTAAAACAACAGACTTTGCTTTTTCATCAACAACAAAATGTTCCACGTTTTTCAGTCTCTTGACAAAGAAATCAGCAATCTTATAAAGCTCTGTAGACTTTTCGCCTTCTCCGGAAATGATCAGTGGTGTTCTGGCTTCATCAATAAGGATGGAGTCAACTTCATCGACGATGGCAAAGTTAAGTTCACGCTGAACTCTTCTTTCCGCATAGACAACCATATTGTCTCTCAAATAATCGAATCCAAATTCGTTATTTGTTCCGTAGGTGATATCTGAAGCATAAGCTGCTTTTCTTTCTTCGTTGTTCAATCCATGGATGATTACTCCGCAAGTAAGTCCAAGGAATTCATAGATCTGACCCATCCAGTCCCTATCTCTTGAGGCCAGATAATCATTGACCGTAACAACATGAACGCCATTTCCGTCCAGGGCATTAAGGTAGCATGGAAGCGTAGCAACCAATGTCTTACCTTCACCAGTTTTCATTTCTGAAATTCTTCCCTGATGAAGAACGACGCCACCAATAAGCTGCACCTTAAAATGCTTCATTCCGAGCACTCTCCAGGAGGCTTCTCTTACGGTTGCAAAAGCTTCAGGAAGAAGATCGTCCAGTGTTTCTCCGTTTTCAAATCTTTTCTTAAATTCAGGTGTCTTATTTTTCAGTTCCTCATCGCTGAGTTTCTGATATTCGGCATCTAGCGCCTCTATCTTTTCAACCAGAGGCATTACCCTTTTAACTTCCCTCTCGCTGTAAGTACCAAATACCTTATCCAATAATCCCATGTTTTCAACTCCATCTATTTTTTTGCTTCATTTCAACAGGATAATCTTTCGATTTCTTCACAAGAATTCGAAGTTCCAATAATCCAACTAACATTATAACATTTATTGTCATTAGATATCAATATTCCAGTGAATTTTGAATCCATGCCTGTCTTAAAGTTATCCAAAGAGAAATATATCACAAGATCATTAAATAATAATTAATTCCTGTACACAAAAAAAGGAGCATCTTTCGATGTTCCTTTCTACTTAATATTTTATATTTTGGTTTTCAAGGACCTTTTATTCTCCATCTTCCTTTTCAAGAAGACCATAATTTCCATCCTTTCTCTTATAGACCACTCCAGTCTCTCCTTCTTCATCTTCAAAGACATAAAAGTTATGGCCGAGTAGTTCCATTTGTAGAACAGCTTCTTCTTTGGACATTGGCTTCATTGGAATTTTCTTTGTCCTTACGATTTTAGGGAGATCATCTGGCTCCTGCTCAACTCTTCCTGAGAAAGCAGTTTCGTTGAATCTTACAGAATCTTCTCCAGCTTTTCTTTCTATCTTGGTCTTATATTTTCTAATTTGCTGCTCCAATTTATCCTGTACAAGATCTATCGATTTATACATATCATCACTTGATTCTTCAGCTCTTAGCAAGACATTTCCAAAAGGTATGGTCACCTCAAATGTTTGGTTTAATTTTGTCACGCTAAGGGTGGCTCTGGCTTCAACAGGCTGATTAAAATACTTGTCAAGTTTGTTTAATTTAATCTCTACGGCCTCCTTTAATCCAGATGTAAGGTTTATGTTTCTGGCATAAATATAAGTTTTCATTATTTTTGCCCCCTTGATGTTATTGTTTGATGTTACTTATATTCTAATTGAAAAACGCCCTGTTTACAAGTGTTAATGCGTGAATTGATGAAATTTTCACTCTATTTGTTATCAGTATCTGGCAAGCAATAATCAACCGTTTAAGAAACGCTTGAACGTCAAAGGATATTCACGGATTCAAGTTCATCAAGGTATGCACTAAAGTCTTTTCCCTTTAATATGGTGAAGATATACTCACTTTCGTGTGCGCTCAAATGTTTTTTTCTTGTCAGTACATCTATTGATTCAGGATATTGCATTGTTTTTTCGAACCACATGATGAGGATTCCATCATGATTATAAAGAACTTTGGAATGGGTTCTGAAAAGTTTGTTCATTCCAATTCCTTTCCAAGTCATCAGGTCTGAATCTTCACTGGGAATTTCATAACCTCTTTTCGATTTCATTTTCCCATTTCTACGAAACTCCACTTGTTCTCTTAGAACGAGCTCCTCTCCTCTGTGCTGGAGTTCATAATTAAAAGTGATCGTATCAATATTAGTCTTTCTCCACATGGGACACCCTGAGTATTGTAGGACCCACCGGCCTTCAAGTTTTTTCAATTCATTGACCGTCATCAGCATTCTCCTTCCAACTCACTCCAATAGTTCTTAATCTTATTTTACCTCTTATTTCATTGGATAAATTGAGAAATAATTGAATATTATATTAATAATATCATTCTGACAAAAAATAACAATGTTATTGAATGCAATAATCCTTTATAATAAGGTATATTTCAAAATTTCAATAGGTTGTACATTTTTTCAAATCATGCATTTTAGGAGTTGGTTAAATTGGATCCTGGGTTAATCAGATTAGTTTTCTTTTTGTTGCTCTTTCTATTTGGAGGCCTCGTATACAGCCTTCTCATCTCTTATTTTACAAAAAACAGAATTCTTCGCTATTTACCTACTTATGTCTTGCTTGTCACCATTCTGTACCTCCTGTATCTTATTTATTTTCAGGAACTTGAAGGGTTTCAGGGATTAGGTTATTTAATCCTTGTTTTTGCAGCTGTAGCGTTTATTTTCGGGAATGTCTTTACGAACCTGATGATCAATTTGTATAGGAAGAATAAATCTCGAGCCAGTTCAAAATAGCCATCATCTGATAATTAAAAAGCCAGAAGATCAAGCAAAATCAATCGCTTGTTCTTCTGGCTTTCAATATGAAATTCAAAATCAATGGACATTAGGTGTTTTTCCATGCCACAGTGAGGATGACAGTTCCTCTTGCCGCTTCCTTAAGATCCGTTGTGTACCCTAACTCTTTCAGTTTTACCAGTAAAGGTCTTCTGAAATCTTTGAGGAGTTCATCCTCATCAAAGAATATAACTTCCTTTTCTTTTCCGAGATACGATGCATGAAGGACCTTCTTTTTAACTTTTTGAAGGATTTCTTCAATTTTGGCATTTTCATCTATGTATTCCCTGATAAAAATTTCGAGCTTCACATGCTTGAATTCCTCAGGGAGATGAACCAGTAACTCGTTTAGTTTCTCTCCATCTACAATATCTCTATACATGCTTACCCCTTTAAGAAAGACTCTGTCTAATAATCGCCCTTGTAACTGAATCCCTCAAGAATTGCTATCCCTGCAGAGCATCCAAGTCTTGTCGCGCCATTTTCAATCATGGTCATGGCATCTTCAAAAGTACGGATTCCACCTGAAGCCTTCACACCCATTTTCGGGCCAACGGTTTTTCTCATCAATGCGATATCTTCCTTTGTCGCTCCACCTTTAGAGAATCCAGTAGAGGTCTTGACAAAGTCAGCACCTGCATCCTGAGCCAGCTGGCAAGCTTTAACTTTTTCTTCGTCTGTCAGAAGGCATGTCTCGATGATGACCTTCGTTAATTGTCCGGAAGCTGCTAATACAACAGCCCTAATATCTTCTAAGACATATTCATAATCCTGATCTTTCAGTTTGCCGATATTGATGACCATATCAATTTCCTCAGCACCATGAAATACGGCTTCTGCAGTTTCAAAACTTTTCGCCTCCGTAGTCATCTGCCCAAGTGGAAATCCGACTACCGTACAAACCTTGGTATCCGTTCCTTTTAAGATTTCCTTAGCTTTTTCTATATTGCATGGATTAATGCATACGCTAAAAAATTTATATTCCTTAGCTTCTTCACATAATTTTACTAGTTCCTTTTCTGTAGCATCTGGTTTTAACAAAGTATGATCAATATACCTTGCAAGTGTCAATTTATCCATTGTACTACCTCCTTGTTTATTCTTCCCTATTTTATCATATTAAGGTCGTCATGAATAACCTCTTACACTAATTTAATAAATGCCCTCTTCTCCTCATTATTTCAATAAAGATAGAATTCTCAAAAACGAACTTTTTCTCGTACCAAAATCACAATATTCACGGCCTCAGGTAATCAGATTTTTATGCAATAGCCAGTCTTCATGAGACTTTTAAAGTTTGAATCACGAAACCCTGATTTTGCACATCAAATAACCAATGCACATTGTCAAATTTAATTATACATTTCTAGGGTTTATGTTATAATATTGTTTAGCAATCATAGCATAAAGGAGTTTTTATAGTGGGATTTAAAGATAAATTACAAAAGTACTATGCTGACGGGTACATGAAGAAGTATGGTGACAGAATTACTCAGGCATATGGAACAGTACTTTCGATAAAAGTTGAAGAAAAAAAATACCTCTGGATATTCAATATCCTCACCGCAACAATTATTTTGAAGCCAGAAGGTTCCAAAAATGTCATCAGGTCACAATACAAGGCAAAAAGATGGTTTAAGAAGCCAGAATTCATCGCCGTTAATCAAGGAAATATCATTTTGCTTCAAGGTCTTAAAGGTCTTAAGAACAAGAAAAACAAGGAAGCAACTGACATGCTTGAAATCAAGAATATCAGAAATGTTACCACAAGAAAAGATCTGTTCAAGATCGACGCACCAATGCCAAAAAGACAGGTTCAGTTTAAAAGAAAATAAATTTAAAAAGAGTCTGCTTCAATTTGTTGCAGACTCGTTTCTTATCCAGATGACTAATGATTAGTCTTTTTTTCAAAAATTATATGCCACTGAAGGCAAATACATTATTGTAATGGGGGTAAATTGATGAAAGATATTGTTTATATCACAGGACATCGGAACCCGGATTCGGATTCCATTTGTGCCGCTATAGCCTATGCAGAATTTAAAAACAAAACAGGGAACTCAACTTATGTTCCTGTCCGTCTTGGTGAAGTCAACCGAGAAACCTTTTTCATCCTCTCCTATTTTGGTGTAGATGAACCCCAGTATATTGAAAACGTCAGACTTCAAGTGAACGATCTGAATATTGACAGGATTGCCCCAATTGCTTCAGATATCACCCTCAAAATGGCTTGGAATATCATGAGAATGAACAATGTCAAGAGTCTTCCTGTCGTAGATGAGAATGAGCACCTTAGTGGTGTTGTCTCTGTATCTAACGTCACAGAAAGCTACATGGACGTCTGGGATAACATGATTCTCGGAAAATCCAAAGTCAACATTAACAATCTTGTCGATACACTTACAGCCAATGTGATTACGCTGGCTAAAGACAGACGACATTTCCACGGAAAAATCTATTCTCTTTCTGCATCGCCATCCGATGTTGGCAAGACAATAGAAGAAGGTGACATTGTCATATCAGGAGGATTCAGAGATTTTCTGGTTGAGGCCATAAATAATAAGGTTTCACTCTTGGTAATCACCGGCGGTGGCGAGCTTGATGAAGAACTACTTCAAAAGGCTCAGGAAAATCTGGTTACCGTTCTAAACACACCCTATGACACCTATACCGCTTCAAGACTGATTTCACAGGCAGTCCCTGTAAATCATGTCATGACCAAGGAAAAAATCGTTTATTTTTCTTCAGATGATTATATCGGAGATATCCGTGGTGTCATGGCTGAAACTAGATATCGAAGCTATCCGGTTGTCAATGAAGAAAACAAAGTTGTCGGAACAATTTCAAGATACCACTTGATTTCTGGAAAGAAAAAAGGAGTTATCCTGGTTGACCACAATGAGAAAGGACAATCCGTTGAAGGACTTGGTGAAGCTGAGATTTTAGAAATCATCGACCATCACAGAGTAGCTGATGTTGCGACAAACAGCCCCATTTTCTTCAGGAACGAACCTTTGGGCAGTACCTCCACTATTGTTGCAAACATCTTCTTTGAAAATGGGATAAGGCCTTCCAAAAAAACTGCCGGCCTATTAGCTGCAGCAATCATCTCTGATACCCTTCTCTTTAAATCCCCGACTTCAACCAATGTCGACAGAATTGTGCTAGACAGACTGGCTCAAATTGCTGACATCGATGTTGAAGAATTTGCACTGGAAATGTTCAAATACGGAACATCACTCGCAGGGAAATCTCCAGAAGAAATCCTGACTCAGGATTTCAAGATCTTCACCTATGACAACAGCAAAATTGGTGTTTCACAGGTCTATACCATGGATTCCCAGTCCATTAACGATTTGAAGGAACCCATCATCGCTGCAATGGAAGAAATGACGAAAAAAATGGAGTTCAGCCTTCAAATTCTTATGGTTACAGACATCTATAAGGAAGGCTCTGAACTCATTGTGATTGGCAAACACAAAGACCTCATTAACAAAGCCTTCAAAGTCGAAATGGAAGGAAATTCCATCTATATTCCTGGAATCCTTTCAAGAAAGAAACAGGTTATCCCCCCCATTTCAGCGATAATAAACCGATAAGCCCTATTTTAGAAAAATTTAACTTTCCATTCTTGGAATATATGATAGAATGAATTGTAAATTACATATTTTGGAGGAATAAAATGACTAATTCAATAAATGAAAATAACGTTGCAGAAGAAAAAAGCTGCTGCGGAAACTCAGCAGAAAATTCATGCTGCTGTGGAGAAAACGAAACCGAAAGCTGCGCATGCGGAAATGACCATGACCATGAACATCACGACCATGACCACGATCACGGCGACCATGTTCACACCGTAACATTTGAGAACGAAGATGGTACAACAGAAGAATACCCAATCGTTGATGAATTCGAAATTGATGGCGTGGTTTATGTTCTCGTTATGAACGCAGACGAAACCGTAACCCCATTAAGAGTTGAAGGCGAAGAGGGAGAGCTGGTCTTCTTGAACGAAGAAGAGTTTGAAGCTGTATCCGAGGCTTACTCAAACCTGATGGAAGATGACGAAGACGAAGATTCTGAAGTAGATCCTGATCTTCAGTAAACCAAAATAACATTAAATAAAAGAAGCCTTGGGTATTACTCAAGGCTTCTTTTTTTGGAGGAATATGATTAAATTAGCATTATTTGATGTAGATTATACCCTTACCAAAAAAGAAACCCTGATCTCTTTTTTCATGTTCATGCTCAAGAAACATCCGAGTGACATTTTGCACGTCCCTGCTGCTCTGGCAAGCGGGAGTCTTTTTAAGCTCGGTTTCTTTAACGAGAAGCAGTCAAAAGAACTTTTTCTTCGATTTCTAAAAGGAAAATCTGTTGAAGAAATTGATGCTTTGGCGGACGAATTCTTCGTCACAGTCTTAAGGAATATTCTTTATAAAGACGGCATTCGGAAACTACAAGAATTGAAAGAAAAAGATTATTTTATCATTCTCACCTCTGCATCTCCTGAATTCTATATTAAGAAACTTGGAGATATGCTTAAGGTAGATAAGATGATGGGCACTAAATTTGAAATTAAAGACGGTATTTTTACCTCCAGGATGCTTGGACACAACAACAAGGGTGTGGAAAAAGTTTTAAGACTCTACGAGTATCTTAATGGAATGGAAATCGATTATGAGAATTCCTATATGTTTTCTGATTCCTTAAGTGATGAACCTTTACTTAAAATTGTTGGAAATCCATACCTGATCAATTATAAAAAGAAAAACCCAAAATATCCTGTACTCAACTGGAGGTAAACCCATGGATAAATTAGTCGGTAATTATTTCGTAAAGAATAAAAACATCCTCGAAAAAGAGGAATTCAGTTATACCCTTTGCCCATCCAATGTTTACGAAGTCATCAGAGTTATTGACAGGACTCCCCTTTTCTTAGAGGAACATTTGAAAAGACTGGATGAATCTCTTGCCTTGTCTGGAATAACCGCTCCAAAATCTGGAGAGGAAATTAAAAACCTCATGATCAGGCTGATCAAAAAAAATCAGATTAAAAACGGGAACATCAAGCTTCTGATCAACAAAGATAATGCGACAGATCTTTATCTTTATTTCATTCCGCACAATTACCCGGAGATGAAACTTTATCGGGACGGCATAACTGTCGCTTCCATTAACATCGAACGGAAAAACCCTAACGCCAAGGTTATCGATGAAAATTATAAAAAAGCAGTCTCCTCTTTCATTGAAGAGCGTGATATTTATGAAGCTCTCCTCGTTAATCGCGAAGGGTTTTTCACTGAAGGTTCAAAATCCAATGTTTTTTTTGTGATGAATGGAGTCCTTATCACACCACCGCTTAAAGATGTTCTTGGAGGAGTAACAAGAAAACGAATCTTAGCTTTGGCAAAAGAAAACAATGTGAAAACTTTGGAGAAATCCATTAGACCTGAAGAGGTTAAAACCCTTGAAGGGGCCTTCATCAGCGGAACTTCACCAAAAATACTTCCTATTAGCAGTATTGACGGAATCAGACTAAAATCGACGGAATGTGATATTATTAAATCACTTATTAGGTTATATGATGAAAAAATCAGAGATTATGTTGCGATGAATGCCACACTATAGGACTTAGAATTAGGGGGAGTCAAATTGAAAAAATTTTTCATCGGTTTTGTTTCCGCCCTTTTACTTATCGCTTTTATTCTGATGACTATTCCCGATAGTCTCAGTTTCCTTATGGGGCTTTCGGGAAAAGATCGAAACCAATTGGATTTCTCTTCTCCCAGCTTCAACGATAAAACTTCATTCTATTATGAGTATTTTTTGAAGGAATGCATTGGGCCTTTTAACGCACTTGAAAGTGAAATGACTTCCCTTCTCGATCGAAAAAACCTGGGCGAAGATACAACGAATGACATGAATATCTTGGAAATCAAAGTGAATGATCTTGTGGAGACGCCCAAGTATCATAACACCCTTTTTGATCCTCTCTATTTGGAATTTAAGGAAATGAAGAATTTATTGGTCCTTGCCATCACGTATATCCAAACCCATGATGAAATCAACCAAGAGTACAAGACAGCGCTCAAATCATATTTAGACGAGATTGAAGCACATAAAACTGCACTTTACACAAAAACAATTTCCATTTTAAAGGAACATAAAATTCTCTTCTATATCGAAGATGATTTTTCCATTACGATATATGATTAGAGATGATGTATAATACCTTTATTTTTCTTCATTACACCTCACCTTACCCTGGCTAACACACAGATAAACGTTGTGATTATCTATATATTCTAAAAATAGTTATTGTTGTATTATAGTTTAATTAAAACAATGAATCATACAGGAAATTAAAACGACGACCCGAAGGTCGTCGTTTTTTAATTAATTTTCTTCTAAAAGATCTGGTTCAAGGACATCATCCTCAATGAATTCTCCATACTCATTTACAAAAGTATCAATTTCTTCTTTATGATCACTTACAACTTTATAGATTACAGCTCCTGCTACCATAGAAACCACTGAAATCAATAACAGTTTACAATTTTTCATCTGCAAACCTCCTTGTTGGTTATTTTGAATTATTCTATTATATTATATCACAGCTATGATTTAAGATGAAATAAATATCAAAAGCTGTGATTCATTTTTAGGAACTTTAAAATTTTCTTAATTTACGTTTTTATTTGATTTCTTTAAATGTACTTCAAATCTCTGTGATATGATTGAACGTGAGGTGAGAAGATGCATAAGATACTCATTGCTGGATATAATAATGCAATCTTCATGGATGAGACTGCACCAAGGGAAGAAGAAATGGTTATTACTTCTTCTGATGATTTTGAAACTATACTGGATGCACTAAATGAAAAACAAGATGTTTTTATTGTCCATGATGATTTTTATAATGAATATGAAAAAGACTTACATATAAAATTAAATCAAAATAACCTAACAAAGGTATTTATCATTAAAGAACATGACCCTGTAAAACAATTAGAAAAAATTTCCGAACTTCCATTTGAGGCCTATTATCTAAAAAAGCACCGAATGGACAAGAATTTTTTAAAAACACTTCTGAAATTTACAAGTGACGTTGATAATAATTACCAATATAAGGATGTCTCTATCGATTATAAACTTAAACAAGTAAAGGTGAAAAATAGTTTTTTGGTTCTTACTCCGATGGAATATGACCTTCTAATCTACATGAAATTCCATCAAGGTTTAACACTGACAAGAGATGAACTAATCAAAGCCGTTTGGGGCTATAGTTTTCTTGGGGACTCCAGGACCATTGATACCCATATCAAGTCCTTAAGACGAAAATTGGGCTCCTATAGGTGTCTGATTAAAACCGTATGGGGAAAAGGATACAAATTTCAGGAATGTTAATTTAATTTATTAAGAAAAACAAAGGAGCATGGATAATCCAAAGCTCCTTTTTCCCGTCTCCATAAATATCTTGCTCTACTTTTTCCGTATCCCATAATATTTGTAAAAGACTAATTTGATATCGATATAGGATACACTCATCCCTCTAATTTCCAAGTCATCTTTAATTGGCTTTAGTTTACTTACACCAATTCGCTCAACCGTATCATGAATCTGTTCTTCAAGACTACTTTCAAAAAGCATAGAAAGATCTACATCCTTCCCTTTCTCGTGATCCCTAATGAGCCTGTCTACTACGGTTCCTGGAACAATTCCCAAAATTTTGGCCATTTCTTCTACTGTTTTTCCTTCCTGATAAAGCTCATAAGTGTCAGGAATATTACTGATGGAATCATTGGCGGCTTTTTCAATTTCACCACTGCCGATCAGGAGATCGCCTCTCTTTTCAAGAAAATCATGGATGACCCTAAGAAAAGGATCTGCGTATTTTTCACCTTTCGTCTTTCCGACCCCGCGAATTTCAAAGAAGTCCTTTTTGGTCTTGGGCAGCTTCCGCACGATTTCTCTGAGATTTTCGTCATGGAATATGATATAGGGGGCTATATTTTCAATGATAGACAATTCTTTCCGCTTCTTCTTGAGGAGAAGAAGAATTTCTTCCTGATAGTCTTCCTTTTCTTCCCCTTTTTCCCTGCTGACGACAAACTCCGTTACTCCTTTAAGGAGGTCCCTTCCCTTGTCGCAAATCATTAGATTCTCTTCATCGCTTTGAATGAACCCTTGCTGTAATAGAAATCCGATAAGCCGCTCATAATAGTAAAGTTTATGGTTTTTCATACTGCCAAAGGCATTAATTTTTGTTTGATTCTCTTTCCTGGTGTTTCTTGGTTCGATCCCATAAAGCATTTTCTGAAGCAGGTATCTCGTACATTTTCCACCCATTTCATCTAGTGCTGAGAGAATTTTCTTCGCTAAAGCGGTGAGGTTCATGTAGCCTTCTTCAATACAGTTTCCGCAATTGCCACAATTGAGGTTTTGTTCGTCATTTCTCCTCAGGAGAGGCTCATTTTCCTGCCCTTTAAAGTAATCCAGAACATACTGCCTCAGGCACCCTTTCGTTTTTCCATAACCATCCATGATAAAGAGTTTTTTCTCTTCGATCTGATGCCTTTCCTCCGAAAGATCTGAAATTTGAAGCAGTCTCCTTTGCTTATAAATATCCTTAGGTCTGTAAATCAGAATGCTTTCGCTATAACTCTGATCCCTACCGGCTCTTCCAGCTTCCTGATAAAATGACTCGATGTTCTTTGGGATCCCCATATGGAGGACATACCTGATATTTGATTTGTCTATCCCCATTCCAAAGGCGTTTGTAGCCACAACCACATTAATCCGGTCAAAGGAGAAATCTTCCTGAACGCGATGCCGATCCTCATCTTTGATTCCGCCGTGATATATGCCTGCTTTGTGTCCTTTTTTTTGCAGTTCTTCCAAAATGGCCTGAGCTTCTATCTTTCTCTGGCAATAGATGATTCCTTGTTCACCCCTGCGTTTTTCCACTTGCTGTAGAAGTTCCTCCAATTCATTTTCCGGGGTAACTACCCCGAAATAGATGTTTTCCCGATCAAGATTACCTAATACCTTGTACGGATCATGGAGATGCAGAAGTTTTTCCATATCTTGGATAACTTCACCTGTCGCTGTAGCGGTGAATGCGGTGACAACAGGCCTATTTTCCAGCGTTTCGATGAAATCATGGATCTCAAGATACGAAGGCCTGAAGTCATGTCCCCAGATACTGATGCAATGCGCTTCATCCACTGCCACCTGTGTAATTTTGATGTCTCTTAAAAGATCTGTGAAACGTTTCAATTTCAAAGATTCCGGAGAAACATAAATCAACTTGTAGCGTCCTCTTCTGATATTTCTTTTCCTCTCGTTCGATTCTTCAAGACTCAGCGAAGAATTGATATAAGTCGCTGGAATTCCCTTTTCAACAAGCGAGTCCACCTGATCCTTCATGAGAGAGATCAGGGGCGATACGACAAGCGTCGGTCCTTTCATCATCATCGCAGGCACTTCATAACAGAGGGACTTGCCATAGCCTGTAGGGAGTACCCCGAGGACATCTCTTCCGCTCAGAACTTCTTTGATGATTTCTATCTGTTCCTTCTTGAAGGAACTAAATCCAAAATATTTCTTTAAAACATCAAGCAGTTCCAAAGCATTACCTCCTTGTGATCCAATTGCTAAAATTCTAGTTATTCCTTATTATAACAAAAGCTGTGTATCTCTACACAACTTTTCGTTCATTTCATTACATTTCTGATCAGCTCAAACTTAAATTTGCTCATTGGAGGTTCCTGGAATTTCATGTTAAGGAAACTGTTTGATTTAAGGATTGCTTTTTCATGGGTAAAGGTCAGCATAGAATATTTTCCATGATATCTGCCCATTCCGGCTCCACCTACACCCCCAAAAGGCATATAAGGAGAGGTGATGTGGAACAAGGTATCATTTACCGCTCCTCCCCCAAAGGAAAGTCTTTTAAGAATTCCCTCTTGCAGCTTTTTATCCTCAGTGAAAATATACAAGGCCAAGGGCTTACCCATGGTTTTAATCTGACCGATAACCTGATTGATGTTGTTGTAGGAGATAATGGGCAGTATCGGCCCGAAAATCTCTTCATTCATCGTGTGGAGCTCAAAATCGTTGCTGTAAAGCAGCGTAGGCTCGATATAGCAGTCCAGAACATCGCTGTCGCCACCATAGATTACTTTGTCCTTGTCTTTGTCCAGCATGCCTTTGAGCCTCATAAAGGCTCTCTCGTTTATAATTCTTGAATAATCCTTTGATGCTTTGGGATTGCTACCATAAAATCTTTTCAGCGAATTTTCCATTTCAAGGATAAATTGGTCCTTTACGTCTTCATGAACAACAACATAGTCTGGCGCGATGCAGGTTTGTCCGGCGTTCAGGAACTTTCCATAAGCGATCTTTCTTGCAGCATTCTTGATATTCGCTCGTTTTCCGACAATCGCAGGGCTTTTTCCTCCAAGCTCCAGGGTGACCGGAACAAGATGATTTGAAGCATTTCTCATCACTTCTTTTCCTGTCCTTGGGCTTCCTGTAAAAAAGATATAATCGAACGGAGCAGAAGTCAGTTTATCCACGACTTCCTTTCCCCCATAAATCACATTGACATATTCAGGTTGAAATGCCTCATTTATGATCTTTCCGATAATTTTTTCTGTAAAGGCTGCCTGGTCTGACGGTTTCAAGGTGACAGTATTACCTGCTGCCAAAGCACCGATTAGCGGCTCCATCGTCAATTGAAACGGATAATTGAACGAGGAGATGACCAGTACTTTACCATAGGGTTCGCGGTAAATCTCTCCTGTAGAGAGCATATTTGTCTTATGCCTTCTGACTTTTTTCTTCCTCGAAAATCGATCCAGGTTTTTGATGAAATAGCCGATATTTTCATAAATAATCCCAATTTCCGTGGTGTAACTTTCCTCCTTGGATTTTCCAAGGTCTTTGTATAAGGCTTCCATAATTTGTCCTTCATTTACTTGAATGATATTTTTAAGTTTTGATAACATTCTTTTTCTAAAGTCCAAATTTCTTGTAATTCCTGTTTCGTAGAATTTTTCCATTCGTTCAAGAAGATTCTGAACATCTAGGTCTTCTTCCAAACCAAATGCTCTCGTTTTTTCTGTCATCATCATGATTTAACTTCCCTTTTCATTTTAGCCACTATCTTATTCGCGGCAACATTAATTGAATCCCATACACTGTTTAACGGTGGAATATAGCCAAAATCAAGGTACTCAAGGTCATGTACCGTTAAGCCTGCATAAATTGCTACCGCCAGCCCTTGAATCCTAAGCCCGCTGCCTTCTTTGCCAAAGATTTGTGCTCCGATTAACTTCCCATCCTTTTTGAGATAAGTAAGTTTAATGAAAAGCTCAGCGTTCTTTGGATAGTAATGAGATTTATTCCGGGTCCTCACCAGCATGCTATCAAATTCAAGGCCTAACGCTCTTGCCGTTT
This sequence comes from Clostridiaceae bacterium, assembly GCA_049657765.1. Lineage (GTDB taxonomy): Bacteria > Bacillota > Clostridia > Clostridiales > Clostridiaceae > Proteiniclasticum. Next base: position 119,435 of record JBASOA010000027.1, read on the forward strand.
CGTCATTTATCCCATTGATTGCCAATTCATAACCTAAAGACTTCATCAGGGCTCCGCCTTGTATTCCCTTCCATTCTGGGGCTATTCCTGCAATGGATAAAGCGATTAATTTCCCGATTTTGTTGGCATTCGTACCGAGCGGAACATATCTGTTTCTTTTTTCTATATGATTATAGATTAATGCACAATCTCCGCCAGAATAGACATCTTCAATATTTGTTCTTCCATATTTATCTGTAACGATTGCGCCATTCTCCATAAGGAGTTCCGTTCCTTCAAGGAATCCGGTGTTGGGCTTTATTCCTATGGACTCCAGGACAAAGTCCACATCATAGACACCTTTATCTGTAACGATACTTTTGATCCTTCCTGTGTTATCGTCGATGATTCCGGAAATGATATTTTCATTCAAATTTATTTTGTGGCCTTCGCCTTTTAATTTCTGGTAAAGCATATCTGCAAGGTCTGCATCATAGTAAGAAAGAATCCTATCTTTTAGTTCTATAACACAAGTGTCTATGCCTCTACGGGTCAAGCTTTCCAATAGTTCAATGCCCTTGTTTCCTCCACCAATGATCATCGCTTTCTTCGGAAGTTTTTCATCGAGGTACTCTCTAATGGCCTTGGCATCCTCCATGTTATTTAGCGGATATATTCCTTGAATCCCTTCTAAAGCCTTTAGTCGAATACTCTTTCCTCCCACGGCAATAATCAGCTTATCATAAGGAATATCATAGGCTTTCTCATTAATCAGGTCCAGGGTATGAACGATTTTCTTTTGAAAATCGACCCCAACGGCTTCATTTAAGATTCTAAGGTCAATCCCATCACCGATAACTTCATCCCTGTTTTTTGCCACCAGGTCATCCGAATCTTCGATAAGGCCTTCAATATAATAAGGAAAACCGCATGCACCATATGAAATATCCTTGTGTTTTTCTATGATGGTGATGTCAACATCCTTCATGTTTTTCTTTAATCCATAAGCGGCTGTAAGTCCTGCCGCTACTGCGCCAATAATAACCACTTTCATTCTAAATTTACTCTCCTTTTTATTCGTTTAGCATATCAATATTTTATCATCATATGGCTTAATTTACCTTTTGTCCATAATATTCAAATATGCTTCATCAATTATTAATCAGTGCAATATTTACACTTTACATTTATAGAAATCATGATAGAATTATTTTGTCAGTATTCCATGAGAAACTGAACAGTAATTCAAAACCATTACGGTCCGAATTATATCCAAAAGGAATAAGAACGGAGGAATATCAATGCAAAAAAAGAACTTGAAAATCTATTCTAAAACTAGGCAATTAACGGTCATTGGTCTTTTATCAAGTATTTCAATACTTCTATCGGTTACGCCACTTGGCTACATTCCGATACCGCCAATCAGCCCCACGATCATGCATGTGCCAGTCATTATCGGTGCGATCATAGAAGGGCCTTTAGTCGGAGCAACTATCGGGGCAATTTTCGGGATTACCAGTCTCATCAGATCTTTTATGGTGCCTTCACCAACCAATTTTATCTTCTGGAACCCGCTCATATCTGTAGGGGTCAGAATACTTATTGGTGTTGTTACCGGATATCTCTATAAGAGTCTTAAAAATCGCAAAGGTAGCGTTGCAATCTCTGCTGTGCTTGGTTCTCTTACCAATACTGTTGGCGTGCTCGGTCTTGCTTATATTTTTTATTTTGCAAAATTCGCAGAGGCCTTAGGCCTTACAGAAAAGGCAGCAACCGTTGGCATCCTTGGGATCGCAGCAACAAACGGAATACCCGAAGCGCTTCTTTCAGCGCTCATCACCGTCAGCGTTGTAACTGCCTATAAAAAGTCTAAGAAATAAAGGGCAACTTTACATTCTTGAATGAAATATTGATTTTATACAAAAGGAGATGGTTCACCATCTCCTTTTTCAATTAATATGCGATTTAAGAATTTGTTTTACAGATAGAAATTAAAGCCTCTTGTATTCCTCATCCTTTAGAACTTTCTCATCACTGTAGAGATAATCCTCATTAAGGATTAGTTCAGGCTCTACAACGGGTTCTCCATCATTAAGGAGATAGACAATAGATTCCTTAAGACCAAGATCTTTAAAGAAAATCAACCCTTCAGGCTTGTCCATCGTTTTTTTCACATAAAGTTTGCCCGTATAAGTTTCTCCCGGCTTTACAGTGACTGGTCCAAGGGTAGTTCCTTCTTCATGTTTTGCCTTTATTCTTACAGCCCTTTTTCTCAGGTCGTAGAGTTGAATCTGCATTGGACTGAAGACATAGTCTTTGTCACCCTTATTATGAATGGTCACTTCGAATTCAGTAAGGCTCTTGTCTACTTTCTCATCGCCGTTGCCTTTCAGTTTTGTTTTTGCGGATTCAGCGACTTTTTTAGCTTTATCTACGATATTCTCTTTTTCATCTTTGACGTCATCGATAAGCTCTTCAACGCCAAAAGGTTCGTCAACGATATCGCCTGGTTCTTTAAAATCCATGTTATTACTCTTGAGATCATCCATCTTGTCTTTGACTTCTTCTTTTAGATTGTCGAATTTGTCTTTAGCTTCATTTTTAACGTCTTCCGCTTTCTCTTTAGCGTCGCCTTTTAAATCTTCAGCTCTCTCTTTAACCTCACTTCTTAAATCTTCGGCTTTCTCTTTCGTTTCTTTTACCGTTTCCTTGATGTTTGGAGTAATATCTTGATCAAACTTTGATTTAACATCTTCAAGTTTTTCTTCTGCGATATCCTTAATCTCCACATATTTATCTTTTGCTTCCATCGTTCCAAGCTTTGATTGGAGTTTCGTCTCATCAATTTTTTCTTTGATTTTTTCTTTTACTTCTGTAGCTTTTGTCATGATTTTCTTTTTAATATCAAGATCTGCTAATGGTTTCCCCTCATCCTCTGGATTAAATGAAAATCCTTCAGTAGATTTAGAAATATTAATGACGATGTCATCTCCCAATTTTGCATTTGATCCTACTTTGTATACTTTTTTAGGCATTACCATTATCGGTTCATTAAAGTCGCCTGTTTCGGTATCAAACTGTGTCATGTCGAGCTCTGCCCATCTTTGAAGTTTTTCAGCATACTCAGTCTTCAAATTATCATTTTTAATTTTTTTTGCTTTGTAAATCGCGTATGCAGACGCTGCAAGTGAGGCAAGCGCTACCCCGGCTATAACTTTTCCCGTATTCTTCTTATTGCTTTTTGGTTTAAACACCTTCTCAACATCCCCTTTAACCACTTCGCGTTTACTTGTCAAAAAATCTTTAGCCTCATTTTGCATATCGTCTTTCTTTTCAAGAAAGTTTTGAGCACTCTGTGTACCTTTTTCAACTAACCCTACTACGGTCTCTTTGAAATCCATAGTGGCATCTTTAACTTTCGGGTAAACTTCACTTACAATTTCTTCACCTTTTTTTACAATTTCTTCACTCTTTTTTATGATGTTTTCCATTTCTTTTTTCATATGTATTCCTCCTATTTCAGATATCATACAATCATTATACCTTTAATTATAGAAATATTCAGGCAATGCACAAATTGTTAATATTCTATTTTCATTTTGTCATTAATTTGAGGCTATATCTCATTACTAATTAGAAGCTTTTCATCTATAATAGTATTAAGTTCAAAATGACGGGAGGTTTTTTCAATGAAATATGTTTTTTATATTATTTTAGCCTTATTAGTTCTTTTTATTTTATTTCTTGTAACGATCTCCGTAAGATATGTCAACCGGGTTCTCTATCCTAAAACAAGATCCTATCAAGAGGCTAAGGATAAAGTAATTCAACAAGGTTTTTTCCCTGAAGAATATATTGAGTCTCTTCCTTATGAAGAACTCCTTATAAAGTCTCCTTATGACTATGTCATTCACGGGCGGCTTTACCCCAATCATTCAAAAAAATATATCATTATCGTTCATGGCATTACGATGAATATCTACGGAGCCTTAAAATATCTTCCTTTTTTCTATAAGAAAGGTTTCAATGTTGTTGTTTTTGATCAAAGAAATCATGGACTTACCGGCGGCCCCAATACAACCTATGGCTATTTTGAGAAATGGGACCTTCATAACATCACCGATTACCTTTTTAATACCTACGGTAATGATATCAGCGTTGGCCTCCACGGCGAATCCATGGGTGGCGCTATCTCCGTCCTTAATATGGGTATCGATAGCAGAATAGACTTTGGAATCATTGATTCCGCATTTTCGGATTTACCCGAACTGCTTTTCATGATGCTCGTTGATGAACTCCATATCCATAACAAGAAGCTACTGAGTTTCATTAATCTGTTCATTAAACAACAATCAGGCTTCAGCATCGAAGATGTTTCCCCGATCAAAGAAATACCCGGTATCGAAAAACCAATCCTCTTTATCCATGGAGAAAAGGATAACTATATTCCCGTGAAAATGGCAAAAATCATGTATGCTTTCAAACTCCACAACAAGTATATTTACCTGTCTAAAGATGGAGAACATGGAACTTCCATGGCGTCTGATCCCCATCAATATGATGTGGAATTGACTAAGTTTCTCAACATCGTGTATCCTGAAAGCCATTTCGTTGAATCACACTGAACAAATGACTGACTGAAATAAAAATAAGGGCTCTCCTTTAAGGAAAGCTCTTATTTTTATTTTATCGATGCTTATTTTGTGTTTTTGAATTTTTTCATAAGCTCGTTTTTCTTCTGAATTAAAGGTTCCATTTCGCTTAAGAACATATTATCTTTTAGTTTATCCTTTTCCGCAAAGAAAAGTGAAACACCTCCAGGTCCTACATGAGTCCCCACGGCAACACCCATCTGCATAATATAGATTTCTCCGTCGAATCCGGTATCCTCAAGTAATTTGAGCTTCAGGTTTTCCGCATAAGTTTTATCTGTCGTATAGCCAATAATGATAAAATCCGTTAAATCCTGATCATTTCTCTTCTTAAACTCCTCGACATAATGACTGATGACTTTTCTACGCCCTCTCTCTTTTGCTACAATTGCCCCTTTTCCCTTTTTCATGCTCATGATCGGTTTTATTTTCAAGAGTTTTCCAAGGATTGCACTCGTGTTGCTGAGCCTTCCACTTCTGATCAAGTGATCCAAATCATCTACCGAAAGGTAATGTTTGATGTTTGTCTTAAAGGTTTCGCAAAAATCGATCAACTCCTCAAAAGTTGCCCCTTGATCTCTTAGTCTTGCGCTTTTCATAATCAGCCAGCCAGTTCCATGACTCATGGATTTCGAATCAACAATATAAATGGGCAGCTTAGAATCCGGATGTTCTTCGAAATAATATTCCTTGGCAAGTTCAGCAGACTGATAAGCGCCACTGGTACCGCTCGACATACATATACAAAGAATTTCTGTGTAGCCTTTTCTTACCGCCTCATCAATGATTTCAATATATGCCTGAGGGCTTGGCATTGCGGTTGTTGGTGGATTCTCAAATTTCTCCATCATGCTATAAAATACATCTGGCGTAATATCAATCCTATCTCTGTACTCTTTACCATTGATCGTTACGATAAGGGAAGCCAGACTGATATCATATTTGTCCAAAATTTCTTGTGAAAGGTCACAAGTGGAGTCAGCCATTATTTTTATCATATATATCCTCCGATTTTCTTTATGAATATCCAGTAAATATGAAAACCTTATCTCCTGAATATTTTTGACTTTTATTCATTTTTTAGTATACCCTGATTCCCCTCTAAATCAAAGTAATATCTTCATTTCCAACCTTGATTTCGCACTACAGGCTCGTGATTTTCTTCGGCTAGATTTTCTATGCCACTACATGACTCAATTGAAACCTGAAATCTTATGACTTTGCCCCAATAAAGTTGAAAAATTTTAACTTTCTTACAAAGCTCTATTCTCTTTACTTAGAACTAATGTTCTGTTATACTTGATCCATATCGAACGTTAGTTCGTTATTTAACGAAATCTCAAGGAAGTCAGGTGATAGATATGGAGAAAATCATTTTTCATGTAGATGTGAACTCAGCTTATCTCTCCTGGAACGCCGTTTGGGACCTTCAGCATGGTAAGTCGCTTGATCTTCGAACAGTTCCTGCCATAGTCGGTGGAGACCCAGAGAGCAGGCATGGTATCGTTCTTGCAAAATCAATCCCCAGTAAGAAATTTGGCATCAAGACCGGCGAAACTTTATTTTCAGCACTCGTTAAATGTCCTGAGCTGAAAATTGTGCCTCCTAGATACAGTGTTTACATGAAAGCCAGTGAAGCTATGGTTGAAATTTTAAGAGAATACTCTCCTCTTATCGAAAGATATTCCATCGACGAGTGTTTTATGGACATGAGTAATCTTACAAGAGAAAATGCCATAGAAACCGCTATGAATATCAAAGAGAGAATCTATAAAGAACTGGGCTTTAGTGTAAATGTCGGAATATCCACAGGAAAGCTTCTTGCTAAAATGGCTTCTGATTTTAAAAAGCCAAATCGTGTTCATACCTTATACCCTGAAGAAATTGAAGAAAAGATGTGGCCGCTTCCTGTAGAGGATCTTTTCATGGTAGGTCCAAGAACTGCAAGTAAATTGAGAAACATGAATATCAATACAATTGGAGCCATTGCTCAGACCAACCCTGATTTTCTTTATTCCAGATTCAAGAAATATGGGTACATGATTTTTGCCTATTCCAGAGGAATTGAGTCTTCACTGGTTCGAAATGAAGGAACTGTCGAAATGAAAGGCATGGGAAACTCTACGACACTCCCTTTTGATTTTACAGACAAGATTTCTTGCCACAATGTCCTTCTTTCCATTGGAGAAACGCTTGTCCCGAGACTCAGGGCTGCTGAGAGACTGGCAAAAACCATCAACGTCCACATCAGGACTTCGGATTTTTCTTCTAGTTCCACACAAACCACGCTTACTTTTGCGACAGATTCAACAAGCCATCTCATGAGTGTCGCATGCGATCTTTTTGATGAGCTCTGGAACGGAGAGCCTGTACGCCATCTCGGCATTTCTTTTTCACAGCTTCAGAATAAAAATATCGAACAGTTAAGTTTCTTCAAAGATCCTAAGGAAATTAAGAGCAAAAATATTGATCGGGTTATAGACATGCTGCGAAATAAGTTTGGGGATGAATCCGTAATACGTGCAAGTTTTGTCAATTCACCGGTAAAAGCTTTCTCTGGGGGTATTGAAGAAAAAGACTACATTTTCATGAATAGTTATCTTTAGAAAAGGATTTGATACCTATGAAAGTACTCGCAAAACCAATCGAAATGATTGCCTGGTTCGACTTCAAAGGTCTGATTCATCCTATACGCTTCAGGCTTATTGATGAAAATGGAACTTATAAGATTATTTCCGTGAAGAGTATTCAGGCAAGAAAAAAAGAAAAACTCGCGGGAAACCTGATGCAAATTTTTCTTTGCCGAGGGATTGTCAACGATCAAGAAGTTCTCTTCGAGCTAAAATATGAAAAAGATACAGACCAATGGACTCTTTTTAAAATGTGAAAAGGAACCTTCGAGGTTCCTTTTCGCATTTTAAAAAGAATTCAGATTGAATTTGCTTGTATTTATCAGTTTAGAACCTGTTGAGCGCACATAAAAGAGGACCGTCATGTTACCATGACGGTCCTCTAAATTTTGTGTAGCTATTGTGACTTTTACTTAACTTCTTCAGTTAGAACTGAATAGTCATAGGCAGCCAGTCTCTTGTAAGAGTCCAGTCTTTCCTTAGCGTCACGTTCTGTCTTCGCGAATAACTCTTCAGCATGGTCTGGATATGCCTTTGAAAGTGATGCATATCTGACTTCGCTGTCAAGGAATTCTCTGAAGCTTCTTGTAGGCTCCTTAGAATCGAGTGAGAATGGATTCTTACCCTCTTCCTTAAGTGTTGGATTGAATCTGTATAACTGCCAGTAACCTGACTCTACAGCTCTCTTTGTCTGTTCTTGGCTGAAGCCCATTCCGAGCTTAAGTCCCTGGTTGATACATGGAGCATAACAGATAACCAGTGATGGTCCGTTGTAAGCTTCTGCTTCTGAAAGTGCCTTGATCGCCTGGTTCTTGTCTGCGCCCATACCGATCTGTGCAACATATACATAACCATAGCTCATCGCCATCATACCAAGGTCCTTCTTCTTTGTCTTCTTACCTGAAGCTGCAAACTTAGCGATAGCCGCTGCAGGTGTTGACTTGGAAGCCTGTCCGCCGGTATTGGAGTAAACTTCTGTATCTACTACCATGATATTGATATCTTCGCCGGAAGCAAGAACATGGTCAAGTCCGCCGTATCCGATATCGTAAGCCCAACCGTCTCCACCGATGATCCACTGGCTCTTCTTTGTGAGATAGTCTTTATTTTCAAATAGTTCCTTAGCTTCAGCAATGTCTGAATCCTTAAGCAGTGGAAGAAGTGCAGCTCTTGCAGCCTTTGATTCTTCACCCTTTGCAAAGTTATCAACCCAGTTCTGAGCTGCTGCCTTAAGGTCTTCTGATGCTGCTTCATTTCCTGCAAGCTTTTCAGCAAGTGGAAGAAGTTTAGCTCTCTGTGCCATTTGTCCAAGATACATTCCAAGTCCAAACTCAGCATTATCTTCGAACAATGAGTTAGCCCATGATGGACCCTGTCCAAGATGGTTTGTGGTATAAACTGATGCTGGTGCTGATCCACCCCAGATTGAAGTACAACCTGTAGCGTTGGCAATCATCATTCTGTCGCCAAACAACTGAGTGATAAGCTTAGCATATGGAGTTTCTCCACATCCTGCGCAAGCGCCTGAGAACTCAAGCAATGGCTTCTCGAACTGGCTACCCTTCAGGGTATTCTTGTTCATTGGATTAATCTTATGGGAAAGACTCATTGCATAATCCCAATTTGCTGTCTCATGCATTTGTGTCTCGATTGGCTTCATGACAAGCGCCTTCTTAGGTGCTGGGCAAATCTGAGCACAGTTTCCGCATCCTGTACAGTCAAGTACGGATACCTGAATCTTGTACTGCATCTCTCCGAATGCCTTTCCGCCCATAGCCTTCTTGGTTGCGAATCCTTCAGGTGCGTTAGCAACTTCATCTTCGTTAACCAGGAATGGTCTGATTACAGCGTGAGGACATACGAATGAACACTGGTTACATTGGATACAATTGTCGATATTCCATTCAGGAACATTAACAGCTATACCTCTCTTTTCATACTGTGAAGTTCCAGGTGGGAATGTACCATCTGCCATCTGCATGATTGCAGAAACCGGTAGGCTGTCGCCTTCCTGAGCATTTAGTGGTCTTAAGATGTTCTTGATGAAATCTGGAACATCTTCTTCTACTGTTTCATCAACAGCTACTGCCCAATTTGCAGGGATTTCTATCTTGTTAAGAGCCTTGACTCCTCTGTCGATAGCTTCATAGTTCATGTTAACGATCTTTTCGCCCTTCTTACCGTAAGACTTGACAACTGATTCCTTAAGATGTGTTATTGCATCTTCAACTGGAATGATATTGGCAAGTTTAAAGAAAGCAGACTGCATGATCATATTGATTCTTGTTCCAAGACCAATTTCTGTAGCAATGCTCTGAGCATCAACTGTGTAGAAATTAATATTCTTCTTGGCCAGTTCATTCTTCATTTTAGCTGGAAGAATCTGGTTAAGTTCATCTATGTTCCAGCTGCAGTTAAGAAGGAATGTTCCATTCTTCTTCAAAGATTTGGTCATGTCATAGCTCTTCACGTAAGAAGGATTATGACAAGCGATGAAATCAGCATTCTGAATAAGATAAGGACTCTTGATCTTGTTCTTTCCGAATCTTAAATGAGAAACTGTGATACCGCCTGACTTCTTGGAATCGTAGAAGAAGTATCCCTGTGCATAAAGGTCAGTGTAATCACCGATCATCTTGATCGCTGACTTGTTGGCACCAACTGTTCCGTCTGATCCAAGTCCCCAGAACTGGCACTGTACTGTTCCTTCTGATGTGGTGTCTATTTCTTCAGTTTTAGCTAAGGATGTAAATGTAACATCATCCTCGATGCCGATTGTAAATCCATTCTTGGATTCATTGAAAGCTAAATTCTCGTATACTGAAAGAATCTGTCCAGGTGTAACGTCTTTTGAACCCAAACCATATCTACCACCAACGATTAGTGGTCTTGAATCTGATTCGTAGAATGCGTTTCTAACATCTTGGTACAGTGGTTCTCCAGCTGAACCAGGTTCTTTAGTTCTATCAAGAACAGCAATCTTCTTTACAGTTTTAGGAATAGCATTTAAGAAATGCTTTGTGGAGAATGGTCTGTAAAGATGGACATTCAGAAGACCAACTTTTTCGCCTTGAGCAGCTTTATAGTCAATAACTTCTGTAATGGTATCGCATACGGAACCCATAGCGATAATAATATTTTCAGCATCTTCTGCACCATAATAGTTGAAGAGCTGGTAATCTCTGCCTGTTAGTTTGTTGATTTCTTCCATGTAACCTTCAACGATTTCAGGAATTGCCAAATAGTAACTATTGGCAGCTTCTCTTCCTTGGAAGTAGATATCAGCATTCTGAGCTGTACCTCTGGTTACTGGTCTTTCTGGATTAAGTGATCTGCCTCTGAATTCAGCAACAGCTTCCTTATCAAGAAGTTTTTCGAGTTCATCGTATTCGATTACTTCAATCTTTTGTATTTCAGATGATGTTCTGAAACCATCGAAGAAGTTAAGGAAAGGAACTCTTCCCTTGATTGCAGATAAATGTGCAACTCCTGAAAGATCCATAACTTCCTGAACATTTGATTCAGCAAGCATTGCAAATCCTGTCTGTCTTGTAGCCATAACGTCCTGATGATCTCCAAAGATTGATAATGCGTGAGCTGCAATAGCTCTTGCACTTACATGGAACACTCCAGGAAGTAGCTCTCCAGCCATTTTATACATATTAGGTATCATTAGTAGAAGTCCCTGTGAAGCAGTATATGTTGTTGTCAATGCTCCAGCTTGTAGGGAACCGTGAACAGCACCAGCTGCACCAGCTTCTGATTGCATCTCAACAACTTTAACAGGTTGTCCAAAGATGTTCTTCACACCTTTTGATGCCCATTCATCAACATTCTCCCCCATTGTAGTGGAAGGTGTGATAGGAAATATAGCTGACACATCTGTGAATGCATATGATATGTATGATGCAGCCATGTTTCCGTCCATGGTTTTCATTTTTCTCATGTTTATACCTCTCCTTAAATATATATTTCTTAGAAATCTGGCCTAAAGATTTCCAAAAATTACGTTTCCGTAATTTATTATTTGCGCGTAGATATGTGAATAATAAATTTGTTATCACTTATTATTCACACACGACGTAACTTTATTATACAATAATAAGTTTGCTTTTACCAATCAATTTGGCTTTTTTTCAATAGTGCCTGTTATTGATTTTTTATGATGTTCTCAAGCTTTTTCAGGATTTCCTCATTATTTTCCAGATTGAAGTCTACGTTTTCAATGTACTTGATAATCTCCTCTTTTTTCCGTAGTCTTCTCAGTGCTTCTTGAACCGTTTCTTTTTCCATTTCAATTTCTGTTGGCTTCACAGCAATCTTGACATAATCCTTGATTGGAACAATATCGCCATTCTTTGCAACGATAACATTATAGCCATCATTGGCCAAAAGTTCCTTCAGGGCATTCGCCGCCTCATTGTCGCCATGGGTAAGGAAGATTTCCTTAGGCCCTTTTTTAATGGCTTTAACCCACTCATAGAGGCCCTTTCTGTCAGCATGTCCTGAAAGTCCGGTAAAGCTGTGTATATGAGCATGCACTGCAATTTCTTCTCCAAAGAGCGTCACTTCTTTTGCGCCATCTTGAATTATTCTTCCAAGCGTTCCTTCAGCCTGATAACCAACAAACACCACACTGCACTCCCCTCGCCATAGGTTGTGCTTGAGGTGATGCCTGACCCTTCCTGCAGATGCCATGCCTGAGGCGCTGATGATCACGCAGCCTTTCTTCGTGTTGTTCAGTTGAACAGAATCTTCTACAGATTCAGTAAAAAACAAGTTAGGAAAATCGAGTACATCATCGCCTGCTTTGATTCTTAATTGACTTTCTTCATCAAAATACTTGGTATTTGCTTTAAAAATTGCCGTTGATTTCGAAGCTAAAGGCGAATCCACATATACTTTTATCCCTCGTTCCAATTTTCCTGCTTCTCTAAATTCATTCAACACATATAGAAGTTCTTGTGTTCTTCCTACCGCAAAGGATGGAATAATGACATTCCCTCCTCTTCTATAAGTATCATTAATGATTTTAACGAGCTCTTCTTTCTCGCTTGAGCTGTCAGGATGGATCCGATTTCCATAGGTGCTTTCCATAATAAGAAAATCGGTTTCGCTAATTTTGACAGGTTCTTTCATTAAAGGAATCCCTAGATTACCTAAGTCACCTGAATAAACAAGCTTGACCTCTCGTTCTTCTTCTTTAATGAACAGTTCAGTAATCGCTGCCCCAAGCATATGGCCAGCTTCTCTGAAGGTAAACTTAAATCCTTCAAACACTTCGTAAGGTTCATCAAATTGAACGGCCTGGAAGCTTAGGAGCGATTTTTCAGCATCTTCTACGGTATAGATCGGTTCTATGGGATCAAGCCCTTTTCTTTCCCTTTTCTTATTTTCCCACTCGGCATCCTGTTCTTGAATATAAGCAGAATCGAGAAGCATAATTTTGCAAAGTTCCACAGTTGGAGGTGTTGCTAAAATTTTACCTTTAAATCCGCGTTTGAATAAAAGTGGAATTCTCCCACTATGGTCAATATGGGCATGAGACAGGATGACATAATCGATAGTAGATGGAATATACGCAAAAACATCGTTTCCTCTTGTTTTCTCGTCTTTTCCCTGATAAAGGCCGCAATCAAGCAATATCCGTTTTTCCTTAACCCTTAATAAATGGCTGGATCCGGTTACACAACCAGCTGCGCCTGAAAATTCGATTTGCATAGAACCCCTCCTCAATTAACTTTATTATCTATATTATATCAATTATTGTTAGAACATTTTGTTAACATTTGAATTATCCGAAGATTCAGGCCAATTCTTTTTAAAAAAAGAAAGATATGACGAACATACCTTTCCTAAGATTCCCATTCCCTATTTTGAATATTTTTCGATCAGGTCAATAATTCTGTCTGACGCATTTCCGAGCTTCGATTTTTCCATGGCCTCTATATAAGTTTCCTTATTTTGATACAAGGTTCTTATCGCATTGAAGAGACTCTCGTCATTTACCTCTTCTTCTTTAAGAACCATGGAATAGCCCTTATCCTTAAAACTTTCAGCATTAAGGATCTGGTCTCCACGACTGGAAGCCAGCGGTAGTGGAATTAAAAGATTAGGTTTCTTCAATGCAACAAATTCAAAGATGGAATTGGCCCCTGCCCTTGAGACAATAAGGTCAGCCGCATTAAGGATATCCTTCATCTCTTTAGTGACATACTCATATTGCTTATATCCGTTGAACGATTCAAGTGTTGGATCAAGATTGTTCTTCCCGCAAAGATGGATAATGTTAAAGTCCTGGAGAAGCTTTGGAAGGATAGCACGAAGCGAATTATTGATTGCAACAGACCCTATGCTTCCACCCATGACAAGAATGACAGGTTTATCTTCCATAAATCCTGCTTCCTGCTTTGCCTTTAGCGCATCTCCTTTAAACAATTCTTCCCGAATTGGGCTGCCTACGAAAATTCCTTTTTCACCAACGTATTTTAGGGTATCTGGAAAAGTGACCAGAAGCTTGTCTGCAAACTTCCCCGCAATCTTATTGGCAAGACCTGGGGTAATGTCTGATTCATGGGCAAGAACCGGTATCTTTAGAAAACTTGCAGCTGCAACTACAGGCACGCTGACAAACCCACCTTTTGAAAAGACAATACTCGGTTTTTCCTTACTTAGAATATGCACTGCTTGAAAAAAGCCTATCCCTACTTTAAATGGATCGGTAAAATTCTTCAGGTCAAAATAACGCCTTAGCTTCCCTGAAGATATTGAAAAATAAGGGATGTTTGTCTTTCCAATAATCTCCCTTTCAATTCCGTTCTTGGATCCGATATATTTAATCTCGTAATTAAGTTTTTTTAGTTTTGGCATAAGTGCAAGATTAGGGTTGACATGTCCTGCAGTTCCGCCGCCCGTCATGATAATTTTTTTCATATAAACCTCACTATATTAATGATTTTCAATCAAATATCTTTTCATCTCATTGCGTCAAAATGCTAAAACGCACACCTCTTCAAACAAAATCATTATAACAAATAATTTGTATTCAGGCTCTAAAATATTTATTTCTGTAAATGTATTCATTCATATTAGCCTTTTTTATTTATTCGTTTCTTTGCTATAATGTTTAAGAACGAAAGAAAGCAGGGTGATTGAAATTAAGCTAGTAGATATTACTGAAATAGATGAAAAGAACTTTTTAGAATATATAAAAGAATGGAAAGAAAACAATGAATCCATATTCCCTACGGTGTGTGAGCAAAACGGCAAAACTTATAGCGATTGGATAAAATCCCAATTTCCCTTGCTTAACAGTGAAACCAACTCAAGAGACCTTATTAAAAGCGAGACATTTTATCTCATAGAAGACAACGGATATATCATAGGTGCGATTGAACTTCGTTATGATCTTTCTGCTGAGGCCCTTAAAGATGAAGGCCATCTTAGTTTTGGGGTAAGGCCATCAGAAAGAAGAAAAGGCTATGCTTTCATTATGCTCAAACAATCATTAAACAGACTGCGGTTGAATAGAGTCAGCAAAGCGCTAATCACAACCAACAGGGATAATAAAGCCGCAAAAAACACGATAAAGAAAATCGGTGGAAAGCTTGAGAACTCATATGAGATGAAAGGCAGTGTCATCGATAGATATTGGGTTGAGTTATAAACTAATACCTAATAGATTATTGAATTAAAATAAATTTCTCGTATTTTGTATACTACCTAGTAAAGGATTTATTCAGCGAAAATAATGATCAAAAACCTCCAACTCTTATTAATGTGAGAGTTAGAGGTTTTTATTATGCTATCTATATTTTTAATTCCCTGTAAATGAGGCATTTACTCATTTACAACAGTACGTAATATAACGATAAATCTATCAGATATCTGACTCTTAATCTTAAACATACCAGTATCCGATGTCACTGCACCATTATTGTCTCTAGTGATTTCGTACGGATATGTATTCTGAATGTAATTAAATTTATTTTGACTAAATGTTAAAAATTTTGATTGGTCAAGTTGAACGGGTAAGGCTGTCATGCTAAATGTATTATTTTCATATTTTAGATAACCTAAACTAGAAAATATAGACTTATCTTTTAATGTTACGATATTTTTACTTATTAGTTTTGCAGTAAAGCCATTATTTTGTAAAAGACTAAATCCATCTGTTGTAAAACCAATCTCGGAAACATAAGCCGGTCTGCTCGTTGCATTGTTCCTAAATCCAATTTGATCACTTTTGACTATAGAAGATCCATCCATTACATCAATGGCAATCTGTCCATCATATTGCCAAAACGAGTAATCTCTTGACTGTGTTCCAGTCGGTTCAAAGTAAAGGGTAAGAACCCGAGAGGATAGGTCAAAATTTTCTTTAATGTATTTCAGCGCCGAAGAGTCGAACTTAATTTTTAAGTTTTTATACTCTATATCAGTAGGTATTAGGAGTTTGATTATTCCATAATTATATGGAACAAATTTGTTCAATTCATCATAGCCATAATACATGTTAAGTTCTTTTAGGCTATATCTAAAATTACCACTATTAGAAGCAAATTCGAAATCACTATTAATATTTTGTGCTGCTACATTTATTGTATATTGGATTTTTTCTACATCAGTGAACATTGTTGGAGCGCTTTGCTGATCATTTGGTTGAGTTCCTCTGAAATAGATTTCTGCATTTATTGTTGTGGCTTTTGTTGGTAATAATCCATTATAGCTGATCTTAAGCGCGAACTTATCTCCAGAATTTATGAATCCTTTTAGAGAGATGTATGAATTTCCTGAAATATCAATAGATTGACCATTACTTTTGATTAATTCAATACGGAATTTCTCCACTACTCCTGGTTGTTCTGAAAAAGATGATTTTACAGAAAGATCATTTACTAATGTTCCAATATTTTCTACTGATAGATTTTCTTTTAGTACTATGTAACTCCCATTATTAATGTTCCCGTTATAATTCAAGGCACCTATATTCCCAGTTGTGTTGTCTTTCAATGTAATGTCAAGAATACCTGTTGTAATTTGTATACTTACTGGCTGAATCTCTACATCAGTGAGCATTGCTTTGGTACCAAAGAAAGGAGTTATAAATAACATCATTAAAACGATGACAATCAAAATATCGAATTTATGCTTTTTAATTCTGTTTTTCAATATTATCTAACTCCTTTCAATTTCATTCACTTTTTTTTCTTAATTAAAGGCAAGAGACATTTGTCTCTTGCCTTTTAATGTCACATCTATCTTATGATCAGTTTTAGATTCTAATTAGCGTTAGGTTGTGTTACTTTTACTATTAGATTTTCTTCCAAATAATTAAGACTATATTTACCAAGGTCCGTTCCTGCAGTCAATTCGGAATTTACAGATATCGTTAAGTTGTATGTTACTGATTCGCCATTTTCCAGAATTTCTCCCTCGTTCCCGTCTGTAAATGTTACAGTAAAACCATTTGGTGCTACATCAGGTAGTTTTGAAATTAATGATATTCTGAGGTCCAAGCTTCCATCGTTAGTAAAAGTGAATGCTCGCGTAAAGGCATCACCAGGTCTTGCATTGGAAATATATGCTTTTGATCCTATGAAGTCATAAACTTTAAGACCATCTATTTCAACCCCTGCTGTCATAGAATCAGCTGAAACCTTGAGCTTCGTGTTTACAATGTAAGCTTTATCTATAGTCTCATCTGCAAGTGGTACATACTGCCATTGCGCATCCTTATCAGATTTGATGCTTAGCTTTCCTGATTCAATATTTATAGAAGTCTTCAATTCCTCTTGATCTGTAAAGAATGCCCTTGTGCCATAAGCACCAGCACTGATCAGTAAAAGTAGAGCAAGTAGTAATGGAAGTACCTTTTTCTTGTTATTGTTGTTTTTCATTATTGTCCTCCAATTTTATATTTAAATTTTATCTTTCAATGTAATACCGTTCTATATACGTAACGCTATTACATCAACTCACTTATTTCCATTCCAAATATTACCTGATGATTTGAAAATTGTAAATAGATATTTGTTGGTAAATGTCGAATAATAGCATTATTTGACTTGTGTATACGATGAGGTCAATTTAGAAAACGAGGTATTTTTTGATAAATTAATAAAAATAGCGAGTGTTTTTGCACTTTAACCCAAAAAGTCATCTAATTGAGAATGTGATTCAGCATGAATAATTATGAATTCGACTCTTAATTTTCAAATGCAAATAATTACGCCAAAATTTATGATTAAACTATAATGTTATTACAATTCGCGCCAAAACAGCTTTTATATAATAGCTACGCAGCGCATAATGCCTATTCGAGATGAATTTTCAACAATTCTCATTAAATTATTCATATTTTTTTATAAATCCCTATGAGCATTAAATTCTGATGATTCAAGTCATTGTGTATAAAATAGTACGATTGAATAATTTAATGCATATGTTTATTTCCTTTTTTGATATGCCAAATTGATGAAATCACAAATTTTCAAGAGTTGAAAAAAATCGATAAAAAAACAGAGAAAAGGCCTCGATTAGAGGTGTATTTCTCTGTTTTGAAGTTTATTCCATTATTGATTAGCGTATTACAATCACATCGTTTCTTCTTTCTTTTCTCTTTTAGCATCAATAATATAGATACTGATGAGATAACCAGCAAGAAGAATACAGATCGAAATGAACACTAACGGTTTTTGTAGCCAGACAATGAAATAGCCAAAATATGGCAGACGGATCAGATATGTTCCAATATAGTCTTCACTTTGAACTTTACTTTCGTCCTGGACATTATTGGCATCTCCTTTTGTGGTAATTCCCTCTTTCGTAATATCTATTGCCCTATGCGTGACAATCTCTTCATTTCTAATAAATGTAATAATATCTTTTTCCTTGATATTGGTATAAGAACCCGTCTTTACAAAGATGAAATCTCCAGGAAGGATTTCTGATTCCATGGAACCACTGACCACAACATATCCCTTGATTCCAAATAACCCCTTGTCTTTTGGCGCAGAAAAAAAACTGATTCCGGCAATCGCGATAAAAACTAAAATAAGAATCATCGCAATAATGTCTTTTATAACTTTAAGACCTTTCATATTCACCTCTTATGACCTTTTCTTATATATTCAACCTTTTAATTATAATATATATTGCAAGTGAAACAATACTTTTCTTTCAATCTGTATAAATATGTTGCCGTCCCATAAGAACTAGGGCGTTCTGTACAAAATCTCCTTCTCTTCTTTGTGGATTCTGACCATGGTTACTTTTTGTTGTATCGTTTACAATAAGAGCATCATTAAAATGCACTTAAGGAGAGATACATTATGGCAAATTTATCATTGAAGAACATCTACAAGGTATATTCAGGAAACGTTACAGCAGTAAAAGATTTTAATCTTGAAATCGAAGACAAAGAATTTATTGTCTTTGTCGGACCTTCAGGTTGTGGTAAATCCACAACACTAAGAATGATTGCTGGTCTTGAAGAGATCACTTCAGGAACCTTACAGATTGACAACAAAGTTGTCAATGATATTCCTCCAAAGGACAGAGATATCGCAATGGTTTTCCAAAACTATGCACTATATCCTCATATGACCGTATATGAAAACATGGCTTTTGGATTAAAGCTTAGAAAAGTTCCAAAGCCTGAAATAGAAAAAGCAGTTAATGAAGCTGCAAGAGTTCTTGATATCGTAGATCTTCTGAAGAGAAAGCCTAAGGCTTTATCCGGTGGACAAAGGCAAAGAGTTGCCCTTGGACGTGCGATTGTCCGTAATCCAAAAGTTTTCCTGATGGATGAACCTCTTTCAAATCTTGATGCCAAGCTTAGAGTACAGATGAGAACTGAAATTGCTATGCTTCATAACAGGCTGCAGACAACATTCGTTTATGTTACTCACGATCAGACAGAAGCCATGACCATGGGAACAAGAATAGTCGTCATGAAGGATGGACTGATTCAACAGGTAGATACGCCTCAGATGATCTACGATCACCCAGCCAACATGTTCGTTGCAGGATTCATCGGTTCCCCTCAGATGAACTTCTTTACCGCTAGACTCATTGAGAAGAACGAAAAGTACTACCTTGAATTCTCTGGTGACGAAATTGAGATCACACAGGAAAGAGGAAAACTCCTCAATGAAAAAGGATATAAGGACAAGGAAGTCATTATGGGCGTAAGACCAGAGGACATCGACAACCACCCAAGATTCATGGAAGAGCATAGCGAATCCAAGATGAATGCCCAAGTTACGGTTACAGAATTAATGGGTGCAGAAACCTATATCTATATGGTAAAATCAGGAGTGAACTTTATCGCAAGAGTCAACGGAACCTCCAGCGTAAGACCTGGCGATGCCATCACGGTCGCTGTTGATAAAACAAAGATCCATGTCTTCGATAAGGAAACTGAACTGACCATATTCTAATTGACACTTAAGGAGATTGCAATGCAAAGCTTAATTGATCTGTTTGAAGATATTAAAAGCAATACAGGGATTGATTTTTCTGTGGAAATTTCCGGAAATATGATTTTCGGAGATGGAAGCGGTAAAGGATATGCGCTGAAGCTTAAAAATACCTACGGGTATCTGTATCTCAACGATAAATCAGCTTCATTGCAACTCCTTTTTAAATATTTTTTGGAATCCCAGATCAATAATCTACTCGATCGGGATGAATTGAAAGATGCCTTTCGAAATCTCCTCAGTGGGAAATCCGTATCGCCGGATATCATGTCCTCATTAGTCGGCTTCATTCCGACTGGGACGCTTTTTCTCATTGAATCTAAAAACACAGACTACAATCTAAATCTTCTCAGAGAAATTTATGAAGAACGAAAAGTCCTCCTCGATTATTACGAAGGCTTCCTGGTACTCTTTGGTGACTTCCAGGAGCCACATGATGAAGCAATGAGCATTTACTCCTCCATCATGGAAAACACGATTGAAGAGCCTCTTGTAGTTCATCTGGGATACCCGTGCATCCTCTCGAACCTCAAGGACCAATATGATGAGCTTCTGCAGTTTATAAAGACGGGGAAAAAACTCTTCATCGGAAATCATGTTTATAATAAAAAAGATATGCTCCTGGAAGATTTCTTTGGGAAAATCCCAGAAGAAATAAGAAACGGCCTTGTGATGAAGTATCGAAGAACGCTTGAAAATCTGGATCTCGAATCCAGAAACACCATTCTTGCTTATGTCACCAATAACATGAATCTTCAAAAAACCGCACAGGAACTCTATATCCACCGAAATACGCTGAATTACAGATTAGTGAAACTAGAAAAGGATTTTAACCTGGATCTCAAAAATATTCGGGATTTGATGATTTTGTATTTTTCTATTCTTTCGTATGGTGAAAATAGAGATTAAACAATATTAATAACGAACTGCTCCTATATAAAAAATAGCTTTGATTGCTGATCAACTCAGAATCAAAGCTATTTTTATTTTGCTTAGAAAGAGTATCCTCCATCTCATCCGATTAATTTTCTCCAAGGAAAAAGGAGCCTAGGGATGGCTCCTTTTTATGGTTGGTCGGTTTTAGCATTAATTATATATTAACAGATATAGGGATTATCTGTCGATATTATCTTTGAGGCCCATGAAGATCTCAACCTGGTCACGGTATGGGAATCCTTCCATGTCACCTTTTACTAGCGTCGCCATTGCTCCAACAGCGTTGGCGCGCTTCGCACAATCAAATAGCGGAAGTTTGTCGAGATATCCTGAAAGGAAACCTGCGGCATATCCGTCTCCGGCACCTACAGTATCCACTGGATGCTCTACGGTATATCCACCGACAAAGCCTTCTTGTCCGTCGCCAGAGATATAGCAGCCTTTCTTTCCAAGCTTCAGGGCTACAATCTTCACACCCATTTCATGGAACTGTTTAGAGACTTCAGCTGGATCCTGTGTGCCTAAAAGAAGTTTTGCTTCATCATCGCCAGGAAAAAGGATGTCGGTATACCTGATCATTTCAAGAATATACTGTTTCGCTTCTTCCTTCGTCCAAAGCTTTAATCTGATATTTGGATCGAACGAAATGATTAGTCCTGCTTTCTTTGCTTCCTTTACAGTTTCAAAAACAGCATCTCTGAAGGATTCTGAAAGAGCAAGAGAAATTCCGGTGATATGAAGGATTTTAGCTTGCTTGATATAATCCATATCAATTTCATCAAACTTCAGATGGCTGGCAGCGGACCCTTTTCTGTAATAATAAACGTTAGGATTGACGGTTGAAAATCTTTCTTTAAAAAGAATTCCCGTCGTTCGCTCATTGTCTACCCTTACTCTTGAAACATCAACATCTTCACCCATAATGGTTGATTTGATAAAGCGTCCAAACTCGTCATTGCCTAGTTTTGAGAACCAAGCAGCTTTATGCCCAAGTCTGGCCAAAGCGATTGCCACATTGGATTCAGCTCCACCAATGGATTTTGTGAATGTTCCAACATAGCGAAGAGGACCTTCAGTTTCGGGATTGAATAAAACCATCGTCTCTCCAAAAGTTACTACATCTATCATAATCTTCACCTCATATATTTACTTTAAAATTTAAAAATCAAATTAAGACCTTAGATTCTCGATTCGTTTCGGGTGTTCCACATTATGGAACTCAGTTCCACAAATTAGCTACAATTCATTTTAATCCATTATTAAACCATTTACAATGGCAAAAATGGATTATTAAGTTTAATCCTGTGAAATTATTTTGGATGAGCAAATTGTATTTAGAACAGGTCGCTCTATTAGAGATAACAGCCCAATTCCTTTGATACAAGTTTTTTCGTCTCCAGGATATTCCTGACGAGAACCGATACCTTTTCATCCGTCATTCTCTGAATAGGTCCTGAAACGCTTATAGCGGCAATGGGTTTTTTCGTGTAGTCAAGGATTGCCGCCCCAAGACATTTTACGCCAAGTTCATTTTCTTCCCGATCCATAGCATAACCCACTTTTCTGATTTCATTGATTTCTTTCATAAACGCATTGAAATCAGTGAGCGTATACTCAGTAAGTTTTTCAATTTTTAAGCTCTCCCAGATCTTCCTGATCTCCTCATCGCTATGATAGGCCATGATTGCTTTCCCTACTGATGTAGAATATAACGTGCCTTTCTTCCCGATATTGGAGTACATTCGGATTGTATTTTCAGATTCCACCTTGTCAATATAGACGATTTCATTCCCATCGCGAAGAACAAGATGGACGACTTCACTAGAAAGATCCCTTAGTTTTTCAAGGTATGGTCTTGAAAGTTTTAAAATATCCATTTTTTCAACATTTTTGCTGCCCAAATGAAAAAGTTTCATCGTAAGCAGATATTTTCCAGACTCCTCGCTTTGCTTAACATAGCCATTTTCAGACAAGGTATTCAGTAGTCTGTGAACCGTGCTTTTTGAAAGCCCTGACCTCTCGCTCAAATCAATGAGGCCCAGTCCTTTGTCATGGTCTGAAAGAATTTCCAGTAGATTGAGTGCCCTATCTATGGACTGAACGGTTTCGCTCAAAGAATCCCCTCCTTTTTTCTGGCTTAATTTATTTAAGAATCTCTAAAATCTTAACTTCAATGGCTTTAGCCATCTTTTTATGCCCTTCTTCATCCAAATGCATATAGTCGATATGATTCATCGTAATCAGCTCATCAGTATTTAAAAACTCAAACCCATTGAGGAGTGCCATTTCTTTAAGATATGGAATCATTTCCTTGGATTTCGTATCACATTCTCTACCCATGGATAGATAGGCATCGGCATTCTTGTAACCACTCCCGATTGAAGGTGGCGCAACAACGAGAATCATAGGATCCTTCCCGTCTCTTCCTGTAAGGGATCCTTTTACCTTGCTTGCGGTTCTGATAATCCCAGCGGCCATATTATTTGGTGTTAAAGAAAACCTTTCTTTTGAGTCATTGGTACCAAGCATAATCATGACAAGGTCTAGTGGGGCGTGACTTTTAATGCAAGGACTGATGTACATAAAACCATTTAGGCCCTCGTTTAGTGGGTCCTCACAAACCGCGGACCTCCCGCTGAGTCCTTCTTCGATAATTTCAAATTCTTCTCCCAAGGACTTCTGAAGCAGCCTTGTCCACCTCACTTCTTTTGGGAATCTAGAGCTGTCAACAGCGTTATATCCCCAAGTATTTGAGTCGCCAAAGCATAATATTCTTTTTTCCATAATTTCCCCCGTAATCCATTCTGCTCATTTTTCATCTATTCACATTATCTTATGAATAAAGCCTAATTTCAATAACCGCTTCGATTTATTTCTTCTTCATCTGATTCCACCTTCACGGAAATCTTACACTTTAAAAAATTAATATCATGAATGCAGATAACATGATATAATATTATCGCTAATATTTAGAGGAGGTGGACCATGAAGAAACATATCAAAACATTGTCAAAAAGCACTCTAAAGAAAAGTGCTGCTAAGGGTGGATGCGGCGAATGCCAGACATCTTGCCAGTCAGCCTGCAAGACTTCATGTACTGTTGCAAATCAGGAATGTGAAAGAGTAGCTGATTAATCAGCACTGAAAAGGGAATGATGAAAATCACTCCCTTTTCTTCTAAATAAGATTGCCTACAACGAGGAGGATAATAAATTGATCCATAAATTTAAAATGAACGGAATCAATATTGCCATGGATGTCAACGGTGGTTCTGTACATGTCATAGATGACATAACCTTTGATCTTTTAGATTACTACGAAGATTTTAAAAATAAGACTTTGGATGAATCAGAGCTCTACATCAAGATGAGTGATTATTCCATAGAAGATATCAAGACAACGATCGGTGAGGTAGATGAGCTTGTAGAAGAAGGTCTTCTTTACACAGAAGATGCCTACCAGGATTTGGATGCCTTCAAAAATAGAAAGCCAGTAATCAAAGCCTTGTGCCTTAACATCGCACATGACTGTAACTTAAAATGTAAATACTGCTTTGCTCAGCAAGGTGATTTTGGCGGAGAAAAGAAACTCATGCCACTGGAAGTTGGAAAGAAAGCCTTCGACTTCCTCGTGGAAAATTCTGGAAACAGAAGAAACCTTGAAGTTGACTTCTTCGGCGGAGAGCCACTGATGAACTTTGATGTGGTCAAAGAATTGGTTCATTATGGAAACAAGCTGGGTAAAGAAAAGAACAAAAACTTCAGATTTACTATTACCACCAACGGAATCCTGCTGGATGACAAGAAGATTGATTTTATCAATGAATACATGGATAATGCGGTACTTTCCCTGGATGGAAGAAAAAAGGTTAACGATGACATGAGACTGACACTTGTTGATAACGGCAGCTACAGCATCATCGTCCCTAAATTCAAGAAGCTCGTGGAAAAACGTGGAGACAAGAAGTACTATGTCCGTGGAACCTTCACCAGAAACAACCTGGATTTCTCCGAGGATGTCAAGCACTTCAAGGATCTTGGATTCGTTCACACTTCGATGGAACCAGTAGTATCTGCTGATGAAAATCCATATGCCATCAAAGAAGAGGATCTTCCAAAAATTCTTGCAGAATATGAAAAATTCGCCATCAATTATGCAGAGATGAAAGTGAACGGAGATCCGTTCAGCTTCTTCCACTTTATGGTTGACCTTAACCAGGGTCCTTGTGTTATCAAGAGAATCACTGGCTGTGGTGCTGGAACGGAATATCTTTCCATTACACCTGAAGGCGACATTTATCCTTGCCATCAATTTGTCGGGAATGAAACCTATAAGATGGGCAACATCTTGAATGAAGACCTGGTTCTCCCTGAAGACATGAGAAACATGTTCAGAAGTGCACATGTTTATTCTAAAGAAGACTGCCAGACATGCTTCTCCAAGTTCTACTGCTCAGGCGGATGCCATGCCAATGCACTAAACTTTAACGGAGACATCAAGAAGCCATATAAGCTTGGCTGTGACATGCAAAGAAAGAGACTGGAATGTTCACTGATGATTGAGGCAACGAGAATGCTTGCTAAGATGGATGATGAAGAAGAAAATAATATGGAAGACCCTTCAGAAAAGGTGCTTTTCCTTGATTAACCTAAAAAGAGTCCCTCTTATAGAGGGGCTCGAACTCTATACAAAAGAAAAAATTACAAAATTCCATATGCCAGGTCACAGACATGAAGAACTAATAGAAGAACTGGATTATCTTAAAGAGAATCTTTATAACTTTGATGTGACTGAGGTTCCAGGAACCGATAACCTTCATTATCCCGAAAATATCATCAAAAGATCTGAGGAACTTCTTTCTACTGCCATGAACGCGAAAGAAAGCCTCTACTGCATCAATGGAAGCACGGCCTCCAATTATGCCATGATCTATGGTCTTTTCAGGGAAAATGATACCGTCCTCGTTCAACGGAACTGCCATCAAAGTGTTTACAATGCTATTAATCTTCTCAATCTAGATCCGAAATATCTGATGCCTGAAATCGTCCCAGGATTCAATATCCTTTCCACGGTTAGTTTAGACGAAATCAAGGATGTCTATTCGAAAAATCCCATGGCCAAGGGAATTATCCTGACTTCCCCGTCTTACTTCGGAATTGCTGCGGATATCAAAAGCATTGCCGATTTTTGTGCACAGGAAGGAATTTATCTCCTAGTCGACGAGGCTCATGGCGCACATTTTTCTTTTTCAAGCGAACTTCCAGAAAGTTCAATGGTTCTTGGCGCCCACGCTTCTTCTGTCAGCTTTCACAAGACGCTGCCAAGCCTTACGCAGTCTTCAGTGCTGAATCTTAGTCCTAAGCTTACAGAATCTGAAATTTTAAGGATAAAATACTATCACCGGATTTTCCAAAGTTCTAGTCCCTCCTACCCCATGATGGCTTCCATGGAAATGGCAAGATACTTTATGGAAGAGCATGGTGAAGCCCTTTATAAGGAACTCATCCGAGAGATTAGATCCTTAAAGGTAGAACTATCAAACCTAGAGGAAATCCATATTTTAGACAAAACTTCAGGTCAGATTGATTTCTTTGATGAAACAAGGCTTGTGATCAACACCCCATTGGATGGCGAGCATCTTAGCCGTATTTTTCGAGAGAAATATCAGATCCAATCTGAAATGACTGAAGGAAGAAATATTGTCTTCATTGTGACCCCGTTCAACAGAGGAAATGACCTTAAAAAGCTCATCGTAGCTTTAAATGAGATCTTGTCAGATGAACATGAAATCAATGATAAGCGAGGCTGGAACGCACCTGAATTCAAGGACGATTTAGACACTTCCTATGACAAAGAAACCTTTAGAAACATAGAACGAGTCATACCTGAAAAAGATGTTCTTTTTATGGAAAATGAAGCGGTCTCCTTAAAGGAATCCATAGGAAGAATTTCCTTCGAAAAAGTTGTTCCCTACCCTCCTGGAGTCCCTCTCCTATTACCGGGAGAAAGGATAACAAGAGAAACTGTGAATACCCTTATTAAGATTTATCAGAGCGGTTCTACAGTTAACAGGTCTATTTCTCAGGATGATACAACCATTCATGTTGTGAAATAATAGCATTCAAAATATCATTCCTAAATTAAAACAATTAGCGGCTCTCAAGTAGCGACCACATGAAAATCAAATGTGCAAACATTTTTGATTTTCATGTGGTCGTTTTATGTTTCATCAATTTAACGGCAATTCTATTTTTAATGCGCAAATCACCCCAAGACAGCAATTAAGGCTGTCTTGGAGTGATTTTTTTCTATATCCATTCTAATTATTGGAAATAACAGGACTAACACGATGATCCAATTATTTTTAATGAAAGATAGATTTAAACTTACCGAGAGATATAGTTTCCGTTTTCGTCAACTCCGGCTCCCTCTAGGGTACTTGAGTCAAGGATGTTTTTTGCCCTTTCTCTGATTTCGCCATTCGTTTTCGAAAAGTTGAAGAGTTTTTGAACCTCATCAAGAAGGCTCTCTTTTGGGATTGAAACTTGTTTTTGTACAATATCTTTGATGGCAAGTTCAAGTTCAATGTCTGGAATATCTGCTGCATCACGTCTGCAATCCGGCGAGTTTAGCCGATATTTTGTTATGGCCGCAGGTCCTCCCTCATTATAGACAAACAAGGTTCCATTCTCCTCAATCATTTCGTAGGAAAGGCTAGAAAAGATATTGTCTATAATTTCTTGATTCTTTACAGTGTTTCGTATGCCAAAAGCCTTAAGGACTTTTTTCGTCAGAAGACTGACACTGATTGGTGCTTCCACTCGGATGATTTCTTCTAGCACGTCTTTTATCAATCTCGTATTTTTCGGCATCCTAAACTCTTCTGAACTCATGGATTTCAGCTGAAACGCCGCTTCCTCATAGTTTTTCCCGATACTGTCAAAGGTTTCCACCTTACTTTGTAATCCTTCGATTTCCTTCTTAAAGCTTACGTTTCCAAATGAGGATTTGACTTCAGGTTTCACCGTCTCCCCTAAGCTTTCTCCAGCAAGAATTTCTTTCACGTGATTCTCTATACGCTCAATTTCCTTCTCTTTGTTTTCTACCCAATCCATCGGGTAAACATGATGCAACTTCCAGCCTAATCCTTTAAGCATCGACTCTTGAAGAATATCTCTGTCTCTAGCGCTTCGGGCACTGTTATAGGATTCACCCTGACATAGGATCCCAAGAAGATACTCGTCCTTGTTCCTTGGGTCAACGACCCCTAGATCTACCTTATATTTTGAAGAGCCGATGTTCGTATCAACCTTAAATCCTCTTTCTTCAAGTTCCTTCTGGATGACATGGCTTAAGGTATCCTTTTTGCCCCTGACTTCCGCTTCCTTAAAGTCTATGGCAAGGCGGCCACGTCTGGCATATTCCAAAAATTCCTTGAGATCCAAAAGACCTTTTGAGGAAGTCTTCGCATTGTCGATCATTTCTGGTTTCACACTGGTGAATATCTTCATTTCCTTCTTTGACCTTGTAATGGCGACGTTTAGTCTCTTCCAACCATTGTCGCGGTTCAGTGGGCCAAAATTGAGTGTCAGCTTGCCATTCTCATCTGGTCCATAACCTATGCTGAACAAGATGACATCTCTTTCGTCACCCTGTACATTTTCAAGATTCTTGACGAAGAGTGGCTCTTCCATTCCTAAAATTCTTTCTTCAATCTCCGGGAATTCCTTCAGCGCTTCTGCCAAGGTATCCTCGACTAAATCCTTCTGTGCCTGAGAGAATGTCACAACACCGATACTGTCATTTCGGCGAGTTTCATCCTTCAGCCTTTCCATAATTTCACGAACCACGGCATCCGCTTCCTTTTTGTTAGCCCTGGTTCCACCTCGGCCATAGGTCGCTTCCACAAATTCATAGGTCACCTTAGATGTCATTTCCTTTGGTGAAGGGTACGTATAGAGATTGTTGTCATAATAAGTCTTATTGCTGAATGCAATGAGGCTCTCATGCCTGCTTCTGTAATGCCAGAGCAGCGAAGTTTCAGGCATGGATAAAGCCAGAGCATCTTCCAGGATATTGTCCAAGTCTTCAAAGGCCAGATCTTCGTCCTCCGTTTCTGTTGCGACTGCATTGAAGAAGCTCGTTGGTGGAAGCTGCTTGGGGTCTCCTACAATGACAACTTCCTTTCCTCTTGCCATCGCACCTACGGCTTCCGCTGTAGGAAGCTGTGAGGCTTCATCGAAGATGACAAGGTCAAAGTACTCTTTGTTTGTTCCAAGATACTGTGCGACGGATAGTGGGCTCATGAGCATGCACGGTACAATTCTAGGAAGCAAGTTAGGCAGTTTTTCAAAAAGTGACCGGATTGTTGTTCCACGTCCATTTCCTCTTATCGCCCTTTGCAAGATCCCCACTTCAGAGGAGCTATTCGCTTCCTTCATCATGTTAGGAACCTTAGAAGCCAGATGGTAGAAAATCTCTCGCTTGGAGAGTTCCTCGTATTTCTTGTTTACTTCCTTGAAATATTCAATCTTATCTTCAATCTGCCTGCCGGTGACTTTGTTAAGCATCTCTTCATGTTTCAAAATATGAGAGAAAGCTCCTTTTGAAATGGCTTTCCTTAAAATGTCTTCCGCGTACTTAGAATCAAGCGTTCCATTCTCAAAGTCTTCAATCAGCTCACTTGCTTTGGCTAGTGCGGCTTTATCCTTGAGATTATTATAGTTTGTCCATTCTCTTAAATCCTCAAGATTGTTCCTATACGTATCAAACCTGTCACCTATTCGATAATACCAGTTTCCTTCAAGATTTTTGAGTTCGTCCACTTCAAGGACCAGCATATCTTTCAAGGTATTAAACAAAGTGTAAAAATCATTTCTCATGCCTTTCAGCTCTTCTGAATAAAGGCTTTGTACAAATATTTTATCCTTGATCCTTGTTGTTAGCGCTTCTCGGTCTTTTTCATCAAAACTTTCGAGTAGTCTTTGCACCTCTACTAATTCTGTCTTCGCGTTCTGAAGGACATCAACTCGCGTGTCTGCCCCTTTGTCAATTGATTTTAGTTCAGGATGTGCCTGGAGTTCTTTAGTGATTTCCGCCTCCAGGTTCTTCAAGCTTTCAAGGTTATCCATCAGTGGAATAACCTCTTCTTTATTCATACTATTCTTTGCATAGGGCATGAGGTTCTTCAGAATTTTCTTATGTGCCATGTTTTTCAGCAGAATAAACTTAGTGTCCGCTTCTCTAAATTCCTCTATCACTGCCATCGAGTCAATTGTTAGGATTTTCTCGTCAAATCTCACAAGAATTCCCTTTTTTTTCTCATTTCTCATATTTATCTTGAATGCCAGGTTTTCCATTTCCGAAATCAGTTCCGAAGGACTTGAAAACAGCACTTCAAGGGGCGTTGTTGATTCATTTAAAAGAGCAAGTAGCCTGAATAAAGCTTCTTCCTTATTCCGGGTGTCGACTTCCTTAAGTCCGAGGTTATTCTGCACTTCTTCTAGCTTATCCCCTAAGGCAGTAGTTTTTGGGCGTAAGGAATCTAAAAGCGGCTCAGCCTCTCCTTTTATGGTGAAGGAATACGCCTTAAGCCCTATTCCTTTCAGCGAGGTATTGGCATAATCTCCCGTCTCCTTAGTCACCGATGCAAGTTCACGCCCGAGGAGACAAACATTTTCAAGCTCTTCTCTTGTCAAGATTTCATAATTAAGTTTCTTTAACGGACTCATCTCTTTGGTATCTTTGAGTGTCCCTAAAATCCCGATGAGTTCGTAGGCACATAATCCAAACCCGTATTTCTTATACAGCGTGCCAACCACACTGTTCAGTTCTTTTCTTACTGTCTTTAGCTTATCCGCTTCTTCCTTGAAATTTATATTATTGCTGGAGGAAAGTTTAATGGTTTCATCCAGTTTTTTAAGGATGGTCGTCTTCTTGCTTTTATTTGAGTGCACCTCAAGTGAAAAATGCCCAAGACCCAGGTCTTCAAGCCTTCTTTGCACAACGGAAAGCGCAGCCATCTTTTCCGCAACAAAAAGCACCTTTTTATCATCATATAGAGCATTAGCGATGATGGTTGTGATGGTCTGTGATTTTCCTGTTCCGGGAGGTCCGTGAAGGACAAAGGAATTTCCTTTCTTTGCAGCTTCTACTGCAAGCATCTGGCTTGCGTCAGTACTTACCGGAAGGATGATTTCCTTTGGATCTATCGCTTCGTCTAGTAGCCTGTTTGCATCGTCCATTTCAAGAGGCTCAAAAGTAAGTCTTCCTTCCATCAGAGAACTGATGACTTTATTCTTACTTAAGTCATTGCCATGATTCTTGATATCGTTCCACATAATAAACTTAGAAAAGGAGAAAATCCCGAGATTTGTACTTTCAAGGACATCCCATTTCTTTTGATTGATGATGGCATTTCTGATGATGCTGTAAACTTTAATGACATCAACGCCATTTTCATCGATGGGAACCGGGTCAAGTCCTTTGATTTCAATGCCGAAATCCTGTTTGAGTTTTTCAAGCAGCGTGACATTGATAAGTGTCTCCTCTTCTCTTCCTTTGATCTTAAATGCCGATTTTCCAATTTTCTTAGAAAGATCCACTGGAACAAGTAGAATCGGTGCATACCTTTCTTTCTCGGTATAGTCGTTCTCATACCATTTGAGCAGTCCAAGGGAGAGGAATAAGCAGTTTGTGCCGGATTCCTCGATATGTACTTTGGCGTCTCTGTACATCTTTGTCATCTTTGTGGAGAGCTCTTTTTCTGTGGATAGCGTTCTGATCTTCTTCTGCGCGAATTCCCCTTCAATCAGCGAAGAGTATTCTGCAAGATAATCATTTGCAGAATTGAGGTTGATCTCAAGCTCTTTCCCTTCATGGTCAGTAATTTTACTGAGGATTTCATACTCATCACCATTATAAATACTGTCCTCCAGCACTTTGCTGTCCTTGATCAGGAGCTCGATACCTTTCTTTTCCCGTGAAAAATTAAGGAGATTGTTGCGGAAGCTTAAGTCCAGGAGTTTCCTTTCCCATTGCGTCTTCTTGTCATGCTTGGTTCCTTCATCCTTCAGCTCAAGCTTTACGATGGAAATCAGTTCCGGCATATCTTTAGCCCTTTCTTCAAGGTTTTTATCACGGACTTTGATATAACTTCCACCTTCGAGTATCCTTTCAGGTATGGGCTTGATTCCGCTTGCTCTGGCTCTTTTGACATCCAAAGCCATAATGAAGTTTTCAGGGTGCGTGAGATGCTCAAGCGCATGCTTTTCGGCATCAAGGAAAGAAAGAGTTTGTCCATTTCTGATATCTGTCGTTTCGAGCACACCAATAAGGTTCATGCCCATGGCGGTCCGTTTTGTGATCGAAGCAATGTCAAACTCGACCATATCCTGGAAGAATTCCTCTTCCTGCCAAAAACCAACGAATGAATGCCCGTTAATGAGGATGATCACTGGATTTATTGATATTGCTTCAAGGCATGAAGCAAATAGGACTGTAGTATCAAGGCAGGTGCCCATTTTCTTTTCGAGCACTTCGCTCGACAGCCTGATTCTCTGCCCTTTTCCATTAAAGGATTGGGGTGGTCCGATGTAAGTTATCGCCTGATTCCTTAATGCGGTAAAGATTGCTGAAACCTGCTCCCTTACCCTGTTGATGTCCTTTTGTTGATATCCTTCAAAAGAAGGATCCTTGGAAGAATCCTTCAGGATTCCTGAGGCTTCGATAAGGATATTATCAATTGACGGATGATTTGGGGTGACGAATGCAGCCAGCATTTCTGGCATGGTATCGTAGCCTTGCCATTCATTATAAGCAAGGACCCTGATCTCATATTTATCTTCAAGAAGAATCTCTTCTCCGCTAGTTACTGTCACTTTCATAGCAAGGGTTACTGCCTCTGTAAGTCCAAATAACATTTCTCCATCGATTTCTACAGTGAACTTCCCAAGATCCACATCAGTCCCTTTGGGCAGAATGCTGATTTCCTTCTTGATTTCTTTTGCAAAATTATCCTGAAAAGAGATGACCAAGGTGATATTCTTTAAATCCTCTTCTTTGGAATGGTTGAGAATAACATTTCGAATAAAGGGAATCCGGTTTTCAAACATGGCATAATTTAATGTATCTGCATAATTGATCTTCATGCTCAGGGTTTTCAGTTCTTCCATAGTAACCTCCAAATTGTCTCTTACCTCTATTTTAGTATACTTTATTACGCTAGGGGATATATTTTTAGAATAATACAAAATATTTATGCTTTGGAATCATTTTGTAATTTATTCTATCTTAATCCACATTAAACTAAAATTAATCAATCATCCATAAATTCCTTTGAAGGAGGAAGTTGAAATGCGAAATAAGAAAAAGATATTTATTGGCATTGGTGCCTTTTTAGTTCTCATGTTTGTTTCAGTTTTTATCTATACCCTATTTGGAGGTACTCTTCAAAAGAACAAAAGCATCACTTCCAATTCAGGAAGAGATTCTGCAGTAACTTCCCCACCAGCAATGCCCTCACCGGACTTTGGCGTAGCGGAAGAAGCTGATGACTCAAAAGGAGTTACAGGAGGCGTTGGACAAGCTACTTCTGATCAAGACAAGATCATCGGAACCTATTCCATGAATTTTGAAACTCTCGATTTTCCAAAGATGATCATTGATGTCACTGGACTCGTGACGAAGTACACCGGTTATGTGCAAAGTTCCAGTATCTACAATAATACTTCAAATGACGGAAAACTCTACAAATATGCAACTTACGTCTTCAGAATCCCTAAGGATAAGGTAATCGCATTCAATGCCGAGCTTAAAAACTTTGCGAATATCACAACAGAAAGCTCATCCCAGGAGAATGTGACCAAGTATTACAGGGATACTCAAGCAAGGCTGACTACCCTTGAAGCACAGCAAAAGAGACTTAATGAACTTTTTGCTCAGGCTAAAGAAATTGCAGATATCATCGAAATCGAAACAAGACTTAACGAGATCATCTATCAGATCGAAATGATCAAGGGCGAACTTCAATATTTGGATGAAAGAGTCGACTATAGCACAATTTATGTAAACATTCAGGAAGTGTCAAAACTGTCCACAGGCGAGAGCATTCAGGCTAGCCTTGGCGAGAGACTGCAGCTTGCACTTAAACAATCCGCAGAGCTCTTCAAGGAATCCATGATCAACTTCCTTATCCTCCTCATCTATGTCATCCCATTTGCGATTGTGATTGGAATTCTTGGCTTCTTTGGATTAAAGATTTTCAGAAGAGCCAGAAGAAAATCAATAAGTTCTAAGAACATAGATAAACCAATCGATAGCAGCAACGAAAACAAAAACTAATTAGTAAAATTTAACCTTAATAATACGATAAATTAAAGGAAGCGATTATCATCATTACCGCTTCCTTTTTTTCGATTTGCTATAGTATAAACAGAGCTTTTACCGTAAAATTAATTTGATTACATATCTAATTATGATGAAGAAATGAGGAGATATTTTAATGCAGATGAATGGAGATCGAATAAAGGAACTTACACTACTGCTCACCAAGATAAAAAGTGTCGTGGGTACGACAGAGGAAAATCATGTGACGGAGGCAATCTATGAAATCCTGATGGCACTTCCCTATTTCAAGACGAATCCCGAGTATCTTTTCTATGTAGAAAACAAGAATGACAAAGCTGGAAGAAAATCCCTCGTTGCGATGATGAATGGTCACAAGGAAGATAGCAAGGATACGGTCATTCTTCTTGGACATATCGACACTGTAGGAATATCAGATTATGGCTCCCTAGAGCATTTGGCTACAGATCCAGAGAACCTTATCGCTGCATTAAAATCCGAAAACCTGCCCGAAAATGTCATGCGTGACCTTAATTCTGGCGATTATCTTTTTGGTCGAGGAATCCTTGACATGAAATCAGGGTTATCAATCATCATTCATCTTCTCGAAATCCTTGCAGAAAATATCAATGAGCTTAAGGGGAATCTTGTGGTTTCCTTCGTTTCGGATGAAGAAGGAAATTCCAAAGGTATGCTTTCAGTTGTCCCTGAACTTGTGAACCTTAAAAAGAAGTATAAGCTAAATTACCTTACAGCCATCGATACGGACTATACCTCCGAAAGGGCTTTAGGCGATAATTCAAGATACCTTTATGCTGGTACTGTTGGCAAGCTTATGCCAAGTTTCTATGTCGTAGGGAAAGAGACCCATGTGGGCGACCCTTTCGGCGGCCTTGATTCAAACGAACTGGCAGCCTCACTCGTTCAAAACATCAATCTCAGAGTGAACCTATCGGACAATTATCTTGGAGAAGTCACAGTCCCCCCTATAACCTTAAGACTCAAGGACCTTAAGCCGGAATATTCGGTACAGACAAACCGAGCCACAGAGGTATATTTTAATTTCTCAACCCATTCCAGTACACCAGACGTTGTCCTTGCAAAACTTAAAGATGTTGCACGCCTCTCCTTCATGGAAGTCATAGAAAAATTAACCAGCGAGTATAAGATTTATACAGCACTAATGAACCTCTCCTATTCACCCCTCCCTTGGAAGGAGAAAATTCTTACTTACGAAGATCTTTATACTGAAGTAAAAAAGAAAATCAGTAATCTTGACACAATCCTTGCAGACTACACCAAAGAACTTGTTAGTTCTGAGAAGCATGATGAACGGGAAATTTCCCTGCTCATCGTAGAGAAGCTCCATACGCTTTGGGGTGAAAAAGAGCCGGTTATTATTCTATATTTTTCACCACCATACTATCCCCATATTGCTGTGAATGGAGAAACCGACATAGAAAAAAATCTGCTTAATGTTTTGGAGACTCATGTCGATGAAAATCTTGATCATCCGATAAAACTAAGAAAGTTTTATCCTTATATTTCGGATTTAAGCTACTTCGCCCTGCCTAAGGAGAGCGCCGTAGATAGTTTGAAAGATAATATGCCAGGGTTCG
This sequence comes from Clostridiaceae bacterium, assembly GCA_049657765.1. Lineage (GTDB taxonomy): Bacteria > Bacillota > Clostridia > Clostridiales > Clostridiaceae > Proteiniclasticum. The sequence goes on from JBASOA010000027.1 coordinate 155,077, forward strand.
GGATTTCCTATTCCTTACCCCTTGAAGAGATCGCGGAGCTATCCCTTCCTGTAACAAACATTGGAACCTACGGATTTGATGCCCATAAGTATACAGAGCGGATTGAAGTCCCTTATTCATTCCATACGGTACCAGGTATTGTCCTTGATACGGTGCTTTCCCTCTTGGATTCCACTTTAAAAAATAATTAACCATTACATAAAAATTTACTTCCATCTATTGAGAAGTCTTGATCAAACAGAATAAATCTGTTTGATCAAGACTTTAACTTTTTGAAAAAATTACCACAATGAATCCGAGAATAGATTATAACTTAGCTTTATGATTTTCTTTAATTTAAAGATAAATATTACTTATAGTGAAATTATTTCTTAGAATCAAACTAGTTTTTAACTATATCATTTGATATTATTTATGGTATGATTATATTAATAAAATTACTTTATTGTTATTTATTATTAGAGGAGGATTTATGAAGAAAAAATATTACTTCATTGGGATTGGATTACTGATTTCACTGGTATTTTTTATCGTATATGACCAGAATAACAAAAAAACAGTGAGTTTGCATGGGACATTCGTTAGTCAAGAAACACAGTTTAATTCCATCACCTTTAACCGAGAGGATAATTCTTATGCTTATTACGAATTTGACCTAGGAAAACAAATAGAGTATACAGGCACGTATTTTTCTGAAAAAGGAAATAAATATATCATTACAGATGGATATTTTCAAAATTCTACGATAATAGTTGGTAAAGATTCCTTAGTAATTGAAACTAATGGACAGGATATTGATTTTATAAAAATTTCGGGTATACCAACATATAGTAATTAGGATAATGATGGTCCGCCTCAAACGGGAGAAATTCTCCCACGAGGCAGACTTTAACTTTCTACAATCAAAAAGGCAAAATGATCAACTCAATGGTCACTTTGCCTTTTCGATTGTATTTATTCATTCTCTTTCAATTTGTTCTTATAAGAGATGCACTTATGCCAATTATTGTTCCCAGCGAACATTCCCGAATTTTCTAAATCGCTTATATCTTGCTTCCAAAAGTTCATCCAGGTTTGAGGCTTTTGCTCTACCTAGAAAATCGTTGATTGTATTTTTAATATCCATGATGGTTTCATCAAAGTTTTCATTGATATTTCCATGTTCACTAATAATTCCTTCGATGATCTTCAGCTCAAGAAGATCGTCCGAAGTAATCTTCATGATCTCACTGGCTTCCTTGAAATACTTTCCGTCCTTATAAAGAATGGAAGAGAATCCCTCTGGAGATAGAATCGAATAGATCGCGTTTTCAAGCATATGGACTTCGTCACCTGCAGCCAGTGCCAAAGCACCGCCACTTCCACCTTCACCTGTAATAAAAGAGATGATGGGTGTCTTCAGTGTCGCTGATTCATATAGACACTTTGCAATCGCTTCGCCCTGACCTCTCTCTTCTGCCTCTATTGCGCATCCTGCGCCTTTGGTATCAATGAAGATAAGTACAGGTCTATGAAACTTCTCGGCCTGTTTCATCAGCCTCAGGGCCTTTCTATAGCCTTCAGGATTCGGACTGCCGAAATTCCGGATGATATTTTCTTCAATGTCCCGGCCTCTTGAAATAGAAATAACTGTCACTGGAGTTCCGAGGAAATATCCGATACCTCCGATGACCGCCTCATCATTTCCATAAAGACGATCTCCCTTTAATTCAACAAAATCCACGATGATTTTCTTGATGAAATCCAGTGGAAGAGGTCTGTTCTTATCTCTGGCTTTTAATACTTTATCCCATGCACTCATGATTTGTATTCATGAAGAAGCAGCAGTTTATGCAGATACTCCTTCATTTCCTCCCTTCTGACGACAGCATCCAAAAAACCATGTTTCAAGAGAAATTCAGCACTCTGAAAATCATCTGGAAGTGCCTGCCGTATTGTTCCTTCGATAACACGCCTGCCGGCAAAACCAATCAGTGCCTTTGGCTCCGAAAGGATGATATCCCCAAGCATGGCAAAAGACGCTGTAACGCCTCCTGTTGTAGGATCAGTCGGGATGGAGACATAGAGAAGTCCCTTATCGGAATGCCTCTTAACAGCTGCAGACACTTTAGCCATCTGCATAAGAGAGATAATGCCTTCCTGCATCCTGGCACCACCTGAAGCGGAGAAGATGATTAGAGGCAATGCATTTTTCTCTGCAAATTCAATCAGAAGTGTCAGTTTTTCACCAATGGCACTTCCCATGCTTCCCATAATGAAATTTGGATCCATCGCTGCGATGGCTACCTTCAAAGTAGAGATTCGCCCATATCCCGTAAGGACGCCTTCCTTTAATCCGGTAGCCTGTTGAATCTTTTCAATCTTTTCCTCATACTTCGGAAAGTGAAGCGGGTTCATCCCCACAATATTTGCACTAAGTTCCTTGAAGGTTCCCTCATCGATGATTAGTTCAATCCTCTCTTTGGCCCCCATTCTCTCGTATGCTCCACACTTCGGGCAAATATAAGTATTCCTTACAAGCTCTTCCTTGAGGATGAGCTTCTCGCAAGCCTTACATTTGTGCCAGACGCCTTCCGGAATAGATGGCTTCACTTCAGGTGAAAGATTCAATTCATCGATATTTCCCTCTAAGGTGAAATAATTTCGTTTTTTCTTAAAAATGGCCAAACTATCCCCTCATTTCGTCTAGTGTCAGGGTGTGGTAATTTCCATTCTGGAAATAATCACTGCTGACGATGTCTTCCTGATAGCTTTGATTGGTCTTGATTCCCAGTATGGTCAGCTCATACAAGGCACTTTTCATTTTGGCGAGTGCTTCTTCCCGATCTTTTCCATGAACGATCAGTTTAGCCACCATGGAATCATAGTAAGGAAGGATGTCAGACCCTGAATAACATCCACTATCAACTCTTATACCATTTCCTGATGGAAAATGGATGAAGTTGATATTCCCAGGACATGGAGCAAAATTATTGTCCGGATCCTCAGCATTGATTCTGCATTCTATCGCATGTCCTGTGGATGTGACTTCGTCCATGGATACAGAAAGCTGCATCCCATTAGCGATACGGATTTGTTCCTTGACGATATCTATGCCAGTGACCATCTCCGTTACGGGGTGTTCCACCTGAATTCTGGTGTTCATCTCCATGAAGTAGAAGCTGCCATCAGAGTCAAGTAGAAATTCTATAGTTCCTGCGCCTAAGTAGTCTGAAGCTTCAGCACATTTGATTGCAGCTTCACCCATCTTTTCCCTCAGTTCAGCACTTAAAGATGGTGATGGAGACTCTTCAAGAACTTTTTGCTTTCTTCTTTGAAGCGAACAGTCTCTTTCCCCTAGATGAATGGTATTGCCATACATGTCTCTTAGAATCTGAAATTCGATATGCCTCGGATTCTGAAGATATTTTTCAAGATAAACACCATCTTGTCCAAAATTAGCAAGTGCTTCATTTTTTGAAGCAAGGAATGCGGAGTTCAAATCTTCTTCTTTCAAAACGATTCTTATTCCTTTTCCACCTCCACCATTTGAGGCCTTGACCAAAAGAGGGTAACCGATGAGCCTTCCGGCTTCTTTCGCCTCTTCATAGCAGTTTACTTCACCATCTGAACCTGGTACGACAGGAATTCCAGCGGCTTTCGCCAGTTCCTTCGCTTTGATCTTATCTCCCATCTGCTCCATTGTCTCTTCAGAGGGACCGATGAAATTGATGTTGCATTCCCTGCAAAGTCTTCTAAATAAAGAGTTCTCAGATAAAAATCCATAACCAGGGTGAATGAGATTTGATTCTGTAAGAACCGCAGCACTTAAGATGTTTTCCATATTAAGATAACTATCCCTGGAAAATTTATTTCCGATGCAAACTGCCTCATTGGCCAGTTTAACATGTAGGGCATCCTTATCTGCCTCAGAATATACTGCGACTGTTTTCATATTAAGTTCATGAGCTGCCCTTAGAATCCTTAAGGCGATTTCTCCCCTATTGGCAATGAGTATTTTCATCCTTAACCACCTATCCTAACATAAATATTAACTCTGCTTCGCAAACGAGTTGATCGTTAACGTAAGCTTTTCCTGTTCCTTTTCCATAGTTCGATCTTAACTTGTCTATGGTTACTTCAAGGATCAGGGTATCACCAGGTACCACCTGTTTTCTAAATTTTACATTGTTCATTCCTGCAAATAGAGGTAACTTTCCTTCATTACCTTCTAAGGTAAGAATACCGTATCCGCCTGTCTGAGCCATAGCCTCAACAATAAGAACCCCCGGCATTACTGGATAATCAGGGTAATGTCCTTTGAAGAACTCTTCGTTGTAGGTAACATTCTTTAAGGCCTTGCATGATTTTCCAGGTTCTACTTCAAGGATCCTGTCGATGAGTAGAAATGGAGGACGATGAGGAAGTACCTTCATAATTCCATTGATATCTATATGTTCCATTTAGTCCTCCTCGATGATAAAGAGTGTCTTTCCAAAATCTGCCATATCCGTATCTTTAAGCGCAATCTTTCTAACGGTACCATCCACAGGACTTTTAATCTCATTCATGATCTTCATGGCTTCCAAAATGCAGAGGACATCGCCTTTCTTCACTTTTTCATTTAGCTTCACGAAAGGTTCGTCTTTGACGGATGGTCTTGAAAAATAGGTTCCAACGATTGGCGAATTGATCTTTTTCATGGTTTCAAACATCGCTTCATCAGATTCCTCTGTCTTACTTTCAATCTCTTTTTTAGACTCTTCATTTTTCACGATATTTTCTTTATTTATTTGCACATTTCTAAAGGAATTTCCTTTTTCGCTGCCATGATGAACTTCGCTGCTTGTAGTAACTCTTGAGGAACTTTCATGCTCGTTAGATAATTCCGATCTAAACGCATTGAACTCATCCCCTTTTAGTTTCACCTTTAATTCTCTAAGGTCTGACTCTTCAAACTTTTCAAGAAGAAGGAGGATGTCTTTAATCTCCATCTATTTCCCCTCCCATTTTCTAAAGAGCAGGGAGGCATTATGTCCACCAAAACCCAGTGAATTTGAAAGTGCATAAGTGATATCCTTCTTCAATGGTGTCTTGACGATGATGTTTGCTTCAATATTCTCATCGATATTTTCGGTGTTGATGGTTGCAGGAAGCAAGCCTTCATGGATCGAAATAAGGGAGATGATAGCTTCCACAGCTCCGGATGCCCCTAGAAGGTGGCCTGTCATGGACTTGGTGGAGCTAACTGGAACATCCTTACCAAAGAGATTGACAATAGCCATGGATTCAAGTTTGTCGTTCATTGGTGTGCTTGTTCCATGGGCATTGATATAGCCCACTTCACTAGCTTCAATTCCCGCTTCCAAAATTGCTTTTTTCATGGACATATAAGCGCCTTTTCCTTCAGGATGTGGTGCGGTGATATGATGGGCATCTGATGTCGAACCATAGCCAACGACTTCGCCATAGATTTTCGCTCCTCTTTCAAGGGCTCCTTCAAGGCTTTCCAAGATCAAGACGCCAGCGCCTTCACCCATGATAAAACCAGCTCTGTCTTTGTCAAATGGAATAGAAGCCTTATTCAAGTCGTCTGTCTCATTGAGTGCCTTCATGTTTGAAAATCCAGCGATAGCCATTGGCGTGATAGAACCTTCGGTTCCTCCGACAATTGCTGCCTTGGCATAGCCATGCTTGATTGCCCTAAATCCTTCTCCTATGGAGTGGGTTCCTGATGCACAAGCACTTACCGGGGAAAATGAAGACCCCATGGCATTGTATCTAATGGAGATTTCGCCAGCTGCCATATTGAGGATGTTCATTGGAATAAAGAAGGGAGATACTCTGCCTGGTCCCTTTTCAAAATACTTAAGTACATTTTCTTCCATGGTATTCAAGCCACCGATTCCTGAGGTAACAAAAGTGCAGATGTCGAAAGGATCATAGGCATCTTTAATTCCAGATTGAAGAACGGCCTGGTCGGCTGCAACTACTGCGAGTTGAGTGAATCTGTCCATTCTTCTAGCTTCTTTTTTCCCTATGATTTCAGCGGGGTCGGCATTCTTGATTTCAGCGGCTAGTGTCGCCTTGAATCCTTCCGTATTGAAATGGGTAATCTTGCCTATTCCATTTCTTCCTTCGTAAAGACCTTCTTTTAATTCTTCGATATTATTTCCAATAGGTGTTATGGCACCCATACCTGTTATGACAACTCTCAAAACTTTTTCCTCCTACATGCTCATTCCGCCGTCTACGGCGATTACCTGACCGGTAATGTATTTGCTCTCATCACTGGCTAGAAAATAGGCTAAATTTGCAATATCTTCTACTTGACCCAGTGTTCCTAGTGGAATATCCGAAAGGATATTTTCCTTGATTTTGTCTGAAAGCGCTCCGGTCATATCTGTTTCGATAAACCCTGGTGCGATGGCATTACAAGTGATGTTCCTTTTCGCAAGTTCCTTGGCGACTGACTTAGTAAGTCCGATGACACCGGCTTTGGATGATGCATAGTTAACTTGTCCCGCATTTCCCCTAAGTCCAACAACAGAAGAAATGTTGATGATTCTACCAACTCTCTTCTTCATCATTACTGCACTTGCTGCCTTGGTCATGTTGAATGTTCCCACAAGATTGACATCGATGACTTTCTTAAAATCTTCAGTCTTCATGCGAAGCATAAGGTTATCTTTGGTAATTCCGGCATTATTGATCAAAACATCAACTTTACCAAAAGCCTTAACCGTTTCTTCTACGAGCATCACGGCATCTTCTTCGTTTGAGATATCACCCTTAAGGGAGATAAATGACGCATTCATCGCTGTCAGTTCATTTAATAATTCCGTAGGCTCATTGCTTGAATAATTGACAACGACATTGTATCCGTTTTTTGCAAAAAGAATTGCACAGCCTCGTCCTATTCCTCGTGAGCTTCCGGTAATGATACAAGTTTTCTTATCCATTTAGTTTCTCCTTTAAGATCAAAACAGCATTCTTATAATCTTCCACGCTGTTGATGATGATTGTCTGTCCTTCAGCTTTGTTTTGCTTTAGAATTGAGGCCATCGCTTTTCCAGGTCCAAGAACGATGTTCAAGTCCTCTTCTTTCGTTTCCAGCTTTTCTATGCAACTGCTTAATAAGACAGTTGAATAGATATGTTTGGAGAGGATCTCTTTAACATCATCCTCATTTTTATAGAAATCACCTTTAAAGTTTGAAAGGACTGGAATTATGGCCTGATTCAGTTGGAATTCTTCAAGATAGGCTTTAAAGGCTTCGCCTGCTGGTTTCATGAGTGGTGTATGAAAAGCACCTGAAACTTGCAGATAAGTGATCTTTTTCCCACCTTTTTCCTTGATCCGTTTTTCAAATTCATCTCTCATTTGGATTTCTCCGCCAACTACAGTCTGGTTCTCGGCGTTGATATTTGAAATCCATACCTTCTCCAGACCTTCCAGCGCTTCTTTTACGGCATCATTTCCCATAAAGGAAACTGCTGCAAGAAAACCTTCTGTTTCTCTCGATGCTTTTTGCATCAGTTCAGAGCGTTTCCTTAGAAGCTTCAGGGTGTCCTCGTAAGTCATCACCTTAGCTAGAGTTAAGGCACCATATTCTCCAAGGCTCATTCCGAGAGCGGAATCCATAGGGATTCCCTCTTCTTCAAGAAGTCTTGTGATTCCGTAGCTCATGGTAAAAATGGCAATTTGCGCATTCTCCGTCTCATTAAGCTTTGATGCATCTTCGAGAATGTTTATAAGGTCTATGCCTGTCAAATCTGAGACTTGATCGATAATATTTTTATAAGTTTTATAATTGCGATAAAAATCCAGTCCCATTTGAGCATACTGTGACCCCTGGCCTGGAAAGAATAAATTTGTTTTCATATCCTTCCTTTTGAAAGCGTACGCTTCCATCCTTTCAAACGAATTCCCTTTGTTATTCTACAGAAATAAACTTTGATTTTTCAATAAGACTTTCAATAAGATACTGGCAGGTTCCTCTTTTGGTAACCATTCCTGCAATCTGACCTGACATGAAGGAACCATTGTCTTCGTCGCCAAGGATAACAGAGTGATACAATGCACCTTTACCCAGTTCTTCATATTCTGAAAGTTCTGCTCCACTCTTTTCGAGTTCTTCAAATTTTCTAGATAGCTTGTTTCTAAGGACCTGTACAGGATGTCCTGTTGGTCTTCCTGTTACCGTTGTATCAATATCAGAAGCATTAACCACCATGTTCTTGTAGTTCTCATGGGCTTTGCATTCATCCGCAGGGATGAAATAAGTTCCCAGCTGCACACCTTCTGCTCCAAGCGTAAAAGCGGCATCTACACCTCTATGGTCTGCAATTCCACCAGCTCCGATGACAGGGACACTTACAGCATCACAAACCTGTGGTAAAAGAACCATGGTTGAAAGCTTTCCGATATGTCCTCCAGCTTCACTTCCTTCTGCAACGATGGCATCTGCTCCCAGTCTTTCCATCTTCTTTGCCAATGCAACTGACGCTACAAGTGGCATGACCTTAATTCCGGCTGCATGAAAATCCGCGATATATTTAGCAGGATTTCCAGCTCCTGTGGTTACACAGGCTACTTTTTCTTCCAGGACAACTTTGATGACCTCATCTTTAAAAGGGCTTAAAAGCATGATATTGACACCAAATGGCTTGTCCGTAAGGGATTTTGCGATCTTGATTTCTGCTCTGACGATCTCGCCATCTGCATTTCCACCAGCGATAATTCCAAGTCCACCGGCATTGGAAACTGCGGCAGCGAGTTTCCCATCGGAAACCCACGCCATAGCACCCTGGAATATGGGATACTTAATTCCAAGTAATTCACATACTCTGTTCTTCATCATTCACCTTCTACTCGCTGACTTTTGATGAAATGTATTCTACAACATCGTTAACAGTCTTTAGCTTTTCAGCTTCATCGATGGCAATATCAAATTCATCTTCAAGTTGCATAATCAGTTCCACTAAATCCAAAGAATCGATTCCCAGGTCTTCGAAATTGGATTCCAATAAGATATCCCCTGCGTTCAATGATAATTCCTTTGCTAAAACCGCCTGTACTCTTTCTAAAATCATGTTGATTTCCTCCTAAAATTTTATTGTTTTATTTATTTATAGATTATTGTGATAGCGTATTAATGAGATGATTACTTGTTCCATACCATGGTTAAGGCACCATAGGTCAAGCCACCGCCGAATCCAACCATGGAGATCTTGTCTCCATTCTTCAGAAGTCCCTTTTTGTTCATCTCATCCAAGGCTATAGCAATACTTGCTGAAGAAGTATTGCCAGTATTTTGGATATTGACGTAGAACTTATCCATGGGAAGAGAGAGCCTTTTAGCCGCCGCTTCTATAATCCGGATATTTGCCTGATGCGGAATGATATAGTCAAGATCTTCGACATTCATTTCTGATTTTTCAAGTGAGCTTCTGATGGCTTGCGGAAGGATTTGAACAGCAAACTTATAGACTTCCTTACCTTCCATACTGAGCATATTATCGGATTCATTAGGTCCGGTGAGCATGTTTCTTACCTTAAAGTCTCCGGTATTAAGAACAGCTCCTTTTGTTCCATCCGCTCCAGTTACAATTCCTTTAATCCCTTCGCCCTTTTTAAGTACAGCGGCTCCTGCGCCATCTCCAAAAAGCACACAGGTGCTTCGATCATTAAAATCAACGATCTTGCTCAGGACTTCTGCCCCGATGACTAGCACATATTCTTTATCTTTCTTCTCCAGCAGACTTTCTGCGATCTCTACACCATAGATAAATCCTGAGCAGGCTGCATTGATATCGAAGCATGCTGCATTCATAGCGCCGAGCTTTCCCTGGATGTAACAGCTTGTCGTGGGGACAAAGGAATGGGGCGTGGTTGTCGCTACAATAATATAATCAAGGTCCATCGGACTGATTCCTGCGTCCTTCAAGGCTTCAAGAGCCGCGCCATAGCCTAAATCTCCTGTATTCTCATCTTCCATGGATATATGTCTTTGACTGATTCCTGTTCTTGTTCTAATCCATTCATCATTAGTTTCAACATATTTTTCCATGTCGATGTTGGATATTACACTTCTTGGCATAAAGCTACCTGTTCCGATGATTCTAGCCACAGTGCCACCTCCGTTATTTACTCTATTTTTATTTGATTATCAAACTATATCTTTTTTAATCAACTCTCTCAATTCGCCTTGAGTGTTGATTATATCCACTTGAGGTCTTTTTTCTTCCATATCCTTGAATATACTAACCAATTCAACTTTTATATTTTTTAAAGATTAAATAAGAATCTCGGCGCTGTAATGGTTTTAGGTGAAATACGTTCTCAATTACAAAGCAAAACAGTCTAGTTTTTTATTAAGCCTTGACATGATGAAACGTTCTAATGGAGTGATTTGAGACGGATTCTTGACTCATTTTGTTTTAAATCTTCGACAATTTTCCTTTAATAAAATAATCCCTGTTCTAGTTTATTATAAAGGAAATGATTTCTCATTGATCCCAGGAGGTCATGAGAAATCATTTTTGTTCTTTTGTATTATTGTTAACTTGATTAGGCTTTAACCTGTTGTTTTTCTTTTTGTTCGTCTTCATTTAACTTGATGAAATCGAGCATATATTTCGTGAGATACATATTTTTATCGTAGGTAAGGTAGATGTTTTGATAAGCATCATCCCCTTTGATTGGAAAGAATCTGATGGAGCCTGTTTTAATTTCTGCTTCATCAAGCATGCTTCTAGGATAGATAGTAAGTGCATCTAATGCTACAGCCATTCTTTTAGCAACTTCAATGCTTTCAGTTTCAAGTACCGCCTTAGGCTTAACCTTGCTTTTTTGAAAGAGCTGGTCCTGAATGGTTCTTACCCCATGTCCTTTTCTTAGAAAAATGAATTTCTCTTTTTCCACATCCTTAAAGTCAATCGCTTCATTCTTCGCATGGTCAAGTGAAAACAGAGAGTTCCTATTGGTAAGTAGAACCATCTTTTCTTGAAAAAGAAGATTGTATTTAAGATCAGGATGCTCAGTTTTTGAAACAATCATAAACGCGAAGTCAACCTTTCCATTAAGAATAAGCTCTTCCATATTGCTGGAACCCTTCTCTATAATTTCAACTTCTACAAAAGGATACTTCTCCATAAACTGAGGAAGAATCTTGGGTAGAATATGCATCGCCCGATGCGTGGAAATCCCTATTCTAAACCTTCCCTTTGATTCATCATTGATTTCATCAATTTCTCGCAAAAGATTTGTATTCGCACTAAGAATATCTTTTGCTGCCTCAATCACCTTTTCTCCTGCATAAGTAAGGCTTATGGGATTTTTCGTGCGGTCAAAAATCTTAACGTTCAGTTTTTTCTCAATGCTTTGAATGGTCTGGCTTAAAGACGGTTGGGATACATAAAGCTTCTCTGCCGCAAGGGATATGCTCCCAAGTTCATTGACGGTAAGAAGATAGTTTGCCTGTCTTGCATTCATGATTTTCACTCCCTATAACTTTTTCTTTATACAACTTATAAGAATTTTAATATTGGACTTATGTTATATCTTATCATATGATGAAGAAGTTATAAATTGCAATCGAATACATACTGAAGAAAGGAACGTGAATTATGGAACTTAAGCATTTAGCTGTAGCGGGTACGCTTGAATCAAGTGACATTCAGATTGTCATCTCCCCACTGGAAGATGGCATAGAACTGACCATAGAAAGCAGCGTACTCAGTCAGTTTGGCAAACAAATCAAAAAGACAATCCTTGAAGTTCTTGAAGAACTGGAGGTTAAAGGCGCAAAGGTTATTGCCAATGACAAGGGTGCCTTGGACTGCACCATCCGCTCAAGAGTTCAAACTGCAGTATTTAGAGCAGTAGACCAAATGGATAATCTTCCTTGGGGGGTGTCAATAAAGTGAAGCCACAAAAAAACAGATTAAGAAGAACGATGATGTTTCTAAATGCCCATAGAGCAAGTCTGGTGAAGGATGCTTATGTCTATAAGCCAGATTGTGTCATTTTTGACTTGGAAGATGCCGTTTCAGAAAATCAAAAAGACTCAGCCAGAATCCAGTTGTACAATACCTTAAAGCATCATGACTACAAAGGTGTGGAAAGATTTGTCAGAATAAACGGAATGGATACCACTTACTGGAAGGAAGATATTCGGGCCTCTGTTGCCGGAGGCTGCGACGGAATCAGAATTCCGAAGTGCGAATTTAAAAAAGATGTAGAAACCGTTGAAATTGAAGTCTTGAAAGCTGAAAAGGAATTCGGTATTGAAGAAGGGTCTACCCTCCTCATGGCAGCCATAGAAACACCCCTGGGTGTGATGAATGCATACGAACTGGCCAAATCCTCAGAGAGGATCATGGGCATCTCCATCGGCGCTGGAGACTTCATGAGAACTATGCATGCCACAAGAACCGCTGAAGGATTTGAAATGCTTGCAGCACGTTCACAACTTGTCCTCGCCGCAAGAGCAGCCGGGGTCATGTGTTTTGATACCGTGCATATGAACGTAGATGATGCTGAAGGACTTGAAAAAGATACAAGGCTTATCAAATCCATGGGTTTTGATGGGAAAAGCGTTGTAAGTCCAAAACAGATTTCTGTGGTCCATAAGGTATTTGCACCCTCAGAGAAGGAAATTATGGAAGCAGAAAAGACCATTTTTGCTGTAGAGGAAAACGCAAAGAAAGGTATCGGTGTCTTTACAATGGATGGAGAGATGGTCGACATCGCCATGCTTGAAGGTGCAAAAAGAGTCATCGCGCACGCTAAAGATGCTGGCGTTTACAAGGGGGAATTATAATGATCAACAAGGTAGGACGTGATATTCCTGACGAGCTTCTCCGTGAAGGAAAAGAGGTTTTTCAAGGGATTTATTATCGGGATAATTATGAATATAAGAAGGCTTCACCGACCGTAAAGGCCTATGTGAAACCACAAGGTGAAAAATTGGTTTCCTCTTTAGTTGAAGCCATTGAAAAAAGTGGGCTGAAGGATGGAATGACGATCTCCTTCCATCATCATTTCAGAGATGGAGACTATGTGGTCAATATGGTTGTTGAAGCCATCGCTTCCCTCGGAATTAAAGATATTACCATCTGTGCAAGCTCTCTTGGAGATGCTCATGATCCGATTGTAAAATATATCGAGGATGGCACAATCACAGGTCTCTCCTCTAGTGGCGTTCGAGGAAAAATCGGAGAGTCCATTTCTTCCGGTAAGCTTAAAAACATCGCTTATATCAGAAGTCATGGTGGCAGAGTCCGTGCCATAGAAAGTGGTGATATCCATATTGACGTGGCATTTATCGGTGCACCAACTTCAGATATCTTTGGTAATGCCAGAGGCAAAGGTGGTAAGTCAGATTGTGGAGTCCTCTCTTATGCCATGGTGGATGCTAAGTATGCAGACAAGGTTGTTATCATTACAGACTGCCTTGTTGCCTTCCCAAATTTCCCACCTAGCATTGAACAAGTTGATGTTGATTATGTCGTTGTTGTCGATGAAATCGGAAATCCTAAGAAGATTGCCAATGCGCTCCTAAGAATGACCAAAGACCCACGAGAACTTATGATGGCTGAGCTTGCAACAAAAGCACTCGTTCATTCACCTTTCTTTAAGGATGGCTTCTCTTTCCAAACTGGTGCTGGTGGAGCAGCCCTTGCAGTTACGACTTTCTTAAAGCCTTATATGCTTGAAAAAGACATCAAGATGGGTTTTGCCATCGGCGGAATCATGAAGCCAATGATTGACCTTCTTAATGATGGCCTCATTAGAACGATTGTTGATGCACAAGACTTTGATTTGACAGCGATCGACTCCGTAAACAATCATCCAAGGCATTTTGAAATTTCAACTTCACAGTATGCAAATCCAATGAATAAAGGCGCATTCGTCAACAACTTGGATTTTGTCATTCTTGGGGCTCTGGAGATTGATACCGACTATAACGTCAATGTCATCACGGGTTCCAATGGTGTAGTCAGAGGAGCTCCAGGTGGTCATGTGGATACCTCTGCTGGTTCAAAGTGCTCTATTATGGTTGCACCACTTGTCAGAAGCAGAATCCCTACCATTAAAGATAAGGTGACCACAGTAACTACGCCTGGAGAAAGCGTAGATATCGTAGTCACTGAAATTGGAATTGCGGTCAATCCAAGAAGACCTGACATCTTAGAGCCACTTAAAAAGGCTGGCCTTCCCCTAATGACCATTGAAGAACTTAGAGATGAAGCCTATAAGCTGGTTGGAACTCCTGAAGATATCGAATTCGAAGATCAGGTTGTTGCCATCGTTGAATATCGAGATGGTACCATCATCGATGTCATTAGAAAATCCAAGGAATACGTCCTGTAAGATTATTAAGGTGAAAATATCATCTTGCCTTAGTATTGAAACTTTTAATATTTTGCATTTAAGTATCCTCATCACGAAAAAAGAAGCTTCGCATCTCATTTGCGAAGCTTCTTTTTTCTTAAATTACACTATTCTACATTTTGTTATATTTAATCGCCGTAAATGACTTCTAAGATAACTCCACATTTTTATAATGATATTCAGTGCTTTCATTAATCAAGCCATTTTTTGAGGAAAGAATTCCAAGATAGGCCATAAAGACATAGAATACCATGACCACCTGGATATTAAACATGGCTTGGGTAAGATATCCGATCACTGCTGAAAGTAAAGCGACATGACCCGGATGGGCCTTCAACCGTTTGAGGGATTTCTTAATCACTAAGCCCAGGAATCCAAGATAAGCGATAAGTGAAGGAATTCCAGTGGAAACCGCAATATTCAGGTACTCATTATGTGCTTTGTCCCAGTTTTTATAGACGCCATAAACTTGAATGATTTCATCTCTGAAATTATTGTTCATGGCAATATATAAGGAATCAATCCCAAAACCGAAAATCGGTCGCATCTTGATGAGTTCAATCACTTTCCCCCACAAAAATATTCTGAAAGAGCCAACCAAATAGGTTTCTTCGCTTTTGTTGATCCATTTTGAAAAATCAATAAAGATGGAGAAAAATCTCGCTAAAAAGACATCACCAGAGCTAATCGTAAAAAAGACCACAACGACAATTGAAGTCACAAAAATGATGAAAACTTTGACCAGATCCCGTTTTCGATAACCATGGCTGACTCCGTGTAAGATCAGAAAGGCAATAAGGGAAACGAAAGTGCCAATCCACGCGCCTCTCGTTTGTGAGCAAAGCACACAAAGGAGTAATAGCGAATATACGACTAATCCATATTTTTTTTCCAAATAAAAAAATAGATATATGGCTACTGGTATACTTAGAACCAAATAAGAACCAAGAAAATTAGGATTCCCCATGGTGGAAAATGCCGTATTCTCCCAAGGAATGGCATACCATTTTGAGGGAATTGGATCGAGATCATAGAATTGCAAAATGCCTAATGTCGCAACTAAAGTGCTTGTAAAAGCAATCACTTTAAAGACGGTACCACCGATATTCTTCGCGTTTTTTGCTATTAAAAAAGCGGAAAAATATAAGAGGAAAGATAACATGCCATCATAACGATAGGATGAACCGAAAATAGATGTCATGGGATCGAGAGAAAATGGAATAGATATAAGCATCAATGCAACATATCCGAGTAAAAACTTACTCTCTAAAGAATGATCTATAAGGTCTACTTCATTTCTTCTAATTAACCATAAGATTAAGTAAGCAACTGCAATGATACTGAGAGCAATTAATTTTGTTATCGATGTGTTCAATTTGCCATTGGCATGAAGTGGCAAGAGGATTAATGGTACAAGACCAACGACGAGATAAAGCAGAATGTTCACTATTTTGAAGGGATCAACAGTCTTGAATTTTTGCATTGTCATTTACTCCAATCTCATTAAAAAATCTCTATTTTAAATATCATAAGTTAGATTATAACATATATCATACTTTAATATCATCTAAGAAATGTAACAAAGAAATGAAAACTAACGAGTTTGTTAATTCTTAATAAAAAAGCTCAGAACAAAGGCAAAGCCACAACCTTGCAGCTTTGCCTATTCATTACCTTTGTTTGTTCATGTCTTTACCTACACTATTTTTCAATTCCTCTAGTCTTTGTGCAGCTTCATCAATGTAATCTTGATTTTCCTTTATTGAACTCCGATTAGCGGACATCATGGATAATTGGTCTTCAAGATAAATCGTCATTTCCTTCAAATACTCAATTTTCTTTTTCAAGACCTGGATTTCTTTTAGTGAATTCGTAGCGCCTTTATTTTGCAATCTATCCCACTTCTGTCCAAACACTTCTAATTCAGTAAAATGCGGATTATACATTGGTTTTTTTCGTGTTTTCATCTCTTCTGACACAAGATTTTGTGCCTCCCACCTCCCTAACCTTAGTTGCCAAAAACTTCTTACTTTACCCAGTATAATCGCTAAGGATTAAGGAAATAGATATTTTTCTTGAACTGCCTTTTAAGTTTTTGAATACATTATAGTAAAATAAAATCCCTACTTTACCATTGTCCGCATATCATCAAAATCACTTCGTATATTCATCAATAATTTTTTTCAAATACAATGCAGCACCTTTTTTACCATCATCATAGTATTTAGTAAATCTTTCATCATCCACGTACATCTGGGCGAGACCTCTGTGTGCTTCCTTGGAATAAGTTGGCCAGTAAAGCATTAGCCATTCTTGATGAAGTTTTGCAACCATTTGTGCATCTTCTGAAGCGGGTTCGCCTTCATCCATGACCTGATAGAGTCTACTCAGAATTTCTTTGCTTAAAGCTTCCGCTCGTTCATATTGCTCCTTAGTTTGACCCATGTATTTTTTGTTCGATTCTTCAATCACCTTATCGCCATATTTCTCACGAATTTCTTTGCCATACTTTCTTTCGTTTTCTTGGATTTTTTCTTCCTTGAATCCTTTAAATTTATCTTTATCTTTCATTATTATCCTTCCCTTCATTTCATCTATACTTTCATCCAAATTTTTGATGAGATTGTCGATTTGATTTCTTTTATTTAAAAGGTTTGTCCGATGTTCAAGCAATGCCTTTTCGCGATCAAAATCGTTTTTCGTGATGAGTTCAGCAATGTGATCAAGCTTAAAGTCAAATTCTCGGTAAAATAGAATTTGTTGTAATTTATTGATCTCTTCTTTGCCATAGATACGGTAACCGTTACTACTAATCCTTCTTGGAGATAATAGATTGATCTCGTCATAATATCTCAATGTACGTGTACTGATTCCTGCAATTTTTGCAATGTCATTAATGGTATACTCCAAATTCTCACCTCCTAAATATAGCTTATACCTTTACGTTACGTTAATGTCAAATCTTTTATTTTTCGAAAAACCTTATAGAAAATGCTCAACTTCATAAAACAGAAGTTGAGCATTTATTTCAAACCCTATTGACTTTATCTCTTTAAATCATCCTATCTCAGCGCCTTATAGAGCAGATAAAAAAGAATAACTGGGGTAATTGACCAGGTGATCTTTTGAATCATGAGATATGCTTCCGGAACTTTTATATCCTGCTTAAAATCAATTTTTATGAGTTTGTAGAAAAATTTGGGGAACCTCGTGTCTATGATGGCCATGAGAAAAATCAATCCAGCTAGTAGCAAAATGTTGATTCTGCCTCTGATGACTGTATTGAGTTTCAAGGCTGTTACCAATAGCAATAGTGGTTCTGGATTCTCTTCATTGTATCCATTAACTCGGAGGGGTTTATATTTTTCAAGGGATATCGCTTCATTTCCCTCTTCTTTAATCATTCCTAATGTTGAATCATGGATTCCTTCATAAATGAGAAAATTGCTGGAATCAAAAAGTCTAAGATTTTCTCCACTGTTTCCCCCATCAAAAACATATTCTTTCATGGTGTTTCCAGCTTTTAGTTCCAATAATTTATCTGTTTGATTCAACCCGGTTAGCTTCAATTTTATAGGTCCTTTCTCAAATACTCCATTATATTCTCTTGATGGAGAGTCTGAGGTTATCGTCGATTCTTGAAGAAAATGACCATAGTAGATAATTCCACTTTGGAAAAATGCTCTTAAATAAATAACGGAAGCAATAATTCCAATGGCATAAATCAATATGGTTATTGACTTCTTATTTTTCAAAATGTATTCTTTATCAATTTTCATTATGTAATTCCTTCACTGGTCCAAACGCTTAATTAATTGATTATATCATAGATTCTAACGAACATAAAAGTGTAAACGTTATAAATGATATCAAAGTGATAAAAGTTTTGTGCAAAGATAGAGGCTGTCTCATTGAGACAGCCTCTATCTTGATTTATAGGATGAAAAACTAATCTTCGTATGTAGGATAAATGAATTTAACGAGATTCATATCCACACTCATTTTTTCAAATTCCAATTTAATTCTGTTAGCCTGTTTTACAGCCCATCCTAGATCTGTTGCATATTCATGATAGGTATCTGCTGCAAGGTTAAATCTCATCTTATAGAGCGTATTTTGGTTATTTCCGCTTCTATTGATATAGTTGGTGCTGATCCATTTTGCGCCACCCTTGATGGCATCTTCAACGGTAAACCAGCCTTCACTATAGGCTTTTTGTTTTCCCCAAAGATTTGCATCTGAATCATAGGCTCCAATTCCAAAGACGTTGTAAACAATCGTACCTACAGGTACTACCGGATTTCCACCAACAACGATGGTAGACTTATCGCCAAATTTAGTGTAGGTATCAGTTACGACTTGTCCATTGGCAAGAACTGAATTTCCATGTCCGGTTTCAAGTATTGCATGGGCAATTAGATAATATGGATTCACTCCGTAGGTATTGGCTCCATCCAAGAAAGCCTGTCCTTGATTTTTAAGGACTCCCTCATTGACTAGAACCTTGTTTAGATTCTCAGCAGTGATTTTATAGGAATCAGCAACATAGCTAAGGTCCATAAAGATAAATCTGTTAGCATCATCATAGACGTAATTTGCAGCATCCATACTGGTTTTCACTGAATTACTTGTAGCAGCACCCTTTGCAAGGCCTAATTTTGCGATTTCCAAGTTTACATACTCATCTAAAGACCTAGAATAATTTTCAACACTGTATCTCTCACTTCCGGCTCCTCTAAGGACTACAGACTCACCATAAACAGTGCCATCTTTTCCAGTCAGTTCCACTTTGATGGAATTGACAGGCTTATTCAGCAAAGCGCTATCCACATTAAAAGTAAAGTTTCCATTCTGGTATCCTGTATAACCGCTGTATGCTCCTGTTTCAGTTGAAGCTAAGTTATAACTGATATTGGTATATGCTGTTCCATTAACATAATATTTTACACCAGCTACACCTTCAATATTTACGGCAAATCCAGAGAGGTTTAATGTTCCTGTAGGAACAGCCTGTCCATCAGTAACCCCATGGATACTGATCGCTGGTGCTGGTTTAGCGAGATTGAAATTGTAGGTATTTGATTTTACTGTGCCATCATTTGCTAAGGTCTTGATCACTAAATTATGCTTGCCAACGCTTAATCCTAACTTACTAATGTTTAATTTAAATCCAGCATTGTCAGTATTCGCGTAATTGCTAAAAAGCGTTTTGACATCTGCTCTTTCTTCTCTCGATATGGCTAAATCATTTCCATCAAGTGTCGCTGTGACTGTCTTGATTCCAGAATTATGCACAGCATAGCCTGTTAAGGCAATATCGACATTGTCGTACGAAGGTTTCAAATTATCCAGATTTAGTACACTTGGTAATGCAACAACCACTGGAGGTTCAGTAATTACAGGTGGTTCAACAACCACTGGAGGCGGTGTTACCACTGTCGTGGTAGAAATCAAATACTGACTTGAAACGTAACCTGTGCTTCCATTATATGTAACCTTCGTCCATCCATTCGCGCTGGATAATACCGTGACTTCCTTATCCTTTGGAATTGTTAAGATAATGCCATAACCTGTTCCTGCACCTTTTCTCATATTGAGATTAAATTGAGTTTTGGTTATTGTTATTGTTCCACTTGGTGCAGTAGGTACCACTGGGACAACTGGAGTGGTTGGAACAACGGGTGTACTCGACTGTGTTGTCACGAGATAAGAACTGGATACATAACCCGTGCTTCCATTATATGTTACCTTCGTCCATCCATTCGCACTCGACAATACAGTAACTACCTTATCCTTTGGAATCGTTAGGATAATGCCGTAACCTGTTCCTGCACCTTTTCTCATATTAAGATTGGCGTTAGTCTTCGTTACTGAGGTGGTACTTGGTGTGCTTGGCACTTCAGGTGTGACAGGAGCAACTATTACTGGTGTGTTTGACTGTGTGGTTACGAGGTATGAGCTGGATACGTAACCGGTGCTTCCGTTATACGTTACCTTCGTCCATCCATTCGCACTCGATAATACCGTGACAATCTTATCTTTTGGAATCGTTAGGATAATGCCGTAACCTGTTCCTGCACCTTTTCTCATGTTGAGATTGGCGTTGGTTTTTGTTACAGAGGTTGAACTAGGTGCTGTAGGGGCAGGTGCACTTGCGATGGGTGTTATTACCGGAGTACTGACTGCAGTTCCAGTCAGATAGGCGCTGGATACATATCCTGTTCTTCCATTGTAAGTTACCTTAGACCAGCCACTCATATTTGATAATAGAATAACTTCAGCGTTCTTGGGAATAGTTAAAATAATACCATAACCTGTTCCTGCACCGGATCTCATATTGAGATTTACAGTAGTCACAGATTTAGTTGAATAATTGACTACAGGTGTTGATGCTGAAGCCTTGAAGGAGACATATTGAGGATTAGCTGTGATAAATAATCCATTGCTTAATTTATACATTTCTCTTCCATCTACTGAAAGCTTTTCAAGTACAGTAAATTTATCACCACTTACGTAAACTTTTGATCTTGCGGCCCAATCTGCTTTTGAGTACGTCCATAATGAAGAAATCGTTATTGTTACTTCACCTTGTGTCTGGTTAACAACAGTAGCAGCTTCCACCTGGTATGTCTCATTGAAATACCCAGGGACACTGGTAGAGGTTAGTGCAACAGATAATGCAACACTCGTCCTTAAAATGATCTTTCTTGCGTTTTTACTCAGCATAAGCAATTTACCTCACTTTTAATCTTATTGTCATTCGTGTTAATATAACATTCTATCAAAATCTTCCAAACATGCTAGATTTATAAGTGTTTTAATAAAGTTCAAAACGTGCTCTATAGAATCTCTATACCTATAAATACTTCTTTAACATATATTATAACATTGTATTTCATTTATTGTACAAAAAACATTCATAAAATGATTATATTTAAAAAAATCGTTGTTTATGCGCATAAACCTCACGTAGCGCTGACTTTATGCAACATTATTTCAAAAATCTAATATAATTTTAAATTATTTGAGATATTAACTAAAAAAAGAAGTTTGACATGAGATGTTTTACAAAATACTGCATTAGTTTAATGATGTTGCGTAGCTTCAGCCTCTAGAATCACCATATAAATCATAGGACGGTTAAAAAAACGAAATTTTGTTCCGCCAAGACCTGGACTTGTTATGATTTTACTTCCTTTTTTCTCAAAAAGACCTCGATCGTATTTCGGATTAAATATCCGATCCGGTGAAAGTATCCCTCCAATAATTGGCAATCTGATCAGTCCCCCATGAACATGGCCTGAAAATGACAAATCAGCACCATAATCTGCATATGCCTCAAAGTACAAGGGATTATGGGTTAGCAAGATTGTATACCCTGCCTCT
This sequence comes from Clostridiaceae bacterium, assembly GCA_049657765.1. Taxonomy (GTDB): domain Bacteria; phylum Bacillota; class Clostridia; order Clostridiales; family Clostridiaceae; genus Proteiniclasticum. The sequence goes on from JBASOA010000027.1 coordinate 176,842, forward strand.
TTTACTCCGAGAATCGCCTCGATATTTTCTTTACTGAGTTGAAGCTCTTTGGTCAATTTATCATAGGTTTCTCTGTAGTATTTACTTTCGAGATTTAAGGCATATAAATTTATCTCACTCTCATCTCGTTTTAATTTTACTTTCTCGTTATCAAGGATGTTGATTCCCAGACTTTCTATTTCAGAAAACAACTTCTTTTTATCTGTGTCCCTTAGTCGATCTTCATGATTACCGGCGATATAATAAGCTGGATAATTTTGTGACAGTGCTTTTGCCAAATTAAAAAAATTGGATGAATTGGCTGAACTTTTATCAACCATATCACCCGTATAAAAAACCAAATCAGGATTAAGTTTATTGATTTTCTTAATTAACACATCATTTTGATTACCATAGTTAGAATTATGTAAATCTGAAAGATGAAGAATCTTGTATCCATCAAAACTTCGAGGGATTTTCTCGTCTTTTATTCTAAATACTTTGGTCCCCACGGTATAATTATCTACAATATAAAGTGCAGCTACAAAAATCAAAATTATTATCGCAATATATTCCATATGTATTCCTTTCCCTTTTCATTGTAATCAAGCGGATCTTATCCGCCAAAATGCTGAGTTCCGATTAAAACCTGATACCCTTTAAAATAGGGACCGGAATATTTTGCCCGGACAACTCCGATGCCAATATATTTTTGATAAGGATTTAGCATCTGTTCATTATGCGCTGGAGAATTTTTCCAACCTAGAAATAATTCCTCAGCCTCAATTTTATTCAATGGAGAAGAATTCCCCACAAATGCCAGATTCTCGCCGATACTCGTGTAAGATAGTTTCAGCACCTCCCACATCAGATAATCGAATGTTTTTCCATTCAAATTTGGGTTATCGTGGCTGAAGTAGTCATACTGCAGCATGGCCAATGATTTATATTTGGCAGATTGGGTCAGGTCTGCCCTTAACTCCAATGGTTCTAGCCCGTTTTCTTCCCTATAATCATTTAACCTTTTAAGAAGGTATGCCTCCGCATCTACATCAAATGTAAATTCATAATTTTTAGGGATTTCACCAAAGGCATCTTCTATCGCTCTACTTTTATATTGGTCAAGGTAATCATTCTTAACCGGATTTTCTTGCAAGGTTTCAACATTACCTGAATTTCCTTCTGATGTTTGAACATCGTCTGGTTCGGTTCCATTGATCATATCTTCTAGATTTTCCCATGCTTTTTCGACATAATTTGAAACATCCTCAATGATCTCGTTACCCCGTTCAACTATTTGATCTATAGTTTTCTCGAAATCTTTCCATATATTTCCATTAAATTCTTCACTGGTACAACCTGCGAGAAACAACGATAAAATCAAAAGAAAACTGACGATTTTATTTTTTTTGAATTTCTTTTTCATGTTATACCTCTTCATTTGTTTGTCTAAGTTATAGCTATGTACGGCTTAAATCGAAACTTCCCCATGGTCCGCAGGAATCATTTCAATCAATTGGAGAAGCCGCCCAAATGAGCGGCTAAATCTCAAGAAAATTTTAAGGAATGATATAGAGCAAATGCTATACCGATGCAATTTATTTAGCACAACCCAACCCGAATTATTTATTGATTAAATTGATATTCCCAATGAATGGTAGCTTTTGTGCTTTTCCATTGAGTGTATTTACGATTGCAATAACCCCAATGACGAATATCGCAAGTGAAAATATAGGAAGCAAAATCCATCCCAGGATTGGAATCAATCCAAGAACGAAAGTTCCAACAATACCTGTGATCAGGAGAATCAATCCCTGGTTAGCATGAAATTTCCCAAATTTAGATTCTGGTACAGCAATCAGCGGTATAAAAAAGATAATATACGCCAGTGCAGCCATCGTCTTATTTTTAAAAATATCATCATCTGTAAATTCACCAGATACATCCTCACCTTGAATTCCACCAAGATCAAACCCTTTGCTGCTATTGGTACGTCGATACTCCGTGTTTACGTTAGGGTTAACTTTTTCTGACTCTTTTCTTTCTTCCTCAATTCTTTTTGCTTCTTCTTCAATTCTTTTTGCCTCGTCCTCAATTCTTTTTGCTTCTTCTTTCATTTTAGCATTTATCTCTTCAGGAGTAGGATTAACTTTATTATTGTTCTCATCCATCTTAAATCCTCCTTGCATTATAGGCAAATTTGAAATACAAATACGAATTATGGCAAAGATCTCGCGATTGTATTATATTATTATTATATACTAATCTGGGATAAGTGCAATATCCTCAGCAATGAATTGTCAGAATTTACAGTTTGTTAATGACTGACTCATAGATAACTTTTACTTACTAGAATTTAAACTTCTTATCGTCTTAGTGTTTCGCCTCAAGCAAGTTTATCTCTCTTAAAGCCATTATATAGTGAGGTGACAATATCGATTAAAGTGAATATGCATGAAACTGCAATAATCCCATAAATAATCGAAGGAAACTTTTCATAGATATTGAAATTTAACCCTGTTATAGAAGTGCCTTTATCCAAATAACTTAAAAATCCTTCGTTAAATAAATTGTCTCTTGTGATAATCAGGATGAATACACCAAGGCTTATTAATGCATATATTGCAGCAAAAACACCTAGTACTTCATTCCATCTTCCTATAACAAATTTTAATATCGATAGGAGGATTGAAAGCGCACCTGAAAAGAGAATTAACAAAGAAACACTTTCAATAACCTTTCGATTGAATACCGGTATTGGTGCTTGTCCTCGAACGTAAATTGCAATCAGATCGCTTCTTAATAGAAATAACCATAGAAATAATACGGTGAAGAATAAGGCGAACACCATCTCAACTTTAGAAATTTTCTTTGTGCTTTTCTTTGGGATTTCATTTAAATTATTGACTTTAAATTCATTATTCTTGGAGCCGAAAATTTCATCGTAACTTTTAGTCTTTTCGATAATTGCAAAGATCACTGTCACCCAAAATATGAAACCGATGATTGTGGCTATGACATTCCCAAGACCTTCTGCAATTAACGTCAGGATATCTGAAAAGGTATTGAAATTATCGATGTTCGCAAACAAATCCACAATAAAGGTAATTAAGCCAATGATAAGTCCTACAAAAAATATCACTTTAAGGACTTCGATATACTTGTAATAAAGTCTGGGGCCTATTAGATAATCATCCTTTCCTAGATATTCCAATGACATTTCATTGGGATTACCCATTTTTTCAAGCGTTGAGATGACATGAGCATCACTTTGATCATCGCCAAGCATATCCATAATATTCGCTCTAAGTTCCCTTGAAACCTCTTCCCTGTCTTTTTCAGGTAGATTCTTGATCACCGCATAAATGTATTTTTCTATGTAATCCATTTTTATCCCTCCCTAAGGATATTTGACATAATGCTTTCTGTTTTTATCCACTCATTTTTTAGGATTTTGTAAATTTCAAGTCCATAAGCACTGAGTTTGTAGTATTTTCTTGGCCTTGATTCCGTAGTGTCCCATTCACTAACAAGAATTCCTTGTTTTTCTAATCTTCTTAGAAGTGGATAAAGTGTACTTGATTCAATAAAGATCTTTTTTTTCGTTAATTCCTCTAGTAATGAATACCCGTATTGGGGTTCTTTTAGTTGACTTAACACAGCCAAGGTATAAGTTCCTCTGTTTAATTCGACAATAAAAGAATCAACAAATTCTTCTTTCTTTTCCATTAATCATCACCCATCTTTATAATACTGTATGTCATACACTATTGTAAATATCCTAATATTAATAATCTGTTAATTTATTTTGAAATTTACCACAAAAAAATGATAGTCACCCCATTCGTCTGGTGAGACTATCATTTATTGATTGTATATTTTCATTTTTTCTCTCATGAGTGAGCGAGTTTAGCATTGTCTTTATCGGGGACCCGATTTCCGATCTATGGCAATTTTTCTATTATGTTTGATTTCATGCCAAGTCGTATCCGGTTTCACAATACTTATCACATTGATTGGCAACCATGTAATAAGATAAAAGGCAAAAGTAGCTATTCCTTTAAAAGACTTCCTCAAACTCCATTTTTCCAGTTTTATTACAGCCATACCTATAAATACTGTAGCTGCATAAGAAATAAGGCCTGTCACAACGAGTAAGCCTAAAACACTGCTTAGCTCTGTAACATTATTTTCTAAATATAATAGATTTAAAGCAATAATGGAGATTGCTGAAAATATGGAAAGGACCTGAGTCAAAGGTGCAATATAAAACATGGCAAAATCAAAATTTTGAAGTCCATTCTTTTTCCCGATTCCTTTTAAAAGTTCACCCAGGTATACTTTATTGCATTGGATAGTCCCAATTGTCCATCTCATTCTCTGTTTCCAAGATGCATCAAAACTTTCCGGCTGCTCATCGTAGGTTATCGCTTCATGAATCCAGTTGATTTTCTTCCCTTTTAAAATGATTTGTGTAGAGAACTCGATATCTTCAGTTAGGGTTGTTGTCCGATATCCACCCAACTCTCTTAATATGGAGGCCTTTACCATAAAACCTGTTCCGTTGATCATCCCCGACATTCCTATAGAATTTCTTGGTCTGTTAAAAAATCGATTGACCAAACCATAATAAATTGTGGAATTACCCGTCATATAGTTATCATAAGGGTTTTTACTGCTTCTATACCCTTGTGCAACTTCGCTGCCTTCAATTATAGCATTATTCATTTCTGCAATAAAATTTTCGTCAACCACATTATCAGCATCGAAAACCAAGAAAGCATCATAATTATAATCTCGAGTCAACAGATGATCAAAAACCTCTTTTAAGACATCGCCTTTGGATTTGATCAGCGATTTAGGTTCATAAATATGAGCACCATGTGCTATGGCTACACCTTTAGTATTATCTGTACAATTATTTGGAACAACAATGATGTCATATAGCTCCTTAGGATAGTTTTGCAATTTTAGGCTATCGACAAGATTTCCAATCACTACCTCTTCATTTCTAGCAGCGATTACAATGCCAAATTTATTTTTAGGTTCATATTTATTACTTGCTTTAAGGGGTAAAAATGCAAATATTGACATGATCATGAAGTAAAATCCATAGATTGTCAATATTACGCTGAATCCCCAAACAATGGTTTCTAGCGTTTGTGTTAATGTCATAATGATCTCCCTCTTAATCAATCTTTACAGACTGTGTTTATTATATCTTTAGTCTACATTAAATTTCTTAAATTTTCATTTGTTTAGTGTGAAGTTTTAGTTCTTAATACATACTCCTTTTCTATCTAAAATCTCTGCACCATGAAGCAAAAATCCATAAAATTTGTTGCTACTGGCTGTTAGTTGAGGATATCCTCTTTTATTATTTGTCTTACTTTACCTTTGATAAACGATATAAATTTCCAAAATCGATGCATCCATATGATATTGTAAGAATTTTCTATTATTTCAACGGTAACCTACGCTAATTGATAGATTTGCTCCTTTTAGAGATCGCATGAATATTGCGAAAAATTCATTTCTCTTGTACTATAATAATACGAAGATGAACAGCCCTACTATAAAGAGTCCAGAATCAAGAGCCACGAATCAAGGGTCAAGAATCACGGGTCACGTATCATGGGTCATGAATCAAGAATCCAGGATCAAGGGTCAAGTATCAAGAGTCCAGAATCAAGGGTCCCGTATCAAACTAAATTAAGGAAGTTCAACTTCCAGAATATACTCCAAACATCAGATAATTGATGTCTAACTCAATTTGAAAATGTAAAAAGTTATATTCGATGGATAACTCCAATGTCAATTTATATTGGTATTAAACGTATCATTATAATAAGTATTAAGTGAGTTATACCAAGCCAAGAAGGGAGTGTACCATCATAAGTACACCAACAACAATCTCGCTAGGATGGATATCAATTAATTAATCGCTTTATGCTTTATTTAGTAGATTAATTGAAAGAAGCCATCCTAGCACTATGTTAAAAAATAATAGAATTGCATAGGATGGACTTATCATCCTTATTAAATTGCTCATAAAGATAAGCGAGATAGCCCCTTACTTAAAAAGATACCGAACCCTTGTGATTCGGTATCTTCTTTATTTGGAAAAAATTCACCCTGCTCATTTAGTAAGTCCCGAGAAATGCCTTGACCTTATCCACGGTAATGCTACTTCCTCCTCGCTTTTGTACCCCTTCAATCATCATTGTCGTGATAAAAGGAGAATTGTCATTCTTGTCAATTACAGAAAACCAACCCAGCTCTAGGTTTCCTACCTGAGCCGTTCCAGTCTTTCCGCCCAAATTACGTCCTTCTATATATGCACCATGAGCAGTTCCTTCTGAAGAATCAACTGAGCTCTTCATCAAGGAAAACACTTTTTCTGCAATTTCTGGTGTGGTGACATTTGTTGCAATGGGATTTTGATCATCTTTTATTAGCTTAAGATCGATAAGATTGCCTCCATTCGCAAAAACTGTGAAGGCTTTAGGAAGTGTCAAAATATTGACTAGAACCTGACCTTGACCGTACCCACTGTCCGCAAGTAAAATTTCGTTATTCATCACTCCGTTGTTTGCAAGTTGCGAGGTCTCCAGCGGATACCCTATACCGATATCGCTTCCGAGCCCATATTTTTTTGCCCCTTCGATGAAGTTTGTTTCGCCCAGATTTAAGGCCATCTGAGCAAAATAAGTATTATCAGAATAGATAAAAGCTTTTTCAAGATTCACTGGGTTGCTTGGTTCACTAATTCGTTTTACAAAATAATTACCCCAAGAAGCATCTTTTTGCCAAGATAATCCTTGAACATTCATTTCAAATTTTTCATCAAATTTAATGAGATCCAAAGCCAGTCCGGTTGTAATAGGTTTTAGAACTGAGCCAGGGACATACAACTTTGAGAATCTGTTCAATAAAGGATTTTTAGGATTTCTGATAAGTGCATCATAGGATGCCTGTGACTGCCCTATGATAAATTCGTTAGGATCATATGACGGTGAGCTTACAAGAGCTTCAATTTCTCCTGTTTTATAATTGACCAATGATGCTGTGCCAATCTCTCCCCCTATCGCATTAAACAGATTAACCTGTTTATCAATATCGATTGTGAGCACAATATCCTTACCTTGATTAGATTTATTGTGCCCCAGTACTTTCTTCACATGATCATCCTTATCTAGTAATACAGCCTGAACACCCTTCGTACCTCTAAGTTCCTTTTCATAAATCATTTCTAGACCTGCTCGGCCAACCTTCGTATTTATTGGAAAACCTAAGGGTTGGAGCTCTTTGTATTCTTCTTTGTTGACGAGGCCAAGATATCCAGTTAGATGCGCTGCAACCTCTCCATAGGGATAAGTCCGATCGGTTAAGGTTCTATAGATTATTCCTGGATACTTGCTGGTCATGGCATCGACTTTTTCTTTTTCCGAGCTGGGAACCTTGATCATATCAACAAATGTATTTTCTTTAGCCCAACTAAGTCCAAGTCTCTTTGAGATAAATGCTGGTGTTAATCCAAATGCATCTGAGAGTGCGGCGATAGCAGCATTTCTGTCAGCCCCAAGTTTACCGGGTACCATCCCAATCCAAAGAAGTTCTGCATTATCTGCAATCGGCTTTAAGTTTCTATCTAGTATTCTACCTCTTTCAGGTAGTGTCTCTTCGAAAATGACCTTATCGGTACTTTGAAGCCCCTCATAAACGAGGTTATATGCAAAAGATACTTTGAAATTCGAATTCCCTGCTGCTTCATCCACTTCTTTGACAAGCTTCACGTCAACACTGTAGCTTTGATTCAGGTCCTCTCCAATTATACTCATATTTACAGGGACTCTTACTTCGTTTTTATCTTCTATTTTCTTATAAAGATCAAGCTCATCCATCCTACTCTCCATTTTTGCTTCGGTAACTGGAATAGAATCATAGATATTCTGATACATTTTTACATAGTCTTCCTCAGTCATCTTCTCTTTACTTTTCGCATCTAAATTCTTATACATCGCAGCGAAGTCTAATGCAGCGAATGCGGTTTTATATTCAGTGAATGTGTTAAGTGGATCATGAGCTACCTCTTCGTCGCAACTGATCATAAACAACGGTAAAAAAACTATGGCTAAAATCCACAACAATTTCTTCATTTGTATACCTCCAATCGTATTGTTCCAACAAAATTGCAAATGAAACACATTGAATGCATATCGATACAAAGAGGTGCCAATAAAATTAGCTTTCATCTCCCAAATGAATATCGATTTTCTTCTCCATGAGATTAGAACTATATCTTAGATTTTATTCGTTTTAACATAGGATGAGCTAGCAGAATCAAAGCCCCTTTATCATACTTTGAATTTTATGATCACTGGAAAGCTCATTAATAATCTAAGATAAACCTACGAACTTTTGATTTTCGAACAATTCTTGTCATTAAAGCATAATCCTATATTTATGGTATTTTAATTATACCATTTTTTTACGATCAATATTCTGAATTTTCTATTTCCTAATTGTGATTTTTTAATAGAAAATTTCCGGACTACAACGTAATCCGGAAATTTAGTCCTCTATATTTGATTATCCAAGAATGTCAGCTAAATCTTGTTCAGGGGTAGTGATTGGCTTCAAGTCAAATTTTTCATGAAGGAAATTATAAACATTTGGTGTCACAAATGCTGGCATTGTAGGTCCAAGTCTGATTCCTTGAACGCCAACCCATAGAAGTGATAGAAGATCCGCTACAGCTTTCTGTTCATACCAGGTAATAATCAGCGATAAAGGAAGATCATTTACACCTACACCAAGATTTGTTGCTAAGGCACTTGCTATAACAACAGCAGAATAACTGTCATTACATTGACCAATATCTAATAATCTTGGAAGTCCGGCAACTTCACCGAAATCGATTTTGTTGAATCTATATTTTCCACATGCAAGCGTTAAAATAATAGAATCCTTTGGCGTTCCAAGTGCAAATTTAGTGTAATAATCTCTGTCTGGTTTTGCTCCATCGCAGCCACCGATGACAAAGAATCTTGATATATCACCTTTTTTAACCGATTCCAAAATATGATCTGCATAGCTTAATACCGCCTTATGCCCAAATCCAACTAAAATTTCCTTTACTGGTTGGTCCTCTTGGAATCCTCCAAGAGCTAAAGCCTGATCAATAATTTCAGTAAAGTCTTTTGTTCCATCTGGTTTCTTCGGAATATACTTAAGACCTTCCCACCCCACTACATTTGTTGTGTAAATTCTGTCGCTATAGGTCTTCATTGGTCTCATGAGGCAGTTTGTGGTCATTAATACACAACCAGGAAGATCAGAGAATTCCTTTTGCTGATTCTGCCATGCTCCGCCATAATTCCCAACGAGATGGGAATATTTTTTAAGATTGTCATAGCCATGTGCTGGAATCATTTCACCATGGGTGTATATATTAATGCCTTTGCCTTCACTTTGTTGTAAAAGCATTTCCAAATCTCTAAAATCATGGCCTGAGACGACAATTGCCGGTCCCTTCTTAACATTTACATTAACCTTATGCGGTGAGGGTGGTGCATAGGTCTCGTTGTTAGCTCTGTCAAGCGTCTCCATAATTTGATAAGCCGCTTCACCGGTTTCAAGTAAAAGCGCAATATATTCATTGAGGTTTACTTTATTGTCTGTTAGCAGATCCAATGCCTTAAAATAGAATTTATTGACATCTGGATTTTCATACCCAATAAATCTGGCTTGATGAGCATATGCGGATATTCCCTTAAGTCCATATTTTATAGTTTCTCGTACACTTCTGACATCCGGATCCAGACTTCCATCTGCAAATATCCCCGCTCGCTTAGCATCTTCAAGCATCTTCTCTTTAGTATCGCTCAGAACGTAGGTCGCTTCTTCATTTTGGAGTTCTTCGCCTAATCTCTCTTTTAGCATTTCTTTAACTTCTTTAGATTTTTTCAAGTGTTCTATATGGTTGTTTGGATCAAAGTTTACATTGGTCAGTGTCATAAATAGGGAATCTTCCATAAATTCAACGATTGGAGTTTCTATGGTTTCCCCTTTTGAGATTAGTCTATTTGCATAATTTGAGATTCCCTTGAGCTGATAAACTAAAAGATCCTGCAAACAAGCAACTTCAGCGGTTTTCCCACAAACCCCCTGAATTGTGCATCCCGTTCCGTTGGCAGTCTGTTCACATTGAAAACAAAACATTTTTTGATCGTTTCGATTTTCCATTGATTAACCTCCCCTTCTTGTAATACAAGCTTATCATATCAAAATTTTCAAAATATTGTTCACAGAATTGAACAAATTCATAAAATGATAACAATAGAACACTTTATCGATATATATTCTACAATTTCACTTGATCTGTTTAAGTATGTTCTATTTTTCATCGTTCAGAACAGGTTATAGTTAGATTTGCATAAAACGAAGAATAAAAAAGAGCTAGAAATCATCTACCTCTTTCGCATCATTGTGAGTATTTGTTAAGCTTAAAGATCGGTCCACTTAACCTTATCAATTTGCTCTTTTAGTTTGTCATCCCCAATAAAAACATTCATGTTTCCGCCTACCATTCCATAGGAAGCTTTAATCTTTCCCCCATGTTTAAGTACTAAATTCCCGATATATTCTCTTACTTTAATACTGCTCTTCATACTGGGATCAGCCTGAAATGTCACAAGAATAACCTCTTTACCTTTAAAATCACTTTTTTCAGAATTTACAAACGCATTTATTGCCGGTACACTATTCCCCGCCCAAATGGGGAACATCAAATACACAAGATTGGCATCCTGAACCTCTTTCCATGGGTCACCAATAAGTTTTGACTTAAGTTTTAGCAATGCTTGAAGTGGATTTCCTTTTTTGCTTTCTTTAAGTTCTACAATATCCGCACCTAATTTACTTTTTAAAATTTCAGCAGCAACTCTTGTATTATTAGACTGAGAATAATAAACAATTACAGTTTTCATGTTATCCCCCTCATCTGTTTATTTAAATTTCAACTTCTATCTTTTCTTCATTATGACTTCTTTCGAACTTCAGTGAGCTTATACTATAATTTCTACTTTCAACCTGCTACAAGCCGATTTCTTCAGCAGATTTTCTCATTCCCTCAATAGTTTCACTAATCACTTTATCAAGTGTCATGTCAATCATCATACATCCATTAAGGATAACGGTTCGATTAACACCTGCAGCAAATTTTGCAGTTTTGAACTTCTTCATTACGGATTTCACTTCCAAGCCTGTGATGCTTTTATCTGGACGCATCAATACTGTAGCCGTTACAAGGCCTGTAAGTTCATCTATGGTATACAAGACTTTTTCCATATACCTTTCAGGTCGAACATCGGTGCAAATTCCATAACCATGAGACATTACTGCTCTGATGATATCAGCTGGGACGTTTTTCTCCGTAAGTATTTTTTCAGCTCTGATGCAATGTTCATCAGGATACATCTCATAATCCAAATCATGAAGAAGACCCACATTACCCCAGTAATCTTTATCTTCACCAGCTATTTCCGCAAAATGTCTCATCACTGCTTCAACAGCATAAGCATGCTTTAATAATGATTCACTCTGGTTATATTCTTTGAGAAGTTCAAGTGCATTCATCCTATCCATCTAATCCACTTCCTTTTTTTCTTATCCTTCAATTTTACCACAGCAATTCAAGATTAGTGCTGCTTAGTACATTCCAATAGCGAACAATTTGATAAAATGCGGAAGAATTCTAAATGGAGGATTGTTTTATTTCGGATATTTATAGATTTAAATTTTTTCTATTTAATTTTATATTGCTCTCCATAAAACTCATGACCTCATCCCTTCGCGGAAGAGAGGTTTGCGCACCTTTTTTCATTACGCTTAAAGCTGCTGCAGCCATTGCAAAGGATATCGATTCTTCGATGGATTTGCCTTCTGAAAGCCCAACAGCCAATGCTCCATTAAAACAATCTCCAGCAGCTGTCGTATCTACTGCAGTAACTTTAAAGGCATTATAGTGGAACATCCCTTCCTTTGTTACATGGAGTGCGCCGTTACTCCCTAAGGTCACAATAATATCACTTGTTCCTTTTTCAAGTAAAATTAATGCAGCTTCTCTAATATCGTTCATATTCTCGGTTTTGTGTCCTGTCAGTAGTTCAAGTTCTGTTTCGTTTGGTGTGATCATATCCGTATGTTTTAGAATATCATCAGACAAACTAAATCCTGGTGCAGGATTTAGGATTGTTCTTAGTCCTATCTTCTTTGCTTTCCTTAAGGCATAACTCACTGTGGACATTGGTGTTTCCAATTGTACGAGCATAATATCTCCATTTTGAAACGCGAACTCAGCTTGATCGATGTCTTGATCAAATAGTTCAAAATTCGCTCCTGATGCCACAGTAATCGCATTATTTCCAGTTTTTTCAACAATAATAGCCGCCACACCCGTTGGAATTCCGTCTTTCTCGAATACAAAATCAACGTTGACCCCATCATGTTTCAAAGATGATTTTAGCTTATTCCCGAGTTCATCCTTGCCCACCATTCCTACCATAAAGGCATCCGCTCCGAGTTTGGCAATTGCATCAGCTTGATTAGCCCCTTTTCCTCCAGGAATTTGTTTAAAATCTTTGCCTAAAACAGTCTCCCCAGGTCTCGGTATAAAATCTGTATTGATAACTAAATCCATATTTAGGCTTCCTACAACAACAATCACGCTTTCTTCCCCCCATTAACTATCTTTAAATTCATTACTGAGCTTCTTTCCACAATTTCCGTTCTCAAATGTATCGTCTCAATATCTTCCCCCTGAACCCTCTGAGGATCTTTTCGTCTGATGTGATTAATCAACAGTTCTGCAGCTTTTTGACCCATTTCATAATTGGGCTGTCTTACAGTTGTAAGTTCAGGTTCAACTAATTCAGAAATATAAATATCATCAAATCCCATTACACTAATTTCATCAGGCAGTTGATATCCATTTATTTTCAATTCTTTCATTGCCCCGATTGCAATGAGGTCATTCCCACAGAATATCGAATCGAAGTCTGCCTGTTCATGAATTAATTCTTTCGTTCCTTCTCTTCCCCAAGCACTTCGATATTGACCATATTTTATTAGCGTTTCGTCAAAAGATATCTGGTTTTCAAGTAGTGCTCTCTGATAGCCCATCAAACGATCTTTTGTTAACTGTAAGTTTGGTGAACCTAAAAGAAACGCGATTTTTCTATGGCCTTTTAAGATGAGGTATTTGGTCCCTTGATATGCACCTTCTTCATTATCAACCAATACCTTGCCAATTATGTTTTTCGAATCTAAATCACGGTCTACAAGTACAATCGGTATTTGGGATCTTTCCAAGATCTCACTTATCCCTTCAGCGCTCGCAGAATGAGCAATAATTATTCCATCCACCATTCGCCCCGTTAAGGATTCAATATATTTCTCTTCTGCTTCCAATTTATCATCAGTATTACAAAATATGATATTAAAGCCTTCTTCACTTGCCTTATCTTCAGCACCTCGTGCAATTCCAGGAAAAAATGGATTGGTGATGTCAGGCAAAATCAATCCAATAATTCCCGTCCTTTTTGTTACAAGACTGCCTGCCATGGCGTTGGGGATATAGTTATATTTTTTTACGATTTCTAAAACCCTTTGTCTGGTAGCCTCGGATATTTTTTTGTCTTTCTTATTTAAAATGATGGAGACCGTAGCAATCGATACTCCAGCTTCTTTTGCTATTTCTTTAATTGTCGTTGCCATTTTATCACCTACTAAGTTAAACGTTTTACTTTTATACACCAATTATAGAATCTACATGTTAAAATTTCAATGGTTTTTTGTAAACATTTACAAAAAATTACTTGTTCCATTTTATTATTATACAAATTGCATCTCCCGAATTAATCGAATAAAAGGCATTCTCATTCATCGTTCAATATGCTAAACTCGAATTAGACTATATTTTAGAGATAAAAAGAAATATTCTTCTATTATTAAGGAGGCTCTTATGAAAGACTTTAGACCCTATCTGGAAAAATATGCAAAACTAACAGTACAAGTTGGAATTAACCTTAAGGACAAAGAAGGCCTTATGATCACAAGCACCACTGACGGTCTTGAGCTCGCAAGGTTAATCGCCAAGGAAGCCTACATCGCTGGAGCTAAACATGTGGAATTACAACTAAACGATGATGAATTTGGACTAATGAGATTCAAATATGGAAAGGACTATGTATTTGAAAATGTTCCTGAGTGGAAAATTAATCAGTTAAAAGATATTTACGAAGATAATTATCATCATGTCTTCGTTATTTCCCCTGATCCTGAACTACTTAAAGGTGTCGATCCTGAAAGAGTGAAGATAAATCAAAAGGTAATGAGTATTGCGATGGCACCTGTAATGAAATACCGGATGACTGGTATTACAAAATGGACAATCGTAGCTGTTCCTTCAGTCGGTTGGGCAAAGTCAATCTTCAAGGATGACGAGGATGAAATGGCTGTTGAAAAGCTTTGGGAATATATCATCAAAGCGACAAGACTCGATTTTGATGATCCAGTGAAGGCTTGGGAAGATCATGATCATAATCTAAAAAAATATGAGAACTTCCTTAATCAAGCTGACTTCGAGAAAGTTCATCTCTTAGGACCAGGGACTGACCTTGAAGTTTATTTGGCAGACGATCACAATTGGATTGGCGGTTCGAACCTGAGTAACGAAGGTGACCCTTATATGGCTAATATTCCTACAGAAGAGGTCTTCACCACTCCCCATTGTTATAAGGTGAATGGCACCTTGGCTGCAACAAAGCCGCTAAGTGTAAATGGAAATCTCGTTGAGAATTTTGGTTTTAAATTCAAGGACGGTAAAGTTATTGATTTCCATGCAGAAAAAGGCTATGAAACCTTAGAAAATCTACTCAACAATGATGCAGGTGCTGTTAGACTTGGTGAAATTGCACTTGTTCAGGATGATTCACCAATCTCTAACACAGGTATCCTATTCAACAATACATTATTTGACGAAAATGCTTCTGTTCATTTTGCTCTAGGCAGAGCCTATGGATATGCCATCAAAAACGGGACTAACATGAACCAGGAGGAATTAGACAAAAAAGGTGCCAACTTTAGCTTGATTCATGTTGATTTTATGGTTGGTGGACCAGAGCTTGATATTATCGCTTATCAGAAAGACGGAACAGAAGTTCCTCTCTTCAAAAACGGTAACTGGATAATCTAGCAAGTCTATGCTACTTGACTTGAAACATTTTGATTTTGTATGAATCTACATGACATCAAAAAAGTGAAGATAAATTTTTTCAGGCAAGAAAACTCCGGATGGGATCCCATCCGGAGTTTTCTGACGATATGAATATCACTTTAGTCCTATAAACAATCTATTGATCTATTACTTGGTCAGCTTATCCATTACAGTGATGATTTCCTTAATCTTCTCATCTTGTTCAACAGTGCCGAAAGCACCATGTACACAATGATCAAGATGCTCATGAAGGATTTCACGATTCACCTTTTTAAGGATTGCCTGGGTTGCCATAAGCTGATTAGAAATGTCAATGCAATATCGATCATCTTCAACCATCTTAATTAAGCCATCCAATTGTCCCCTGGCTGTCTTTAGGAGTTTCGTGACCTTATCTTTATCTGCTTGCATTTTTACCTCCTACTTGCCAAATAATCCCTTTTTCACTTCAACTGAAGTTAATTTAAGATCAGCATCTTCTAAAACCCTTCTGAAGGTTTCATCATCAATATCATTCTTTAGATCTACAACAGCGTTATTTTTCTTTAAGTCAACCTTTGCAGATACGCCATCAAGTGCTTCTAATGCTCTTGTAGCCCTTCCTGCACAACCTTCACAATGCATTCCTTCAATTCCGATTACTTTTTTCATCTTTCATTTCTCCTTTAATTGAGTACTTCTACTGAAGTTAGTTTTAGATTAGCATCATCAAGTGTGCTTCTAAGAATTTCATCGTCAATATCATTTTTAAGATCTAAAATTGCGTTATTCCCCTTTAAATCTACCTTTGCAGATACGCCATCAAGTGCTTCCAGCGCTCTTGTAGCTCTTCCTGCACAACCTTCACAATGCATTCCTTCGATTCCGATTACTTTTTTCATCTTTCATTTCTCCTCTATTTGTTTCGTTGTATTTTGTTCGATATTTAAAAGCAGATTAATTACTTACTTATGTTAGTTTCTATTAAACTACATGAGTAGAATTTAGTGGTTTGCCTTGAAGAACTTCAGTCTAAGTGCGTTCGTTACAACAAATACTGAACTTAGGCTCATTGCTGCAGCTGCAATCATCGGATTAAGCTTTAAGCCAAATGCCGTATAAAATAATCCGGCAGCTACTGGAATTCCTAATATATTATAGAAGAATGCCCAAAATAGGTTTTCTTTGATGTTTTTAATTGTTGCTCTTGAAAGCTGCACTGCTGTAACAGCGTCAAGTAGATCACTTTTCATCAGAACGATATCAGCTGATTCAATTGCAATATCAGTTCCAGCGCCAATCGCTACGCCAACATCAGCTCTCGAAAGTGCTGGTGCATCATTAATCCCATCGCCAATCATTGCAACTTTCTTGCCAGTCTCTTGAATTTCCCTGATTTCTCTTTCCTTATCCTGTGGAAGAACTTCAGCTACAACTCTATCGATATTCAATTCACGTCTTATCGCTTCAGCTGTCCTCTTATTATCTCCGGTAAGCATGACCACATCAATGCCCATACTCTTGAAAAGATCAATGGCTTTTCTACTGTTCTCTTTGACTACATCAGCAACCGCTATGATTCCAATTACTTTTTCATGATTTGCAAAATATAGCGGGGTCTTCCCTTCATTCGCTAATTTATCCGAATAGGCTGAAAAACTTGCAATATCGATGTTCTTGTCACGCATTAATGCTAAATTTCCTGCAATATATGCGATTCCATCGATAGTGGCTTCTATACCCATACCTGATATGGAGTTGAACGCTTCAATCTCTTTTAGTGGAAGATTCATGATCTTTGCCTTCTCAACAATTGCATCTGCTAAAGGATGCTCGGAAGGTTTTTCAATGGAAGCTCCGATTTGAATGAGGTCAGCTTCTGTAAGATTACCATTTGTAATAATATCTGTTACTACAGGTTTTCCTTCAGTAATTGTTCCTGTCTTATCAAGAACAACTGTATTGATGGAATGTAATGTTTCTAAAGCTTCTGCAGACTTAACAAGAATTCCATTTTGTGCTCCCTTTCCCGTACCAACCATGATCGCTACTGGTGTAGCTAAGCCTAAGGCACAAGGACAAGAGATTACTAGAACGGTAATTCCCATAGCTAGCGCAAATTCAAAAGATTGACCGCTTACCATCCAAAGTATTGTGGTTAATATGGAAAGTACGATGACTACAGGTACAAATACGCCGCTTATCTTATCAGCAAGTTTTGCAATTGGAGCCTTTGTTGAATTCGCATCTTCCACAAGTTGTATGATTTGTGCAAGAGTAGTATCATCTCCGACTTTTTCAGCTTTAAACTTGAAATAGCCAGTTTTATTGATTGTTGCTGCGATAACTTTGTCTCCGACATTCTTCTCTACAGGAATACTTTCACCTGTTAGCGCACTTTGGTCTACTGATGAAGAACCTTCAATA
Source organism: Clostridiaceae bacterium (assembly GCA_049657765.1). Lineage (GTDB taxonomy): Bacteria > Bacillota > Clostridia > Clostridiales > Clostridiaceae > Proteiniclasticum. The sequence continues at coordinate 194,507 of JBASOA010000027.1, forward strand.
ATCTTTCCGTCAACCGGGATACTTTGTCCTGGTCTAACAATAACGATATCGTTAATGACAACTTCTTCAATGGCTATCTCTAGCTCAATTCCATCTCTATAAACCATTGCTGTCTTTGGAGCCAAATCCATAAGCTTTGTTATCGCCTCTGAAGTTTTTCCCTTTGACCTGGTTTCTAGAAATTTACCTAAAGTGATTAATGCAAGAATTGTGCCACCCGCTTCAAAGTAAAGATCTGTTGAAAAGCGGTGTACGAGTTCCATATCTCCATGCCCTAAACCATATCCGATTCTGAAAATCGCATATATTCCATAAAGGAATGCTGCACCCGATCCGATTGCAATAAGAGAATCCATATTTGGAGCTCTATGCCACAAGGTTTTGAACCCCATCTGATAGTATTTTCTATTGACATAAGCTATTGGAATGGATAAGAGCATTTGTAGAAATGCAAATGTCATTGCGTTTTCTGGTCCATGAAGCCACATTGGGAGTGCATAGTTAAACATATGCGCCATGGCAATGTATAATAGCGGGATAAGAAAAATAAAAGAGACAATCAGCCTGACTTTCATTTCCTTAAGTTCTTCCTCTATCGGATTTACCTTAGCTACCGCTTTGTTATCTTTAGCTTTGGTCTTTAATGATGCCCCGTATCCAGCACGTTTTACTGCTGAGATTATGGTGTCAGGACTTGCTTCAGCCCCATCATATCCTACAGTCATGGTGTTTGTAAGCAAACTAACCGTGACCTTATCTATACCTTGTAGCTTTTTTACGGATTTTTCTACTGTGGTTGAACAAGCCGAACACGTCATCCCAGTAATATCAAACTTTTGTTCCATACTTACCTCCTACTACACCCCCAGGGGGGTGTCTATAGTTAGTATAATACACCAATTGATTAAGGCTGTCAAGCAAATCAAAACCACTTTTTCTTTTTAAAATAATAGAGCATTGCTCCTGCAATAATCAGCATAATAACCCAAAGCACCGGATAGGACCATTTTTGGTTTAGCTCAGGCATATACTTAAAGTTCATTCCATAAATTCCAGCAAGAAATGTCAGTGGAATAAAAATCGTGGAAATGATGGTGAGCACTTTCATGACCTCATTGAGCCGATAGCTGACATTGGAAAGATTAAGTTCCACTAATCCTGATAGAAGTTCTCGATAGGTCTCTGTGGTATCAATCACTTGCACAAGCTGATTATAAATATCCCTAAAATAGATAAGTGTATTTTCACCAATCAGGTCTGAATCACCCTTGCTGATCCATGACATTGTCTCACGCAATGGCCAGGAAAATTTATGGATATAAAGCAGTTCTTTCTTTAATCTCCTAATTTCTTTTCTTTCTTCATCTGATGAAACTGTCATGACTTTTTCTTCTAATACATCAAGTCTATCCCCAACAATTTCCAACGCATCAAAATAGCCATCGACAATGGCATCCATAAGTGAATAAAACAGATAATCTGAACCGCTTTTTCTGACCAGGCTTCCTCTACTCTTCAACCTTTTTCTAAGGTCGTCAAAAACGTCACCCTCCACTTCACCAAAAGTGATCACATGATTTTTCCCTAAAATGAAACTGACTTGTTCGAGAATAAGTTCCTCTTCTTTAAAATAGATCATTTTAGCTACTGTAAAAGAATATTCGGCATAATCATCTACTTTAGGTCGCTGTTTTCGAAGAATTATATCCTCTTTAACAAGCGGATGGATATTAAAGATATTACTGATGACTTCAACAGCCTCATCATTAAAATCATCATCCACATTAATCCAAAGCTTTAACCCGTCAATATTTTCAAGCAGATTACTATTTTCTTTGAGTTCATTTAGAGTGACTTTTTTTTCGTGGTATTCTTTTTCATTATATCTGATGATATTGATACTTTTATTTTCAGATTTAGATTTTTCCTTTATTAAAAGATCGTTCTCTGTGCCGTGCTCATGATCAACATGAGTAAAATCTTCCCTATTTTCATCCATACGATTATAGGTTCCTCTTTCTGTAGTGTCTTCAATTTCATTTCCGTCTCGATTTTTTTCCATCCTAACAACACCTCTTCAATGTTAATCTTATCTTTTGTGAAATAGACTGTAAAGTAAAATTTCTATCTCTTCATGCTAATCCCTGATTAAGTTTAATTGATGTTATCTATATCTATCCACAAATGGTTTGCGTCAGCATAAATCCCTTAAGTGGTGAAGATATTTCAAATTTAGAAAGCTTCTGTTAACAATCCGCTCATTCCAATTTGTTCGCCATTTTTGGTATATTATTAAAGTATGAAAACAATCAAAATGATATGTTAAGTAATTTTGCTCGACCTATAGTGAAAGGGAGATGATTGTACATGGCAAAACTGATGAAAGCGCTAGTGATACGTTCCTTTGGTGACCCTGATGTTTTTTCTGAGGAAGAACTCGATATTCCAACGATCAAGACCGATGAAGTGCTCATAAAAGTGGCAGCGACTTCCTTTAACCCCGCAGACAATGGTGCCAGAAAAGGTTATTTTGGTGAACTGATCAGCGTCGATCCCTACAAGATTCTCGGCCTTGACCTATCAGGTGTAATTGAAGCTGTAGGTGCTGATGTCACAGGTTTTAAGGTTGGTGACAAAGTATTTGCAAACTTAAACATAAGAGATCCTGGATCATACGCCGAATATACTGTAGTGAAACCTAAAGACCTTTGTCTTGCCCCTGTCAATTTAACGCTCAAAGAAGCTGGCGTTCTTCCCTTGGCCTCTCTAACTGCATTTCAAGGTCTATATGAGTTGGGCGAACTTAAGGAAGGTCAACGCGTTATGATTAATGGTGCCGGCGGAGGTGTTGGCAGCATTGCTGTTCAGATGGCTAAACATAGAGGGGCTTTTGTCGTTGCAGTAGGTTCAAATAATAGTATTGATGTAATCAGGAAAGTAAATCCCAATCAAATTCTCAACTATAAAGAGGAAGATATCACGGAGACCTTAAAGGAAAAAGTTGATCTCATTATAAATTTGGCCCGTTTACCCGAAGAGAATATGATTAAAATGCTTAAACTAATAAAACCAAACGGAAAGTTTGTCAGCACTACAGGCACTCCTCAGCAATCCGTTGAAAATAAGGATAATATTTCAATCGTTGCCTTAAATACAAAACGCGGTGGTGAACGATTAAAGGAAATCAAAGCCTTAGTGGAAAATGGCGCAATTAGACCGATTATCACCAAAACTTTTAGTCTAAAGGATATTCCTGAGGTTCATAAAATGGCTGAAGAAGGTAATATACATGGTAAAATTTCTATTATCGTTGATGAATCTTTAGCCGCTTTATCTGGCAAATAATGAAAGTTCAAATTGCCGCAGTTACCCTCTAAATAAAAGACTTCGAGTTATCAAACGGTTAATTTAATAGTGAAAAGGAAAGAGCCTTGTCTCCCAGGCTCTTTCAACATTTATTGATGAAGCAAAATATGATTAAACAACTCCTTAAATCTAGATCATTTCCCGGTTCGTTTTCTTGCAATATTAACAATCCGTTTAATTAACTCATCGTATTCGATTCCTTTAGCTCTAGCCATTTTGATAATATCACTATGAAATCTGTCAAGACCTGGTAGACTGTTAACTTCAATGACATAGGCTTTATGATCCTTTAACCTGATATCAATTCTCGCATAATCCCGAATGCCAAGACTTTGATATGCACTAATCGCAGAATGCTTGATCAAAGCTTCTGTCTCTGCGTCGATATTTGAAGGAACATGATAAACAACGTGTTCATTAAATTTGAATTTCGCCTCAAAGCTATAGATTTTATTCATTCCATCGGGTAGACCAGAAAAATCAATTTCCATGATCGGCAGTACTTCCACTTCGTCTCCATTTCCAAGAATACCGACTGTAAATTCTCTACCTTCGATATATTCAGATATAATTAAAGGCGGGTTATATTTTTTTAAATTTTCAGATACTTTTTGATGAAGTGCACTCAGATCAAAAGTCAGACTGTTATTTCGAATTCCTCTGCTTGACCCTTCATCTTTAGGCTTCACAATCAATGGAAAATCAAGCGTCAAATTTAACAGTTCACTCGCATTTTTTACGCAAATAAAGTTTGGTGTTGAAATACCAGAAGCTTTAAAAATTTTCCCCGCAATGATCTTATTATAGGCTAATGCATGAGGAAGAGGGCCTGAACCAGTATAGGGTATTCCCGCAAATTCAAGCATTGAGGGTAATTGAACGAGGCTTGCTTCACCAGATATCCCATTACAAAGATTAAAAACAAAATCAACATTCTCTTTTTGAAGTTTTTCAAATATATACATGTCCATTGGAATACACAAAATATCATACTCTGGCGTAAGCGCATCCATGATGTATTTCACCGTTTTAAAGCTTTGCTGATCTTCCTGTAATCCTTCATCACTATTCAAAACTGATGACCTTGCCTGATTTGTTACGATTGCAATCTTCATGATCTATCCTCCCATCAAAAATTAATGAATCAATGTTGGTCTCTTCGTAAAATGAAGTCTGTACCATAAGCCAAAATAGCATAAACAAATCCTGTTCCTGCTTTAGTATCTCAACCTTCATTCTCGATGTCTTCTAGGTATCGTTTAATTTTATAGTTCAATTTTACACTATTCCGAAGTTTATTTCTTGAATTTTCAGTGAACTTAAGAATACCTTGAAAACAGAAAAACCGCCAAAAGGCGGTTTCCCGGTATAAAGAGGGTTTATAAAGCGGGATTTATATCCATTTCTGGATTACCCTTCTTTAATAATATCCTTGTTCCCTCTGAAACTTTCTCTGTCCATGTCTTTATCCTTCTGTCTCTTCCAAGCATGGAGGATAAGCGCTAAGGTGACTACACCATAGGAGATGAAAGTTCTGAAGTATTCCCCAATCATAGCCTGTCCGGTAATGTACTTCCCTGCAGCAGGCATAACGAGGAACATAAGGTGGAATAATCCTGTACCAATAATGGCATTAGGAATTCCTGCTTTAGCAACAGTGGCTCCACCAACAAGCAGTGATGCTGCAGCGAAAAGTGCAGCCTGCTCTGAACCACTATAGGTGTTAAGTGTTCCAATGTTTTGCAGGTAAATGATTTGTCCAAAACCGGCAAGAACAGTAGAAATTATAAAGGATTGAATTCTCGTTTTCTCCACTGGAATACCAGCATTATCTGAAACACCCATTCCTTGACCAACCGCTCTCATATCATGACCCAGTTTAGTTTTTCTAAACCAGACGATAAAGAGACAGGCAAGTCCTATGACGATGAATGTTGCGACTGGTATTTCGATGTTTCCGATTTTCAACGGAATCAAATTATCCAATACCCCAAACGTGCTAAGTTTTACGGTATTACGCACACCATAACCTCTTGATAGGATCAGGAGCGGAGTTTTGAATGGAATGACAGGTCCGCATAGATAGAGGAGAACAAACTGATAAATACCAGCGACAAAGAATCCCAAGATCATCGAGGTGATCATTTCGCGTCCCTTTGCCCGGTTTAGGACTGCTCCACCAAAGTATCCAAGGCCAATTGAAATTGGCATTGATAGCACTGCAGCCAGAAGCAACCCACCCATTCCTGATACACCCCAGTCCGTGACAAATATTAAAGCAATCTGTCCGGCCATGGCACCAAGAACCATACCAAAATTGATTCCCATACCCGCCAAAATTGGAAGGATCAAGGAAAGAACCAAGAATGAATTTCTTGCAAGTCTCGTAATAATCCCATTAATGAGATAATCACCTGAAAAATTTGAAATTGGAATCGAAATGATACTGATGATAAGAAACATCAGTGGTACAACACTTCCAGTAAGTAATTTTCTGTATCGATTTGTATCTTTATTCATTATTTCTTCACCTTCCTTGTCAGCGCATAAACAATCATACCGTTTGATATGACGACACGGATTACTTCAGATACATCGATATTGATCGCATTATTGATTACAGAAGGAGTCATCGTCAGCATTCCCTGAAATAAGATTGTGCCAATAATAACATTCATGATACTTGCCTTATTTACAGAAGCACCTCCAAGAAGTATTGCAGCTACTGACGGAAAAGCGAAGGCCAATGGCGCATTGTAGAGCTGGATAAATCCAAAACTCTGTTGATACATATTAATCCCGATTGCTCCAATTACTGTTGAAAGGATAACTGATATTGTTCTCATTTTATTGATACTTATTCCCGCAGCTCTTGCATAGTCAGGATTTGAACCCACTGCTGTAATCGCGGTTCCAAGCTTGGTCCTGAAGAAGAAATAAACGAGAAGAGCCATAAAGGTAAAGGCTAAAAGCATTCCTGTCGGGATGGTAATATAATTATTAATTTTAATCTGACCAAAATTAGAAATTGCTCTAAACCAATATTCTTCTACGCTGATTGTGGTTCTTAATCCTTCTCCTTTAAACCCTTGTACACTGGAAGGATTTCTAAAAGGAAGCAGGATCCACATCATGTTCATAAAGAACACAGCTGAAAAACCAACATATGTAGCGATGATCATCTCATCACCTTTGATCTTATTTAATAGTTCCCCATAAAGGAAACCGAATATTGTAGCGAAAAATATACCGATAACCATTGCGGTTAATATCCCAGCAATTCCTACGAGATTTAACTCCAAACTAATGACTCCACCAAGAATTCCTGCAATTAAACCTACAGGAAGTCCAAAGTTCAGTCCACAACCTGATTGAATCATAGGAATCATGGAAAGAACAAGGATGGCATTCATTCCAAACCTTGTAAGTACATCACCCATTGAAGTATCAAGTCTGATTCCAAAGATAGGAGCAACTGCAAATAGGAGCACAAGGAATGCAGCTATGATCAATCGAGCCCAGCCAAACTCTTTAATGAAATCTCTTATTTTGTCCATATCTTCTCCCCCTTTTCATCCAGCTCATATTCACCAGACATTAATAGTCCAAATTCAGCTCGATCAGCTGTAGGAGGAAGAATTCCGAAAATCTTACCTTCACAAACAATGGCAATCCGATCGCTGATGGCACGTAATTCCTCAAGTTCAGAAGAAATGATGACGATGGTCGTACCATATTCCTCATTATATTTTCTCAATGCATTTAATACTAGCGTTTTAGCACCTACATCGATACCTCTGGTCGGTTCTGAAACAAAAAGCAGTTTCGGTTCCATTGCAAAAGCCTTCGCCAGACATATTTTTTGTTGATTTCCTCCGGAAAGCTGCCGAACTAATTGACGTTCACTTGTACACTTGATTTTAAGTTCATCTATATACTTTTCAGATACAGCCGTCATCGATTTTTCATCTCTAAAACTTACGCCGAGAACCTTTTTTATGAATTTACCTTGTACCTGCATCGCATTAAATGCAATGTTCCAGTGGATAGGTTCTTCAAGTAAAAGACCTACTCCCCTTCGATCTTCTGATACAAAAGCGATTCCAGATTTCAATGCTGTTAAGGTGTTGTTTAAAGGTAACTTCTTTCCTTCAAAAAAGACCTCACCACCTGCTGGGAAAAGACCCATGACTCCGTTAGGGAATCCAAGCTTTCCTTGTCCTGCAAGTCCACCAATACCAAGAATTTCACCTTTTCTTACTTTTAAGTTGACATTCTTGATCGTTTCACCAGGCATATCTACCCAGAGGTTCTTTGCTTCAAAAATTACTTCAGCACTATCGTCATATACCGTTTTCTCGCTAACTGATTCCGCTTTGTCTTCAACGTCTCTTCCAACCATCCAAGTAGCAATTTGCCTGATGGACGTCCCCTTTGTAGGGGTATCCACAACAACATTTCCATCTCTAAGAACAACGATTTTATCACAAACATTGATGATTTCACGAAGTCTGTGGGAGATGAATATGATCGCTACTCCGAGAGCTGCTAGTTTTCTGAGTGATTCAAGAAGAATCTCTGCTTCAGTTTCTGTCAGTACGGCAGTAGGTTCATCCATGATGATGACTTTAACCTTTTCACGGTTGATTTCTCTTGCGATTTCGATGAACTGTTTGTGGCCAACAGGCATTTCGCTAACTAGCGTGTCTGTATCCATCTTGACTCCAAGTAAGCTGATTGCCCCTTCAGCACTTTTCTTGATTTCAGGCATATCTATCGTTTCTAGCTTTTTGCCAAATACATTCGAAATTATACTCGATTTGGTTTTTTCCATATTGAGTAAGATATTTTCTGCTACTGTAAATCCTGGAATTAAAGAAAATTCCTGATGCACCATACCAATTCCGGCATTTAATGCCTCCACTGGGTTTTTAAAATTCAATTTTGAACCATTGAAATATATTTCGCCTTCATATCCACCAGTTTCTGCAATGACGTTCATACCAAAGAGTATGTTCATCAATGTGGACTTACCAGCTCCATTCTCGCCAACCAGGCCTAGGATTTCGCCTTCATTCAAAGTAAAATTAATATCTTTAAGAACTCTGTTTCCATTAAATTCTTTGCCTACATGCTCTACTCGAAGTAATGTTTCTTTTACAGCCAAATGTCTCACCTCTTTATTTTCCTATGAATATTGATTTGTAAACAGACGGAAACGGTCCTTAGACCGTTTCCCACCCACTTACATCACATACCATTCAATGACCGTTATTATGATTTTTTTTAATCTGTTAGATTTACTTGATTGTCTTTACCCAATCAGGAATAACTTCCTTTGTGTTTCCAAGATATCCTGTTCCAAATACATAGGTGTCCTGATAAACCATAACATGGTTTTTCTTTTCTTCTCCGGAAACTCTATCAAGATAAAGTGATCCGTTCCAGTCAGCACCTGGTGTATACATTTGGAATGCTTCAGTAACATCTTCAAGGCTGTCCTTCTCCATTGTTCCTTCAACAACTTGCTTGCCATATTCAACTAAAGCCTGAGTTGCTGTGAATCCATATGAAAATGCCCATGTTCCCATTCTTCCTGAGCCGCCCTTTTCAACTACGGTAGACTCAACTTTCTTTAGGATTTCTGGCCAGTTTCCAGCTTGTGCACTTAAATCTATACCAAATGCACCTGGGTAACCCATGATTGGTGAAGGTAGATCTGGTTCAACAAATATTGCACCAAGCTCTGCAACTCTCTTCAGAAGAGGTTCTGTCTGTGCGTCGTTTGTACAGAAGAATGCTGTATCCTTACCATACTTCTCAACCCATGCAGGCATCTGCTCAAGGATAAACTGCTGTGCTCCAGGTACACCTACGTCACTCGTTGGGTCTGGTGCTGTTTCTGATACAAATGTAATGCCAAGTTCTTTAGCGGCTTGTTCCATAATTCTGTATCTTAAGGAAAGCAGTTCAATACTCATATGTCTAGGGAAAGAAATGTGAACAAAAGTCTTTGCTCCCATCTTCTTAGCAGCTAAAAGCATAAGGTATCCACGGTTTACGCTATCAGGGTCAACAACTAAATCAGCTGCAGCTTCGATGATCGCTGTGTCTTCCTGTGATGAGTTAGCTAAAAGTAAAATGTCAGGTCTTAATTCTCTGATTTGTTCGAAAGCAGCTGAGGTACCAGGAACTGCCTGGTTAACAACAATAACTTTCATTGCTTCGTCATCTGCTAGTCCTACAATCTGAGCAATAGTGGTTTCGAGCTCCTGTGTGAAATTGTCAGGATAAGTGATGTGCTTAATCATACCGCCTTGATCAGCATCGCCATACTTTGCGATCATCGCTTCTGCGCCACGAAGTTCATCTTCACCTTGTGATACCGTACCAGTAACAATACCGATGTGGAAATCAGGTTCCTCAGGTGTCTCTGCTGGTGTTTCCGTTTCTGTTGGTGTTTCTGTTCCTGTAGGTGTTTCTACAGCGGCCTTTTCTCCACAAGCTGCCAATGATGTTGCCATCAATGCGCTTATTAGTAACAGTGAAATTTTCTTAAACATAACAAACCCCCTTAATATTTTTTGCATTTCCCTTTTGTTAATAATTATAAATTAATTATTAATAAAAATAAAGTGCATTTTTAATGATTTTAGAATCATTATTCGTATATTTTGATTCCAATCACTAATATTGAAATAATACTACCACACGATATATGCTCTGTCAACTTCCTAAACCACTGAATTCAACACATATAGCGCTTTCGATTTCAATCCAAAAGCTATCTGAAATTTCTATATATTGTGTAAATAATGAACGATATTATGAGGATCCCAATTTTCATTCTGATTTTTCACATTCATAATTGCATATTGCCTGAATGATATCATTCATTTTTTTAATTCGCGAAATAAATGCAACATATTAGTTAAAACTACTGATTTAATAATAAATCGAAGAGATATCTGAATATCGTTAATTTGTCTCAAATTAAAACATCTCATATTTATACATTAATAAACACGAAATGTTTAACTTAATTCATTTAATTTAATCCCAATTATGCTACAAATAACGAATCGATATTCAAGCATTTCGCTTGAATATGTAAAATTCTATATTTCTCCGATGACTCTTTTAAGGAATATTTTTGTTCTTTCTTCCTTAGGATTATTGAAGATTTCTTCAGGTGGTCCCTCTTCAACAATGACCCCATTGTCCATAAACACCACTCTGTCTGCGACATCTTTAGCAAAAGCCATCTCATGGGTGACAACTAGCATCGTAAGTCCCGTTTCAGCCAAATCTTTCATTACTTTAAGAACTTCGCCTACCATTTCTGGATCTAGTGCAGAAGTTGGTTCGTCGAAGAGAAGCACATCCGGTTCCATAGATAGTGCTCTGGCAATGGCAACTCTTTGTTTCTGTCCACCAGAAATTTGAGAAGGCTTCGCATTGATATATTCATTCATTCCAACGACTTGTAGATACTTTAACGCTACTTTTTCAGCTTCTTCTCTGGATCTCTTTAATACCTTCATTTGTCCGACAACACAATTGGAAAGGACATTATGGTTACTAAACAGATTGAACTGCTGAAATACCATGCCAAGTTTAGTACGGTATTCAAAAATATTGTTCTTCGGAGCTAGGATATTGTTTCCTTTGTACAATATTTCACCACCACTTGGTTTTTCAAGCAGATTAATACATCTGAGAAGTGTAGATTTTCCTGAACCTGAAGCGCCTATGATACAAACCACTTCGCCTCTATTGACTGTAAAGTTGATATCCTTCAAAATTTCGCGATTACCGAAGGACTTACTGAGATGATTGATTTCTATTACTTTTTCCATTGATCTCATCCTCCTATTTCACGATTTTCTTCTTGCTCATATTTTCTGCGGTAACAACCTGCATCTGATTTCCGCTCAGGTTATAATTCTTTGGACCTTCCATTTTTCTTTCAACAACTCTTAGTATTGTTGTCACTGTAAAGGTCATGACGAGATAAATTACAGCTGAAACTAAAAATGTTTCAAAATATTTATAGTTGACACCCGCAACGGAATTAGTTGCGAAGAAAAGTTCTGTGACTGAAATGACATTAAGGACTGAAGTATCCTTGATGTTGATAACAAATTCATTTCCTGTGGCTGGCAAAATGTTTCTGATGACCTGAGGAAGCACAACGTTCATCATGGTCTGTAGGTGATTCATTCCAATAGCTTCTGCAGCTTCATACTGTCCTTTATCAACAGAAAGTATTCCACCTCTAACGATTTCGGACATATAGGCACCCGTATTGATTGTTACAATAAGGATGGCAGCAAAGGTCCGATCCAGGTAAATTCCGTAAATCAATGGAATACCATAAAAGATGACCATGGCTTGAACAATCATAGGTGTTCCTCTGAATACTTCAATGTAAACCGCCAGAAGCCCATTGACCAATTTTAAAAAGTATTTGAGCAATCCTTTTTCTGGTTGAGGAATTGTTCTAATGACTCCAATGAGAAGGCCTAAAAAAGTTCCTAAAATTGTTGCAAGAATCGAAATTTGCAAGGTAGTCGTAGCACCTCTTACAAACATCGGCCAGTTGTTGACGGCAATACCATACATGGTTTGTAGCATTATGTTTTCCTCCTAAATCACGGAAAAACCGGCTCTCAATTTGAGAGCCAGATTTATTTTATCATTTACTTTGCTTCTGGTTGATCTTTTAGTGCTTGAAGCATAATGTCCTCTTGCTCTACTAATGTAATTTTATCAACGATCGCATTGATTTTTGACAAAAGATCAGCCTGATCCTTTTTAATACCAACTGCGATTGCTGTATCATTTTCCGAATAATCAAATCCATCTTCGAATGTCACATATGTAAAATCACTGTTTGCTTCGGCTGCACTGATTGCACCTGGTTTTTCAGAGACATATCCGTCAATAACCCCTGACTGTAGGCCAACTCTTAATGAAGCAAAGCTATTCATTGCAGTTTCTTTTACTACTCCAGGAATTTGATCAATAACATCATAATGGAATGTACTGAGCTGCGCGGTGATTTTTGCACCTGAGAAATCAGCCAGTGTTTTTGCATTCTCATAAGGCCCACCCTTTTTAACAACCATGACAAGATCTGATTTGTAGTAGTTGCTTGTAAAGTCGATGGATTTCTTTCTTTCATCAGTTGGGGACATCCCTGCGATAATCGCATCGATTGTACCTGATTGTAAAGCAGGAATTAGTCCTTCCCATACGGTCTTGACTATAACCAGTTCCTGACCTAATCCTTCAGCAATTTTCTTTGCAATTTGAACATCATATCCACCTGCGTATTCTTCTGTTCCTTCAATTTTAACTGCTCCGTTGGAATCATCAGTTTGTGTCCAGTTGAATGGGGCATATGCTGCTTCCATACCTACTTTGAATACACCATCGTTAGCCGTGTCTACTTTCTTTCCGCAGCCGGTCAATATGGTTAGTGAAGCTAATACTGATATCATGATTAATGTTATAATTTTTTTCAATTTAATACACTCCTTGTTGTTACGATTAAAATTCATTGTATACCTATACGTATACTACTTATAATTATGCATTACAATAATTCAACAGTTAATTTTTTATAAATAAAAAGCCTGAGACGAGCTCAAGCATAAAAAACACTTAAATCCCCTTTCTTTCCCTTGATAAGATAGCTCAACTTGGTATCCTGGGTTGGATAGCAAGACAGTGCTGCAGTTCTTCACTGCAGTCCCAGCTTGAATCATTGAGAATGATCCAAACTTCGGCGATATTTCCTTCTAAGTAGCATCATTGTTTCTCAAGCTCCACTACAAACTGTTAAAGACCGCGCCTCTACCTCACCCAAAAAGATGAGGTCACTATTAAATTATTGTATTAATATTAACTCAAGAATGATTATCTGTCAACCTGGTTGTGGATATTTATGTATCCATTTAACAATATATACGAAACTCTATTTTGTAAATATTTACATTTGCCAGTCAGGTCACTTAACTCCAAATTACTTACTCGTTCCTCAATCGTAACGATTTTTATATTAATCATTGTTACAACAACTTATACCCTAGGACTTTTACTCGCTTACCCAAACTGAATTTATGATTTCACTGATTTCTTTTCTCGCTCGTATAAAATTGTAATAGCCACTGCTTTGTATTCTTTGATTAAGTGCCTGAGTACTAAGGTTGAGCATTCGAGCCAAATCTGTTTGTTTTACCTTTAGATCGTAACCAAAATGGAGGATTGAAAATTCTACAACTTCCTTTTGAGTTTCTCGCCATCGGCTTTCAATATAATCGCACAATCTTAGATTTTCATTGATAATTCGCGTGATATGCTTATTTTCATCTGACATGATCAAAATCCTTGTCTTCCCATAATCATCTCCACGAGTCATTTCTATAATCGCCTCTCTGGCATTCCAATGAGCCGGGCCATCATTGCCAGCGCTAAGATGGTTGTCAATTTTCCGCGCAATGTCTCCAATACCTATTCCAAACCGAATATCCACGGATTCCATCCCTATCCTAACTCTGTCTATAATTTCAAGAATTCTAAGGCTATCTGACAATAACCCCTGAAATTCATTTCTTGTGGTTATGACGAAAGGTATTGCAACCTCTGCTGCATATTTTTGATTGATCTCATCTAACACTTCTTTTAATCTCGCTTCAATTCTGAAATGTTCACGGTTATTCATTGATTCAATAATATTTCCAATAATTGCAAAATACATCGATATACCTGCTTTCACCAATAATTGCTCTATTTCATCTTTATCCACATTATACCATTGATTAGCATGTTCACGAATTTAATCTTATTTATTTCCATTTTATCATCATCGTTCAATCAATCGCTTATCATATTTTCGTTCATTAGAATTAAGCGGATACTACTTCATCATATTTATATGATGATGAGCTTCCTCTAATGACGCCTTACCTAAAGAAGAATTTTTGAATTCTGATATCCTTGTTAAAAGCGGAATCTCCAAGGGCACCAACTCAATCTGTGATTTCTATTGTCATAAATCAAATGATCTAAAATCATTTCCTGGAAAATATCGGTTTTTCTATTTACAAACCCACTAACCTATGCCATAATGTTACAAAAGAAATCTTTAAGCGCGGTCCAGCGAGACCGGTAAGATTTGTATACGGATGTCCACTAAGTAACTGTGGGCAGAAATCGTACAATCTTGCGAAAGCATGATTTTTTTTTGTAGTTTTTTCCCTACAGAATAAAAATTTTCAGGAGGTTGTATTATGACAACAGAAAAAGTAACAGGCTACTTACCAGACGAGAGACCCCCATTTTTTGAACTTATTCTTTTTTCACTTCAGCAAATCGTAGTAATGTTTCCCGCTACGGTCCTTGTAGCATTAATCACGGGTTTCCACGTATCTACAACAATTTTTGCTTCCGGACTAGCAACCTTGGCCTTCATCATGGTAACAGGGAGAAAAATTCCTTTATACTATGGTTCAAGTTTTTCATATATAGCAGCTATCGCCTCAATCATGAGCGCTGATGCTTTCTCTGCTTACTCACTGAATGACAAGATTTCCACTGCACAGTTTGGTATCGTCATGTCAGGCTTTGTATCAATCGCCGCAGGATTCATTATAAAAAGAAGTGGTAAAGATGTGATCAACAAGATTCTGCCTGCAACAGTTACAGGAAGTATTGCAATGATCATCGGACTTTCACTTTCTGCTAATGCACTCGGAAATGCATCCGCAATCCCAGCAGGTATAGAAGCAGCAATGCAAAGCACTGCTACAAGCTATGCTTGGTTAATTGCACTAGTTACACTGTTCTCCACCATTCTCTATTCTGTATACCTTAAAGGAAAACTTAGTCAATTACCAATACTATTCGGATTGCTTACAGGTTATATCACAGCAGTGATCATCGGGGCAGTTACCGGACTTCCTTTTGTAAACTTTAGCACAATAGAATCCGCAAGCATCCTTAACCTTCCAATCTTTACCTTCCCTAAACCATCCTGGGCTGCAGTCATAGCCATTATGCCAATCGCTATCGCTACCATCCCGGAATCCACTGCGCATATCTATCAACTTGATATTTATGTTAATGAATTAAGTAAAAGAAAAGGCTCAAAGAAGAGATATGACATAGAAGATAAATTAGGACTTAACCTCATTGGAGACGGAATCGGCGATATTGTCTCCGGAATGATTGGTGGACCTGCAGGAACTAACTATGGTGAAAACATCAGTGCCATGGCCATATCGAAAAACTTCTCAGTCCCAGTACTGATTTCAGCAGCAATCATTACCATGATCATCTCGTGCTTCACCCCACTAATCAACATCATCTACTCCATCCCAACAAGTGTAATCGGTGGGCTTTCCATCTACCTCTTTGGTGTTATCGCAGCTCAGGGTATTACAATCATGATGGATAAGAAAGTTGATATGTTTAGCTCAAAGAATCTTGCAGTTATCGCAGTAATCCTTATTGTTGGACTTGGTGGAACCTTCAACTTCGAAGGTGGAATGATCCCAATGTTTGGAACACAGCTTCCTGCAATCGCTACAGCAGCAATAACAGGTATCGCACTTAACCTGCTCCTTTCAATCGAAGGTAAAAAGGTTAAGTCAGCTGTAAAGGCAGATGCTTCAGACGAGAAGCTTGTCTAGTATACACCTCCAAAAACACAAATGATGAAACCTTAAATTTCATTAGAATATAGGTTTAGATAAAAAAACGGAAACCCATTGAGGTTTCCGTTTTTTTATGATTATTTATACTTTAAGATCTTCACCATAGTTAGATAATATAACATTTAATTAGATTTATCATAACCCCTTGTTCGTCATAGGAACAAATACCATGGCAGGTGAATCAATTTATTTTACCTATTTATTTTTTATGGTATCCACTAAGATCATTGTACATATGACTACAATTGCACTGAGTGCAGATATCGAACTCACTATAATGC
The DNA here is from genome assembly GCA_049657765.1 of Clostridiaceae bacterium. Classification (GTDB taxonomy): domain Bacteria; phylum Bacillota; class Clostridia; order Clostridiales; family Clostridiaceae; genus Proteiniclasticum. The sequence goes on from JBASOA010000027.1 coordinate 210,876, forward strand.
CCGCCTCTGCAGGTCCTGAACCCAAAGTTTGCCCTACTCCTATGGAGACGAACTCAACTGCCCCAAAGATAATGATTCCTAAAATTAAGTAACCCAAATACTTCACTTTAAACCTCCAAATGCTATAGACTTACAACAAATAAATTCAATATATTGTTATTATACACCAAAGTTAATACATCTTCTATTTAGCCTTCGTTGAATTCTTCCCTTAGTATGGCATAAATGCAGTCATCATAATATTCATCATCAATTAAATAACTCTTCATAAAATGAGCTTCCTTACGCATGCCGAGCTTTTCTAAAAGATGAACCGACTTTTCATTTTCTGGATCTACAGAAGCTGTGATTCTATGCTTGTGCAATTCTTTAAAAAGATAGGTCATCAACGCCTTAACGGCTTCTAATGCATATCCTTTTCCTTGGAAAAGCGGATCTAAAGTATAACCAATTTCAACTTGAGAAATATCATCAAGAAAATGCAATCCTATATCCCCAATGAGCCTTTCTGTTCCTTTTAAATATATGCCTAGTTGGATCCATGAGTCAGGGATATTGATGAACGATTCATTAGAAGCGATGAAATTATCCACATCTTCAATACTTGTCGGTTGAAATGATTGATATTTGAAAACTTCAGGTAAAGAACGATACTTAAAAAACTTTTTATTGTCTTTAGCTGTAATCATCCTGATTTCAAGTCGCTCTGTACTTATCGATTTAAATTCTTCCATATTAACGCCTCCAAAACCTGACCTTTTTTCTCTTATCATAATCATGATTCTTCGTTTGCTCATTCTTAAACTCAACACTTTTCAGCTAATATAGATAAAAGCAGATATTTCTATGCTTTCATTTTTACACGGAAATATAAAAAAATCAATAATGAGGATTCATTATAACTTCCTGTCCTCATTATTGATACTGGGCTTCCTATCCATTTTTACGTATATTTGATTGGCTGTTTTCTTTACGAGGGTAAAAATCTAAGGATAGTTTAAATTTTAATGTCCTTTTCCGGGTTGCATCATATTTCCACCAGCAGCACCTTCTGAAGTGATGGAATCAGTCATCTCAAAACTTGTAAGCAAGGTTCCTCCAGAATAACTCCCCCCTTCATAAATCCCATCTTTCTCCACTCCTGTTGATGATCCACCTTGATAAACTGTATATGTTTCTCCGACTTCCAGTAGCGTTGAAGAGAATACAATTGAACTTATCGTTTTCCCAGACTTGAAAGTCAGGATGTCTGCTCCTTTGGATGACTCAACATGAACCAGGGTATCTGCAGCAATTGCGGAGAGATTGACAAGGAAAGTATTTTGCGTTGAGTTCTCACCGACAGATTGTGCCATACCCGAGCTACCTGCCGCAAGAAGAGATCCGCCAGTTAAGGTAAAAGCACCTGCATAGTCAAGAGATCCATTCCCATTGTTTTCTGGACCATTAACGATTACGGTTCCACCGCTCATGATAATATCTCCATTAGAGTCCATGCCGTCACCATCGGCATTAATAAAAAGATAACCACCATTGATTGCTAGTGAACTGCCATCACTTGAATCAAATCCGTTCTGTCCTGGTCTTCCGCCTAGTGCGGAACTGTCGTTTCCTCCTGAGGTGTTAATTCCGTCGTCCATGGAGCCTACATGAAGATCTCCTCCGTTAATTGTAATCGTTCCTCCTTCAAGGCCCTCATAGCTTTTAGCAATATAGAGATCACCAGCATTGATTGTCAGTGATTTGTCTGCATGGACTCCATCGTCTCCAGATGAAATTTCAATCGTTCCACCATTGATGATGATATCCTGGTTGGAATGAATGGAATCGTCTGAGGAATCAATCTTTAACGTTCCTCCATCTATGGTGAGGACTTTTTCAGCTTTGATTCCCTTTGCACTTGGCGAGTCAACTGCTGTTGAAGTCGTTTCGCCAGGGCCATCTTTTCCTCCCCAGCTTCCCCATGTACTGCTACTTGTACTAGAATTTGCACTTCCGTCTCCAGTGACAATCGTAAATTCTCCATCCTTGATTAGAAGGCTTGTTTCTGCCTGTATCGCATCAGTTCCAGCGGTGATATTGAAAGTCCCTCCTTCAATCAAAACGAAACCTTTGGAAGCATCTTCTGAATTACTCGATTGGATTCCATCTCCACCTGCATTTATGGTAATATCTGCTTGAAGGACTGCAATAAAATCTTTTCCTTTAATCGCATCATTCACTGAAGTGACCTTAATTATCCCTCCGGTAATCTTCAAGTCATTCTTACTGAAAATCCCATGATTGTAATTTCCATTTACAATAAGTGTTCCAGCTCCATTGATGGCCAAGTCATCTTTGCTGAAAATAGCAGCATTTGGTTCATCTGTCTCAGCATCAGGAAAAACATAATTTGGGGTATCCGTAATGGTATTAGTCGTCCCTTCTGCCAAAGTGATGACGGTCTTGTCGGCATTCATGACATAAATTGGTGCACTACTGGTATTTGTCAGATCAACTCCATTGAGCACTATTACGACATCTTCCTCGTCTCCTGCATTTACAATGATTTGTCCATCGCTGATTGTGCCTGATACGACATAGGTCCCAGGCGCTGTGATGGTTACAATGTTTCCTTCTGCTGTCAGTCCTTCACCTGAAACAGCAGTTACTGTTCCATCGAAGTTGATTTTGGACGCCGTATCCATATTAAACGTCGGATCTAAATCTTTCTTGGAATATTCTACGACAACATTCGTATCGGTATCGCTGGTGTCCGCTTCCGAACTGTTTTCAGATGCCGTTTCCTCCGTTGTTGTTTCGACGGTTGTCGTTGGCGTAGTTGTTACCTTTCCTGTCGTGCAGGCAGTGGTGAGTATAGACGTCGCCATCAAAAGTGAGATTAGTGCTTTTATCTTTTTTCTTTTCATTTTTTTCATATCCTTTCATCTTTACTTTTAATTTTAAGCTGCGTATTCTCCGTTGTAGCTAACTAGAGTTGCATTTTTAACACCCTTTAAACTTGCCAGTTCATTGACAAATGCTGTGTCTTGGGTCTTAAGTCTTATTTCATAAATCAGTTCGATTTCTCCATTGGTGATTGTCTTCGATTTTACCTTCATCTTGCTTAATTTCTTTTTCAAAAATCCCAAAGATTCGATTTCTGTTGATTCATCCACGAGGTCCAGAATGAGAATATAGGGAGAATCATGTTCCGTCTGGCTGATAAATCCAATAAGGACAATCCCAATGAGCACTGAACCCACGATGGCGAGCGGCAACATTCCAGCGCCTAAGACGATCCCACACCCTATCGCCCAGAAAAGAAAAACCAGGTCCAAGGGGTCCTTAATGGCCGTCCTGAATCTTACTATGGATAATGCACCGACCATTCCTAAGGAGAGCACAACATTGGAAGTAACCGCCAGAATGATAAAAGTCGTCAGCATCGTAAGTAAGACAAGTGAGGCATTAAAAGATTTAGAATACATTACCCCGCTAAAGGTCTTTTTATAAATGAAATAGATAAACATTCCGATAATAAATGCAAAAACCAGCGCTATGGCTGAGTCTACAAACGAAAACTCTGTCAAATTTTCCAGGTAACTTGACTTGAATATGTCAGAAAAGCTCATGATTTTTTACTCCTTTTGGAACATCTGATGTTCCCTTTAAATTTGGCTTGATTTTAACTTTGATCACTTATCCCGTGATGAATCTTCCTGTCACATATTTTGAATTTGCAGTCTGCATAGTTTCTTTGACTTGAATCAAGTCTCTGATGACATCTGGGAGAAATTCATCGAATTTGACTTCTAATACGCATTTCGTTTTTTCCTCTTTAAAATATGCTTTTCTATCCTCAAAAAAATCCTTAATGCTGCTACTATGCCTTAACTCGTAGTCCAAGGTGACTCTTACATTACCAGCTGGATAAAGAAAGGGTTCCCTGAAGTAGCAGACGATAACTTTAGGTCTTAGATTCTTAGTTTTGATCTCGATATAGAGTTTTTGTAGAAGTTTTTCATCTCTTTCTTTCAAAAAATCATATTTCCCATCAATGATCTGCAAAACTTCTTCTTTTGTTAAGGCACATGAATGTTTCATTCCTTTATTCATATGCTTTTCCTTCTTTTCCAGTCTGATGAAACTATAGTCGTTGTTATAGCATCTGATTCGATATTTTTCTCTCGATGGTGTGCCTAAAAGATTATCCCTTAACGCTTCATCATAAAGCGTATCAAAATATAAGCTCTTGATAAAATAACCTTTTCCTATGACATTACGGTCTCTTTTCAAAATAAGACCAAGATTCCTCGAAAGCATAACTCTCGACTCTGGTGAAATGATGTACTTATATTCGTTTCTATAGGAATTCTCATCCACTTTTTTTCCTCCAATCCATATTGCCTTTATATTTCTATAGTTATATTTTAATCATTTCCAATTGAGACTTCCCCGAAAAACAGCGTTAGAATTATTGCAAAAGATACGAAAAAATCACAAAACCTGAAATCAAGTGATTTCAGGTTTTGTGATTTCCATCAGAATATCGTTTTGTCCTATCTTTGCATTTCCATTAGCTTTAGGGATTGCAGCTTTTCTTCACTAAGATTTGGGAAGGAAAATCGTAAATGTCGTCCCTTCATTGCCAGTATTTATCTCGATTCTTCCCTTATATGAAGTAATGATTGATTTTACAATAGAAAGCCCGATTCCATGAACACCATTCTTTCCTTTATAAAACCGGTCAAAAACCTTTGGCAAATCCATACTGCTTATCCCTGGCCCATTATCTGAAACTTTAATGACAATCCTTTCTTCCAGTTCCTTACATGTAATTTTAATTTCTCCCTGAGTATATCTAACTGCATTGGAAACCAGATTCTGAAGTGCTCTTTCCATAGAGCGTTCGTCATACTCAAAATACACCGGAGATTCGCTAAAATCGTACACGACTTTTATATTTTTTTCATTTAGTACTGTTGCAAACCTCTCCATGGTATAGGAGAAAGTTTCTCGTAAATCACCCTTGGAATACACCATGTCTTTGGATCTCGCTTCAAGCCTCGACAGAATAATGATATCTTCAACCAATTCATGCAGCTTGTCGGTTTCCTTCTTGATTACTAATGCTGCTTTGTCTTTATCAATGAGATTGTATTCCAGACCTTCAGCATTTGACTTGATGATCTGTAGTGGCGTCCTCAGTTCATGAGAGGCATTTTGAAAAAACACTCTCTGTTCCGTATCATATTCCATGAGTTTTTGGCTGGTTTCATTCATCGATGTCTTCAGATCATGCACTTCCAGGTCTTTAAAATCTTTGCTTAGGACTTCATAATTTCCCTCTCCTATTCTTTTTGCGAATTCACTGAGTTCCTTTACTGGTTCTGAAATTCTTGAGGAAATGATGTAGGTCATGAGAATTGTAATTAAAAGTGCGATAACCATGATCAAAAGCAAGGTATTGGAAAGGTTCTGTTCAAAACTATATAAATTAGTCATATTGATAAAAAACACCATAAATCCCCCACCATTACCAGGATTCGGAACAGAGGTATAGTAGTATAATCCCTGATCTGTTTGTAGTTTCAAAATTTCATCAGAATCAAGACTAATTTTCTTTTCGCTAACGGCTTTGGTAAAGTCATAAAAACTTGAATTTTCGTTAAGTGCTTGTGGAGAGGATAGTGGTGTAAGGATTTTATAGTCACTTGAAACCATAAGGGCATCCGCATCGCCTGAAGGACTCTTCTTCGGTTTAGCCATAGGATTATCATCTGGTTTGCTCCCATTCCCCGGAACTTGAGAAATAAATTGTCTTGATTCAGACAAGACATCATTGGCATTATTTTCAATATATTGCGTGATAAAAACTTTGAAAAACACCATGATCATGGTAAACACGACTAAAATTAACGAAGTTACCATGATGAGCATTCTAATCTTTATGCTCCTTTTCCTTACTTCTTTCATTTATTCCTCCTTGACCCGGAATCCGAATCCCCAGATATTTTCAATTCTCACATGCGTCGCATTTAACTTTTTTCGTAGTCTTCTTACCGTATCATCACAGGCTCTTGTTTCGATATCTTTCCCATAACCCCAAATTTTATCTAAAAGTTCATCCCTTGATACCGCTCTATCCTTGTTTTCAATAAGATAGTTCAAAAGATTATATTCACTAGGCGTAAGGTCGATGTTAATTCCAGCGCCATCAACTTTCATGGTTTTCAAATTCACTTTAAGATCAGCAAATTGAAGTTCTTCCTTATCTGAAGAAATAATATTTTCTTTATCGAGCTTGACTCTTCTTAGTATTGCCTTTACCCTCATCACCAGGGACATGGCACTAAATGGTTTGGTGAAATAATCATCACTGCCAAGGTTAATCCCCGTTGCATAGTCAATTTCACTGTCCCTTGCCGTTAAAATAATGATTGGCACAGCACTTATTGCCCTTATTTTTTTTGTGATTTCAAAGCCTGATGATCCAGGCATTAGGACATCAAGGATTACAAGGTCCGATGGATTTTTTTGAAATTCTTCAAACAAGGAATCTCCATTGTCAAATTCATTGACTTCATAGCCTTCGCTTTCAAGAAAAGCCTTTACTGTCTCTCTGATATTTTCTTCATCTTCCGCTATATAGATTCTGTCCTTCATGTTTATCACCCCATTTAAATATAGCTGATTTTTTATCATGATGTTACGAAAATTTGACGCAAAAATGTAAAAAGGAAGATTTAACTTTAAAAAGCCAGATCTTCCTTTTGAAAATATATTTATGTATTCTTCAATTCTTCACTCTTTTGAGGATTTTTGATTTCCAGTCTTTGTGCTACATATTCACGAAGTAAGATATATGCAATCGAACATAGCGGTACACTTAATAAGATTCCGACAATTCCATAAAGACTTGCTCCTAATAGAACAGCACCCAAAACCCACATTGATGGAAGTCCGACAGAACTTCCTACAACCCTTGGATAGATGAAATTCCCTTCAATTTGTTGCAAGATTTGGAACATGATGATAAACCATAATGCCTGCATAGGATTAACTACAAGGATAAGGAATGCTCCAACGAACATGGCAATGTATGCACCAAAAATAGGAACAAGAGCAGTTAAAGTCACCAGCACACCAATAACAATAACATTGGGGAATCTGAAGATTGTCATAGCCACAACAAACATCAGTCCAAGGATGATGGCTTCAGTGAGCTGTCCTGTGATGAACTTTGTAAATGTCAGGTTTGATAATTTGAGAATTTCAATAATTCTATTTCCTCTTTTTTCAGAGACAAATGCAAACAGCAGTCGACTGCTTTGCCGGGTTAGGTTTTCTTTTTCAAATAAGATATAGATGGCAAACACAAAGCCTAAGAAAAAATTTACTGTTCCACTTACTATGGTTGAAATCAGAGTAAGTGAATAATTGGCAATGGCAGCTCCACCAGTTTTAAGAAGCTCCAGTGCCTGCTGTCCGATATTATCAATAGTATAACCGGTATCCAAAAACCATTGATTAAGGTCTGGATATTTTAGAATCAGCGATTTTCCCCATTCCATTGCACTATCAACAGAATCGGGTAGAATTTCCACCAGGTTTTCAAAAGTTCTTCCTATCTCAGGTAAAACGATAAAAAGAGCTAAAGCTAGGATCAGGAAAAACAAGACAATCGTGATTAACACACTTAAAGCTCTTCTTAACTTATCCTTCTTAATTTTCTTTAGCAGGTTTTCAAAGTTTTTCATTGGAATATTGAGGATAAAAGCTAATGCCGATCCTATGATTAGTGGTGTCAATGGTCCCGTAATCTTATTGATTAAGCCGAAGATCACGCCATAGTTTTTTAATGCCCAAGCAAATAAAATCGCACCTAGTACGATATTCCGTATTTTTATTGTGGTTGCTTTATCTAAAATTGTCATCACCTCTATAATTTTAATCATATAATTGCTTAATTTATATTATACGATATTTTACACCAATAAATGAACTTTATTTTACTATGGTTCAAGAAATCCAAAACTAACTTTCAAATTTTATCGCTCCAGCTTAATTCATCTGTTTTTTAATCTTAGCGTTTAAATACTCTTCTGTTTATTCAATATAAACGGCTAAAATTTCCATAAACTAAATTTATCTGAAAATCAAATAAGAAGGAAGACTTTAGTTTTGATCTTCCTTCTTATCAATGATGTAGATTTACTTTACAACTTCATACCCTTGGTTTGTTTATTTTAGCTTCTCACCTATAGGCTGAAACACAAAAATATTGGGCAATACCTAAAAGCATGTGTAGTCGAAGGAAATAATCCTTGAGTCTAAGGTGCTAAAGTTTCACTTGAAATAATAAATATTGAAAAGTCTTTTGTTTCAACTTCTACATATGATCCAACTAACTTATATTTCAAGCTTTCAAGCTTTTTATTGGATTTTTCTTGTAATAAGTTAAGCTTAACTGTACTTAGATCCAATAATGGAATTGAAAGGGTGACTTTTGTCTTAGGCTGAATCTTTACTC